>JBGAMU010000114.1:0-13477 GCA_044222685.1 Burkholderiaceae bacterium
TGCGCCTGCGCAACGGCATCGTGTACTGCGCCGAGTCGTCGTAGCCGGCCGCGCAGCGCCGGTAGCGCTCGATCGATAGTTCGTTGGGCGTGCGCGCGGACATGACGGGCCTCAGCCGGTGGCGCGCGAGGCCGAGTGCAGGCCGATCACGCCGATCACGATGAGGCCGGTGCTGACCATCTTGAGCGCGGTGGCCGGCTCGCGGAAGTAGAGGTAGCCGATCATCGCGGTCAACACCGTGCCGACCCCGGACCACACCGCATAGACGACCGACAGCCCGAGTGTGCGGACAACCAGTGTGTTGAGTGCGAACGACGCGGCATAGAAGACGAAGATCAGCACCGACGGCGTGAGCCGGCTGAAGCCCTCGCTCAGGCGCATGCAGGTGGTGCCGGCCACCTCGAGCAGGATCGCGCCGGCAAGCACGGCCCAGGACTGGTTGACGGTGAGCGGAGGCAGCATGGTGCGTCGGGTGCAGCAGACGGTGTCGCGGGGGGACGATTAAACCTTACACATGGAATTCCCGCAGCGCAGGCACGGAACATGCCGACATACTGGCTTCATGGCCGGGCCGAGCTTCATCCAGATCCACCGCGAGGACGACGCCGCGCTGCGCCGCGAGCTGGCGGCTGGCCTGCTGGCGCAGCCGGCCCGTGTGGCCCCCAAGTTCCTCTACGACGCGCTCGGCTCGCGCCTGTTCGATGCCATCACCGAGCTGCCCGAGTACTACCCGACCCGCACCGAGAGAGCCCTGTTCGACGCGCACGGCGCGGCGATGGCCGCCGCCTGCGGCCGCGGCCGCACGCTGGTCGATCTGGGGGCGGGCAGCTGCGAGAAGGCTGAGCGCCTGTTCGACGCACTCCAACCCCGACGTTACATACCGGTCGACATCTCGGTGGAATACCTGCGGCATACGCTGCAGGCGCTGCAGCAGCGCCATCCCCACGTCGAGATGCTCGGCGTCGGGCTCGACTTCTCGACCACACTGGCGCTGCCGCCCGAGGCCGGCGACGAGCCCAAGCTTGTCTTCTACCCCGGCTCGAGCATCGGCAACTTCACGCCGGGCGAGGCGCTCGCCTTCCTGCGCCAGGTGCGGGTGCTGGCACGCGGGGGCGCCCTGCTGATCGGCGTGGACCTGGTCAAGCCGATCGACGTGCTCGAGCTCGCCTACGACGACCCGCTCGGCGTGACGGCGGCCTTCAACCTGAACCTGCTGCGCCGCCTCGCCGCGCTGCTCGGCTGTGATGCCCGCGTCGAGGACTTCGCCCACGTCGCGTTGTTCGATCCGGTGCGTTCGCGCATCGAGATGCACCTCGAGGCCCGGCGCAACGTGGTGCTGCGCTGGCCCGGTGGCGAACGCCGCCTGGCGGCCGGCGAGCGCATGCATACCGAGAACTCGTACAAGTACACCGTCGAGTCGTTCGACCGGCTGCTGCGCGACGCCGGCTTCACGCAGACGAACTGCTGGACCGACGAGCGGCGCTGGTTCGCCGTCTTTGCGGCGGCGTAGAACGACCGTCAGATCGCGCAGCTGCGAAAGCCGGCGAAGATGTCGTTGCGCTCGGCGCTGAAGTAGTTGCGGTAGCGCGGGTGCTTCAAACGCGGCGCGGTGGCGAACGAGGCGCCGCGCAGCACCGGCCGGCCATCGAACCACGGCATCGAGTAGTCGCGATAGGGATGCGCCACGAAGCCGGGGTAGGGCATGAAGCCGCTGGCGGTCCACTCCCACACCTGGCCCCAGTCGAAGGCGGCATCCGTCTCGCGCGCCAGCACGGCGGCTCGCTCCCACTCGGCTTCGCTCGGCAGCCGGCGGCCGGCCCAGCGGCACCAGGCGAGCGCCTCGTGCTGGCTCAGGTGCATCGCAGGCTGAGCGGGGTCGACCGCGACCATGCGGCCGAACTGCCGGCGCTGCCACGTGCCATCCTCGCCGCGCTCCAGGTAGCGCGGCCGGTCGGCGCCGTGGCGCTTGCGCCAGGCCCAGCCTTCGCGCGTCCAGTGCGCGGCTTCGTCGTAGCCACCGGCATCGACGAACTCGAGATAACGTGCCCAGCTGACCGGTGCGGCGTCGATCTCGAAGCCGGGCAGCGCGATCTCGTGCGCGCCGAGTTCGTTGTCGAACACGAAGCCGCCGGCCGCCGAACCGAGCGTGGCCAGCCCGCCCTCGACGGCGAGAGTGCGGCCGTCCAGCGCACGGGCTGCGGGTGCCGTCACGTCCACGCCGGGGTCGAAGCCGAGGGTCTGCGCCATGTAGACCCAGGCCTCGCGGTGCATGTCCTCGTGGAACAGCACGAGCCGATGGAAGTACAGCGCATCGTCGCCGTCCTGCTCGTCGCCCAGCAAGGCGAGGCGGCGTTCGGAGATGCGCTGCAGGTCGGCCAGCGTGAGCGCCGCGTTGGGCAGGCTCAGGCTCCAGCGGCGCGCGTGCGCCACCTCGCTCGAGTTGTACAGCGCGTCGGCATTGGCACGCAGCGGCGCGGCACGGCTGACGCGCGGATCGGCGGCAGAGCCGCGGCGGCGCTGCGGGTTGCGCGCGATCCAGAATTCCTCGAACCAGCCGATGTGGCCGAGCTCCCACAGCGGCAGGTTCAGCTCCGGGGTCTGCGGGACGATCAGGCCGCGTGCGGCGAGGGCCTGCCGGTAGGCGTCGAATTGGCGCAGCAGTCGCCGGCGTGAATCGATCGCCGCGGCAGCCAGCAGTTCGGCATTGCCTCGGCGCACGGCGTCGGCGTCGTCGATCGGCAGCGGGGATGGGCTTTCGTTAGGATGCATCGATGTCACGCGCGCGCATCGGCCTCGTCACGCCGGCAGGGCCAGAGGCCAACAATGGCAACTGGCATACCGCGTCGCGCTGGGCACGCTGGTTGTCGGCGCATTATCCGGTCTCGGTCTGGCAGCGCTGGCCAGGCGAGCCGGCCGACCTGATGATCGCGCTGCACGCGCGACGGTCGGCGCCGTCGATCGAGGCCTGGGCTACGGCGTCACCGCGGCGGCCGTTGGTCGTCGTGCTGACCGGCACCGACCTGTACCGCGACATTCAGACCGACCCGCCCGCGCAGGCCTCGCTGCGGCACGCCGACCGGCTGGTGGTGCTCAATGAACGCGGCGCCGCGGTGCTGCCGGACGAGCTGCGCCACAAGGTGCGCGTGTGCCTGCAGTCGGCGACGCCGCGGCGCACGCTCGAAGGCAAGAGCACGGCGCGCCTGCGAGCGCTGATGGTCGGCCATCTGCGTGCCGAGAAGGCGCCCGAGACCTTCATGGCCGCGGCTGAAATGCTCGCGCGACGCACCGACATCGTGTTTGACCATGTCGGCGCTGCGCTCGACCCCGAACTCGGTGCGCAAGCGCAGGCGCTGGCGGCGCGGCTGCCGCGTTATCGCTGGCTCGGCGGGCTGCCGCCGGCCACCACGCGCGAGCGCATCCAGCGCGCCCACGTGCTGGTGCAGGCCAGCCGCATGGAGGGCGGCGCGCACACGGTGATCGAGGCGGTGACGAGCGGCACGCCGGTGCTGGCGTCGCGCATCGACGGCAACCTCGGCCTGCTGGGCGACGACTACGCCGGCTGCTTCGAGGTCGGCGATGCGGCCGCACTGGCGTCCCTGCTGGAGCGCTGCCGCGACGATCCGGCTATGCTGACGTTGCTGCAGCGGCAGTGCCGGTCACGTGCCGCGCTGTTTCACCCGGCGCGCGAACGCGCCACTTTGCTGGCCCTGGTGGCCGAGTTGCTGGAGAAGCCCACATCATGAATGCGCCCGAGAAACCCGCCGAAGTTCGTCTCACGTCGCTGTCGCACGGCGGCGGCTGCGGCTGCAAGATCGCGCCCGGCGTGCTGAGCGAGATCCTCAAAGGCACGTCGAAGATGCCGGTGCCGCCGCAGCTGCTGGTGGGCATCGAGACCGCCGACGATGCGGCGGTGTACCAGCTCAACGACGAGCAGGCGCTGATCGCGACCACCGACTTCTTCATGCCGATCGTCGACGATCCGTTCGACTTCGGTCGCATCGCCGCGACCAATGCGATCAGCGACGTCTACGCGATGGGCGGCACGCCGATCATGGCGCTGGCGCTGGTCGGCATGCCGATCAACGTGCTCAGCACCGACGTGATCGGCCGGATCCTGGAGGGCGGCAACTCGGTGTGCCGCGCCGCCGGCATCCCGATCGCCGGCGGCCACACGATCGATTCGGTGGAGGCGATCTACGGCCTGGTCGCGCTCGGCCTCGTGCACCCCAAGCGCGTCAAGCGCAACGCCGACGCGAAGGTCGGCGACCGGCTGGTGCTCGGCAAGCCGCTCGGCGTCGGTGTGCTGTCGGCGGCGCTCAAGAAAGACCAGCTCGACCCCGCCGGCTACGACCAGATGATCGCGACGACGACCAAGCTCAACACACCCGGCCCGGACCTCGCTGCGTTGCCCGGCGTGCACGCGCTGACCGACGTGACCGGCTTCGGCCTCGCCGGCCACGGGCTGGAACTCGCGCGCGGCGCCAAGGCCAGCGTGACGATCGACTGGGCGCACGTGCCGCTGCTGCCGGGCGTGCGCGAGCTCGCGGCACGCGGCATGGTCACCGGCGCGTCCGGCCGCAACTGGGCTGGTTATGGCGCCGAGGTGGTGCTGCCCGACGGCTTCGCCGCCGCCGACAAGGCGCTGCTGACCGATCCGCAGACCAGCGGCGGGTTGCTGGTGTCGTGCGACGCGGACTCGGTAGCCGAGGTGCTGGCGGTGTTCCAGCGCCATGGCTTTGCGGCCGCGGCCGAGATCGGCCACGTCGGCGCAGCCGACGGCGCGCCGCGGCTGGTGATCCGCTAGGGTTCGCGCGTGCAGGTGCGGCGGCTGCTCACGCGCAAGGGCGATGCATCGGATCATCGTGTCGACGTGGTCGATCTCGATGACGCGGCGCTGCCGCCGGGGCAGGTGCAGCTGGCGGTGAGTCGGGTGGCGATCACCACCAACAACATCACCTATGCGCTGTTCGGCGACCAGATGCACTACTGGCAGTTCTTCCCGAGCGGGCAGGCCGACTGGGGCATCGTGCCGGTCTGGGGCTTCGCCGATGTGGTGGCCAGCACGGTGCCTGACATCGCGGTCGGCGAGCGGATCTACGGTTACCTGCCGCTGGCCGAACAACTGCGCGTGCAGCCGGCGCGGGTGACGGCCGAAGGTTTTGTCGACGCGTCGGCGCATCGCGCCGACCAGCCGGCTGTCTACAACCGCTACGTCCGCTGTGCCGCCGATGCCGACTACCGGCGCGACGACGAAGACGCGCTGATGATCGTGCGGCCGTTGTTCACGACCGCCTATCTGCTGAGCGACTTCCTGCGCGAGCAGGCGTTCTTCGGCGCGACGCAGGTGATCCTGTCGAGCGCGTCGAGCAAGACGGCGTATGCCACCGCCTGGTGCCTGCAGCAAGCGGCCCGGCCGGACGGCATCGCCGTGATCGGCCTCACGTCGGACGCCCATCGCGATTTCGTGCGCTCGCTCGGCTGCTACGACCGCGTGCTCGGCTACGACGAGGTGGCGTCGCTCGATCCCACGACGCCCAGCGTGTATGCCGACTTCTCGGGCAGCGCCGCGCAGCGTGCACGACTGCATGGCCACTTCGGCGATGCGTTGCGCCACAGCGCGGTGATCGGCGCCACGCAGTTCAGCGTGGGTCCGAAGGATTCGCCGCTGCCCGGCGCCAAACCCACTTTCTTCTTCGCTCCCGACCAGGTGCGGCGGCGCGTCGAGGCCTGGGGGCCGGCGGAGTTCCAGCGCCGACTCGTCGGCAGCCAGCGCCGCTATCTCGCGCGCGCGCTGCAGGCCGACGACCCCTGGCTGCGGATCGAGCGACACCGCGGCCTCGACGCGGCGGTCGTGGTGATGACGCGGATGGCCGAGGGTCGAGTCGATCCGCGGACCGGGCATGCGCTGGTCGTGGACGCTTCGAGCTGACGCGATCGCGGCAGTGGCCGCATGGTCGGCGCTGGCGGCCTGCGGCGCGGCCCAGGGCGACGCGGTGCGGACCGCACAGGAGAGACGCAACGTGACGGCATCGAACCCCGCGGCGAGCTCTTTGAAGGCCAAGATCGACTTCGCGCTGCAGGATGCGGCGCGGCGCACCCAGCGTGAGAGCGCGCAACTGCGCGTCACGCTCGCCGAGGCGGTGACATGGCCCGACGGCTCGCTCGGCTGCCCGCAGCCCGGCCGCCAGTACACGCAGGTGCTGGTCGAGGGCTATCGCATCCGCATCGTCGCGGGCACCGCGACGCTGGAGTACCACGCCAGCGTGCGTGGTCAGCCGTTCCTGTGCCCTGAAGGGCAGATCGAGGCGCCGTCGCTGCTGGATCCGCGCCGATAGCGCGTGTCCTCGCCCGCAGCGGCTGAACAAGAACGACGGGCCCCGGGATGTTCGATCCCGGGGCCCGTCATCGGTGGCAGTCTCGCTGTGTCAGGCGATCACGGATCGACCCGTACGACGGTCGGTCCCGGCAGCGCCGGGTCGCCGCCGTAGACCACCGAGCCGAGATACTTGACGCCGGCGACGAGACCGTTGAAGGCCAGCGTGATGGCGCCGGTGGCACCGGTGGTCGCCGTCGCCGGTGCCGACACCGTCATGTTGCCGGCGGCTGTGCTGCCCAGGGCCCAACTGAACAGCGTGAAGTTCACCGGCGCGTTGCCTGGGGTGGCGAAGCCGACCACGCGTACGGTGTAGGCGCCGGCCGGCGGATTGGCCAGGTTCACTTCTTCGGCCGACGTGCCGCTGCCGCTGGAGCCGACCAGGGCGCCGGCGGCGTTGTAGACCTCCAGGTCGAGGTCGCTCGCCGCACTGACGTTGGCATCGAACAGCGAGAACCGCGCCAGTGTCGTGCCGGCGGGGATGTTGACGATCGCATCGACCGCCGCGTTGGTCGCCACCGAGCCGGCGTTGGTGATCGCCGGCACCATGCCGCGCGCCGTCGCGGTGAACGGGCCGCTGAAGCCGAACTTGACGCTGTACGACCCGCCGACCTCGGCTGGCGCCGCCAGTGCCACCGGCTTCAGCACCACCGGAATGCGCACGTTGTGCTGGTCGCGCGCCTTCTTCGAGGTGCCGCCGGACAACGTCAACTGGCCTCCCGTGTAGGCGTTCAGCGCGGCGGTGGTGCGGGTGAACGTCACGTTGAACGACTTGGTCTGGCCGCGCGCCAACGTGATCGACGACGGCGAGAAGGTGGCGTCGAACCCGGTCAGGCCGGCGATCGACGGCCGGTAGGTCGCGGTGCCATCGCCCACGTTGGTCACGCGGCGCGTGATCGTGCGCGAGCCGACCAGGCTGCCGACGGCGATCGACGGTGTATTCAGGTCGCTCGGGTCGAGTACCGGAATGCCGTCGGCGGTGCAGTTGACCGGGTTGATCGCGGTGCCGCACAGGAAGCCCAGCCAGTCGTCGAACCTGGAGTCGAACACCAGGCCCGGATCGGCCGCGTTGTTCGGCTGCACGTGGCCCGCGCCCTGGCGGAAGATCACCAGCGGGTTGGTGTTCGGTCCGTCGAGCACGTCGGCGCCCGTTGTCATCAAGGCCGACTTGATGGCCATCGGCGACCAGCGTGGGCGCACCTCCTTCAACAGCGCCGCGAGGCCGGCCACGTGCGGGCTCGACATCGAGGTGCCGCTGTACAGGTCGTACAGGCGCCCGTTGTTCGCCGGCGGGGCCACGCCGGCGAGGATGTCCTGCCCAGGGGCGATCAGGTCGGGCTTGAGGACCGAGCCGCCGCCGGCCAGCAAGGGGCCGCGTGACGAGAACGACGCCGTCAGCGGCGATGCCACGTCGAACACCAGCGTCGCCGCGGCGATCGTCGCCGTCGCACCGGCGCTTGCCGCGTAGGTCTTCAGGCCGTTGAACGCCGTCACGTCGGTGAACGGGATGTGCACGGTGGGGATCACGTGCAGGATCGGCAGTGTGGTGTTCGCGCTGCTCGGCGTGTTGGCGAGGATCATGCCCACGCCGCCGGCGTCCTTGACCGCCTGGGCCTTGTTGACCAGCACGTTGCCGCCGCGTTCGCAGACCACGATCTTGCCGGCGACCTTGGCCGGATCGAGTTGCGCCACGCCGGAAGCGCTGTCGGCCGCGAGGAAACAGCGCGCCGCATCCGCAGGGACTGCGCCGGTGCTTGCCGCCAGCGAGGCATCGATCAGCGGCTTCGGGCCGACCGCCGCGGTGTACGAGGCGCCGGTGAAGGTCGCGCCGTTGCCCAGCGTGACCGAGCCCTTGCCGTCGCGGTTGTGCGTGCCGGCGGCCACCGTGGTGATCCACGGCGACGGGTGCGCCACGGTGCTGACGGTCGGGCCGCTGTTGCCGGCCGAGGCGGCGACGAACACACCCGCATCGGCGGCGAACAGGAAGGCGATCTCGACCGGGTCGGCGAAGTTGGTGCGCGTGCCGCTGATCGAATAGTTGATCACGTCGACGCCGTCGGCGACAGCGTCGTCGATGGCGGCCACCAGGTCGCTGTTGAAGCCGGTCGACGTGGGTACGGAATCATCGTGCCACAACGCCTTGTACGCGGCGATGCGCGCGCGCGGCGCGATGCCGCTGATCTTGCCGAATGCCGAGGCGTCGCCGGTCACCGGCACGCCCTCGTTGCCACCGGCCGTCGACGCGGTGTGGGTACCGTGCCCGTCGTAGTCGCGCGGCGAGTTGAATTCGTACGGGAAGATCTTCTTGACGCCGGCGTCGCCGCCGAAGCCCGAGTTGTAGTAGCGGGCACCGATCAGCTTGCGGTTGCAGTTCTTCGCGGTGAACTGTTCGCCGCTGACGCAGGTGCCTTTCCAGCCGCGGACCGGCCCGTAGGCGCGCTCGTCGTCGTCGCCGCGGCGCCTGGAATCGTCGTCGCGACCGCGTCGGTCAGAGAAGCTCGGGTGCTCCGGCCAGATGCCCGAATCGATGATGCCGATGATGACGTCCTCACCCTTGGCTTCCTGCTCGCGCCAGAAGCCGTCCCTGCCGGTCAGGCCGAGGAAGGTCGGCGTCGACGATGTGTCGGCGGTGCGCAGTTCATCCTTGGCCACCGACACCACACCGGGTGTGCTGGCGAGCTTCTGCACCTGGGCGTCGCTCAGTTGTGCGGCGAAGCCGTTGAACACGTAGCCGTAGTGGCGCAGCGCCTGCGCGACCCCGGCGCTCCTGAGCACGGCGTCCTGGCGCGCCGCCAGGTGCGCGCGATAGTTGACGACGTTGGGGTGCGTCGCGTCGAGCTTGTTGCCCTCTGCCGGCCGCGTGGCGGCGTGGCCCGCGATGCCGCCTTGGTAACCCGCGACGGCGGGTTCGGCCAGGCGCACGATGTAGACGCGCGAATTGCGCTCGGCCGCGCCGAGCTTGCCCTCGGTGCGCTTGGAAATCGTCGCTTGCTGCAACTGTGACGTCGCGCCGAGGTCCGGCGAGCCGCCTCCGCCGCACGAAGCCAGGAACGCGAAGACTGCCCCGGTCAGGGCCAGTCGCAGGGGTCGCTGCATGGTGATCTCCCGGTTTTTTGGGGCGCTTGTGGCGCACCGTAATTGAATTGAAATTCCCAGGGGCGGAATCGTCGGTCCGATCCGACCGAGCGCCCATAGGACAAACGAGCAACGGCAAGCGCCGCACACGTAACAGCGCTCGGATCTCGACTTCGTTCTGGGGATGGGCTGCGACGACCCGAAGGAGTAGGGCGCCGTCCGGCGCGGTGCGGTCAGGCCGTCGCGGCCTTCAGCCCGCTTTCGAAGTGCGTGCGCATCAGGCGCGTCGCGCGCGCCGCATCGCGTGCCCGCAGCGCCGTCATCAGCGCGCGGTGCTCGGCCAGCGACTCGCTGATGCGGCCCTGCTTGAGCAGCGAGTGGTGGCGGTTGAGCTTCATCACCTTGCGCAGGTCGTTCACGATCTGCTGGCGCCAGCGGTTGCCGGCGATCTCGAGCAGCTTGTAGTGGAACTGCTCGTTGGTGGCGAAGAACGCATCACGCTGTCGCACCTGCTTCTCCAGCTGGTCGTGCAGCAGCTGCAGCGCGTCGAGCTCGGCGTCGCTGGCGCGTGCGGCGGCCTCGCCGGCGGCGTCGCTTTCCAGCAGCGCGAGCAGGCGGTAGACCTGCGCCACGTCGTCGCGCGACATCTCGGTGACGTAGGCGCCGCGCCGCACGCGCATGGTGACCAGGCCCTCGACCGCCAGCACCTTGAGCGCCTCGCGCATCGGCGTCCGGCTGATGCCCCATTCGCCGGCGAGGCGCAATTCGTCGATCCAGGCGCCCGGCTCGAGCTCGCGGGCGAAGATCTTCTGGCGCAGGCGTTCGGCCACCTCCTGGTACAGCGCACGCTGGCGCAGCGGCGTCGGCGCGGCGACGTCGATCGTCTGCGCAGCGGTGGAAGTCGCGGTCATCGCGGAGTCGTCAGGTGGGTGTTGGTTTTGAATTTATAATTATGCATAATCCGGGTGAATGATAGGCCCGCGTGACGTGGATGACAAGGGTCGGCGCGTCGTGATGCCAAGGAGCACAGCATGTCGCAGTCGAGCGAGTTTTCAGCCGCCAGCCTGGCGCAGTGGCGCCAGGCGGCCGCCAGGCAGGCGCCGGGAGGCCGGCTGGAAGGGCTGAACTGGGTCACGCCCGAGGGCATCACCGTCAAGCCGCTGTACACCGCGGCCGACACCGCGGCGCTGCCGCACGCCGACACGCTGCCGGGCTTCGAGCCCTTCATCCGTGGGCCGCAGGCCACCATGTATGCCGTGCGCCCGTGGACGATCCGCCAGTACGCGGGCTTCTCCACCGCCGAGGAGAGCAACGCCTTCTACCGCCAGGCGCTCGCCGCCGGCGGCCAGGGCGTGAGCGTGGCCTTCGACCTCGCCACCCATCGCGGCTACGACAGCGACCATCCGCGCGTCACCGGCGACGTGGGCAAGGCCGGCGTCGCGATCGACTCGGTCGAGGACATGAAGATCCTGTTCGACGGCATCCCGCTCGACACCGTGAGCGTGTCGATGACGATGAACGGCGCTGTGCTGCCGGTGCTGGCGGGGTACGTGGTGGCCGCCGAAGAGCAGGGGGTGAAGCAGGAGCAACTGTCGGGGACCATCCAGAACGACATCCTCAAGGAGTTCATGGTCCGCAACACCTACATCTACCCGCCCGAGCCGAGCATGCGCATCGTGGCCGACATCATCGAGTACACGGCGAAGAAGATGCCGAAGTTCAATTCGATCTCGATCTCGGGCTACCACATGCAGGAAGCCGGCGCCAACCAGGCGCTCGAGCTGGCCTTCACTCTGGCCGACGGCATGGAGTACGTGAAGACCGCCGTCGCCAAGGGGCTGGACGTCGACGAGTTCGCCGGGCGGCTGAGCTTCTTCTGGGCCATCGGCATGAACTTCTATCTCGAAGTCGCCAAGATGCGCGCCGCGCGCCTGCTGTGGTGCCGCATCATGAAGGGCTTCCAGGCGAAGTCGCCGAAGAGCCTGATGCTGCGCACGCATTGCCAGACCAGCGGCTGGAGCCTGACCGAGCAGGACCCGTACAACAACGTCGTGCGCACGACCATCGAGGCGATGGCCGCGGTGTTCGGCGGCACGCAGAGCCTGCACACCAACAGCTTCGACGAGGCGATCGCGCTGCCCACCGAATTCAGCTCGCGCATCGCGCGCAACACGCAGCTGATCATCCAGGAGGAGACGCACATCACCCACGTGGTGGACCCGTGGGCCGGCAGCTACCTGATGGAGTCGCTGACCCAGGAGATGGCCGACACCGCCTGGGCCATCATCGAGGAGGTCAAGGCCCAGGGCGGCATGACCAAGGCCGTCGGCTCGGGCTGGGCCAAGCTCAAGATCGAGGCCAGCGCCGCCGAGAAGCAGGCGCGCATCGATTCGGGCAAGGACGTGATCGTCGGTGTCAACAAGTACAAGCTGAACCAGCAGGCGCCGATCGACATCCTCGAAGTCGACAACGTCAAGGTGCGCAAGGGCCAGATTCAGCGGCTGCAGAAGGTTCGCGCCACGCGCGACGGCGCCCAGGTGCAGGCCGCTCTCGACGCACTCACCGCCGCGGCGCGCTCCGGCCAGGGTAACCTGCTCGACCTGAGCATCCGGGCCATCCGCCTGCGCGCCACGGTGGGCGAGGTCAGCGATGCGTTGGAGAAGGTCTTCGGGCGCCACCGCGCCGACATCCAGAAGGTGACCGGTGTGTATGCCAAAGCCTACGACTCGGCCGAGGGCTGGGACAAGCTGAAGGGCGAGATCGCGGCCTTCGCCCAGGAACAGGGTCGCCGCCCGCGCGTGATGATCGCCAAGCTCGGCCAGGACGGGCACGACCGGGGCTCCAAGGTGGTGGCCACCGCGTTCGCCGACCTCGGCTTCGACGTCGACATCGGGCCGCTGTTCCAGACGCCGGAAGAGTGCGCGCGCCAGGCGATCGAGAACGACGTGCACGCGGTCGGCGTGTCCACGCTCGCCGCCGGCCACAAGACGCTGGTGCCCGCGATCATCGCGGAGTTGAAGAAGCAGGGCGCCGACGACATCGTCGTCTTCGTCGGCGGTGTGGTGCCGCAGCAGGACTACGACTTTCTCTATGCCGCGGGCGTCAAGGGCATCTACGGCCCCGGCACGCCGATCCCGGTGAGCGCCAAGGATGTGCTCGAGCAGATCCGCGTGTCGCTGAAGAAGTAGCGAGCCCGCATGCTGAGCGCCGCGGATCAGACCCTGGTCGACGGGGTGGTCGCCGCCACCGGCGAGCGCCAGCGGCGCGCCGTCGCCAAGACCATCACGCTGCTCGAATCGACGCGGGCCGACCATCGCGCACGCGCTGAGGGCGTGCTCAACGCGTTGCTGGCCAGGCCCGGTCAGTCGTTCCGGCTCGGCATCTCGGGCGTGCCGGGTGTCGGCAAGTCGACCTTCATCGAGGCGCTGGGTCTGGTCCTGATCGGGCAGGGCCATCGCGTCGCGGTGCTGGCCGTCGACCCATCGTCCAGCGTCTCCGGCGGCTCCATCCTCGGCGACAAGACCCGCATGGAGCGGCTGTCGGTCGAGCCGAACGCCTTCATCCGGCCGAGCCCGACCAGCGGCACGCTGGGCGGCGTGACCGCGAACACGCGTGAGGCGATGCTGGTGCTGGAGGCGGCGGGCTACGACATCGTGATCGTCGAGACCGTCGGCGTCGGCCAGAGCGAGACCGCGGTGTCGGGCATGACCGACATGTTCGTGCTGCTGCAGCTGCCCAACGCGGGCGACGACCTGCAGGCCATCAAGCGCGGCGTGATGGAGCTCGCCGACCTGGTGGCGATCAACAAGACCGATCTCGACGCCGCCGCGGCCACACGCGCGCAGGCGCAGATCATGTCGTCGCTGCGCACGATGCAGCAGCAAGGCCATCCGGACGAGCGCGACGACGCGTTGTGGAAGCCGCGCGTGCTGCGCATCAGCGCCGTCAGCGGCGAGGGCCTGGAAGAGTTCTGGTCGGCGGTGAGCGAGTTCCGCCGCTTGCAGACCGACAGCGGCCGCCTGACGGCGC
>JBGAMU010000115.1:0-18860 GCA_044222685.1 Burkholderiaceae bacterium
GCCTTTTCGAGGAACAGTCGGCACCGGCCCGTCGCGCGTCGATGCGCCCACAAGCACGGCACCTCGCGCTGCAACGGTGGGTCGCACCGTTGTCACCGCGTGGGTGAAGTCGTCACGCGCGAGTGAAGCCTCGGGAAGGGGCCGCGTTCGCTGGTACGACGGCATCGCCGCCAACCAGGATTCGAATTCGGTATCGCGGCGTCTTGCAGACGCCGGCCGCTCGATGCAAGGGCCAGAGGGGATGAACGAAGGCGCCACCCGTTGGTGGCGCCGAGGCCGCATTGTGCCAGAACCGAGCTGCGCCATGCGGGAAGACCCGCACAGGCGTCGGCGCGGTCATCAGGTGGACGGGTCGACGCCCGGTGCCGGCGAGGTCGAGCCGTCGGCCGGCGAATCGCCCGGCGATGGCTGGCCCGGGGTACCGTCGGGCTTCTGGCTCAGCTTGCGCTGGCGCTTTTCTTCGGCCTTGCGCTTCTTGGCCAGCTCACGCTGGCGTTTCTCGTACGAGTAGTTCGGGGTCGCCAAATGGCCGCTCCTACAGTGGGGTACATCCCTGCAGGCACCCTCGGGTGCCCCGGTTGTCGCACAGCATACGGCATGGCCGCAGCTGCGGGGGCGATGTTGCAGGCTTATACAGCGCGGCTGCGCCGGCGTTGCCGCGCAAGACCGGGCCGCGCTGCAGGGGATTGCGAAGCGGCCCGCCGATCCGGCATGCTGCGGGCCCGATCCACGAAACCGAGGTGCGAGCCCATGAACCTGCGAACCCTTCGTCTGTGCGTGTTCACCGTGCTCGCCAGTCTGGCGGGCTGGGCCGTGCAGGCGGCCGACACGCCCGACGTGAAGCCGGCCGACGACAAGCTCGCCCAGGCCCGCAGTCACATCAAGGCCAGGCAATGGACGGAGGCGATCGGCGAGTTGAAGCGGGTCAACGACACCGGCAGCGCCGACTGGAACAACCTGATGGGCTACAGCCTGCGCAAGGCGCCGACACCCGACCTGGCTGCGGCCGAGCGCCACTACGACGAAGCGCTGCGCCTGGATCCCAAGCATCGCAACGCGCTGGAGTACTCGGGCGAGCTCTACCTGATGAAGGGCGACTTGGCCGGTGCCGAGAAGCGCCTGGCTGCGCTCGACAAGGCCTGCACCTTCGGGTGCGAGCAGTACACCGACCTGAAGAAGGCCGTCGAGCGCTTCAAGGCGTCGGGCAACAAGTACGTCGCCGCGCCGTGACGGCTGCGGGCGCCGAAGGCCGCCCTCAGTAGATGACGCAGCTGGTGGCGACGATGTGGCTGTGCCCGTCGCCGCCGCCCGCGGTCGAGGTCACGCTGATCGTCGTGCCGGCCTTCAGCTGGGCCAGCTGCGCGGGACTGAGCGTGATCGAGTGGCCGTGGTCGGCGCCGCCGGTGATGTCGTAGTTCCTGGGCGTCGAGGAATCGAGATCGGCCACCGCGATCGGCACGCTGTGACCGTGGTTGCTCGACACGGTCGATCCGCAGCTGCTGGCCGGTGCGCCGCTGCTGCCGCCGTAACCGCCGCCACCGCAGCCTGCGAGCAGCACGGCCGCGCCGCTGCCCGTCGCCATGCCGAGAAACCGTTTGCGATTGATGCGCATGCTGCCTCCTGAGGTCTGACACGCAGGCACCGCTCGCCACGCGAAAGACACGATTGGCGAGGGCGGTCCGGCGGGTATACGCAGCCGGGGGGATCCGTCGTCCACACGTCTCGATGCCAGGCGTGAGCGCGCGTTGACATCGGCGACGCGGCGTTATTCCGGTACGCTCGCGGCCTTCGTTCGCCGACCCCCGATTGCCGCGATGTTCTCCCGCTTCGAGCGACTGGTCCATCCATACCCCGACACGCCGCCGGCGGCCATGCCGCACGGGCTGCTGCCGTTCGTCTGGGCCTGCACGAAGGGAATACGGCTGCACGTCGCGGTGATCATCGTGTTCGTCGCGCTGGTCGGCGTCTTCGAGGCGGTGCTGTTCGGCATGCTCGGCCGCGTCGTCGATTGGCTGGGCGCCGTGAAGCCCGATCGCTTCTGGGCCGAGCATGGCGCCACGCTGCTGTGGCTCGGCGCGGTGCTGATCGGCAGCATCGGCGTGGTCGGCCTGTGGTGCCTGGTGAAGTACCAGGGCCTGACCTCGAACTTCCCGATGCGGCTGCGCTGGAACTTCCACCGCCTGATGCTCGACCAGAGCATGGCCTTCTACCAGGACGAGTTCTCGGGCCGCATCGCGACCAAGGTGATGCAGACGGCGCTGGCGGTGCGCGACACCGTGATGATCGTCTGCGACATCCTGGTCTTCGTGATCATCTACTTCGTCACGATGGTGCTGCTGGCCGGCGGCTTCGACTGGCTGCTGCTGGTGCCGTTCGTCGGCTGGCTGCTGCTGTACATGGCTGCATTGCGCTTCTTCGTGCCGCGCCTCGGCCGCGTCGCGCAGCAGCAGGCCGACGCGCGCTCGCTGATGACCGGACGCATCACCGACGCCTACACCAACATCGCCACCGTCAAGCTGTTCTCGCATGCACAGCGCGAGGCGGCCTACGCGCGCAGCGCGATGCAGGAGTTCATGGGCACGGCCTACACGCAGTTCCGCTACGTCACCGGCGTCGAGCTGGTCAATCACGCGTTGAGCATGCTGCTGATCCTGTCGACCACCGGGGTTGCGCTGTGGCTGTGGAGCCAGGGCCGTGTGGGCGTCGGCGCGGTGGCGGCGGCCAGTGCGATGGCGTTGCGTCTGAACGGCATCTCGCACTGGGTGATGTGGGAGATGGCCACGCTGTTCGAGCACATCGGCACCGTGCAGGACGGCATGAACACGCTGTCGCGGCCGCAGCTGATCGTCGACCGAGCCGACGCGCGGCCGCTGGTGGTGAGCCGCGGCGAGGTCCGATTCGAGCACGTGCGCTTCGGCTACAGCGCGCAGGCGCCGGTGATCGACGACTTCAACCTGCACATCCGGCCGGGCGAGAAGATCGGGCTGGTCGGGCGCTCCGGCGCGGGCAAGTCGACCGTCGTCAACCTGCTGCTGCGCTTCTACGACCTGCAGGCCGGCCGCATCCTGATCGACGGGCAGGACATCGGTGCCGTGACGCAGGTGAGCCTGCGCGCGCAGGTCGGCATGGTGACGCAGGACAACTCGCTGCTGCACCGCTCGGTGCGCGACAACATCCTGTACGGGCGCCCCGACGCCGGCGACGAGCCCATGGTGGCGGCGGCGCGGCGCGCCGAGGCCGACGGCTTCATCGCCACGCTGGTCGACCCGAAGGGCCGGCGCGGCTACGACGCGCACGTCGGCGAGCGCGGCGTCAAGCTCTCGGGCGGCCAGCGCCAGCGCATCGCGATCGCGCGCGTGATGCTGAAGGATGCGCCGATCCTGCTGCTCGACGAAGCGACCAGCGCACTCGACAGCGAGGTCGAGGCCGCGATCCAGGCGAGCCTGTACCGGCTGATGGAAGGCAAGACGGTGGTGGCGATCGCGCATCGCCTGTCGACGATCGCCGCGATGGATCGCTTGATCGTGCTCGACCGCGGCCGCATCGTCGAGCAGGGCGACCACCGCACGCTGCTGGCGCGAGGCGGCCTGTATGCCCGCCTATGGGCGCATCAGAGCGGCGGCTTCCTGGGCGAGGAGGCCGACGACGACCTCACTGAGGCGGCACAAACCGCGTCTTGAACCACGCCTCGAGCATTTGCTTCTCGTACTTGAGCGGGTCGCGGACCGCGTAGCTCGACAGGTGCTGCTGATAGTTGAGATCGGAGATCCTGTCCTCACCCCGCTGCGCGGGCAGGCCGCCGCCTTCGAGCGTGTAGCGCAGGCTCATGCGCGGCCAGTCGGCGCTGCGTGCGACCCGGATCTCGCCGGCTGAATGCCGCGATGGGCGCAGCTCGCCCGCAAGGTCGACGTCGAGCACCTCGACGCTCAGCGTCTGCCCGTCCGCCAGGTAACGCTGGCCGAGCGACTGCAGATGGGCCTCGATCGTCTTCAGGTTGGCCGGCCGGTCGAACGATCTGCCGGCATCGGCGAACTTGTCGGGCTCGACGAAGGACACCTGCACGGTGCCGGCGGCCTGGGCGCCGACGGAACACGCCGCCAGTGCGACGAGGCTGATGAGAGTTCGCATGGTCACCTCCACGACGACGACGCGGCCGATCAGGCCGGATCCAGCAGGTGGGCGATCGAGTTGGCGTAGTAGCGCAGCACGGGTTCCTCGCCGGCGCGCAGCGCGAACAGGCCGTCGGTCTCGTCGACCAGATGCCTCAGCGTGAGCATACGCAGCCCGGCGCCTACTGCATAGTCCCAGTCGCTGCGAGGGACGTAAAGCCGTGCGCCGCGCGCCTCGAGCCGGCCTACCAGGTCGGCCACCGCCGCCTTGATGTCGAACTCGCTCAGGCGCTGCGCCGGGTCGCGCAGCAGCACGGTGGTCACCAGCGGCACCGGCAGCACCGGCACCAGCGCGCCGACCTGCGCCATCAGGTGGGTGCCGAGCGCGGCCACCTCGGCCTGGCGCCGCGTCTTGTCGAGCGTGCGCCAGTCGATGCCGCGCTGTGCCGTCCATGCGCGTACCGACACCGGCGTGCCGAAGTTGACGCAGGCATAACCCATGCGGTGCCAGCGGCTGCGCAGCATCAGCCACAGCTGGTGCAGCAGGAACGCGACGGTGGTGCCGGCGGCTCGCCAGGCGCCCGGCTTGCGCGCGTCGGCGTCGCCGCTGAGCAGCAGAGTCCGGTCCTCCAGCACGCGGTCGTAGTTCAGGCCGAGCGGCACGAAGACCAGGTCGCGCTCGCCGTCGGGCCGAAAGCCGCGCAGCATGTAGTCGATGACGCCGAAGCGCGGCTCGCGCAGCCGCCCGTCGCGGCTCAAGCCGCCTTCGGGGTAGACCGCCTGCGTGACACCGGCCTCGGTGGCCATTGCGATGTAGCGCTCGAGCACGCGGCGGTAGAGATCATCCTTCGAGTTGCGGCGCACGAAGTACGCGCCCATCGCGCGGATCAGCTGCTGCAGCCCCCACACGCGCGCCCATTCGCCGACCGCATAGCTCAGCGCCGCGCGTTCGGCGGCGAGGTAGGAGGCGATGATGTAGTCCATGTTGCTGCGGTGGTTCATCACGAACACCACCGTCGCGTCCTCGGGGATCGCGTTCAGCCCGGCGTCGTCGGTGTAGCCGATGCGCACGCGGTACAGCGTCTGCGACAGCTTCTTGCCGATCCAGTAGCCGATGCGGAAGTACACATAGGCGTTGAACGCCGGCACGATCTCGCGCGCATAGCGCTGCACCTGGTCGAGCGCGACCTCGTGCGGCATCTGGCGCGCCTGCGCGAAGGCACGCGCGGCCTGCTGCACCTTCTCGTCGAACACCAGGCGGTCGATCAGCGCCTGCCGGCGCACCTGCTGGAACGGCCGGATGTGGATCGGCAGCCGGCGCTGCACCTCCTCGAGCACCTTGTTCGCGCGGCTGCGGATGAACCAGCGCGCGCTCGGCATCAGCAGGCGGTCGAGCAGCGCCCAGAGGGCCAGTGCCACGACGGCCAGCGCCAGCCACAGTGGCACGGTGATGCTTGTCGACAAGGCCCCTGTCCTCCTCGCGGAGGACTCTACGCCGCCCGATGCGCGCGCCGTGCACGCGCAAACCCCTGGCCCGAGCGGGCCGCACAGGATCAGTGCGCCTTGTCGCCCCAGAGCTGCTTGAGCCGTGCGTCGCGGCCGCAGGCGGTGCGGTAGTACTGGTAGCGCACCGGGTTCTTCTTGTAGTAGTCCTGGTGGTAGTCCTCGGCCGCGTAGAACGGGCCGGCCATCGCGAGCTCGGTGACGATCGGCTCCTTGAACGGCTTGTTCTTCTGCAGTGCGGCCAGCGAGGCCTGCGCCGCCTTCAGTTGCGCCGCGTCGTGCGCGAAGATGGCGGTGCGATAGGGCGAGCCGTGGTCGCAGAACTGCGCGTCCTTGGTCGTCGGGTCGATCGTGCGCCAGAACTTCTCGAGCAGCTGCTCGTAGGTCACCTTCGCCGGGTCGAACACGATCTGCACCACCTCGGCATGGCCGGTCAGCTTGCTCGAGACCTGCTCGTAGGTCGGGTTGGCCACCTTGCCACCGGTGTAGCCCGATGTCGTGCTCAGCACGCCGGGTACCTTGTCGAAGTCGGACTCCACGCACCAGAAGCAGCCGCCGGCGAAGGTGGCCTTGGCGGTCGGCGCGCTGCCCGCAGCGGTGCTCTGCGCGCTCGCAAGGCCGATCGACGACAGCAGCAACGCCGTGAACAGCAAGGCGCCGAGGGCGCGCAGAACACCGGCTCTCACGCCGCCTCCGGCACGAACTTGAGCGCGACGCCGTTGTTGCAGTAGCGCTTGCCGGTCGGGCGCGGGCCGTCGTCGAACACATGCCCCTGGTGGCCCTCGCAGCGCGCGCAGTGGTACTCGGTGCGCGGCAGCAGCAGCTTGAAATCGGTCTTGGTGCCGAGCGCGCCGGCGATCGGCGTGTGAAAGCTCGGCCAGCCGGTGCCGCTGTCGAACTTGTGCTGCGACTCAAACAGCGGCAGGTCGCAACCGGCGCAGACGTACAGCCCCTTGCGTTTCTCGTGGTTGAGCGGGCTGGTACCGGCGCGTTCGGTGGCCTCCTGGCGCAGCACGGCGTACTGCTGCGGATCCAGGCGCTGTTTCCACTGCGCGTCGGTCAGGCGCAACGGCTCGATCGCCGGTGTACCAGGAGGGGCTGCGGCAGAGGCTGCCGGCGCCATGGCCGACAGGCCGGCGGCGGCAAGGAAGGAGAACAGGCTGCGACGGGTCATGGTCATGTCAACGTGGGAGTGAATTCGGGACCCGCATCAGTCGTCCGGCGCGCCGAAATCTTGCATCGCCGACACTGCATGGGGCTTTCAGCGGCCCACGATACCCAACAATTCCACCTCGAACAGCAGTGTGGCATTGGGCGGGATCACGCCGCCCGCGCCGCGCTCGCCGTAGGCGATCCCCGGCGGGCAGGTCAGCTTGGCCTTGCCGCCGACCTTGAGCTTCTGCACACCCTCGGTCCAGCACTTGATCACTCGGTTGAGCGGGAACTCCGCCGGCTGGCCGCGGGAGTACGAACTGTCGAACTCCTTGCCGTCGGGCAGGGTGCCGCGATAGTGCACGCGCACCGTATCGGTCGCCTGCGGGCTCGACCCCAAGCCGACCTTGAGCGAGCGGAAGACGAGCCCGGACTCGGTGACCACCGCACCGGCCTCCTTGGCCGACTTGGCGGCGACGTCGGCCTGCGACCAGGCGGAGCAGGCCAGGCCGATCAACGGCGCGGCGATGAGCAAACGGATCTTCAAGATGTTCTCCGGTTGAAAGTGCATGATGAGGTCCGGGCCTGTGGCGGCAGGTCAAGGGCCGGCGCAGCGGGTCCGAGCAGGCCCTAGCGCGTGGCCACGTTCTCGCGCAGGAACAGCGCCGGATCGACCATCGTGCGGTTCAGGCTGACCGACCAGTGCAGGTGCGCACCGGTCACGCGCCCGGTGGCGCCGACCGCGCCGATGCGCTCACCGGCGGCCACCGTGTCGCCGACCTTCACGTCGATGGCGCTCAGGTGGCAGTACATCGTCAGCAGCCCGGCGCCATGGTCGAGCCAGACGGTGTTGCCGTTGAAGAAGTAGTCGCCGGTGTCGATCACCCGGCCCGCCGCGGCGGCGACCACCGGCGTGCCGGTGTCGGCCGCGATGTCCATGCCGCTGTGCGGATTGCGCGCCTGGCCGTTGAAGACACGGCGCAGGCCGAACGAGCTCGAGCGCGGCCCGGGCGTGGGCTGGCGCATCCACAGCTCGCCCGGCCACGATGCATTGAAGGTCGCGATGATCTCGGCCTGGTGCGTGCGTTCGCGTTCGTAGCGGGCCAGATCCTCGGGCGACAGGTCGACCTTGCCCTGCGGCACCTTCAGATGCTGCTCGGCATACTGCTTGGCCACGACGCGGTAGCTCACCGTGCGGTCGGGCTTGCCGGCCCGTCGCACGGTGATCGAACCCGGCCCGGGCTTGGCCGCCAACGGAATGCCCACCACCGCGCTCCAGCCCGACGGCCGGCCGACCACCAGGACCGGCACGCCGTTGGCCGCCAGCGCCTGCGGCCGCTCGGCCGACGCGCCGAGCGGCAGCACCGCGACCCCGCCGGGCACGGGCGTCGACGGTGGCAACTCGATGGCCAGCGCCGATGCACCGAGCACGATCATCGGCACGACAACGATCCAGCGGAACAGGGCTTTCAGTGCGGGCTCCAAGAAAGGGCGCTCAGCGGTTGCGCCGCGCATTCTCGCGCGAAGCGCAGGCCTGCACGCTGCCTACACTGGCGGTCATGTGCAACGATCGGCGACAGCTGCTCCGGCTCTTCACGCTGCTGAGCGTAGCGGCGTTGACCGCGTCGTGCGGCAAGGCGCGTCCGCGCGCCGAACCGGTCGCCGCCGGTGCCACCGTGCTCGCGCTCGGCGACTCGCTGACCTTCGGCACCGGTGCGACGCCGGACACGTCGTATCCGGCGGTACTCGCAGGGCTGACCGGCTGGCGCATCGTCAACGCGGGCGTGCCGGGCGACACCGCCGCGCAGGCGCTCGATCGGCTGCCCGCGCTGCTGCAGGAGCACGCACCCGCCTTGGTGCTGGTCGGCATCGGCGGCAACGACTTCCTGCGCCGGCTGCCCGAGGCCGACACCCAGACCCATGTGCGCCGCGCGTGCGAGCTGTCGCGCGCCGCCGGCGCGCAGGTGCTGCTGCTGGCGATCCCGCGGCCGAGCATGGCCGCGGCGTTCACCGGCTCGCTGACCGACCACCCGCTGTATGGCGAGATCGCCGAGGCGCTGAAGCTGCCGCTGCAACGCCAGGGCTGGGCCGAGGTGCTGGCCGACGAGAGCCTGCGCTCCGATCAGATCCACGCCAATGCAAAGGGCTACGCGCGCTTCGCCCAAAGCGTGGCGGCCACCGCAGTGGCCGCCGGATTGCTGGTGCGCCCGGGCGGGCGCTGACGCCTACTTCGCAGCGACGGCGTCGGCGCCGGCCTTGGCGACCACGCCGTCCTGATCGGAGTTGACGCCCGAGACGCCGATGCCGCCGATGATCTTGCCGTCGACGATGATCGGAATGCCGCCTTCCACCGGGCTCATGCCACGCAGACCGAGCAGCCGCAGGCCGGCGCCACCAGCGGCCACCCCGTCCTGCACCACCTTGGTCGTGCGGCGGTAGATGGCCGCGGAGACGGCCTTGTCCTGAGCGACTTCGACGCTGGCGGTCTGGGTGTTGTCCATCTTCTCGAACGCGACCAGGTGGCCGGCGTTGTCGACGATCGCGATCGCGACCGGCCAGCTGTTCTTGCGCGCTTCGGCCTGGCCGGCGGCGATCGCCTTGCGGGCCTGATCGAGGGTGACGTTGGCACCGTACACCGGCACCTGCGCCAGCGCGCTGCCGGCGGCCAGCACGAGGCAGGCCGCAGCCATGGGGGCGAATCTCGAGATGATCAGCATGGGTTGTCTCCGTTGTCGAGTTGTTGAACCGGCCGCCCTGACGCGCGGACCGGGCGCGCAGTGTACGGACAATTCGCCCAGATCATTCCCGCCGCCGCGGGCGGCTCACGCGTTCTGGAGCTTCGGCGCCCTGGTCGCGAACTGCTCGTCCTGCGCGTGCGCCGGCACGCTGCCTGTCAGCGCGGCGTCGGCCACCACCTTCACCAGCAGCCGGATGCCCAGCGGCGCCAGCGCACGCTCCCACAATTCACGCGCACCCTCGCCGGGCTTGACGAAGCACCACTCCTGGGCCGCGATCGCGCCGGCATCCCAGCGATCGGCCAGGTGATAGATCGAGCCGCCGGCGATCGGGTCGCCGCACTTGACGGTCCACTCCACCGCCGCGATGCCGCGGTGACGCGGCAGCAGCGACGGGTGGTAGCCGATGCCGCCGAGCCGCGACTTGGCCAGCGCGTCCTGCGTGATCCGGGCATGGGTGTGCGCCGCGACGATCAGCTCGGTGCCATCGGCGATCTCGTCGCCGGGCACCAGCTTGGCGTCGCGCTGCACACGCACCGGGATATCGAGCGCGGTCGCCCGCAGCGCGAGCCGGTCGTCGGCCGCCGGCACCACGACCTGCAGCACGCGCACGTTCTTCTCCGCGGCCAGCTTGTCGAGCACCGCGGTGCCGAAGTAGCGCGAACCGACCAGGGTGATGTTCAAAGTCACGTGAACTCCGAAAAGAGAGGTTGGGAAAGCTCCACCGGCAGCGCCCGCCGCCGGCTCGATGCGGTGCGGATCAACGGGCCCACGAATCCTTCAGGCCGGTGATGCGGTTGAACACGGGCCGGCCCGGCCGATGGTCGATGCGGTCGGCGACGAAGTAGCCGTGCCGCTCGAACTGCACCTTGCCGTCAGCCGGCAGCGTGGCCAGCGAGGGCTCGAGCAGGGCCTGCACGACCACCTTGCTGCGCGGATTGAGCACGCTCAGGTAGTCGCGGCCGCCGGCGTCGGGTTGTTCCTCGGTGAACAGGCGGTCGTACAGCCGCACCTCGGCCGCCAACGCGTCGTGCGCGCCGACCCAGGTGATCGTGCCCTTGACCTTCACCGCGTCGGCGCCGGGTGTGCCGCTGCGCGTGTCGGGCACCACCCGCGCCAGCACCGCGGTCACGCGCCCGTCGGCATCCTTCTGGCTGCCGGTGCACTCGACGATCACGCCGTACTTCAGGCGCACCTTGTTGCCGGGGAAGAGACGGAAGAAGCCCTTGGGCGGCGCCTCGGCGAAGTCGTCGCGCTCGATCCAGACTTCGGGGCCGAGGGCAAAGCGTCGCATGCCCAGCTCGCTGCGCTGCGGGTGGGCAGGCGCCTGGCAGGGCTCGGTGGCGGCACTGCCGAACACCTCGGCCCAGTTGGTCAGCCTGAGCTTCAACGGATCGATCACGGCCATCGCACGCGGCGCCTGGCCCTCGAGGTCGTCGCGCAGCGCGATGTCGAGCACGCTGTAGTCGACCCAGATGTTGGTCTTGCTGGCGCCGGTGTCCTCGGCCATCTTGCGGATGCTGGCCGGCGTGTAGCCGCGCCGGCGCATGCCGGCCAGCGTGGGCAGGCGCGGGTCGTCCCAGCCTTCGACATGGCGCTCGTCGACCAGCTGCTTGAGCTTGCGCTTGCTGGTGATGACGTAGGTGAGGTTGAGCCGGCCGAACTCGATCTGCCGCGGCAGCGGCCGCTGCAGCAGGCCGCCGGCGGCCAGCGATTCGAGCAGCCAGTCGTAGAACGGGCGCTGGTCCTCGAACTCGAGCGTGCAGATGCTGTGGGTGATGTTCTCCAGCGCATCCTCGATCGGATGCGCATAGGTGTACATCGGATAGATGCACCAGCGGTCGCCGGTGTTGTGGTGGGTCGCGCGCTTGATGCGGTAGAGCGTCGGATCACGCAGGTTGATGTTGGGCGACGCCATGTCGATCTTCGCGCGCAGCACCATCGCGCCGTCGGCATGCCGGCCGTCGCGCATCTCGCGAAAGCGCGCCAGGTTGGCCTCGGGCGAACGGCCGCGAAACGGGCTGTCGACACCCGGCGTGTTGAAGTCGCCGCGCCTGGCGCGCATCTCGTCGGCGCTCTGTTCGTCGACGTAGGCGAGGCCGGCTTCGATCAGGTACTCGGCTGCGCGGTACATGAAGTCGAAATAGTTGCTGGCGTAGTAGAGATGGCTGGTGCCGTTCGCATCCCAGCTCCAGCCGAGCCAGTGCACCATCTCGACGATGGCGTCGACGTATTCCTGCTCTTCCTTCTCGGGGTTGGTGTCGTCGAAGCGCAGGTGGCACACGCCGCCGTAGTCAGCGGCGAGGCCGAAGTTCAGGCACACGCTCTTGGCATGCCCGACGTGCAGGTAGCCGTTCGGCTCGGGCGGAAAGCGCGTGCGGATGCGGGCCGGATCGATCGGCGCGTTCGCGTGGTGCTGCGCGTCGCCCGGCGAACCGCCGAAGCGGCGTGACGAATACACGCCTGCGTCCAGATCGCGCTCGATCGCCTGGCGCAAGAAATTGCTCGCTCTGGCGGTATTCGGATCGTGCGCGGGGTTCGACATCGGTGGCGTTCCGCAGGCGACAAACCCGCGCGTGACAAGGACTTAAGCGCATTCTATCGATTGGCTTCACAAGCCTTTACGCGGGCGCAGCGGGTGCGGCCGTGAACCGCCGCGCCGGTCGCCGCGTTGTCTGCGGCAGAGGACGCGTCCAGCGGACTCGATGACGACAAGGAGAGCCTTTCATGTCCACCACCAAGAACCGATTGCTGGCCGTTGCCGCGTTGAGCGCCGTGCTGTTCGCTGGCGCGGCACACGCGGGCCAGGTGAACTGGTCCGTCGGCATCCAGGCGCCGATCGGTCCGGGTGCCAGTATCGGCACGGTGTTCTCCAACTATCCCGCGATGCCGGTCGTCGTGGCGCCGGCACCGGTGATCTACGCACCGGCGCCGGTGATCTATTCGCCGCCGCCGCGGGTGGTGTACGCGCCGGCTCCGGTGGTCTACTCGCCAGCGCCGGTCTACGTGCCGCGCCGCGTGGTGGCCGGCCCGGTGTGGGTGGGTGGTCGCTGGGTGCATCCGCAGCCGCCGCGCGGCCATCGCCACGACGGCTGGCGCGACGGCCGCGGGCATTGGGACGATCGCCGCGCGCCGGTCTATGCGCCGTACCGCGGTCGCGACCATCGCGACCCGCGTTGAGGTCGTGACCGCCGCGCCCGAGGCGATCGCCTCAGGCGCGGCGGAAGGCGAGCACGACGTTGGTGCCGCCGAACGCGAACGAACTGCTGATGGCCGCGCGCAAGTCCGGTGCCGGCGTTCCCGGCTCCCGCACCAGCGCCAGGGCACAGGCGGGGTCCGGCTCTTCACAGTGCATGTTCGGCGGCAGCTCGCCGCGCTGCACGGCCAGCGCCGTGATCACCGCCTCCAGGGCCCCGGCCGCGCCGAGCAGGTGACCGTGCAAGGCCTTGGTCGAGCTGACGCGCAGGTGGTCGATCGCATCGCCCCAGACGGCGCGCAGCGCCTCGGTCTCGACCGCATCGCCGATCCGCGTGGCCGTGCCGTGCGCATTGCAGTAGCCGACCTCGTGCGGTGACAGGCCTGCCGACGACAGGGCTGCGCGCAGCGCGCGCTGCTGGCCCGCGGCGTCGGGCTTGGTCAGATGGGTCGCATCGCAGCCGACGCCGCTGCACCATGAATGCCGCGCCCACGCCCAGCACGAAGCCGTTGCGGGCGGCGGCGAACGGCCGGCAGCAGCGTGCCGCGTCGCCGGGTTCGAAAGTGGCCAGCGTCTGCAGCGCCTGCCAGGCCGAGATCACGCCGGGCACGATCAGCGCCTCGCTGCCGCCGGCGATTGCGATGTCCACGTCACCGTGCTGCAAGGCCTTGGTCGCCTCGGCCAGCGCGACGGCCGACGAGGCGCACGCCACCGAATAGGTGAGCACCGGCCCCTGGACGCCGTGGCGCATGGCCACGTGCGCCGCCGGCGCATTGGGCATGAAGGCGGGCACCGTCAGCGGCGGGACCCGCCCGCCCTTGAGCCCGCTGGCGTAGGCCGCCTCGAGCGCAGCCGCGCCGCCCATGCCGCAGCCGGCATAGACGCCGACGCGGGTGGGGTCGGTCGGCGCGGCCAGGCCGGCATCGTCGAGCGCCATGCTGGCCGCCGCGACGGCGAGCTGGCTGACGCGGTCGACGCCGGGCAGCTGCAACTTGGTGAACCAGCGCGCGACATCGAAGGCGGCGGTTGCCGCGGCGGCCGGGCGGGCCAGATCGGGAAAGACCGCCTGCACGGCGGACTCGCCGCGCATCAACGCGTCGAACATCTGCTGCGGGTCGTCGCCGTGCGGGCTGACGACGCCGATGCCGGTGATCGCAGCCATGACGTTCGTGGCGCGGGAACTGTCCGCTCAGGCGGTCTGTTGGGCCCGCACGCGGTCGACCAGTTCGGCCAGGCCGGCCAGGCTGTCGACCTGGTCGGGCAGGTCGGGCAGGCTCAGACCCAGGCGGTCCTCGACCTCGAACAGGAACTCGGCCACGGCCAGCGAATCCAGGCCCTGCTCGCGCATCGAGAGATTGACGTCGAGAGCCGCCGGATCGATGTTGTATTTCTCGTGGATCAGGTCCTGCAATTCCTTCAACGAACTCATCGATGACACTCCAGCGAGGCGGGTGCCGCGCTCGCGACGCTCCTGCTTCCCTCAGCGGCGCATCATATCGTCCTGCCCGCGCGCGACTGCCCGCGCGGCAGCGACAGCGGGGCGAAGGCCAGCGCCAGCGCAACGCCTGCGACGGCGTCCCACCACACGTGTTGCTTGGTCGCCAGCGTCGACCACACGATCAGCCCGTACCAGACGGCATTGACCAGCCGCAGCGGCGTTCTCGCGCGCGTCTCGCGCAGCAGGTGGTCGAGCCACACCGCCGAGAACGTCGCGCTCGCCACGTGCAGCGAGGGGCATGCGTTGCCGGCCGCATCGACGCCGCGCAGCAGCCCGTAGCCGGGAAAGTCGCTGTGCACCGGAAAGTGCGGCACCGCGCTCGGCCACCACATGAAGCAGGCGAGGCCGGCGATCAGCAGGCCGCCGACCCAGAGGCCATAACGCAGCAGCTCGCGCGTGGTGGTCAGCAGGCCCGGCGGCAGCGACACGTACAGCCACAGCGAGAAGTACGGCCACAACGCCCACGGCACGAAACCGACCCAGCCGTCGATGGCGGTGACCGGCATCGTCGTCACCGGGCCGTTCGGCTGGCGCAGCAGATGGAAGTAGGCGACGAAGAACAACCACATGTAGGCCGTGATGCCCACCGCCTTGAGCCAGAAGCGCGCGCGCATGCGATCGGCGATGCGCTGCAGGAAACCCTGCCCCGCGGCGCTGCCCGAAGCAGCCGGCGACAGCACGGCTGCTGGCGGCTTGTCGGACGCAGGCATGGCTCAGGTTAACACCGCAGGGCGCGGCCGGCCCGCAGCGATGGCGATAATGGCCGCGTGCCGATCGACCGCTCGCCCCCGGTGTATCCGAACGCGTTGCCTGCGCATGCGCCGCTGCCGCAGTACTACGGTGACGAGGACGACCATCAACGCTTCCTGCGCCGCATGTTCGACGACACCGCGGTCGACTACGAGCGGGTCGAACGACTGCTCGCCTTCGGCTCGGGTCCGTGGTATCGGCGACAGGCCCTGCAGCGCGCCGGACTGGCGCCCGGCCAGCACGTGCTCGATGTCGGCATCGGCACCGGGTTGCTGGCGCGGCAGGCGCTGGCGCTGCTGGGGCCGGGCGGCCGGCTGACCGGTGTCGATCCCAGCGCCGGCATGATGGCCCAGGCGCGGCTGCCCGGCGTGACCTTGCTGCAGGGCCGTGCCGAGGCGCTGCCGCTCGGCGACGCCGAGGTCGACTTCGTCAGCCTGGGCTACGCGCTGCGCCACCTGAGCGACCTGCGCGCCGCGTTCGCCGAGTTCGCCCGCGTGCTGCGGCCGGGCGGTCGCGTGCTGCTGCTGGAGATCACCCGCCCGACCGGCCGCCTGGCGCGCAGCCTGCTGCGGGGCTACATGCGCGCGGTGGTGCCGCTGGCCGCGCGCTGGGTCACCGGGCGCGCCGACACCGCCACACTGTGGCGGTACTACTGGGACACCATCGAGGCCTGCATCGCGCCCGAGCAGGTGATCGACGCGTTGCGCCAGGCCGGATTCGCCGACGTGCAGCGCCATGTCGAACTCGGCATCTTCTCCGAGTACACCGCCCGGAAGGCCGCGCCATGAGCGACGCCGCCGCGCGCGACGAGGTGCAGGCCTGCGACGTGCTGGTCATCGGCGGTGGCCCCGCCGGCTCGACCGTGGCGCGGCTGCTGGCCCAGCAGGGGCGCGACGTGGTGATGCTGGAGAAGGATCACCATCCGCGCTTTCACATCGGTGAGTCGCTGCTGCCGGCCAATGCCGCGCTGTTCGACGCCCTCGGCGTGCGCGACGAGGTCGAGCGCATCGGGCAGGCCAAGTGGGGCATCGAGTTCGTGTCGCCCCAGCACCCGCATTCCAGTTTCCTGGAGTTCGGCGAGGCGTGGGACAAGTCGATGCCCTACGCCTGGCAGGTCCGCCGTTCGGTGCTCGACGAGATCCTGTTCAACCATGCGCGTTCCGGCGGCGCGCACACGGTCCAAGGCTGTCGCGTGCGGCAGGTCGAGTTCGACCGCGACGGTGCCGACGTGACGGCGATGCTCGACGACGGTGCCATGCGGCGCTGGCGCGCGCGCTTCGTCGTCGACGCGTCGGGCCGCGACACCTTTCTCGCCGGCAAGCTCGGGCTCAAGCGCAAGAACGCCAGGCACAACAGCGCGGCGATCTTCGGCCACTACCGCGGCGCGAAGCGGCTCGAGGGCAGGCTCGAGGGCAACATCAGCATCTTCTGGTTCCAGCACGGCTGGTTCTGGTTCATCCCGCTGGCCGACGGCACCACCAGCATCGGCGCAGTGTGCTGGCCGCACTACCTGAAGTCGCGCGACAAGCCGCTGCGCGAGTTCTTCGAGGACACCATCGCGCTGAGCCCGGCGCTGGCCGAGCGGCTGAACGGCGCCGAGCTGATCGACGGCACCGTCTACGCCACCGGCAACTACAGCTACGAGTCGACGCGCTCGCACGGCGATCGGTACCTGCTGCTCGGCGACGCCTTTGCGTTCATCGACCCGGTGTTCTCGTCGGGCGTCTATTTCGCGATGGTCAGTGCCTTTGCCGGCGCGGACCTGATCGCCACCTGCCTCGACCACCCGGCGCAGGAAGCCGCCGCACGCCGGCGCTTCGCCGCGCAACTCGAGAAAGGTCCGCGCGAGTTCTCGTGGTTCATCTACCACATGACCAATCCCGCGATGCGTGAACTGTTCATGTACCCGCGCAATCCGCTGCGTGTGAAGGAGGCGCTGCTGTCGCTGCTGGCCGGCGACATCTACGGCAGCACGCCGATCTGGCGTTCGCTGGTGGCGATGAAGGGCCTGTACTACATGACCTCGCTCGGCCGCCTGCCGCAGACCGTGGCGGCCTGGCGCGCGCGCCGGCGCCACTTGCAGCACCAAGGTCCGCTCAAGGGGGAGAACGTGATTGCCGACGCCTGACGATGCTGCTGCGTGCGATCGCGCCGCGCGCCGGCGTTGGCATGCGCTGCTACCGGCGCTGCTGTTCGCTGCGCCACCGGCACTCGCCGAGCGGCCGCTGTGGGAGCTGGGTCTCGGCCTGGGTGTGCTGAGCCTGCCGCATTACCGTGGGTCGGACCAGCAGCACACTTGGCTGCTGCCGACGCCGTATTTCGTCTATCGCGGCGACATCCTGCGCGCCGACCGCGATGGCGCGCGTGCACGGCTGCTCGACACCGACCGCTACGACCTCGACGTCAGCCTCGCCGCCACGGCGCCGGCGCGCAGCGAGGACAACCTGGCCCGCCAGGACATGCCCGACCTGAAGCCCACGGTCGAGCTCGGGCCCAACCTCAACCTGCTGCTCGGCCGCGGGGAGGGCTGGCGGGCGCAGTTTCGCCTGCCGGTGCGCACGGCCCTCACGATCGAGTCCGAGCCGCGCTCGATCGGCTGGCTGGCCAGCCCGAATCTCGCGCTCGACTTTCGCGCGCACGGCTGGAACATCGGTGTGCTCGGCGGGCCGGTGTTCGCGACGCGGCGCTATCACGGTGTGTACTACGACGTCGATCCCGCCTATGCCACGGCGTCGCGGCCGGCCTATCGGGCGGCCGGTGGATTCGGCGGCTGGCGCCTGGTGACTGGCGCGTCGCGCCGGGTCGGCAACTGGTGGCTGGGTGCGTTCGCCTCCGCCGACAGCGTGCGCGGCGCCGCCTTCGAGGCGAGCCCGCTGGTGCGCGAGCGGGAGACGGTCGCTTTCGGTATTGCGTTCTCCTATGTCTTCGCCATCTCGTCGCAGCAGGTGAAGAGTGAGGACTGAGCGCCTGGCCAGCCGTTATCTGCCGATCCCGCTGGCGTGGCTGATGCTGCAGTGCCTGCTGCTCGGCCTGGGCCTGATGTCGCTGGCGTGGAACGCGATGGCGCTGCTGCTGTATCCGCTGCTGACACGCGAGCAGGGCCTGCGCCTGGGCCGCGCCGGCATCGCGCGCGGCTACCGCATCTTCTGGGCGGTGGCGCGTGCATCGGGACTGCTGCGCATGGACGCCGACGTGCTGAAGCCGCTGGCCGACGAGCGCGGACTGATCATCGTGGCCAACCATCCGAGCCTGCTCGACGCGCTGATGCTGGTGGCGCAACTGCCGCGCAGCGCCTGCGTCATGAAGGCCAGCCTGATGCGCAACCCCTTCCTCGGCCCGGGCGCACGACTGGCGCGCTATGTCCGCAACGACTCGCCGCGCCAGATGGTGCGCCTGGCGGTCAACGACCTGCGCGCCGGCGGCCAGCTGGTGATGTTTCCCGAAGGCACGCGCACGACGCGTGCGCCGATCAATCCGCTGCAGCCGGGCTTCGCGGTGATCGCGCGCCGCGCCGGCGTGCCGGTGCAGGTGGTGTTCATCGACACCACCTCGCCCTATCTGGCCAAGGGCTGGCCGCTGTGGCGGCTGCCGCCGCTGCCGATCGAGTTCTCGGTGCGGCTCGGTCGCCGCTTCGAGGCCGGCGCGCATCTGCCGACGCTGGTGAGCGAGGTCGAGCGCCATCTTGGCGCCGGTGTGCGGCCGGTGCCGCGCGCGTGACCGTGAGCGAGACCCCGGCGTCGACCACGCATCTGGTCGTGATCCCGAGTTTCGACACCGGCCCCAAGGTCTACGACACTGTCGCGCAGGCGCGCGGGCAATGGGATCCGGTGTTCGTCGTCGTCGACGGCAGCACCGACGGCACCGCCGAGGGGCTGCGCGCGCTGGCCGTCGACGACCCCGGGCTGCGGGTGTTCGTG
>JBGAMU010000016.1:0-53976 GCA_044222685.1 Burkholderiaceae bacterium
GGCGAGGGCAACCCGTTCTACATGGAAGAACTGGTCAAGATGCTGGTCGACGATGGCGTGATCGACGTACAGGGGGAGGCATGGCACGTCGTGCCTGACCGACTGCTGCGTGCTCACGTGCCGTCCACGCTGGCGGGCGTGCTGCAGGCGCGGCTCGACTCGCTCACGCCGCGCGAGCGCACGGCCTTGCAGCAGGCGGCCATCGTCGGCCACGTGTTCTCGGAGCCCGCGCTGGCGGCCATCGACCCGGCCGCGGCCGAATTGCTGCCCGTGCTGCTGCGCAAGCGCATGATCGTGCGGCACGACTCGGCCGGCGGCGACCTGGGGCGCGAATACGCGTTCCAGCACAACCTGCTGCACCAGGCCACTTACGACGGTGTCCTGAAGGCGCCGCGGCTCGACGGGCACAACCGCGTGGGTGCGTTCTGGAGTGCGCGCGCCGAGGTGCGTTCTGCACGCGACGTCACGCTCGCGTCGTCGCGCGCACTGGCCGAGGCGCAGTTCCACCGCTGCAAGGTCGACGTGCCGGCCTACCTGGCGTGGTTCGAGCCGCAATTCGAGCTCTACCTGCACGCCTATGCCGGCCAGGCGCTGCGGCCGCTGATGGAGCAGGTGGTCGAGGCTTGCGAGCAGCGGTTCGGCGCGTCAGATCCACAGACCGCGCGCGCGTTGACGAACCAGGCGCGCACGATCCTGCAGATCGGCGGGGTCGAACGGGCAGAGCCGCTGCTGCGTCGTGCGATCGCCATTCAGCAGGCGCTCGGCGCCGATCATCCCGACAAGGCGCGGACGCTGGCCGTGATGGGCGGCTACCACAGCGGGCGTGGCGACCTGGCGGCAGCAGAGCCGTATTTCCGCCAGGCGCTCGGCATGCGAACGGTGGCGCTTGGCGAGGAACACCCGCTGACGCTCGACACCCTGGACAACCTGGCCAAGGTGACGCTCGAACTGGGCCGGCTGGAGGAGGCCGAGCGTCTGTGCCGACGTGTGCTGGAGAGCAAGGAGCGGCTTATGGGACCTGTCAGCCCTGACACCGCCTTCGCGCTGACCGCACTAGGCGAGGTGCTCTACAAGCTCAAGCGCCACCACGAGGCCGAGCCCTTGATCCGCCGGGCGCTCGAGGTGCAGCAAGCCCAACTCGATGCCGACAACCCGGAAACGGCGTTGTCGATGTGGCATCTGTCGGAGGCGCTGCGCGGCATGGGACGGCTCGACGAAACCGAGCGATACGCCCGCGATGCGCTGGCGATCTGGGAAGCACGGCTGGGCCCCGACCACGAATGGACGGCCTGGGGCCTGTTGAGCCTGGCCGAGACCCGGCTTGCCCAGGGAGCTGCCGACGAGTCGGCGATGCTGGCGCAACGTGCGGCCGGCATCTTCGAGAAGGTCTACGGTCCGGCACACGCCGCACTGGGCACAACGCTGGGCCTGCTCGGGCGGGCGCTGGTGGCACTGGACCGTCGGGCGGACGCGCAGCCCAGGCTGGTGCGGGCGGCGGAAATCCTGGCCACCGCAGGGCCGGGCCACGAAGTCGCCGCGCGCGAAGCGAAGGGGCTGCTGGATGGCATCGCCAGCGCGCGGCCGTGAGAGGTCGTTCGCACGGCCAGCGCACCCGAGTCGGGGCAGCCTGAGCCGAGGGTCTGCCCCACCCCTCAGTCGAGTGGAACCGCTCAGGCACAAATTGGCATGGATCAAGATTCTCCCCAGAATTAACGCGCCCTGTCGGGCCTTGCCGGGTGGCCCGGCAAGCGAGGGAGATCGACGTGCGCCGAACAAGAACGAATACGGTTCGCAAGCGTCCGGCACTGCTGCCCGTGGTGGCCGCTGTAGCGTTGCTCGCATCGCCTGCGTCGCAGGCGCAGTTCTTCTCGTCGACGGGCGATAACTCGAGCTTTCCGGTCAACCTGTTTCCCATCAACCCGGCATCGCCGGTGCTGAACTTCACCGGCAATACGGTGGGCATCGCCAACAGTGGGGCTGGCACATTCGTCGCCAACAACGGTGGCGTACTGCTGGCTGACAAACTGACGATCGCCAACGGTGGCACGGGCGTGGGTGGCGTCACCGTGACCGGTCTCGGCACGCAGGTGTTGCTCAGCGGGGCGTCGCCGACCAACAACGGGAATCGCCTGGAGGTCGGCAACTGGGGTATTGGTTCGTTGAGCGTGACCGGTGGGGCGGTGGTGGATGCGTCGCAGAACGCCGCCGGCTGCTCAGCGCCCGGCGTCTTCTGCAATTCCTTCATCGGCAATGCGGCCGGATCGAGCGGTGTGCTGAACATCAGCGGCGCCGGTTCGACGGTGTCGATGATCGGCTTCACCGGCATTGGCTCGACCGCCGTGTTCACGCTGGCCAATGATGGTTTCAACTTCGGCACGCCCGGCGGCACGACCAACGGCGCGGTGAACGTCGACGCCGGTGGCCTTCTTAACACTCAATCGACCGCTATCGGCATCGGACCGACGACGCCGTCTTCCACCGGAACCGAGCTGGGCATAGGCAGTGTGGTGGTTGACGGCGCTGGTTCGCGTTGGGTCGCCACCCGCGACACGATAGGCAATGGCAGCGCATTCGTGGGCCTCGGCTCCGGCGTGGGCGGGCAAGGGACGGTCATCGTACGCAACGGCGGGCAACTGGTCGTCGATGACACCGGGAGCAGCAGTTCCAGCACTGCCACGCTGTTCATCGGCTACAACGGCGGTCAGGGCTCGATGACCGTGACCGGGACGGGGTCGAGCCTCGCGACGATCGGTAGCAACGCCAGCATCGCGGTGGGTCGCAGCGGTGCGACTGGCCAGGGCACGCTGATCATAGAGAGCGGCGCGACTTCGTCGGGTCTGTTCCTGAACGTCGGCCGCGACGGTGCGACCGGCACGTTGTTGATTGACGGTGCAGGGTCACAGATGAGTCTGCTCGGTGTTGCTGGCGCCGCAGGTGGTGGGTCGGCATTCGCGACGGCTGGTCGTGGGGGCGGCGACGGCACCATCACGGTCAGCAACGGCGGGCGCTTGTCGATCAGCGACAACGGCGGCGACTCCCGAACGGCGCTGGGCAGCGTGGGCTTTATATTGGGTCGCGATGCCGGGTCGACAGGTACCATGACCATCACTGGTCCGGGATCGGTCGTGGAGGTGGTGTCGACGTCGCGGGGCGTGCCCTCTGGCACGCCCGACAACTTCAATCCCTTCGTCAGCGTCGGCTTCGACAATGCACCATCCGCCTCCGGCCAGCTGACGATCAGCAATGGCGGAAAGCTGATCCTGACGGGCAATGCTGTCTCCGAGCCGGCGTCGAACAACCCTACGACCTTTCAAGTCGGCGGCAGCAATGGCCTGGCGGGGTCCGGCGTCGCCACAGTCACGGGCGCTGGTTCCGAACTCATACTTGCAGGTGCCGATGGAATCGTCCGCGTCGGACGAACCGCAGGCAGCACCGGTACTCTGAACGTGCTGGATCAGGCACGCGTAGCCTCGACCAGCATGGTCGTTGGGGACCTGGGCAACGGCACGCTCAACATCAACAACGCGCAGCTCGCGTTGAGCGGTGCCAACAATGGCAGCGCAGTCGGCGCCGGGTTCACGGTCGGCCGGGGTCCCAGTGGTGTCGGTTCGCTGAACATGACCAGCGGCGCGACGCTTACCGTAGACAACAACATACTGCCCAACGGTGGATTCGCCATCGGCAGTGATTCCTTCGTTGCTGGAGGCACGGGGACCGTTGCGCTTTCCGGTGGGTCGTCGATCGTCTTCTCCGGGTCGATCGCAACCGGTGCCACGGTCGGTCGAAACGGCACCGGAACGCTTTCGCTGACCGGCGCCAGCACGGTGGACATCGGTGCGGGCGGCATGACACTTGGCGTCAGCCCCGGCGGCGTGGGTACGCTCAGCGTCACCGGCGGATCGGCAATGAAAGGCAACGCGGTCAACATCGGCGGTGGGAGCGATGCGACCGCCGGCGGTGTGGGCAACGCTCTAGTCTCCGGCGCCGGCAGCGAGTTGCAGGCTTTGGGCGCCACCGGATTCATTGGTGTCGGCCGCGGCGGCACGGGTTCGTTGACCGTGTCGGATCAGGGTCTGGTCAACGCCATCGTGCTGTCGATCGGACGCTCGGGTGGCACCGGCACGCTTTCTGTCGACAACGCAACGATTCAGCTCGCCGGCCAGCAGACGGCGGGCTTTCTCGCCGGTGCCGCGCTTGGTGTAGGCACCGGTGGCGGATCGGGTACAGCGACGTTCGCCAATGGCAGCAGTCTGAACATCACGAACACGGGGTCGAGCGGCGCCAGCATCTATGTTGGCGGCAGCCCGAACTTCCCGCTCGGCACCGGCACGCTCAGCGTCACCGACTCCACGGTCAACGTAACGGCCGCACCCGGCCTCGCCACCGTGCGCATCGGCCACGACGGTACCGGCACTGCGACCTTCACCTCGAGCAGTCTCAACCTGAGCAATGGCGTCACCGCAGATGGCACGGTCATCATTGCCGGCCTGCCGGGGTCGGTGGGTACTTTGGTGCTGAATGCCGGCTCGGTCGTCAATGCCAGTTACGTCGGTGTCGGCAGCACGCCGAGTGCCGTGCCGGGTGTGCAGAACCCGGGTGGCGTCGGCCGCCTGGTGCTGAACGACAGCACCATCAACACCGATGTCTTCGAGATCGGCGCGCTGGGCGTACTGAGCGGCAACAACGGCGTGATCAACGCCACCGGCGACGTGATCATCGGCGGCATCATCGATCCGGGCAACTCGCCGGGGCGCATCCGCGTCAACTGCAACCTGATCAGCCTGGTGGGCAGCTCGCTGATTCTCGAGATACAGGCCGACGGCACAGGCGGTTTCGATGTCGATCAGCTGATCATCGGCAGCACGTCTACCTTCGACCTGAGCAACTTCAACATCGTCTTCAGCTTCCTCGGCGATACGGATGTGAATGCGTTCGCTGCGGCGGGTCTGTTCGACCTGGACACGTTCCTCCGCAGTGGTGACATCAGCACTCCGGATGCCATGGACGGCGCCTCCATTGTCGACTTGTCCTCGGTATTCGCGCCGGGGAGAACCTGGGACGACATCGTCAACACTGACCTGATCACCGTGGTGTCGACCGCCTTCAGCGTGTCAGGTCTGTCGATCGATTTCGACAGCGGTGCAGTGTCGGTGTCGGCCTCCCGCGTGCCGGAGCCGGCGACCTGGGTGATGATGTTGGTCGGCCTGGTGGCGCTGAGCGTCGTCGCTCGCCGGCAGCAACGCGGCTCCGGCGCGATGCACTGAGCTACAAGCGGGCGAGCAGGGCCGGGATGTTGGCCTTGCCGGGGAAGTCTCCTGCCGAATCCCGCAGTTGCTGCATCTCGCGCCGCGCTTCGGCGATGCGGCCTGTCCTGGCCAGTGCCATCGCGTAGTGCAGGTGAATGTCCCGGCGATTCAGGCTCGATCGGCGTGCGCGTGACAGATAGTCCAGGCCTCGTGCAGGGTCGCCGCGGTCGACGTGCAGCGAGCCGGCGGCGTCGAGGATCTGCGCGTCGTTCGGCGCCAGCTTCACCGCGCGGTCGGCCAGCTCCAGGCTGCGCGAGTCCCGCAAGCGTCCCAGCACGCCCGCATAACGCACCAGCGCCAGCGGGCTGTGCGGCGCCTTGGCGGCGATGAATTGGTAGTGCTTGGCGGCGCCGCTGAAGTCTCGCAACGCGAGGGCCGATTCGGCGGCGTACTCGCGCATCGTCAGGTCGTCGGGGTAGCGCGACAACCAGTTGTTCACGCAGGACGCGGCTTCGCGAGGCCGTTTCGCCGCCCGGTACATCTGGCACAGGCCGATGCCCGTCGTCCCGGAGGCCGGCTCGTGGCCCAGCGCCTGCCGATAGGCCCGCTCGGCATCGGGCCAGCGCTGCAGCCAGACGTGGACGTCGCCTTCGAGGTGAAAGCCGATCGCGGCACGCGGGTGGCGGGCCTGCATGTCCTTGGCCACGGTCATGGCTTCATCGGGCTTGCGGCCGGCCAGCAGGACGGCGACCAGGTCGGTGGCGATCGACACGTGGTCGGGCACTGCCTGCCGCGCCTGCCGCAGACTCTGCGCAGCTCCCGGGTAGTCCTCGAACCGGGCCTGCGCAGCCGCCAGCTTGAGCCAGGGCACCGGCGCGCGCGCATGCAGCCGCGTCATCTCGCGATAGCTGCGCAGCGCGTCCTCGCGTTTTCCGGCTGCCTCCTGCATCACGGCATGCAACTCGAGGATCGGCAGGCTCGCCGGATTCTGCGATGCCGCCAGGCGTGCCGACTCCAGCGCCGCGGGCAGGTCGCCGCTGCGCGCGAGTTGTTGCACCAGAGCGGTCTGCGCACCGACAGAGCTCACGTTCGCGCGGACTGCCCGACGCAGCAACTCTGCGGCCTTGTCCGGCGTGCCGGTGCGTTCGTGCAGGTCGGCCAGGGCCGCCAGCAGTGCCTCGTCGTCGCCGCGCGCGGTCACGGCGGCTTCCATGCGACGAATCGCCTGCGCCGGTCGGCCGTCGATCAGGTCGGCCTCCGCCAGCCCCCTCAGTGCCGGCACATAGCCCTGCTGCCGCGCGAGGGCGTCGTCGAAGAGAACGCGTGCGGTCGATGTGTCAGCCATGGCCAAACGCGCGCGTCCGCCCAAGGTCGGGCCCAGCGGGCTGGTGACATCGCGTTGCGACAGGCGCTGAGCGACACCGATTGCCTGCTCGAACTGCTGGCGGCGCATGTGCAGCGCATACAGCATCAGCTCGGCCTGGCGAGCCTGCGCATCGACGGGGGTCGAGGCGGTCGCCAGCGCATCGGCCGCCGAGTCCACGTCGCCGCGCAGCAGCGCGATCTGGCTCAAGCGGCCGTCCATGCCGGACTGGCCGGCGTCCTGCGCCTGCTCGAACAGCTCCTCGGCGCGGCCGAGGTCGCCGCTGGCCAGGTAGGCTTCGGCGGCCAACTTGAGCGTGCCGGCGTGCTGGCCGTGCTGGCTGAGCAGCGGTTGCACGACGTCGACGGCGCGACCGGGTTGGCCCTGGCGCAGGTAAGCAGCGGCCAGCAAACGCCGCACCCCGGCTGCCGCGGGCTGCAGCCTGAGCGCCTTTAGCAGCTGCGTTTCCGCGGCGTCGACGCGGCCGGCCCGCAGGTCGATCTCGCCGGCCAACGCCAGCGAAGGCGGGTGCTGCGGCGCTTTGTGCAGCACGCCATCGATCTGTTCCTTGGCCTTGGGCAGATCGCCGCGCTGCAGAAGGACGGTGGCACGCAGGTAGCCGATCAACGGTTCTGCCGACTGGCGAGCCGGTGCCTTGTCGAGCAGGTCCTGGGCAGCGTCAAGCTGCTTGTCGGCGAGGCGCAGCATCACCAGCTCGGCTCGAGGGGTGAGGTCGGCGGTGTCGCTCAGCACGGCGCGCTCCAGCGCGGCAGCGGCTGCCGCACGGTCGCCTCGGAGCAGAAGCAGTCGAGCGCGCAACAGATGGGCCTCGGTCTCCTTCGGGTTGCGCGTGAGCACATCGTCGATGATCGTCATCGCCTGCTCGGGCCGCCTGTCGATGATGGCCAGCCGTGCCTGCCCCAGGCGCGCGGCTGCCAGCGTCGGTTCCAGCTGCAGAGCGGCCGCGAAGGCAGCCGATCCCTTGTCGGGATTGCCGCGCGCGAGATAGGCTGCACCGAGCGTGGCGCTGAGCGCTGCGCGCGCGGCGGCGCGCTCCAGTTGTGCGCCGGCGAATTCATCGATCACCTTGAGCGGCTGCCCGCGACGCAGCAGCGCCTGGGCCAGCGCTGGCACCACGTCGTCGCGCGCGTCGGCGAGCTCGAGGGCGCGGCGCAGCGCAGCCTCGGCCGCTTGAAACTCGCCCGCATAGAGGAACGCCAGGCCCAGCCAACGATGCGCCGCGCCGCTCTTGGCGTCCAGGCGAATCACATTGCGCAGCGTGATCTGCGCTGCCTTGTAGTCGTGCTCGCCGATCTGAGCCTGCGCGTCCTTCAGCAACGACTCCGGGGTTTCGCGAGCGCAACCTGCCGTCAGCAGCAGCGCTGCTGTCACGATCACCGCGGTCGCGATGCGTTGGCGGTGGCAATCGACAGACGCAAGTGCAGATCGCTCGAGCCCGGCCATGGCACCGATCTCGCGATGCGGCCGACTCACTTGCCGGGCTGGGTGCCAGCGGGATTGATCGTCACGCCGCGCTTGCGCAGCTCGTCGACCACGGTCTTGGCGTTCGCATTGCCGGCATCGGCCAGCTTGCGTGTCTCGTTGGCTACCGATTCCAGTGCCTTCCGCACTCGCTGAGCCTGCTGCAACTGCGGCTCCTGGCTGCCGCGGGCGGCGCCGAGCGCGTCGAACTCCACCGACAGCTGATGCAGCTGGAATCCGCTCCACGCCACCATGCCGAGCAAGAAGATCAGCATCGGCACGAAGGGAGAGCTGCCGGCGACCGGCCTCGAACGGCTGCGACGGTAGCTGTATGGGCTGGACCCTTCCGCGGGGTCGACGGGTTGGGGCGCAGCCGAGGCCGTGGAGTCGTTCATTTCTTCACCGGCTGCGGCGACGCGGAGGTCGGCGAAGGCGACGAGTTCGACTCCGTCACCGTCAGGCCCATCGACGCGAGCATCGCGCGCAGCTGGTCGTCCTTGTTTCGCACGGCCAGTTGCGCCAGCGCCGCGACGATTTCGCGATTCAAGGCCTCCAACGGCACCGTCTGCTGGACGAACTGCGCCCGCTGGTTGACCTCGGCCTGCAATTGCCTGTTGCCCGCGAAGCGCCACATGTTCGCCCCGATGAGCGCGACGCTGACCAAGGAAAGCAAGGTCAGCACCCAGAACTGCCACCGCGTCAGCATCGAAGGACTCCCGTGGGGTGGGTCGCGGCGCATTCTAACGACGGCCGCACTCGCCCGGGGCCACTCGTCTAGGGCGTATAGGGCACCACGTTGTCCTGCTCCGCCGGATCGTTGCGCGCGACGATCGCACGCGCCGGCTCGGTCGTGCTCAGGTTGATCGCCTCGTGCGGCACGCCGGCGGGGATGAAGAGAAAGTCACCTGCCTCGGAGATCACCGACTGCGCGAGCGCCTCGCCATATCGCGTCTCGACACGGCCTTGCAGCACGTAGATCGAGGTCTCGTAGCCGCGGTGTGCGTGGGGATCCGACCGCGCACCGGGCGGGATCACCACCAGGTGCATCGACATCCCGCGCGCACCCACCGTCTCGCCCGACACGCCGACGAAGTAGGGCAGGCGCTGCAGCGTCTGCACCTCGCGCGAGGGCCGGACGGCGCGGACCGTGGGTCCGACGATGGAAGGCTGCGGCTGCTTCGACATGGCGTCCCCGGGGCCACGATGTGCGCGGCTTGGACGGAATTCTAGGGACCGGGCACGCCGCGCGGCCGTGGCGGCGGCTCGGCTTCGTCGCCATAAGGCCGCCGGCGATCGGCGCGCAGCACCACCTGCTCGGCCAGGACCAGCCGGCCCACCTGGTCGAGCGTGCAGTGGTGGGTGCGCCCCGTCTGGTCGACGAACTGGTCGCCCACTTCGACCAACGTGCCGGCGCGCACCCGGTAGAACCCGGGATAGGCCAGCGCGATCGGATCGATCGCCGCTCGTTCTCGAAAAGGCATGACGTACTCCTCGTGACCCGCTTGCCGTCTGCGCGGTGCCACCTCGTCGTGGGTCTGCACAAGCACCCGCGCAACCACTGTAGCGCCGCGTATACGGTCTCGCGGCAGTGCCCACGACGCCTTCGCGGGTCGTCGGGCCCGCCCGCCAGCGCCCCGGCCACGGCGGCCGATACCATGCGCCCTGGCCGACAGTCGACGATGGGAGGAGACCCGATGAGCGACGCAACCGCTGCGACTGACGAGACATTGCGCGACGAACAGCGCATCCGCCGCCTGATCGAGCGCTGGGCCGTGTGGCGCGACGCCGGCGACTGGGCGCGTTTTCGCAGCCTGTGGCACCCCGAGGGCGTGATGATGGCCACCTGGTTCCAGGGCCCGTTCGAGGACTTCATCCGCGTCACGCAGGAGGGCTGGGCGCGCGGCGTCAGCATCCTGCACTTCCTGGGCGGCTCGGCGATCGAGGTCGCCGGTGACCGCGCGATCGCGCAGACCAAGATGACGATCTCGCAGCGAGGCCCGGTCGACGGCGTGCCGTGCGACGTGGTGTGCACCGGCCGCTTCTACGACTTCGTCGTGCGCCACCACGGGCAGTGGAAGCTGCTGCACCGCCAGCCCATCTACGAGAAGGACCGCATCGACGCGCTCGATCCGTCGGCGGTGCTGAAGCTCGACGCCGACCTGCTCGCGACCTTTCCCGAAGGCTACCGGCACCTGGCCTACATCCAGACGCGCATCGGCTACAAGGTCAAGCTGGACATGCCGATGCTGAAGGGCCCGATGGTCGAGGAGCTCTACCGCCGCGGCGCCGCCTGGCTCGCCGGTGGCGAGCTGCAGCGCTAGATCAGCCCGCGAGCAACAACCCGATGTCGCTGCCCACGCACGCCCGCGTCGTCATCGTCGGCGGCGGCATCGCCGGCTGCTCCACTGCCTATCATCTCGCCAAGCTCGGCATCACCGACGTGCTGCTGCTCGAGCAGGGCAAGCTCACCAGCGGCACCACCTGGCATGCCGCCGGTCTGGTGGGCCAGATGCGGCCCAACCGCAACATGACGGCGATGAGCCGCTACGGGATCGAGCTGTATTCGTCGCTCGAGGCCGAGACGGGCCTGGCCACCGGCTGGAAGCCCTGCGGCAGCGTCAACGTCGCGCGCACGCCCGAGCGCTGGCAGCTGCTGAAGAAGCAGGCCGCGCTGGCGCGCGGCTTCGGCGTCGAGGTGCATCTCATCTCGCCGCAGGAGGCGGGCGACAAGTTCGCGGTGATGCGCACCGACGATCTGCAGGGCGCGCAGTGGATCCCGGGCGACGGCAAGGCCAACCCCGCCGACCTGTGCATGAGCCTGGCCAAGGGCGCGCGCAACCGCGGCGTCAGGATCGTCGAAGGGGTCGAGGTCACCGGCGTGATCACCGAGCGCGCCGGCAGCGGCGAGCGGGTGGCTGGCGTGCGCACCCAGGAAGGCGACGTGCGCTGCGAGGTGATCGTCAACTGCGCCGGCCAGTGGGCGCGGCAGTTCGGTGCGTTGTCGGGCTCGGCCGGCGTGAACGTGCCGCTGTATTCGGCCGAGCACTTCTACATCGTGACCGGCAAGATCCCTGGCGTGCACCCGATGACGCCGGTGGTGCGCGACCCCGACGGATTCATCTACTACAAGGAGGAAGTAGGCGGTCTGGTGATGGGCGGTTTCGAGCCTGTGGCCAAGCCGTGGAAGGTGGACCCGATCCCCAGCACGTTCCAGTTCCAGTTGCTCGACGAGGACTGGGCGCAGTTCGAGCCGCTGATGATCAACGCGATCCATCGCACGCCGTGCCTGGAGACCGCCGAGATCAAGATGCTGCTCAACGGGCCCGAGAGCTTCACGCCAGACGGCAACTTCATGATCGGCGAGGCGCCGGGGCTGCAGAAGTACTTCGTTTGCGCCGGCTTCAATTCGGCTGGCATCGCCAATTCCGGCGGCGCCGGCCGGCTGATCGCGCAGTGGATCGCCGACGGCGAGGCGCCGAGCGATCTGTGGGATGTCGACCTGCGGCGCTTCGGCCCCTTCACCGCCAACCGGCGCCAGCTCGCGCAGCGCACGGCCGAGACGCTGGGCCTGCACTACGCGATGCGCTGGCCGCGTCAGGAGCTCGAGTCGGTGCGGCCGCTGCGCACCTCGCCGCTGTACGACCTGCTGGCCGCCAAGGGCGCCGAGTGGGGCAGCAAGAACGGCTGGGAGCGGGTGAACTACTTCAGGCCGGCGGGGCAGGCGAGGCCTGTGTACGGGCTCGGCATGCCCGGCTGGCTGCCCTGGGTGCAGGCCGAGCAGCGCGTCACGCGCGAAGGCGTGGCGATCTACGACCAGACCTCGTTCGGCAAGCTGCTGGTGCAAGGGCGCGACGCATCGGCGCTGCTGCAGCGGCTGTGCGCCAACGAGATCGACGTGCCGGTGGGCCGGATGGTCTATACCGCGATGCTCAATCCGCGCGGCGGCTTCGAGAGTGACCTCACGGTGATGCGGCTGGCCGACGAGCGCTTCCAGGTCATCACCGGCTCGGCACAGCCGCAGCGCGACCGCGACTGGATCGAGCGCCACGTCGAGCCGCACGAGCACGTGGTGGTCACCGACGTCAGCGCGATGACGTCGGTGATCTCGGTGATGGGCCCGCGCGCGCCCGAGCTGATGCGCCGCGTGTCGCCCGACGACCTGACGCCGCAGGGCCTGAAGTTCAGCACGACGCGCGAGATCGATCTCGGCCTCGCGCGCGTGCGCGCCGCCCGCATGAGCTACGTTGGCGGGCCGGGCTACGAGCTCTACGTGCCGATCGAGATGGCGCGCCACGTCTACCTGGCACTGCACGAGGCTGGAGCCGACCTGCTGGATGCGACAGGCCGACGCTGCGGCCTGGTCGACGCCGGCTACTACGCGATCGACGCGCTGCGCATCGAGGCCGGCCGGCGCGCCTGGGGCGCCGAGCTCGGCCCCGACGAGACGCCCTGGGAAGCGGGCCTCGCCTTCGCGGTCAAGCTCGACAAGCCGGCGCCGTTCATCGGACGCGAGGCGTTGCTCGAGGCGCAGGGCCAGCCGCTGCGCAAGAAGCTGGTGACGATCGTGCTCGCCGACCCGGCCGTGTGGGTCTGGGGCGGCGAGCCGATCACGATCGGCGGCGAAAGCGTCGGCGAACTCGGCTCGGCGGGCTGGAGCCCGCTGGCCGGTGCCTGCGTCGCGCTGGCCTATGTGCGCGGCGCCGCCGCCCAGCGCGCGCACGCCGGCACGCCGGTGACGATCGATCTGTGGGGCGAGCCCGTGGCCGGCACCGCCTGGGATCAGCCGGTCCTGCAGCGTCTCGCCGGTTTGCGCCGCTGAGCGGCACGTTGCGCGATCAGCTGCCGCGGCAGTTCAGCGGCAGGTACTTCGGCTCGATGTCGGTGTGGTTCGTGCCCTTGACGCTCATCTTGTCCGGCGTGGCCGCGTGCCCGCAGACCCAGGCGATCGGTACCATCGGCGCGCTGTCGACCACGGCCGGGCGAAAGCTCAGCGTCTTGCCCTTGATCGCGCCGTTGACCTGGTTGCCGAACACCACATGCAACGCGCCCGCCTCGACCGTGACCGAGGTGACGTAGCTGCCCACCAGCTTGTCGGCCGGCGGCAAGGCGGCCTCGGTGTTGTCGGCCGGCAGCGTGCCGCTGGCGGCCCACTTGCCGCTCACGGCGGTCTTGGCGACATTGATCAGCGGAGCCGAGTCCACCACCTGCTGGCGCACATAAGGCCCCTGGAAGCTCGGAATCGCCAGGGTGGCGAGGATGGCGACGACCGCCAGCACGACGACCACCTCGATCAGGGTGAATCCGGCGAGTGCGGGTCTGAACGGGTTGGGGCGCATGGCTGCCCGGCATGTTAGACGCCGCGGTGGTCCGCCAGCGTGGCGCAAACCGTGGCCGCCGGGCAGAAGGCTTGAACCGATCCGCCTCCGCTGGCAACCCAAGTCCTGGACAAGCCCGGCGGCGGGGTTGGCGTAACTAGGGGCGGACAGCCCGGGGTTCCCGCGCAAGAATCGGCCGTCGGCGCATCCGTTCCTTCAGCTGGGGGCGTCATGAAGAACCCGATTGTCCTGACCGGCCTGCTCGCCACCCTGGTGTGCGGCTGCGCCGACGTGCAGATCAAAGACTATCAGCGGCCCGATGCGCCGGCCAAGGCCGCCTGGTCGCGACCCGCCGAGCCGGCGGTGTCGGCCGCCGGCACGATTTCGCCGCGCTGGTGGCAGGAGTTCCGCGATCCCCAGCTCGACACGCTGGTGACGCGTGCCATCGCCGGCAACTTCGACCTCAAGGTGCTGGCCTCGCGCATCGACGTGGCCAGCGCACAGATCGCCGAGGTGCGCGCCGGCGCGTTGCCGACGGTCGACGTCGGCGCCGGCGGCAGTTTCGAGAAGACCACCCGGCAACGCTTCGCCAAGCAGTTCAGCCTCGGCACCCAGGTGAGCTGGGATCTCGACGTCTGGGGCCAGACGGCCAAGGGCGTGCAGGCGCAGACGGCCGAGTTCCGTGCCAGCGAGGCCGACTGGCGCGCCGGCTACCTGACGCTGGTGGCCGGCGTGTCGACCACCTACTTCCAGATCATGCAGCTCGACGAGCAGCTCGAGCGGCAGCAGCGGGCACTGGGCAAGAACCGGCAGATCCTCGCCATCTACGAGACGATGCACCGCAACGGCCTGGCGCCCGACACCCAGGTGATGCGCCAGCGGGCGGAGATCAACCGGCTGACCAAGGAGGAGCTCGAGCTGCGCCGTGCCCGCCTGGTGTCGGAGAACGCGCTGGCCACGCTGGTGGGTGTGCCCGCCGGCGAGCTGAAGGTGCAGCCCGGCCGGCTGCTCGGCCGCGTGCAGGCGCCGGTGGTGCCGGCCGGCCTGCCGCTGGATCTGCTGGCGCGCCGCCCCGACGTGGTGGCCGCCGAGTTCCGCGTGCTCGAGTCGCACAACCTGGTCGGCCAGGCCAAGCTGGCCCAGCTGCCGTCGATCGGCCTCACCGGCCGCGGCGGCACCGCCGCCTTCTCGCTGGGCGATCTGCTGAAGTCGTTCACCTTCGGCTTGCTGCCCAGCATCAACCTGCCGGTGTTCAACCCGGGCATCAAGGCGCGCGTGGCGACCAGCGAAGCCCAGGTCAAGGTGTTCGAGAACGACTACAAGCGCACGGTGATCGCCGCCTACGAAGAGGTCGAGAACGCGCTGGTCAACCTGGACGCTCACCGCCAGCAGAACGAGGAGCTGCGCCAGCAGGTCGAGCAGCTCGAGCGCGTGGCGGCGCAGACGCAGGTGCAGCTCGCCGCCGGCCTGATCTCGCAGCTCGAGGTGTTCGAGACCGAGCGGTCGCTGCTGGCGGCGCAGCTCGAGCTGCTGACGAGCCACCAGCAGGTGCTGTCGGACACCGTCACCCTCTACAAGGCGCTCGGCGGCGGCTGGGCCCCGGTGGAAGTCGCCCATGCAGGTCGCTGAGAGCCGGCACGCCGGTTCGGCGCGCGACGCGACGTTGGCCGCGGCCATGCCGGCGACGCCGAACCAGGACCTCGAAGTCGTGCTCACGCCGCTGTCGCGGCCCGATCTCGCCGAGATCCGCATCAGCGACGGCGTGTTTGCGATCGGCCGCAACGAACAGCCCTTCGCCTCGTGCGACCCCGAGATCCAGGTGATGCTGTCGCGCCGGCACGCGCGCATCTTCATCGAAGGCGGCGCGGCCTACCTGGCCGATCTGGAGAGCCGCAACGGCACCACGGTCAACCGCACCAGCGTGCAGCACAAGCCGGTGCGGCTGGCCGACGGTGACGAAATCTGCTTCGGCGGTGTGCTGTCGTTCCGTGTCCAGGTCTCCTCGCGCGCGGCGGCTGCGCGACCGCAGGGACTCACGCTCACCTTGACGCCGGCTGCCGCGGATGCGGGCCTGCAGCCGCTGGTCATCGCGCGCTTCCCGTTCCTGATCAGCAAGGCCGACGCGGCGTTCGCGCGCTACCGCGCCAGCCATCCGTCGCAGCTCGACTACCTGTCGCGGCGCCAGGCCCACATCTTCCTCAAGGGCGGTAGTGCCCACATCGAAGACCTGGCCAGCGCCAACGGCACCTTCCTCGATGGCGAGCGCCTGCAGGAACATGCGGTGCCGTTGCGTGACGGCATGCGGCTGGCATTCGCCGGCGACCACTTCGTCTACCGGGTGACGATCGATCAGGGCGCGGCGGCGCCCGAGTCTGTCCAAACGCATGCCGCCACGCCGGCCGCCGCGCCGAACGTGAACGCCGGCAAGACCACCTTCGTCGCCGCGCCGGACTCGTTCCTCGAGATCTTCTGCGCCGACGCCGAGACGCCCGAGACCGCGCCGTCCGAGAGTGCGGCGCCGCCACAGCCGGCCGCCGCGGCCGCCGTCGAGCCACAACCGGCCCAGAAGGCGCGCAGCCGCGGCCGCGTCGCCGCGATGTTCGCCGAGCTGGCCGCGGTCGCCGCCAGCGGCGAGCGGGGCCGCGCGCGGCGCACGCTGTGGACCATCGCGGCGCTGATCGCCGGGCTCATCGTGGCCGCGGTCGGGCTGTCGTGGTGGGTGCGCTCGGAGCGTGAACTGAAGGATCTGATCGAGCGCGGCGAGTACGCACAGGCTGCGCTCAAGGCCGATCAGGCGTTGCAGCGCAACCCGGACGACGGCGAACTCAAGACACTGGCCACCGAGGCTGCGCTGAAGGCCAAGGTGCCCGTGTGGCTGGGCAGGGTGGCGGCGCGTGACTTCGACGGCGCGCGCGGCGTGCTCGCCGACCTGGGCGGCCTGGCGCGGAGCAACCCCGAGCTGGCCCCGCTGGTCGGCGAGCTGGAGTGGCTCGGTCAGCTCGAGCAGCTGGTGAGCAGCCGCGGGCCGGACGCGCCGATCCGCATCTATGCCGACGAGGACCGCATCGCCGCGGTGATCGAACGCTGGAACCGCGACACCCGCGAGCATCAGCGGTCGCTCGCGCGCATCGCGTCGTTCGTGCCCGAGTTCAATGCGCCCTACGCCGCGGCCCTGACGCACCTGCGCAAGCTGCAGAGCGACGCCACCGTGTACCTGGCGGCCATCGAGCGGCTGAAGACGAGCCTGGCGGCCGAGGTGGCGCGCGACCGCGCCGACGAACTGCAACCGGTGCTGAAGGAAGCCGCGGAGAAGTACCCCGGCCTCGGTGGCCTCGACGGCGTGCGGCAGGACCTGGCCCGCTACGTCGAGATCAGGCGCGAAGCGCACGCCCGCCAGCCGGCGCGCCTGCTGGCGCTGATGCGCAAGGCGCGCATCGTGACGCCGCCGTTTCGCGACAGCATGCAGGCCATGACGGCCAGCGGCCAGCTGCCGCCGGCCGACGTGATGCGCAGCTACGACGCCACGGTCAAGGCCTGGCAGGACGGCCAGACCGCGCAGGCGCTGGCCGGTCTGCAGGCCATGGTGACAGGCCCCTGGGCCGAGGCTGCGGCCGCCGAGCTGAAGCGCAAGCAGGCCGTGCTGGCGCAGCACGCGTCGCTGCAGCAGGCGCGCGCCGGCAACGCCTACGCCGATGCGCTGATCGCCTTCCGGGAATCGCTCGACGTCGACGAGGATGGTTTCTTCCTGCGTGCGACCCAGGCCGAGCTGGAACAGAACAGGGGCTTGGTCGCTGCGCGCGCCGACGGCCTGATGAGCCGTGCGCGCGCGCTGTGGCAGGAGTACCGCGGCAACGGAGCCATCACCGCGGCGCAACGCATCGAGACCACCATCTCGAACGGCTTTCGCACGCAGGCGCGCCTGCTGTCCGACGCGCGCCAGAACGCGCAGCGCGCGGCCCAGGTGCATGCGCTGCTCGGCGCCGCGGCGGCGGCCAACCCGTCGGCCGCGGTGCGCGACGAGATCCAGGCCGAGGCGCAGGCGCAACGCAGCGCGCTGCAGGATCTGCGCAACGTGCTCGATCCGCAGCTGGTGAAGGAAAAGCTCGCGCTGCTGGGGGAACGACCGGAATGACCACCATCTATCGCCTCAAGCCGCTGACCGAAGCGCTCGGCGACCACAGCACCGAAGGCATCGCGATCCTGACCGCCGAGCCCTGGCGTGTGCTGCACGCGGTGGTCTACACGATGATCGCGCTCGTGCTGGCGGGCCTGGGCTGGTCGATCATCGGGCGCGCCGACGTGATCGTCACGACACAAGGTACGCTGATGCCGGACTCCGAGCTGCGCCGCTTTTACGCCCCGGTCGACGGCGAGCTGGCCAACCTGTACATCGCCGAGGGCCAGCCGGTGTCCAAGGGCGACGTGCTGGCGCGGCTCAATGCGCGCGGTGCCGTCGAGGCCGCGGCCAACTCGCTGCAGGCGCAGCTCAGGCTCGAGAACGCCGAGCGTGAGTGGCGCCAGTTCCCCGAGAAGAAGGCGCTGCTCGAGCGCAAGGCGGCGACCTTGCGCCAGGCCATGGAGCTCGAGGAGCAGCAGCATGCCAAGCGCACGTCGATCGGCACGTCACGGCTGGTCGAGGCGCAGCGCGCCCAGGAGGCCGGCGCCCGCGCCAACGTGGAAGACGCTCGCCGTGCGCGCGACGCGGCCCGCGCCGAGCTGGAGCGCTTCGAGCGCGTGTTCTCGGCCACCGGCGGCGGCGGCGTGTCGCAGCAGCAGGTCGACAGCAAGCGCAGCGCGCTGCAGGCCGCCGAGAACGCGTTGCGCGTGGCGCAGTCGCGGGTCGGCGAGCTGGGCGCGCTGCAGAGCCAGGATCTCACGCAGGCGCAGGCGCGCATCGAGTCGAGCGGCGAGGAGCTGAAGCGGCTGCGTCTGGAGTACGAGGCGGCGACCAACGAGCTGACCACCGCCGAAGAAAAGCTGCGCCTGCAGCTCAGCGCCGCACGCGTGGCCGCCGAGGCGGCCGCGCGCATCCGCTTCGAGAACATCGACAAGGACAACTTCCTGCTGATCGTGGCGCCGGTGTCGGGCATCGTCACCGATGTCACGTCCACCCAGCCCGGCGACAAGATCCAGGCCAACATGCCGCTCGGCGGCATCGCGCCGGCCGGCGCGAAGGCCGTGGTGAAGATCGAGATCGCCGAGCACGACCGCGCCTTCCTGCGCGAAGGCCAGACCGCCAAGCTGAAGTTCGCCGCGTTTCCCTACCAGCGCTACGGTGTCATCCAGGGCACGCTGGAGTACATCTCGCCAGCCACCAAGCCGTCGGCGCAGACCAAGCAGCCGGTGTACGAGGGCCGCGTGGCACTGCAACGCGATCACTACACCGTGGCCGACACCAAGGTCCCGCTGCGCTACGGCATGACGGCCAGCGCCGAGGTGGTGGTGCGCGAGCGACGGCTGATCGATCTGGCGCTGGACCCCTTCCGCGAGATCGGCGGCTGAGCCATTTCACTTCAAGACACAGGAGCCCCCGAGATGAATCCCCTCGTCAAGGTCGACGGTCAGGCGATCACCGTCGACGACTTCATCCGCACCCTCAGGCTCAGCGGCCAGTACGACGCGCTGATCGAGCAGATCGTGCGCGATCGGCTCACCGTGCAGGCCGCGAAGAAATCCGGCATCGTCGTGTCCGAGCAGGACATCCAGGAACGGGCCAACCAGTTTCGCCGCGCGCGTGGCCTGCACCGCGCCGCCGACACCAACAAGTATCTCGACGCGCTGCATGTCAGCCTCGACGATTTCGAGGCCTTCCTCGCTGACAGCCTGTACCAGGAGAGGATGCTGCAGCAGGTGTGCAGCGAGCAGGCGGTGGAGTCGTACTTCAAGCTCAACTCGCCCAAGTTCGACGGCATCGAGGTCAGCCACATGGTGCTCGACAGCGAGGGCAAGGCCCGCGAGATGATCTCGGTGCTGGCCGACGACCCGGGCTGCTTCGAGGAGATGGCGCGCGAGCATTCGATCGGCGCCACGCGCGAGAACGGTGGTCGTATCGGCAAGGTGCTGCGCGGCGCACTGCGCAGCGATGTCGAGGCCAAGGTGTTCAATGCGTCGGTGGGTGAGGTGCTGGGCCCCTTCGTCTCGGCCGATCGATCGGTGTTCGAGATCTTCCGCGTCGATGCGCGGCATCCGGCGCAGCTCGACGATGCCACGCGAGCCGAAGTGCAGCGCGTGCTGCGCGAGGGCTGGCTGCGTGCCCGGGCGCAGGAACACGTGATCGAGGCCTGCTGAGGGCGTCCGGCATCCACATCATGGACACGCAAGAGCTGAAGTCGCGGGCCGATTTCCTGGCAACGGTGGACCTGCTGTCGGCGCTGACGCGCAAGGACATCGACCGCCTGGCCGAGGCCGCCCAGTCGCGCTGGCTGGCATTCGGCGACACCGCCTGCAAGACAGGCGATGCCGCCGAGGGCCTGTACGTGATCAAGTCCGGCACCGTGCGCATCTTTGCCGAGGAGGGCGGCAAGGAAGTCAGCCAGGGCGTGCGCAAGGCCGGCGAGGTGTTCGGCGAGATGGTGGTGCTGCGCGAGCATCGGCACGAGGTGTCGGCGCGCGCCTCGGCGAAGACCGAGTTGCTGGTCATCCCGCGCGCGGTGGTGGCGCCGATCATCGCGGCCAACCCCGCCGCACGCGCCTTCGTCGCGAGCCGGGTCGCCATCGGCTCGGCCGGCGGCCTGATCAGCCAGCTGTTCGACCTGCGCGGCAAGGTCGACAAGGACGAGCTGGAGGAGATCATCCGCAGCGTCGGCGTCAAGCAGGTCGACGCCGGCCGCGAGATCGTCAAGCAGGGCTCGCGCGAGGACCGGCGCCTGTACGTGGTGCGTTACGGCGAAGTGCGGCTCGTGCGCCACGAGGAAGGCACCGACTACCCGCTGGCCACGCTGCGCGACGGTGACACCTTCGGCGAGCGGGCCTGCCTGATGCGCCAGGACCACGAGGCTTCGGCGGTGGCGCAGAGCGAGACCGCGCTGCTGGTGATTCCCGAGAAGACGGTGGCGTTCATCCTGGAGCGCAATCCGAAGCTGCGCGAGGTGCTGGCCGAGCGGGTGCGCGTGCTCGATCGCGAACTGCAGCGGCAGAAGCGCCTGGCCGAGCGGCGCAAGCTGCCGTCGCTGCTCGACCTGAAGAGCAAGCCCGAGCTGGGCGAGCGTGTGCTCAAGCGCTTTGCGTGGATCCAGCAGGCCGAGCAGATGGACTGCGGCGCGGCCTGCCTGGCCATGATCTGCAAGCACTACGGCATCAACATGACGCTGGGCAAGCTGCGCGAGCTGGCCAACGTGACGACGACGGGCGCCACGCTCGACAGCCTGGCGCGCACCGGCGAATCGCTCGGCTTCACCACCCGCGGCGTGCAATGCACCTTCGACGCGCTGCGCGGCTTCGACCTGCCGTTCATCATCCACTGGGAGGGCTATCACTACGTGGTGGTGTACGGCGTGTCGGCCCGTCACGTCTGGCTGGCCGACCCGGCCACCGGCTTCAAGAAGCTCAGCGTCGAGGAGTTCGAGCGCGGCTGGAGCGGCACCTGCCTGACCTTCACCCCGCGCGTCAACCTGGCCGAGGAGACGGCGTCGCGCTCACCGTGGGTGCGCTTCGCGCGCTACCTGGTCCCGCACCGCAAGATCCTGCTGCACCTGATATTGGCGACGTTCGTGATCCAGGTGCTCGGCATCGTGCCGCCGATGATCATCCAGAACGTGCTCGACGGCGTGATCGTGCACCAGAACGTCAACCTGCTGCACCTGCTGATCGCGGGGCTGGTGATCAGCAGTGTGTTCACGCAGGTGATGGCGGCGATCCGCGCCGCGCTGTCGAACTTCATGGTGCGCAAGCTCGACTTCACGATGATGTCGCAGTTCTTCCGCCACACGCTGTCGTTGCCGTACTCGTTCTTCGCCAAGCGCAAGACGGGTGACATCTTCGCGCGCTTCCAGGAGAACCAGACGATCCGCGCCTTCCTCACCGAGTCGACGGTCACCACGGTGCTGAACCTGCTGATGGTCTTCATCTACTTCTCGGTGATGTTCCTCTACAACGTGAAGCTCACGTTGCTGCTGATCGCCTTCGTGATCCCGATCCTGGCGCTGACGGTGCTGGTGACGCCGAAGATCAAGACCTATGCGCGCGAGGTGTTCAGCGCCTCCACCGACGCCAAGTCGTACCTGATGGAGGCGCTCGGCGGCGCCGAGACCGTCAAGGGCATGGGCATCGAGCGGCCGGTGCGGCTGAAGTGGGAGCAGAAGTACGCCAAGTCGCTCGAGGTGCAGTACCGCGCGCAGGCGTTCAACAACTGGGTCGGCCTGGCCGGGCAACTGCTCAACGCCGCCACCACGATCGCCATCCTCTGGGCCGGTGCCAGCCTGGTGCTGGCGCGCGAGCTCACCATCGGCCAGCTGATCGCCTTCAACGCGCTGATGGGCAGCGTGCTGGCGCCGCTGATGGGTCTGGTGGGCCTGTGGAGCCGGCTCAACGACGCCGCGGTGGCGATGGAGCGCCTGGGCGACGTGCTCGATCTCGAACCCGAGCAGAAGCCCGAGGACCTGGCCAACCGCGTGGCGCTGCCCGACCTGCGCGGCGAGGTCAAGTTCGAGGGCGTGTACTTCCGCTACGGCGGCGCCGATACGTCCTACGTGCTGGAGAACATCAACCTCGACATCAAGCCCGGCGAGCTGGTGGCCATCGTCGGCCGCAGTGGCTCGGGCAAGACCACGCTGGCCAAGCTGCTGGTGGGCTTCTACACGCCGACCGAAGGCAAGCTGATGGTCGACGGCTACGACATCAACGTGATCGACAAGGAGTACTACCGCGCGCAGGTGGGCTACGTGATGCAGACCAACCTGCTGTTCTCGGGCTCGATCGCCGAGAACATCGCCTGCGGCGACGACACGCCCGACCGGCGCCGCATCGAAGAGGTGGCCCGCCGTGCCGACGCGCACGGCTTCATCAGCAAGATGCCGCGCGGCTACGAGCAGACGGTGGGCGAGCGCGGCACCGGGCTGTCGGGCGGGCAGATCCAGCGCCTGTGCATCGCCCGCGCGCTGTACCACGATCCGCGGCTGCTGGTGTTCGACGAGGCGACCTCGGCGCTGGACACCCAGTCGGAGAGCAACATCATCGCCAGCATGAACGACATCCTGCAGGGCCGTACCGCGGTGATCATCGCGCACCGCCTGAGCACCATCATGCGGGCCGACAAGATCCTGGTGCTCTACGAGGGCAAGATCGTCGAGCAGGGCAAGCACGACGAGCTGGTGCAGCGGCGCGGCATGTACTACGAGCTGGTGCAGAAGCAGTTGAGTGCGGCCTGAGGCTTGCGTCCATCACTGGATCACCTCGTTGGCGCGCAGAAGCAGCGATGAAGGCAGCGTAAGCCCCAGCGCCTTCGCCGACTTCAGATTGATGGCTAGCTCGAAGGTGCTCGGCTGCTCGACCGGCAAATCAGCCGGCTTGGCTCCCTTCAGGATCTTGTCCATGTAGCGCGCCGCGAGCCTCCACCCTTCGGTAAAGCTGCCTCCGTACGAGAGCAGACCGCCATCGACGACGAACTGCCGGCCCCCACCAATCGTCGGCAATCGATGCTTTGCCGCGAACGCGGCGATGCGAGCGCCGTACCGGGCCACCACAGGATCGGGCTGGACAACGAGCCCGTCCGGCCGCTCGCGCACGATGGCGGCGAACACCGATTCGAGCGCGGCCGGCTCCGCGCTGATACCGAACGATCGCACGCGAATGCCGAGCCTTCGGGCAGCGGACTCCGTCTCCTCCAGGCCCTTTCGCAAGCCCGGAAGGGCAAGATTCGACAATACCGCGACGTCCTTGAGCCTCGGGACAACCTCCGTCAGCAGTTCGAGGCGCTTGGAAGACAGGTCGACCAGTTGGGACGAAACGCCGGTCGTGTTTCCGCCAGGCTTCGCGAGACTCTTGATCAAGCCCAACCCGACCGGGTCCGAGCTCACGCCCATCACAATCGGGATTGTCGAGGTGGCTTGCTGGACTGCGTTGACGCCGCTCGCGTGCGCCACCAGCACGTCGGGATTGAGCCGTACCAATTGGACGGCAAGCTCGGGAAGGCGCTCTTCGCGTCCGTCCGCCCAACGATACTCAATGACGATGTTCCTCCCTTCCTCGTACCCCAGTTCGCGCAGACCAAGAAGGAACGCATTGACGTACGGCGCGTAGTCCGATGCGGAAGACAGCCCAAGGAAACCGAGCCGGTATGACCTCGCCGTCGGCTGTGCTTCGGCGGCGCGCGCCGTGGCAAGAAGCGCCACCGTGGCGATCAGGAAGTCCCGGCGCTTGACTCCATGCACGCCCTTCTCCCAGGCAAGACTGCAAGGAAGTCTACGCTCATTGACCATGTGAGTCGTCGCGCCATCGAGCGTCCGCTCTGTAGCCAACTGCCCTTGCGGCTGCTCCTGGCCGGGTCCTGTCCGCGCTCCGCAAGCAAGCAGCCGCACCGACATGGAGACCATGTTCCGGTGCGGCTGCGTATCACCTCGCCACGGCACGGTGGTCCCGCGCCGTGGCTTCGACACGGATTACGGCTTCTGGGCGATCAGCGTGCCGAGCGAGCCCGTCACGTTGGCGACGGCGCTGCTGACGGTGCTGTCGATGTCGACCGCGGTGAACGTGTCGTTGTCGTTGGCGACTTGCACCACCGTGGTGGGCGACGCGTTGATGGCGAACAGGCTGGGGCCAGCGACGAGCTGCGAGCCGTTGCCGACCAGCAGGGCGTTGTTGGTGGCGTCGCCGCCGTGCACGGCGCCTTGCTCTTCGGCGGACAGTTCACGCGATTGCTCGAGGTCCTTGATCTGCATGTGATGCTCCTGAAAAGGGTTTGGTGAAGAAGAATGAAGCGGGGCCGATCAGCCCTGGAAGATGCCGGTCAGAGCCGACAGCGACACGTTCGCGACCTTGTTGTCGACGACGCTGCTGATGCCCACGGCCGTCAGCGTGTCGTTGTCGTTGGCTTGTTGCGCCACCGTCGTCGGCGACACATTGATGGCGAACAGGCTGGGGCCGGCCACCAGCTGGGAGCCATTGCCCAACAGCGCGGCGTTGTTGGTGGCGTCGCCGCCATGCACGGCGCCTTGTTCTTCGGCGCTCATTTCACGGGCCAGGTCGAGGTCTTTGATCTGCATGAGATTCTCCTAGGGAGGAAGTGGAAGGGACTGAGGACGGGGACATGAGCGCTTGTGGCTCGACCCTTGGGTTGCGTCGGCGACGTCGGCCGTTCAATGAACGTGATGCAGTTCCGGCGTCAGCCGGCCTGCAGCACCGGATGCAGCACGGTCCGGTCCGGACTCGACAGGTCCTGCGCACGCACCACCACCGCGGTGATGTTGTCGTGGCCGCCGCGCTCGAGCGCCAGCTCCACCAGTGAGTCGGCCGCCAGTCGGCAGTTGCCGGGCATCAGCGCCTGCATGATGGCCACTTCGCCGACCTCGTTGGTCAGGCCGTCGCTGCACAGCAGGAAGACATCGCCGTCGACCAGGTCGGCGCCGACGGCGTCGAGCTCCAGCGTGTCGGCGCCGCCGAGGGCGCGTGTGATCACGTTGGCGGCCGGCCGGTCGAGCGTGTCGTCGGAGGATGCCGCATGCACCGAGCGCACGGCTTCGAGCTGGCTGTGGTCGCGCGTCAGCTGCCACAGCCGTCCATCGCGACAAAGGTAGATGCGGCTGTCGCCGGCCCAGACGCAGGCGAAACGCCGCTGCGCCACCAGCAGCGCTGCGATCGTGGTGCCGATCACCGGCACGTCGCGCCGCGCTGCCTCGGCGCGCAGCCGACGGTTGGCTTCCAGCAGACGCGTTTCCGCTGCGGCGGCGCGCTGCTCCAGCGCGCCGTCGGACGGCAGGTCGGTCAGACTGCGGATGGCCAGCCGGCTGGCGAATTCGCCCAGCGAGTGGCCGCCCATGCCGTCGGCGACGGCCCAGACGCCGCGCTTGGACTGGTCGAGGCAGGCATCCTCGTTGACTTCACGCACGCGGCCGGCGTGTGAGCGCGAGGCCGAGGACCAATGGAAGGCGCCCGCTTCGCGCGCGTCGCCTCGCTCGAGCTCCTCGGCCTTCACGGACTCGGCCCTTCGAAGGCACCGGACGGATCGGTCCCGCGGCTCAGCTGTTGAGCGAGTTGATCACCACGGCGGTGACAGGCGAGTTGTCGCCCGCATCGATGTCGAGCGTGGTGAACTGATTGACCATCTTGTCGATGAAGGTGAAGTTGTTGGTGACGTTGTAGTAGTTCACCGACGGCACGATGCCCGAGACCGGCGGTGCGAACGGCCGCGCCACGCCGAAGACCCAGGGGGCACCGGCTCCGCCGCGCAGCGACGTCATCGCATGGACATCCAGGGCCCGGCTGATCGGAAGGTCGGTGATGGTGATCGTGGCCATGTCGGTATCTCCGTGACGAGAGAGTAGCTAGAGACGTTTTGCAGGTGGCCGCACCGGCATGGAGGGCCATGTCCCGGTGCGGCTTGGGCGGCGTATCCGCCTCGCCGCAGCGCGGTATCCCGCGCCGCGGTGTCGCGCGCCGATTACGGCTGGGCGATCAGGGTGCCGAGCGAACCCGTCACGTTGGCGACGGAGTTCTTCACGGTGCTGTCGATGTCGACCGCGGTGAAGGTGTCGTTGTCGTTGGCGACCTGCACCACCGTGGTGGGCGACGCGTTGATCGCGAACAGGCTGGGGCCACCGACGACTTGCGAGCCGTTGCCGACCAGGAACGCGTTGTTCGTGGCGCCGCCGAAGGTGCCGCCGTGCACGGCGCCTTGCTCTTCGACGCTCATTTCACGGGCCAGGTCGAGGTCTTTGATCTGCATGAGTTTCTCCGGGAGGGTTGGGTCAGGTGCCGGATCGGCACGAATGGTTGTGGGGGTTGTTGCGTCGGCCGCCGGCGCGGCCGAGGCCGCGCCGGGGCATCGCAGGTGCTCAGCCCTGGAAGATGCCGGTCAGCAGCGAGCCGGACACGTTGGCGACGTTGCTCTTGGTGATCGTGTCGATGTCGACCACGGTGTAGCTGTCGTTGTCGTTGGCTTGTTGCGCCACGGTCGTCGGCGACGCGTTGATGGCGAACAGGCTGGGGCCACCGACGAGCTGCGAGCCGTTGCCGACCAGCAGGGCGTTGTTCGTGGCGTCGCCGCCATGCACGGCGCCTTGCTCTTCGGCGCTGAGTTCACGGGACAGGTCGAGGTCTTTGATCTGCATGAGTTTCTCCGGAAGGGGTAGGAAGGGTTTGGGGACTGGGGCTTGAGCTTGCTGCTCGATCATTGAGTTGCGCAGGTCGGGCCAGGCGTTCAAAGAAGTTGAGGCGCCGGCCGCCGGATCACTTGAACTGCACGGGCATGCGTGCCTCGGCCAGCGAGTCGCCGGCCAGGCGCGCGAACGCGCCCTTCACGTCGTCGAGCGAGGCCACCGGCAGCGGCGCGAGGTCCTGGCCGACCACGGCGGGCGGCAACTCGTCCATCACGTCGCGCGCGCTGGCGAAGCAGGCGATCGCCTCGGTCACGCGCAGGTTGTTTGCCACCAGCTCGAAGCGCATCGTGCCGGGGATTTGCTGTGCCGATCCCGCCTTCACCAGCGCGCTCTCGTGGAAGCGGTTGGGAAAGAAGCGCAGGATGCGCCGCGTCTCGTCCTGCAGATAGCAGTAGACATGGGCGTCGTCGCTCGGCGTGACCAGCAGCTTGATCCGCTCGCCCGGCTCGAAGCGATGCGCGTCGTCTGCGGCCATCGCCGGCCTTGCTCCACCGGCCGCTGCACGGCCTTCGGCGGGCAGACGCAGGATCGTCAGCGTGCGGGCGGGAGCCGCGATGGCAGGGGTCGCCGGGCTCGTCGGGCCGGCCGCCGGCGACATGTCGAGCACCGGGCCCGTCGCTGCCGCTGTCGGTGCGGCAACGGGCGCTGCCTCGGGTGCCCACAGCAGCGGCCATGACAATGCCGCACCCGTGACGAGGGCGGGCAGGGTCAGCGTCGCGGCGATCACGCGCTTGTTCAGCGGCGGCCACGCGCGAGCGGCCTTGGCCGGAGCTTTCGCCGGCTCGACCGCGTCGCCCGCGGGCAGCCGTTGAAGCCCCCGCAGGACCGGATTGATGACGGTGCGCGCATCGGTCAGTGCCTCGGGCTGGCGCAGGTCGGCAGGCGAATGTGTCTGCGGCGCCTGCTCCATGCAGGCGTCGATCGCCCGCGCGAACTCGCGCACCGTCTGGAAGCGTTCGGCCGGGTCCTTCTGCAGCGCGCGCATGACGGCGTTCTCCAGCGCCGGCGGCAGGCCTTCGACCAGGTCGCGCAGCGGTGGCGGCGTGTGCTGCAGCTGCGCCATCATCAATGCATGGTCGTTGTCGTTCTCGAACGGTGCGCGACCGGCCAGCAGCGTGTACAGCACGATGCCGAGCGAATAGATGTCCGAGCGCGCGTCGGCCTGGCCGCCGCGGATCTGCTCGGGCGACATCGCCTTGGCCGTGCCGGCCACCTGCCCGATGCGGGTCAGGTGCTCCTGGCTGTCCATGGCCCGGGCGATGCCGAAGTCCATCACCTTCACCTGGCCGTTGTCGGCCAGCATGATGTTGGCCGGCTTGATGTCACGGTGCACGATGCCGCAGCCGTGCGCGTGCTCGATGCCGTCGAGCACGCGCCGGAAGATGCCCAGCGCGCGTTCGATCGGCACCGGGCCGCCGGCCCGTACGAACTCGTCGAGGGCGACGCCGGCCACGAATTCCATCACCATCAAGGGCTTGTCGCCGTCCTGCACGAACGCATGCAGCGCCGCCACGTTGGGATGGCTCAACTTGGCCTGCAGCTGGGCCTCGTTGCTGAAACGCTTGAGGAACAGCGGGTCGCCGGCCAGGTCGTCGCGTAGCACCTTGATCGCCACGTCGCGCTTGAGCATCACGTCGACGCCCTTGAACACCTCGCCGACGCCACCGGCGCCGAGCCGCTTGGTGATCAGGTAGGCGCCGACCCGGCTGCCGACCAGCGACTGCGGCGCGGCGGTTGCAGGAACGCCGTCGCCAGGGGCGGCGCCGTGAATCCGGGTAGCCGGCAGCGCGTCCCGCAGAATGCCGCCCGTCGCACCCGCGGCCAGGAACCGCGTCGTCCAGTTCGCTACGCTCATGGTGACTCCTCGATAGAAGGGGGGGCGGGGCCGCGGTGGCGTCGGTGCGCGCGGGCGGCAGGGTTGGCAGTGGGTTGCGGCCGGCGCCCGGTCGGTTCAAGCGAAGTCGAGCCGCCGAGGGATCGGCCGGCCGGCGCCGACGAGGCTTGGCTGGCCCGGCGGAGTCCTCCGCCGTGGCGGGCGCTAACGGCGGGTGATCGCCACCAGGTAGCGGCAGTCGCTGCGGCCGCGATTGCCGAAGCTGCAATCCGCCGGCGCGCCGAGCTCCAGGCAATCGCCGGCCGCCAGGCGGTGCGTCTGTGCGCCTTCGTCGAAATGCAGCACGCCCGAGAGCACCCAGATCAGCTGACGGATGAAGGTGTAGGCGGCCGCCGGGTAACGCACGGTGGCGCCGGGCGGCAGTCGCACCTCGACCAGCTGCATCGGCAGGTCCGACAGGGGCGACAGCTGCCGGCGCTCGTAGCCCGTCTCGGGGTCACGCCACCGCGGCTGTTCGGCCGCGCGAATCAGCCGGGCGCCGGCGGGGGCCGGGTCGGCCAGCAGGCTGGACAGCGGCAGCCCGAGGGCGCCGCTGATGCGGCCGAGCAGCATGGCCGTCGGGCTCGACTGGCCGCGTTCGATCTTGCTCAGCATGGCCTTGGAGACCGCCGTGCGTTCGGCCAGTGCGTCGAGCGACCAGCCGCGTTCGGCGCGCAGCGCGCGCAGACGCCCGGCGATGCGCGGCGTCGGATCGTCTTCCTTTGTAGCCACGTGTCTACTATAGTGGAAGCGTCGAACGACATGAGCGGAGAATGCCGATGCCTGCCGTGCAAGTGCGCGATGCCACGCCCGACGACCTGGGCGCGATCCTCGGCATCTTCAATGACGTGATCGCCACCTCCACCGCGGTCTATTCGCTGCAGCCCACGACGCTGGCGGAGCGGCGGACCTGGTTCGAGGCCCGCCGCGCCGCGGGATACCCGGTGCTGGTGGCGCAGGACGGCGGCACGGTGTGCGGGTTCGCGTCGTTCGGTGACTTCCGCGGCACCTGGCCGGGTTATCGCTATTCGGTCGAGCATTCGGTGCACGTGGCGGCCGACAGCCGCGGCCGCGGCGTCGGCCGCCTGCTGCTGCAGTCGCTCTTTGCGCCCGCGCTGGCGATGGGCAAGCACGTGATGGTCGGGGGCATCGATGCCGACAACGCCGCGTCGCTGCGCCTGCACGAGGCGCTCGGCTTCGAGCGCGTCGCGCATTTTCGCGAGGTGGGCCGCAAGTTCGGCCGCTGGCTCGACCTGGTGTTCGTGCAGCGTTGCCTCGACGCCGTTGGCGCCCCACGCGACGACTGAGGTCACGACGGGAATGCCGCTTGCTGGCACGCACGACGGCCCCTGCCGGGCCGGGAGCGCACGATGCCCGATCCATCACCGACCGACAAGCCGACCGACAAGCCCACGCAGAAGCCCGTTGCGCCGGATGAGCAACGCGACCGCCTGCTCGACAACGAGCGCGCTGCCAACCGCGATCAGCCGCGCAACTTCAAGGACGATGCGCTGACCGACAAGGTGGTCAGCATCGAGCCCGACGGCACCGGGCCCAGTCCGACCGAGTCGATGGACCCCGATCGAGACCGCCGCCCGAGTCCCGACGAAGGTGCGCTGGAGTCACCCGGACGGGCCGCGTCGGCCCCATTGATCGACGCCGACGAGGGCGATGCACCTGGTGAACGTCCGGATCGCGACCGCGCAGACGGCGGACATCCTCGCCGACAGGGCTGAGTTCGTCAGGCGTCGGGCATTCGCGCTTTCGCGGTCGCGGCGAGGGTCTCTTCAGGAGGTACCCGAGCCTGATCGCGGCCGCTGGCCTTGTGCAACAGATGCGGCACGAGCAACCTGATCGGCATGCGGTTGCGGTGGTAGCGCGCGAGCACCAGCGTGTCGGCCAGGCGCACGGTCCATCCGGCATCCTGGTCGGGCTCGACCGGCATCAGCACCCGTGTCATCAGCGGCACGAGCCACGCGCGGTGCGCCGCCCCGGGACCGGCCTGTCGCAGCAGCGACTGCGCACGCGCGGGGATCGGCGTGTCGAACCAGGCCACCAGAAAGTGCGCCGCCAGCGCCAGCGGCTCCGACAGACCGAGTTCGACGGCGCGCGGATGCAGCCTGTCCCAGAACGACGGGTCCGTGGCGCCGAAATGCCGTGCGAGCTCGTCGAGGTCCACCAGGTCGCGGATCCGGTCGCGCAACTCGGAATCGCAGAACAGATGGGCCGCGGCGTGCAGGAACTGGTCGGCCGGATCGAACACCGACCAGCCGGGCAGCAGGCAGGGTCGAACGCGTTCTAGCAGCCGGTTTGCATCGACATGGATCCTGGCCACCGGCGGCAGCACGTTGTGGTGCAGGTCCAGTTCGATGCGGTGTACCGGGTGCCGCATCGGGGGCACTTCATGGCTCCACTCGCGGTAGTAGCGCTGGTCGTGCGCATCGAGTTCCACTTCCTGCCAGCCCAGCTGCTTCAGGCGATCCTGCGCCGCGGCAATGTGGCGGTGCGGCACCAGGATGTCCACGTCGGCCGGCATGCGGCCTCTGGCGATCGGCAAGTCCTGCCCGATGTAGGCCGCGCCCTTGAGCAGGACGATCGGGTGATCGCTGCCCGCGAGCGCGTCGCCGACCCGCACCAGCGCCCAACGCATGGCGGCCACCCGCCAGCGCGACAGCTGCAACTCCGACACCAGGTGCCGGCGTGCGGGCGCCGGTACGCGATCGAGCAGCGCCTGTGCTTCCAGTCCGGCTCCCAGGCGCGCGAGCAGACGCAGCCGCCGGCACAAGCGCACGTTGCGCTGCCAGCCGTCGATCGTCCATTCGAGCGCACGTGCGGGCTCCCGAATGGCAGCCAGGAACCGAAGCGACTCGGGCGCAGTCATGAGCGTTCGTCCGCGGTGTCATCGCGCTGGTGCGAGCGCACATCGGCCCAAAGGTCCCCCAGGGCCACCACCGCCTCGTCGAGCCGGCTGTACGTCAACTGCCACGCCGGGCAACGGCGCACGAGTTGCACCACGGCGTCGAAGCCGACCTCCGCGAGCACCGAGTAGTTGAAGGAATTGAAGGCCAGCAGCGGGAACACCCGGTCGGCCGACAGCGGCTGCAGCACCGTGGCGCTGCCTTCGGTCCATTGGGGGAGCACGATCGCTCCCGGGGCGGCCGCATGGTGGCGCCGCGCGACCGACAGCGCGTCAGCGCTCAGATGTGCGACGGTGCCCTTGCGCGTCTTCGGGAACTCCGGGCCCAGATGCGCCTGCGGCGCGAAGCGGCGAATGACCGCGATCGACTCGTTCTTCAGCGCCACCGGCTTCAACACGGCGCGGAACTCGTGACGCTGCGGATCCCAGGCGCCGAATTCATCGGACAGCAGCCGCCAGCCCCGGTTGCACAGTGCCGCCGTCAGCGTGCTCTTGCCCGAGCCGGGCAAGGCGGGCAGCAGCAGGGTGAGGCCGTCGCGCTCCACCGCCCCGGCGTGGAACAGCAGCAGGTCGTTCATGCGACGGCCGAACACCCAGTTGGTGCCCCATTCGAGCAGCGGCAGCGGCGCCGACGCCGGAAAAGGGTCGAACGGCCGGCTGCCGTCGCAGGAAAAAGTGACCTGCGGGCGCACCCATCGGCGCAGGCCGCCCGGCCGGTGGATGCGCACGTGGATGTCGGCCCAGGGCGCCTGCGTGATCAGCGGGAAATGCCGATAGACGCTCTGCACCTGGGCGGCGAGCGCGGCAGAGTCGGACTCCAGTCGCAGGCAGGCCGCACCGAAGTCCAGCCACAGGCCGGCGCCGTTCAGGGCAGCCCTGATGCTCGACAGGTCGGTCTCGACCAGGCTGTGGGGCGAATCGCTTGAAGGCGCCAACGGCGCAGGCCTCCCCGGCTATCGCCGGATTCTAGTCAGGCGACCTCGACGACAAGGCCGTTGGCCAGCAACTCGGACCAGACGTCGCGCATGCGCTCGGTCACGATGTCCAGAGGCGTGTGGCTGTCGAGTGCGAGCGTGCGGTGCACCTCATCGGCGGCCTGCGGGCCCTCGGCCAGCACCTCGAGAACGGCCGCGGCCTCGGTGTTGAGCTGCAGCGACTCGCCCGACCGGGCGCAGTAGGCAGCCCAGCTGTCACCGAGTGGTTCGATCCGCAGCCCGGCGCTGCAGACGAACCGCATCAGAGCTGCATGCCGGCGGCGAACGAGTTCCAGCAGGAGTCGGAAACAGCCGAGCCGGTCCCGGTGCTGCCGGCGCCGGTCAGGTTGCCGTAGCGGTCCACACGCAAGGAAACCCAATGGCTGACCCGCTTCAGTTCGGCTCCGTCCGGCCCCTGTGGGATCGCGTACTTCTGTTCCCAGTCGAGCGAGTTGGCTTGCAGGTTGAAGCGCTGGACGCGATTGCTCGACAGCCAGACCGAGTTGCCCTGGACCCGGTAGACCGCCAGGTCGGCACCCTTGATCCAGAGGCCGCTGTCGTACTTGACGGCGCCGTTCTTCACCCAGCCCCACAGCTGATAGCGGAACCAGACGTCGTCCGAGCTCGAAGCGTATTTCGTCACCGGATGGTTGTTCTGTCGCTTCAGGCTGCTGTTGATCGACGTGGCCGCGATCGCGCCGCCGTTGTGCAGCGTCAGCACGGCCGGCACCGCGAACGATCCGCGAATCAGCTTGCGGCGTGCGCTGCCCTTGGCATCCAGGCCGGTCGATTCGTTGCTCACGACAATTCCCTTGCGATTGATGGCGACTTGCCGACGGTGCCACACCAGAAAGGCGTTGGCCGACCGACAGCAGTTGCATTTTGCGACCGATCGCCCTCCAGCACACTGCGTGCGCCCCCCTAGTTCGCCCGACAACACCCTGTTTGAGGGGGGCGCTTTGTAACGGTGGCGCTCGCCGCGATACTGCCCGGCGTGCAGCACTTCGATGCCCACACCACGCGCGACCGGCTGCCGTTCCCGGCATTGATCGACGCGCTGCGCCAGATGTTCGTCGCCGGCTGCGAGGTGCCGCAGCGCCATAGCCATCGTATTGCCGATGCGCACCACCCCGGCGGAATCGCCGGCACCGTGCTGCTGATGCCGGCCTGGCAGCCGGGCCGGCGGCTCGGCATCAAGACCGTGACGATCTTTCCGGGCAACGGCGTGCTCGGCAAGCCGGGGCTGCATTCGGTCTACACGCTGTTCGACGCGGCCACCGGCGAGCCGCTGGCGCAGATGGACGGCGACCAGATCACCTCGCGGCGCACGGTGGCCGCGTCGGCACTGGCGGCGTCTTACCTGGCGCGCGACGACGCGTCGCGGCTGCTCGTCGTCGGCGCCGGCCGGGTCGCCGCTCTGGCGACCGAGGCGCACGCGGCGGTGCGGCCGATCCGCCGTGTGCAGGTCTGGAACCGCACGCCGGCGTCGGCGCGCGTGCTGGCCGATCGGCTGGTCGAGAAGGGCTTCGCCGCCGATGCGGTGACCGACCTGCGTGCCGCGGCCGGCGAGGCCGACGTGATCAGCTGCGCCACCCTGTCGACGATGCCCCTGCTGCAAGGCGCGTGGCTGCGACCGGGCACCCATGTCGACCTGATCGGCAGCTTCGCGCCCGACATGCGCGAGGCCGATGCCGCCTGCTTCGCGCGCAGCCGCGTCTATGTCGACACCGCGGAGGCGCTGGCGAAGTCGGGTGACCTGCTGCAGGCGATCGCCGAAGGCGCCTTCTCGAGCGAGCGGCTGCAGGGCAGCCTGGCCGACCTGTGCCGCGGCGAGCGGCGCGGGCGCGGCAGCGAGCACGAGATCACGCTGTTCAAGTCGGTCGGCAGCGCGCTCGAAGACCTGGCCGCCGCGCAACTGGTGGTCGACGACGATGACTGATGCGGCATTCTCTGCCGTGGCACCGGTGGTCGACACCGCGCGGCTGCGCCTGCGGGGTTTTCGCCAGGCTGATCTCGACGCCTATGCCGCCATGTGCGCCGACGCCGAGGTGATGCGCCACATCGGCGCCGGCGGCCCGGTCGGCCGTGAGAACGCGTGGCGGCAGATGGCCATCTTCATCGGCTCGTGGGCACTGCTCGGCTACGGCATGTGGGCGATCGAAGAGCGTGCCAGCGGCCGCCTGGTCGGTCGCGCCGGCTTTCTGCATCCGCCGGACTGGCCCGACTGCGAGCTCGGCTGGCTGCTGGCGCGCGAATTCTGGGGCCGCGGCTTTGCGATCGAGGCTGCGCGCGCGGCGCGCGACCAGGGACGGCACGCGCTCGGCGTCGGCCGGTTGATCAGCCTGATCCGGCCCGACAACGAGCGCTCGCTGCGACTGGCCGAGCGGCTGGGCGCTGTACCCGACGAGCGCATCGAGTTCCTCGGCGGCGACACCTGGCTGTACCGCCACCCGGACCCGTGAGCCGCGTTCAACGCGGCAGTGGCGGCAGGGCGGCGACGCCGTGGTTCGCCTCGGCCGGGATGTGTGCCACGTTGAGCACCATTGACACCAGCCCGAAGTAGCCGATCAGCGCGGTCAGATCAATGCAGCCCTGCTCGCCGAAGCGCTCGCGCACGGCGGCATAGGTGGCATCGCACACGCCGTGGTGGGCAGCGAGTTCGGTGGCGAAGTCGTAGACGAGCTGTTCGTCGGCGTTCAGCGCCGCGGGCCGTCGCCCGTCGCGCAGCGCATCGATCGCCGCCTGCGCGGTGCCCGCCTTCAGCGCCAGCGGCACGTACACGGCCCATTCGAACTGCTGGGTCCACTGGCGTGCCACGATCAACGTCGCGAACTCCGACACATGGGCCGGCAGCACGCTGTCGAAGCGCAGGTATTCGCCCACCTTCTGCAGCCGGTCCATCAGCTCGGGGCTGCGCAGCAGCGCGACGAAAGGCCCCTTCACCCCCTTGCGCGGGCCCGCGATCAGCGCGGCCGCGGCCGTGCGCTGGGCCTCGTTCATCTGCTCGTTCGACAGCGGCGGCATCCGGGTGTCGGCGGGCGCGGCGGCATCGGCGGTCATCGTCGGCTCCTGGTCGATGGATCTCATACGGTAGCGGGCGAGGGCGGCGCCGGCAAGCGCCACAACGCGGCCGAGCTCGCCAGCAGCACCAGCGCCGCCAGCAGGCTCGGCCACACGATGGCGGTGCCGGTGGCGCTGCCGCGGATGGTCAGCGGGCCGATCAGCTGGCCGATCGCGAAGGCGGCCGTCATCGCGGCGATCAACCGGGGCGCGGCGGCACCGGCGCTGGCGCGCGCATGCTGCAGGCCCGCCATGGTGGCGACCATGAAGGTGCCGCCGATGCACAGCGCGCTGAGCAGCGTGCTCGCCAGGCTGGGTGCGAGCGCGGGGGCGAGAACGCCGACGGCCATCACGAGCTGGCTGCCGGCCCACAGGCGGTGCGGCGCGACATGACCCGCCCATCGCGTGGACAGCCCCGTCGACAGCGCCGCCGCCGCACCGAAGGCCGGCCAGACCCAGCCGAACACCGCGGCATCGTCGATCAGCTGCCGGGCAAAGGCGGGCAGGAATGTCGCCGGCACGATGTAGCCGAAGCCGAAGGCGCCGTAGCACAGGATGAGGCGCCATTGCCGTGCGTCGCCGCGATCCGTCGCGGCCGGCGCGTGCGCACCTGTCGATGGCACGTCGGCTGCCCGCAGCGCGGGCCAGCTGACGACGCAGACGATCGCCGCGATGGCGCCGAGCGCGATCCAGGCGTGTTCCGGCGCGACCTGCCACACGCCGGCGACGAGGCCGACCAGCCCGGCCAGCACGATGCCGACACCGACGCCGGCGAACACCACACCGGCGAGCGCGCCGCGCTGCAGTCGACTCAGCGCGGCCAGTGCCCACGCAGCGATGCCCACCAGCACGAACGCACTGGCCACGCCGGCACCGAAGCGCAGCAGCAGCCAGGCCGCGAACGAGTGCGTGAGTCCGGTCGCCACCGTGAGCACGGCCACGCCGGCCAGACCCCAGCGCGCCGCGCGATGCGGCGCCGGTGTCACCGCCGCGCTGAGCAGCGCGCCGACCAGATAACCCAGGTAATTGGCGCTGGCCAGCCAGCCGCCCTCGGTGAGCGTGAGGCCTTGCTGCTGCATCAACGGCAACAGCGGCGTGAAGGCGAAGCGGCCGATGCCCATCGCGGCGGCCAGGCCGAGCAGGCCGATCGCCGCGATGCGCCAGGCAGCCGGGGCGGATATCGACGCGGTCATGCGCCCATCGTAGGGCCAGCGACCGCGGCGGCTGTGGCCGGTCACGTCATGCGCTTGCGCAGTTCTTCCGCCCACAGCACCACGCTGGCCAGTGCCACCAGCGGCAGTAGCGTGCCGGCGGCCAGCGGCACGGTGTGGAACATCGCGTTCAGCGGCGGTGCGTAGAGCACCGCGGCCTGCAGCGCCACGCTGGCCAGCAGGCCGCCGAGCAGCCAGGGATTGCTCAGCACACCCAGGCGCAAGGTCGAGCGCGTGGCCGACTGGCAGTTCAGCACGTTGAACCACTGGCAGACCGCGAGCAATGTGAAGACCTCGGTGCGCACCTGTTCGAGCGCCACACCCGCGGCCAGCCGCGAGGCGAACCAGCCGAAGCAGACAGCGACGGTGGTCGACGCCATCAGCACGATGCGCCAGCGCATCGTGCGGTCGAGCAGCGCATCGTCGCGCGGCACCGGCGCGCGGCGCATCTCGTCGCCCTCGGGCGGGTCCATCACCAGGTTGATCGTCAGCGTGCCCTCGGTGACGATGTTGATCCACAGGATCTGCACCGCTACCAGCGGCAGCGGCAGGCCGGCCAGCAGCGCGAGCAGCAGCAGCGCCACCTCGTCGAGCGAGGTGGCGAAGAGATAGAGGATCACCTTCTTCAGGTTGGCGTAGACCACGCGGCCCTGCTCGACGGCGCCGACCAGCGTGGCGAAGTTGTCGTCGGTGATCACGATGCGTGCGGCGCTCTTGGCCACGTCGGTCCCGGTGATGCCCATCGCCACGCCGACGTCGGCCCGCGCCAGCGCAGGCGCGTCGTTGACGCCGTCGCCGGTCATCGCCACCACGTCGCCGCGCGACTGCAGCGCCTCGACGATGCGCAGTTTCTGCGCCGGCTGCACGCGCGCGAAGACGGCGATGTGGTCCAGCCGCTCGAGCAGCTCGGCCTCGCCGAGGCGTTCGAGCTCGACGCCGTCGATCGCCGTGTCGTGCTCGCCGGCGATGCCGAGCTGCCGCGCAATGGCCAGCCCGGTGAACCGATGGTCGCCGGTCACCATCACCGCGCGGATGCCGGCGGCGCGGCAGTCGTCCACCGCCCGCTTGACCTCGTCGCGCGGCGGGTCGAGCTGGCCGACCAGGCCGAGCAGCCGCGTGCGGCCGCCGAGCGACGAGGCGACGTCATCGCCACCCCGCCATGTCGTGTCGTCGGCGGCCGCGACCGCCAGCACACGCAGCGCTTGTTGCGCCATCGTCTCGGCCGCCGCCAGCGCGGCGCCGCGCAGCCCCGGCTCGGCGGCGCACAGCGGCAGCACCGCCTCGGGCGCGCCCTTCAGCAGCACCCGGCCCGGGGTGTCGCGGCCGCCGTGCCGCGTGACCATCAGGCGCAGGTCGGAGTCGAACGGCAGTTCGGCCTCGCGCGGCGCGGCGGCGCGCAACGCGGCCGGGTCGAGCCCCGCCTTCGCCGCGGCGACCAGCAGTGCGCCCTCGGTCGGGTCGCCCTGCACCGACCATCCAGCGCGCCCGGCAGCCGGCGGCAGCAATGCGGCGTCGTTGCACAGCGCGGCCGCTTGCAGCAACGATCGCGTCGGCGCGTCGTCGGCCGCCAGCGGCTTGCCACCGTGCCGCAACTCGCCGTCCGGTGCGTAGCCCGAACCGGTGAGCTCGATCGTGCGGCCATCGGGCAGCCACAGCGCGGTCACCGTCATCTCGTTGCGCGTCAGCGTGCCGGTCTTGTCGGTGCAGATCACCGTGGTCGAACCGAGCGTCTCCACCGCCGACAGCCGGCGGATGATGGCGCCGCGTGCCGCCATGCGCTGCATGCCGACCGCCAGCGCGATCGTCATCGCCACCGGCAGGCCCTCGGGCACCATCGACACCATCTGGCTGATCGCCACCATCAGCACGTCGGCCAGCGGCAGCTCGCGCGCCAGTCCGAGCAGCACCACCGCGACGAAGAGCACGAGCGCCGCGCCGATCAGCCAGCGGCCGAAGCGCTCGATGCGGCGCTGCAGCGGCGTCGGCGGCTCCACGGCCTGCGCGGTCAGCCGTGCGATCTGGCCGACCTCGGTGTGCACGCCGGTGGCCACCACCAGCGCACGGCCGCGGCCGGCGGTGACGTAGGTGCCGGAATACACCATGTTGTGGCGATCGGCCAGTGCCGCGGCCTCGTGCAGCGCTCGCGTCGTCTTGGCCACCGGCACCGACTCGCCGGTGAGGGCGGCCTCGGCCACCTGCAGCGCGCTTGCTTCGAGCAGCCGCGCGTCTGCGGCCACCGCGTCGCCGGCCGCCAGCAGCAGCACGTCGCCCGGCACCAGCTCGCGTGCCGGCACGCGCTGTTCGCGACCGTCGCGCTGCACGCGCACCTGCAGCGCGGACAGTTGCTGCAACGCCTTCATCGAGCGCTCGGCGCGGCCCTCCTGCAGCGCGCCGACGATCGCATTGACGAACACGACGACCAGGATCACCACGGCATCGGCCAGGTGGCCGAGCGTCACCGCGAGGATGGCCGCCACACCCAGGATCAGCACCAGCGGGCTGGCGAACTGGCGCAGCCACAGGCGCAGGGCCGACGGCCGCGGCGGCTGCGGCAGTGCATTGGGGCCGTGCTCGGCCAGGCGGGCGCGGCAGGCAGCGTCGCCGAGGCCGCGGTCGATATCACCGTCCAGCCGCTGCAGGACGGCTTCTACCGCTAGTGCATGCCAGGACACGTCGGGCCACGCCATGGCCGCAGTATCGCGGCGCGGCCGTGGCCGCCCATGCGCCGGGTCAGGCCTGCGTGGCGCCGCTCAGCGCACGCGTGTCCGGCGTTCAGCGGCCTCGCATCCAGCCGCCGCCATGCAACTGCCAGCGGCCACCCATCGGCTGCCAGCGATGCGGGCGCCAGTAGTAGCCGGGCCGCGCATGGTCCCAGCGGCCCGGCACCCAGTGGTGGCGCCCGCCACCCCAGCCCCAGTAGCCGCCGAGCCAGACCGCGCCGAGGAACGGTGCCGCCGGCACCACCTCGGCATAAGGGGCGGGCGGCGCACTGTCGACCACCGCGAGCGGCTGGTCACCGGTGCCGCCATAACCTTGGTATGGGTAATACGGCGCCACCACGCAGGCCGACAGGCCGAGCAGGGCCAGCGCCGACAGCGCCGTGCGGATGCGGGTCATCGTGATCCCCTGTACGCCACCTGGATGATGGCGCTCGTCGGATAACCGCCGGCCGGGCGGCGGCGATGACAAGGGCAACGTAGCTTTACACAGCCGGTCGCCGCGCCCGGCCGCCGGCAAGTGACCTTCGATGCAGGCATCGCTTGACTCGGCTCAACGAAGCCCGCCCCGTCACGCGCGACGATGCCACGCATGGCAGCACGTGAATCCGTGGCGAGCGAGTCGCTGGTCGAACGGCCGGCGCCACAGGTGGACAGTTATCCGGCGCTCGACGTGCCGCTGAAGACCGCGCTCGCGCGGGCCACGCACGGCATCTCGCCGGCGGCCGTGTCGGCCGCGATGCTCGACTGGTGGTCGCACCTGCTGGCGTCGCCCGGCAAGCAGGTCGCATTGGCCGAGAGCGCGGCGCAGAAGATGCTGCGCTGGGCGCTGTTCGCGCAGCAGGCGGCCCTTGGCGATGGATCGCCGTGCGTGACGTCGGCGCCCCACGACAAGCGCTTTGCGCGCCCGCAATGGCAACAATCGCCGTACCGCGAGTGGTCGCAGGCGTTCCTGCTGTGGGAGCAGTGGTGGCAGGAGGCCAGCACCCACGTGCGCGGCGTGAGCCAGCACCACGAGCAGGTGGCGTCGTACGTGCTGCGCCAGGCGGCGGACATGTGTTCGCCGTCGAACTACGTGGCCACCAATCCGGAGGTGCTGCAGGAGACGCTCGCCAGCGGCGGGCAGAACCTGCTGCGCGGCGCCACCAACTGGTGGCGCGATGCGATGGCGGTGGCCACCGACGGCTCGCCCCAGGACGCCGACAAGTTCGCGCCTGGCCGGGCGGTGGCGATCACGCCGGGCAAGGTGGTCTTCCGCAATCGGCTGATCGAGCTGATCCAGTACGCGCCGGCGCACCGGCAGGTGCATCCCGAGCCGGTGCTGATCGTGCCGTCGTGGATCATGAAGTACTACATCCTCGATCTGTCGCCGCACAACTCGCTGGTGAAGTACCTGGTTGAGCGTGGCCACACGGTGTTCATGATCTCGTGGCGCAACCCAGGCGCCGAGCTGCGTGACCTGACGATGAACGACTACGTGCAGCTCGGCGTGCTGGCCGCGCTGGCGGCGGTGCGCCGGGTCCTGCCGCGCGCCCCGGTGCACGCGATGGGCTACTGCCTGGGCGGCACGCTGCTGGCGATCGCCGCGGCGGCGCTGGCGCGCGACGGCCATTCGCCGCTGAAGACGGTGTCGCTGCTGGCCGCGCAGATCGACTTCGAAGAGCCCGGCGAGCTGGGCCTGTTCATCGACGAGAGCCAGGTCGCCTTCCTCGACGACGTGATGGCCGAGCGGGGTTATCTCGACGGCCGGCAGATGGCCGGCGCCTTTGCGTTGATCAACTCGAAGGACCTGGTGTGGTCGAAGCTGGTACGCGAATACCTGATGGGCGCGCAGACGCCGCTGACCGACCTGCGCGCCTGGAACGCCGACGCCACCCGCATGCCCGCGCGCATGCACGGCGAGTACCTGCGGCGCCTGTACCTGTACAACGACCTCGCCGAGGGCCGCTTCCCGGTCGACGAGCGTCCGGTCGCGGTGCGCGACATCACCCAGCCGATGTACGTGGTGGCGACCGAACGCGACCACGTGTCGCCCTGGCGCTCGGTCTACAAGGTACACCTGCTGACCGACGGGGCGTTGCGCTTCGTGCTCACCTCCGGCGGCCACAATGTGGGCATCGTCAATCCGCCGTCGGGTCCTGGCGCCAGCGCGCAAGCCTCGTTCCGGGCCGCCGATCGACGCGCCCATGCCGCCTACCGCGACCCCGACGCCTGGCTCGAGCGCACGACGCCACAGCGCGGATCGTGGTGGGCCGATTGGGCCGATTGGCTGGCCGCGCACTCGGGCCGCAAGGTCGGCGCGCCGGCGTTCGGCGGAAGTGGCGCGCAACGGCTCGAGCCGCTCGATGACGCCCCCGGGCGCTACGTGCACGAGGCCTAGCCGCGGCGGTTCGGCGCCGGCCGCGTCATGAGCGATGTCGACGCCCTGGCCGTCGCGACCGAGCGTGTGCGCGCCTTGATGCGGCAGTTCGAGCTCGCGGGCGCACAGCCGCAACTGATCGAGACGCACATCTCCTGGGTGCTGCTCGCCGGTGACCTGGCCTACAAGCTGAAGAAGCCGGTGCGCTTCGGCTTCCTCGACTTCAGCGCGCTGCAGGCGCGGCATCACTACTGCGACGAGGAGCTGCGGCTGAACCGCCGGCTCGCCGACGGGCTGTACCTCGGTGTCGAGCCGATCGTCGACGACGCGGGCCCACCGCGCGTCGGCGGCGCAGGAGCCGTCGTCGACTACGCCGTCAAGCTGCGGCGGTTTCCTGCCGACGCAGTGGCCAGCGCGCAGCTGGCGCAGGGCCGCCTCGCCGAGGACGACTTGGCGGCGTTGGCCAGGCGCATCGCGTCGTTCCATCGCCAGGCCGCCGTCGCCGAACCGGCTTCGCCGCATGGCACGCCCGAGCGCATCACCACCGACGCGCTGCGGCCGCTCGCCGGGCTGCCGGCCGGCGAGGCGGCCGCACAGGGCGCCGAGCTCGTGCGCTGGCTCGAGGCGCAGGCGCCGCGTCTGACGCCGCTGTGGCAGGCGCGGCACGATGCCGGCTTCGTGCGCGAAGGCCATGGGGATCTGCACCTGGACAACGTGTTGCGCTGGCAGGGCGCGCTCACCGCGTTCGACTGCATCGAGTTCGACGAGGGCCTGCGCTTCATCGACGTGCTCAACGACGTGGCGTTCCTGGTGATGGACCTGCAGGCCCATCACCGGCCCGATCTGGCGGCCGTGTTCCTCAACGCCTACCTCGAGGACAGTGGCGACTATGCCGGGCTGCCGGTGCTGCGCCACTACATGGTCTACCGTGCCGGCGTGCGCGCGCTGGTGGCGTCGCTGCGCGAGCAGCAGGGTGTGCGGCCGGCGTCGGTGCTGCGCGCCGACGACTACCTGGGGCACGCGCTTCGACTCGTGCGGTCATCCGATCCGCGCCTGCTGATCACCCACGGCCTGCCGGGCTCGGGCAAGAGCTTCGTGTCGCAGCGGCTCGCGGCCAGCAGCGGCGCGGTGTGTGTGCGCTCCGACGTCGAGCGGCGTCGCCTGCTCGGCAGCGGGCACTATCGTGCGGTCGACAGCGAACAGGTCTATGCCCGGCTGATCGATGCGGCGCGCGCGGCGCTGGTGGCCGGGTGGCCGGCCATCGTCGATGCGGCCTGCCTGAAGCGCGCGCAGCGCGACGCGTTGCGTGCGCTCGCCGCCGAGCAAGGCGTGCCGTTCACGATCCTCGACTGCCAGGCCGACGACGCGCTGCTGCGCGAGCGCTTGCGCGCGCGTTCAGCGGCAGGCGCTGATGCGTCGGAGGCCGACGAGGCCGTGCTCGATCTGCTGCGGGCGAGCGAAGAGCCGTTGCAGGCGGACGAGCGGGTGCAAGCGATTCGCGCCGACGGCCGCGATCCGGTGGCAGCGGGCGTCCTGGCGGCTGCCTGGCAGCGCATCGAACACCGGTCGGGGATGTGACGGCGTCCGGTGACCGGACCGAGCCGTGCCGACGATCAGCCGCGCCAGTGCACACGCACCAGCGTCTCGTCGGCGCTGTACTGCAGGCGCAACTCGCCGTGGTGGGCACGGTGCAGCGCCTCGCCGATGTCGCGCGCGAGATGCAGATCGGTGGTCGTCACCAGCAGCGCGTCGTCCTGGTCCCGGATCGCCATCACACGCTGCAACGGGTGTTCGGCCTTGGCATGGTCGGCCCGGTGCGTGATCAGCCGCAACAGCTCGTCGCGGTGCGCCAGCAGGAAGGCGCCCTCGATCGTCACGAAGCCGGCGGGTTGATCATCGTGGATGCGTTGGCAGGCCGGGCAGCGATGCTGCGGCGCGTGCGACGACAGGCGTTCCTTCCATTGCCAGCGACCCTCCTCGAAGACCGCGCCGCAGTCGGCGCACCAAGTCGGCTCGGCCAGCTTGGCCGCCAGGCGATAAGGGTCGTGCTCGTTCTGCCGTACGCCGGCATGGCCCTTGACCGGGGTACCGACACGATGAGCAGGAGACGACTTCGAGAACTTGGACATGTGGCACTCCCCAGCGCAGAACCGATCTTCGCCAGTGTGCGTGTGGCCTGATTGAGTTGGCGCAACACCTCGCCGGCCGCGGTGCGTGTGCGCGCTGAATAATCCTTCTCGGTCGACAGGCGCCTTGCGCCGATACGGGACCCTGCCGTGAGCATCCGCAACCTCGAACATCTTTTCCAGCCGCGCTCGATCGCCGTCATCGGCGCGTCCGATCGCGAGCGCAGCCTCGGCAGCCTGGTGATGGGCAACCTGCTGCGTGCCGATTTCGCCGGACCGGTCTGGCCGGTCAACCCGCGCCATGCGCAGGTGGCGGGCCAGCAGGCCTGGCCCGACGTGGTCTCGCTGCCTGCGGTGCCCGACCTCGCCGTGCTGTGCACGCCGGCGGCCACCGTGCCCGCGCTGATCGACGCGCTCGGGCGCAAGGGCACGCGTGCCGCGATCGTGCTGACGGCCGGGCTGTCGGTGCAGGGCGGCGACGGGCGCACGCTGCAGCAGGCGATGCTCGACGCCGCGCGGCCACATCTGCTGCGCATCCTCGGCCCCAACTGCCTGGGCCTGCTGGTGCCGGGCATGAAGCTCAACGCCAGCTTTGCGCAGGCGCAGGCGCTGCCGGGGCGGCTGGCCTTCGTGTCGCAGTCGGGCGCGCTGGCGACCGCGCTGCTCGACTGGGCCAACTCGCGTGCGATCGGCTTCTCGCACTTCGTCACCCTCGGCGACAGTGCCGACGTCGACATCGGCGACGTGATCGACTATCTGGCCAGCGACCCCGGCACGTCGGCGGTGCTGATGTACCTGGAGGCGGTGCGCCACGCGCGCAAGTTCATGTCGGCGGCGCGCGCCGCGGCGCGCAACAAGCCGCTCATCGTCGTCAAGGCCGGGCGCGCACCCGAAGGGGCCAAGGCGGCGGCCTCGCACACCGGCGCGCTGGCCGGCTCGGACGCGGTGTACGACGCGGCATTCCGCCGCGCCGGCATGCTGCGCGTCGACACGCTGGCCGATCTGTTCGATGCCGCCGAGACGGTGGCGCGCGCGCGGCCCTTGCGCGGCGAGCGGCTGGCCATCGTCACCAACGGCGGCGGCGCCGGCGTGCTGGCGGCCGACGCGATGTCGCGCTTCGGCGGCACGCTGGCGCGCCTGGGCGACGCCACGCTGGCCGCGCTCGACGCACACCTGCCGGCGACCTGGTCGCGCGCCAATCCGGTGGACCTGATCGGCGACGCGCCGGTCGAACGTTATGTCGCCGCGCTGCGCGTGCTGCTGCGCGCCGACGAGGTGGATGCGGTGCTCTTCATGCATGCGCCCACCGCGGTGGTGCCCAGCCTGGACATCGCGCAGGCCTGCCTGCCGCTGATGCGCGAGGCAGCCAAGCCGGTGCTCAGCTGCTGGCTCGGCGCCGCTGTCGTGCAGCAGGCGATGCAGGCCTGCGCGGCGGCCGGCATTCCGGTCTACGCGACGCCCGAGCGCGCGGTCGAGGCCTTCGTGCGCCGCGTGCAGTACTGGCGCAACCAGGCCGCGCTGATGCAGACGCCGCAGGAGGTGGCACCGTCGGCTGCGCCGGACCATGCCCGCGCGCGCCAGGTCATCGGCGAGGCGATCGCGCAGCGCCGCACGCTGCTCGATGAGGTGCAGGCCAAGGCCCTGCTCGAGGCCTACGCGATCCCGGTGGTGCCCACGCGCACGGTGCGCGATGCCGACGAGGCCGCCGCTGCGGCGGCGCAGATCGGCTACCCGGTGGTGCTGAAGATCCTGTCGCCGCAGATCTCGCACAAGAGCGATGTCGGCGGTGTCGCGCTCGGCCTGGCCGACGAGGCCGAGTTGCGCGGCGCGGCGGCGGCCATCCTGCGCCGCGCGGCCGAGCTGCGGCCCGATGCACAGCTGCTGGGCTTCACGGTGCAGGCGATGGTGAGCCGGCCGCGCGCGCACGAGCTGATCGTCGGCGTGGCCACCGACCCGGTGTTCGGCCCGGTCATCATGTTCGGCCAGGGCGGCACCGCGGTCGAGGTGCTGAAGGACAGCGCCACGGCGTTGCCGCCGCTGAACAGCGTGCTGGCACGCGACCTGATCTCGCGCACCCGGGTGGCCCAGCTGCTGGCCGGCTACCGCGACCGCGCGGCGGTGGACCTCGAGGCGCTCACGACCTGCCTGATCCAGGTGTCGCAGATGGTGTGCGAGCTGCCAGAGCTGGAAGAGCTCGACATCAACCCGCTGCTGGCCGACGAGCGCGGCGTGCTGGCGCTCGACGCCCGCGTCAAGCTGCGCGCCAGCGTGGTGGTGGGCAAGGCGAGCGATCGGCTCGCCATCCTGCCGTACCCCGCGCTGCTGGAGGAGACCGTGCGGCTGCGCGACGACCGCACGGTGCTGCTGCGGCCGATCCGGCCCGAGGACGAGCCCTTGCTGCATGCGTTCTACCAGCACGCGTCGCCAGCCGACATGCGGCTGCGCTTCTTCCTGACGCGGCGCGAGGTGCCGCACAGCGAGCTCGCCCGCTACAGCCAGATCGACTACGACCGCGAGATGACGTTCGTCGCCTTGCCGCAAGGCGACGGCGATCAGGGCCTGCTCGGTGAAGCGCGCGCGGTGTGCGACCCCGACAACCAGCGCGCCGAATTCGCGATCCAGGTCGCCACCTCGATGCAGCGCCAAGGGCTCGGCCGCGCGCTGATGGACAAGCTGCTGCGTCACCTACGCGGGCGCGGCGTGCGCGAGGTGTGGGGCGAGACGCTGGTGGAGAACCAGGGCATGGCCGCGCTGGCGCGCCAGAGCGGCTTCTCGGTCGAGCCGGGGCTCGAGCGCGGCGTCTACGCGCTGAAGTTGACGCTGCAGTGACCTGAGCGCAAGGCGCTCGTGGCTGAACGTCATGTTCAAGCCGCTAGCCCGGGCCGCGGCGACCCGTCGACCAACCGCACGGTGCGCGTCAGAGCGGCCGTAGCGGCGGGCGGTTGAGCGGCGCGTCAGGGCTTCGTGCGGCGCACCGCACGCACCGTGCCGCTTGACCCGCCGCCGCAATAGAACAGGTCGGCCCCGTCGGACTCCATGCCGCTCACACCGGTGCCGGGCGGCATTTCCAGGCGCTGCAGCACGGCGCCGGTGGCCGGGTCGACGCGGCGGATGTCGCTTTCGTCGCCTTCCCAGGTGCCGTGCCACAACTCGCCGTCGACCCAGGTGACGCCGGTGACGAAGCGGTTGGACTCGATGGTGCGCAGCACCGCGCCGGTGGCGGGATCCACCTGGTGGATCCTGCGATCGCGGTACTGCCCGACCCACAGGCTGCCCTCGGCCCAGGCGAGGCCAGAATCGCCGCCGTTGCCGGGCGCGGGGATCGACGCCAGCACGCGGCCGCTGGCCGGATCGATCTTGTCGATGCGGGCCTCGGCGATCTGGTACAGGTGCTCGCCGTCGAACGCGGTGCCGGCGTCGCTGGCGCAGTCGAGCGTGCGCGCCACGTCGCCGCTGGCCGGGTCGAAGGCGACGATCGTGGCGCCGGTGGCGGCCCAGACGCGCTGGCCGTCGTGGGTGACGCCGTGGATACGTCCGGCGCCGCCGAACGGGCCGTACTCGCGCACGATCTCGGCGCGGTGCGCCGGGGGTTCGGTCGTCGCCGGGCTGGTCTTGGGTGGTGAGAGAGTCATCGCGGATTCCTTTCCGGCGCGCGGGCATCGGCGCCATGGATCGCAATCTACTCAAGCGGCAGCACGGCAGGGAGTAACAAGATCGTCGTGAATCCGGTCAGCGGCGGTGCCAGCCAGCGCTGCGCACGCGCGCGGCCGATCGCGCGCACGCGTTTCGCCTCCTGCAACTCGACGAGCGCGCGCTGCACGGTGCGCTGGCTGGCGTCGAGCGCCAGCGCCAGCGCCGACGTCGACCAGGCCGCGCCGTCGGCCAGCAGCGCCAGCAGCGAGGCCTGCTCGCCATCGATCGGCGGCACCAGGACGACCACAGGGCGCCCGTCACGCGGCCCGAGCACGAAGCCGGACGGCGTGGCCTCGATGGCGGCCAGCGGTGCCACCAGCGCGCGCAGGCGGCCGATCTCCACACGCAAACGCGCCCGATGGGTCTCATCGGGGTGTCGCGTGCGGAACGCGTAGTCGATCAACGCGCGTCGATCCACGTCACCCGGCCAGGCTTCGGCCAGTGCACGCAGCAGCGCGAACAGCACCGGCCGCCGCGCCAGCTGCAAAGCCGTGTCGCCTGCGCGCAGATGGCGCCGGCAGGCATCGACCACCAGCGCGCCCGAGGCGAACAAGGCCTCCACGTCATTGAGCCGCAGCAGCTGCTCGATGCCCGCCTGCGAGCGCCGCGCGGCGGGGCGGGCCAGCGCGCTACGCGCCTCGGACACCTCGGCGTGCAGGGCGGGCACACGGGCACGCAGCGCCGCGTCGTCGGCACGCGCGAGCGCGGCCCGCGCGGCGGCGGTGTGCAGCCGGCGCAGCGCCAGCTCGGCCGCGGCCAGCTCGGCCACCGCGAGCAGCGACGGTGGCAGGCCACGTGCGTCGAGCGCGGCCAGTGCGACGGCAGCCTCGTCGAGGCGGCCAAGCAGCAGCAAGCGGCGCAGCGCGATCAGGCGTGCATGCAGCGCGTTGGCGTGGTCGCCGCGCGCCTCGAGCGTGGTGGCGGCCGCCATCAGCGTCCGCGACGAACCGCCGAGTTCACGCTGCGCCAGCGCCACCTCGGCCTCGGCCACCACGCAACGCGCGCGCGACAGCTCCTCGTGCGCGCCGAAGCCGCGCGCCGCACGTCGTAGCAGTTCGCGTGCGCGCGCATGCTCGCCCAGCTGCGCCATCGCGATGCCGCGCAGCGCCAGCGCCGGCGGATCGTCGCGCAGGCTCACGCGCTTGAGGGCGGTCAGTGCATCGCCCGCGGCCAGCGCACGCGCGGCCGCGGCGATCAGGGAATCCATCGCGACAGGTTAACGCGATGACCCGGGGCAAACATCATGAGCCAACGGCCGCCGTACCCCATGCGGTATATCAAGGACAGTCGTTGCGGTTCGGGCGCCCAATGGCAGCCTCAACCCGATGGAGTGCGCCATGCATGCGTTGAAGGACCTGTTCACCAGTGACGTCGGCCTGATGAGCCTGGCCGGCATCGTCTTCATGCTCGGCATGGGCGTGTTCTTCGTTCGCTTCTTCCTCTCGCACATGCGCGAGGACGCCGCGCGCGCGGACGCATCGCGTCCGCTGCGCTGACGGCGGCGGCGCCCGGCGGCGCGCCTCACCAGTGGCGCACGCGCCCGGTGTCGAGGTGGACGAAAGGGCCGCCCGGGTAAAAGCCCACGCCACCGGCGCGCAGCGACAGACCCGCGTCGCGCAGATCGCTCAACGAGACGCCGGGCAGTCGCACGTCGATGGCGCGCCCTTCCATGTGCAGGCTGCGGCTGGCGACGCCGCCGCCCCGTGTCTCGCGCAGGCGTCGGTTGGTGGCCGGGCAGCGGTAGCCCGAGATCACCTCGAACGGCTGCTCGCAGCCGAGTTCGCGCTGCACGCGATGCAGCAGGTCGAGCAGCGCGGGGTCGATCACGCCGACCTCGCCCGAGTAGTGATCGCGCAGGAAGTGGTTCAACGCGCGCAGCGCCTGCGGCGCATAGCCGGGGTCGGCGGCATAGACGATGTCGATGCGCTCGTGCGTGTGGGTGTGCACCAGCGCCAGCCGGCGCGCGCCGGACACCGTGGCCGCGCGTGCCGATGCCGACCACGCCGTAGCGCCCGTGGCGGCCAGCACGCCGGCGTGGCGCAGGAAGCGGCGGCGTAGCCGGCAATGGCGGTCGTCGTTCATCGGCGTTCGGTGGGGAGGGGGTGTCGCGAGGCGTCGCTCACTGCGGATTCGAGCTGTCGGTCCAGACCGTAGAGGTCGTCGTAGAAGTACATCCTACCGTCGCGTACCAGCGCAGTGGCATAAGCGATCAACACCGGCACCGGCTCGGCCAGCCGCAGCGTGAAGGACTTGCCGCTTTGCATCGCTTCGCGCACACGCGCCTCGGTCCACTGCGGCATGCCCTGCAGCACGAAGCCGGCCAGCGCTGCCGGCTGCTCGACGCGGATGCAGCCGTGGCTGAAGTCGCGCCGTTCGCGCTCGAACAGGCGCACCGACGGCGTGTGGTGCAAATAGATGTGTTCGCGGTTCGGGAACACGAACTTGATGTCGCCCAGCGCGTTGCGCGGGCCGGGCCGCTGGCGGATGCGTTGCCGGCCGGCCAGCACGGCGTCGAGCGCCGCCGCGTCGAGCACGCCCGACACGCGGCCTGCCGCGTCGACGAACTCGAAACCTTCGAGACTCCAGTACGCCGGATCGCGACGCAGCCGCGGCACGATCTCACCGCGGGCGATCGAGTCGGGCACGTTCCAGTAGGGGCTGAACTCGATGAAGCGCATGGCCTCGTCGAACAGCGGCGTGCGCGTGCGCATCGCCTTGCCGACGATCACCTTCATCGTCTGGCGCACCTCGATGCGTCCGTCGCGTACCTCGTAGGCGCGCAACACGAACTCGGGGATGTTGATCACCACCATGCGCGGCCCCTGCAGCAGCGGCGTCCAGCGCAGCCGTTCGAGCGACAGCACGACCTGGCGCATGCGCTGCGCCGGCGTTACCTGCAGCGCGGCCAGCGTGGCGGGGCCGATCACGCCGTCGTCGGCCAGGGCGTGGCGCCGCTGGAAGGCGCGCACCGCGTCGACCAGCGCACCGTCGTACGCTGGCGGCGCCACTTCAGCGGCGGCCAGGTCGCCCCAGGCCGACAGCCGCTGCGCCAGCAGCGCCACGCCCGCCCACGGGAGGCCCGGCTCGAGCGGGGTCGTCCGGCGCCTGGCGTCGAGCGGCAACGGCGGCAGCGCCCGCGACCAGGCGGCATGGCCCTGCAAGGCGCTCAGGCGGGCGAGCGCGTCGCGCAACTGCTGGTACTGCGACAGGCGTGGCGCCGCATCGCGCGCGGCCTCGGCCAGACGCTGGCGCTGCAATGCGTCGCGCAGCACGCTCGCCGCGTCGAAGCTCTCGCCAGCAGGTGCTGAGAAGTCGTGATGGATGCGTCGTGGGTCGACGCGCCCGCGGTGCAGGTCGGACAGGTAGCGCTCCATCGCCGCGGTGAGGGCGACGCCGAGGCGATCGCGAGACGCGGCGTCAGCGTCCGCGCTGGCAAGCGCTGCTGCCGAGCGCAAGGCCTCGACACCATAGTCGCGCGGGTCGAGCCCGTGGCTCGGTGCGGCGGCCAGCAGATCGATCGCCTGCTGCACGGCCGGCGTGGCCTGCGCGCCGGCGAACCAGCCTGCGCCTTCGCTGGCGAGGGCGGGGCAGGTCCACGCGCCGCACAGCATCATCGCCAGGGCACCGACGGCCAGGCGACGCACCGTCCACCGGCGCGGTGCACGGTCGAGGATCAGTCGATTCACGTCGACAGTGTGCCGCACCGCACCACGGCGGCCGGCTGGCTCAATCGTCGCGGGCCGTCGTGCCCGTGGTGCCCGTGCTGAGCGACCACAGCGTCAGCTCGTCGCGCCGCCGCGCGCCCACCCGGTGCCAGGACGCCTGTGCCGGCGCGTTGTCGGCAAACACCATCGCGTGGCACTTGGCGATGCCGGCGCGATGGAGCGCCGACAGCGCCCGTTCGAGCAACGCCCGCGCGAGGCCGTGCCGCCGCTCGGCTTCGGCGACGACGAGGTGATGGATCAGACCGCGCCGGCCGTCGTGGCCGCACAGCAGCGTGCCGACCAGTGTGGTGCCGCGCGTGGCGACGCCGCTGAGGCCGGGGTTGCGCGCGAGGAACCGCTGCAGCGCCGCGGGCTCGTCGGCGTCGCTCAAGCCGACGCCGGGCGACACGCGCCACAACGCGAGTGCGGCGGGCAGATCGTCTGGCAGGCACTCGCGCACGCACAGCGCGCTCGCGTCGCAGGCGCGCTCGAGCAGCCGTTCGTCGGCGGCGATGTCGCGCCGGCGGTGCTACGCTACTGAGGCATCCACGAAGCCGAGGCGCCGCAACAGCCGCAGCGACCGGTGGTTCGCGCGCTTGAGCATCGCCGACAGTCGGCGCACGCCGTGATGCGTGGCCAGTTCGTCGAGCATCGCCTGCACCGCGCGCGCCGCGAGACCGCGGCCCCAGAAGGCGCTCGCCAGCTCGTAGGCGATGTCGGCGCGCCCGCCGGCGTACAGCGTGGCCTGCAGGTAGCCGGCCGCGCGGCCGTCGTCGGCCCGCCGCAGCACCCAGTTGAACCACTGCTCGCTGCCGTCGGGCGAGCCGCGCGACTCGAGCAGCGTGTAGCGATGGCGCAGCGCCTCCAGCGACACCGGCGGCGCGTTCTCGAACTCGTAGATCGCCGGGTCGGACAACACGGCGAACATCTCGTCGGCGTGCATGCCCATCAGTGGCTCGAGCCGGAATCCGTCGCGCACGATGGTGCGCATCGGCGCCAGGTCCGCCGTCACGTCACTTCTTCATGCCGACCAGCCAGGGCCGCACTTCCACCTGCAGCAGCCCGCTCTTCACTGCCGGGTCGGCCTGCGCGAAGTCGACGATCTCCTGCTCGGCCAGGCCGGCCTCGGGCACCATCATGCCGCCGGCCGTTGCGTCGACGAACGGGCCGCCGAGCACCAGCTTGCCCTGTGCGTGCAGCTGGCGATAGTGGTCGATGTGCGCCTGGATGCCCGGCTGCTCGAACGGCGACTTGCCGGCGATCCAGGCCGGGCCCGGCTTGTGCACGATGACGAAGCGCACATCGCGTGCCGGTGCCGCGCCCTGCGCCAAGGCAAACGCGCCGGCCAGCGCCAGCGCCGGCATGAGCAGGACGGTGAGGGTCTTGTTCATGCGGTGATTGTGAATACGTTGGCGCTCACGCGGCAAAGAAGTCGTGCAGCTCGCGCGCGAACAGGTTCGGCTGCGCCACCGGCAGCCAGTGCCCGGCGCGCGGCGCGCTGACCACCTTGCGAGCGCCCAGCCGCGACGCATAGCGGCTGGGAATGTAGGGGTCGTGGTCGCCCCACAGCACCAGCACCGGCACCGTGCGCGCCGCCTGCTGGTAGCGCGCCTCCCAGCCGGCGAAGGCGCCGGGCACCAGCGTGCGGTACAGGCGCAAGATGTGGCGCTTCACGTCGGCGCTGACGGCGCCGTAGGCCGCGTCCACGTAGTTCTGCGACACGCCGCCCGGCGAGCCGCGCCGGTACACCGCCCGAAAGCCCGGCTTGTTCATCAGCGCCATGCTCAGCTCACCGAGGCCTCGCCAGCGCCACAGGCGGGCCCAGAAGTGCCACGGATAGTCGGCATGGAAGATCGTGTTGCTGAGCGCCAGCCGGCGCACCCGTTCGGGAAAGCGCGCGGTGAAGGCCATCGCCGCGATGCCGCCGATGTCGTGGCCCACCAGGTTCAGCGGCGGCGCGAGGTCGAGCGCACGCCACAGGGCGTCGACCCATGCGGCCTGCCCGTCGAGCGTCAGGTCGAGGCCCGCGGCGGCCGTCGAGCGGCCGTAGCCGGGCAGGTCGGGCGCCAGGCAGCGCCAACGGTCCGACAGCGTGGCGGTGACATCGCGCCACAGCAGCGAGCTGTCGGGGTTGCCGTGCAGCAGCAGCACGGGCGGCCCCTGGCCGCTGTCGCGCACATGGATGTCACAGCCGAGGACCGACGGCACGTGGACGGGTGTGGGTGCTGCGCTACTTGCGGCGCACGAACATCGCGATGCCGGCGAGGATCAGGATCGCCGGCCACCACTGCGCCAGCAGCGGCCCGATGCGCGGGATCACGCCCAGGTTGGCCAGCAGGAACAGCGTGCCGATCACGATGAGGACCACGGCCGCGATCTGTCTGTTCGTCATGCGCTGCACTCCGGGGGAACGTGTCCGCACTCTACCGCGGCGGCGGCGGCCCGCCCGGCATGCGGGCATGCCCGTGCCCGCGCGCGGCTTCGTGTCATCGCCGCGGCGGCCAGCGCCACCACGCCGCCGCCACCGCCAGCGCGAACGCGGTGTAGGCGAGCGCGAAGACCCAGGGCGGCGCGTCGTAGTACAGCAGGCGTTGCACCCAGTGTTCGATGAAGCCCTGCGCATACG
>JBGAMU010000017.1:0-53715 GCA_044222685.1 Burkholderiaceae bacterium
CCGGATCCACAAGCTGAGAACCATGCGCGTCGACTTGGCCGCGCAGGGGCCCCCGATCACTTTGCACGAAGACCCGCGCATCACGCGCAGCGGGAGGCTGCTGCGACACTATCGCATCGACGAGCTGCCACAACTGATCGACGTGGTGCTGGGGCGGATGAGTCTGGTCGGGCCACGCCCAGAGTTGCCGCGCTTCGTGGCGCTGTATCCGCCCGCGCTGCGTGACCAGGTGCTCGCGGTGCGGCCCGGCATCACCGATCCCGCCGCGTTGGAGTTCGTCGATGAGGCCGAGCTGTTGGCGCAAGCACCCGACGCCGAACGTGTCTATACCGAGGTCATCCTGCCTCGCAAATTGCAGCGCCAGCTCGAGTATGTTCGGCGTGCCTCTCTGGCATCGGACCTCGCCGTGATCGGGCGCACGCTGCGAACGCTGTTCGCCAGATAGCCAGCCGCGACATGACCTCCGGCGACACCGCATCCCATCCGACGGCCTGGCATCGGCTGGACCGCTTCCTGGCGCGAATCCGGCCGCGACGCGAGCCGCTGTCGTTGGCAGTGGACGGGCTCGTCGTGGCTGTGGCTTGGAACGCAACCTACCTTTTCCGCCTGGGCTTCGAGCGCTGGTTCAGTGCACGACCCTCATACGACGTGTGGGTGATGCTCGGCACCGTGGCGATCTACGTGGCGTCGTTCTGGCTCTTCAAGGTGCCGCAGGGCATGTGGCGATTCTCGGGCTTCGGCGAGATTCGGCGTCTGGCGCTAGCCTGCACCGCGGCGGGCACGGTGTCGGCCGCTGTCGTGATGTGGATGCAGTGGCGCGAGGTGCCGCGCGCCGTGCTGGCCATGCATCCTGTGCTTGCCCTGATGGCGATGGCGCTGATGCGCATGGCTTATCGCATGCTCTACGAGCACGCCCGCTCGCGCATCACCGGGGGCGACGCCGAGATCCGCCGCGCAATCGTGCTCGGCGCCGGCGAAGCCGCACGGTTGTTGGTGGCCGGCATTCACCAGCAAGGTTGGATCGTGCTCGGTTTCCTGGATGATGATCCTGTCAAGCAAGGTGCTCGCATCGCGGGTGTACCGGTGTTGGGGCCTATGGATGCATTGCGTGATCGGGCGGTGCTGGGCGCCGCGACGCACCTGATCCTGGCGATTCCCTCCACACGGGGCGCGCGTCGCCGCGAGGTGCTCGAACTGGCTGCAACCACGGGCCTGCCGGTGGTCACTGTGCCGTCGGTGGACGAGATGCGCGACGGCAACCAGCGCGTCGACCTGCTGCGCGATATCGGACCGGAAGACCTGTTGGGGCGCGAGCCCGTGCAACTGGATGAGTCCGGCGTTGCCGAAACGCTGCGTGGCAAGACCGTGTTGATCACCGGCGCGGGGGGCAGCATCGGCAGCGAGTTGTGTCGGCAGGTGGCCCACTTTCAGCCGGCGCGCCTGGTCCTCTACGAGCTCAGTGAGTTCAATCTGTATTCGGTCGAGCAGGACCTGGGGGAACGATTTCCGCAGCTGCCACTGGTTCGCTTGATCGGTGACGTGAAAGATCTGGATCACGTGCGGCACACGATTGGAAAGTGGCGACCACAAGTGGTGTTTCACGCCGCTGCGTTCAAGCATGTGCCGCTGATGGAGGATGAGAATGCCTGGGCAGCACTGCGCAACAACACGCTGGGCACCTACCACGTTGCGCTGGCGGCGGCAGAAAGCGGCGTGGAGCGCTTCGTGCTGATCAGCACCGACAAGGCTGTGAACCCCACCAATGTGATGGGCGCAACCAAGCGGGCTGCCGAGATGGTAGTTTCGGCGATGGCTGCGGAGTATCAAAGCACGCGCTTCATGGCCGTGCGCTTCGGCAATGTGCTTGGGTCCAGCGGCAGCGTGATTCCGAAGTTCAAGGAGCAGATCGCCAGGGGTGGCCCGGTGACGGTGACCCACCCGGAAATCATCCGCTACTTCATGACTATTCCTGAAGCGGCACGCCTTGTGCTTCAGGCCTCGGCGATCGGTGAGAGCGGGCAAGTGCTGGTGCTCGACATGGGCGAGCCGGTCAGGATCGTCGATCTGGCCAAGCAGCTCATCCGGCTCTCGGGACACTCCGCCGATCAGATCGGTATTGAGTTCAGCGGCCTGCGGCCGGGGGAGAAGCTCTATGAGGAACTGCTAGCGGACGCAGATACCACCCTGCCGACGAAGTTCAACCTGCTTCGGATCGCCCAACTCGGCAACCAGTATGGCGATCCGCGCGATTTGGTCACCTGGATGGTAAGCGCTGATGGAGCCGATGCGACGCAGGTGCGTCACCACCTTTCCCGGCTTGTCGGTGAGTACCGTTTGCCGAGTGGCTGAGCAACACTGCGACGCCCAGAGCGCCGGCGAACTTGCGGCGATGCGGGAATTGACTCAGCCTCAGACCGAGTGCCACACGCGCCGTCTCGCGAAGTCGGTGTAGCTGACGATGATTCGCAGCACCTTATCGGAAACATTGTCTACGCGATAGTCGTCGACCATATGCAGTAACCGGTCGTTGCCGCGCGGTTGTTCGGCAAGGATACTGAGCGCCTGGTCGACCCGTTGCGTATCGAGACCGACCATCATGACAGCGGCCTCCTCTGCGCCTTCCGGACGCTCATGAACCTCGCGAAGATTCAAAGCGGGAAAGTTGAGTATCGACGACTCCTCAGTGATCGTCCCACTGTCGGAAAGCACAGCACGGGCTTGGCACTGCAGGTGCACGTAGTCGAGAAAGCCGAACGGCTTGAGGAAGCGAACGCCCGGGGCTGCCTGCAAGCCTAGCGCCTCCATGTGCTTGCGCGTGCGCGGGTGAGTCGAAACGATGACCGGATCGCCGTACTGGCCGGCAAGGTGGTTCAGCAGATCGAATAGGCGTCGAAGGTTCGGCGGAGAATCGACATTCTCCTCACGATGCGAACTGACGAGGAAGTAGCGTCGCCCGGAAAGACCCAGACGCTGCAGTATGTCCGAGGCCTCGATGTTGGCGCGGTAGTGATCCAGTACCTCGCGCATCGGGCTGCCGATGCAGATCACCTGATCGGGCGGCAGGCCCTCGCGCAAGAGATAGTCGCGTGCGATCTGGCTATAGGTGAGGTTGATGTCGGCTACGTGGTCGACGATCCGACGATTGATCTCTTCCGGCACGCGAAAGTCGAAGCAGCGGTTGCCTGCCTCCATATGAAAGATCGGCACTTGCCTTCGCTTCGCTGCGATGGCCGACAACGCACTGTTGGTGTCGCCGAGCAAGAGCAGCGCGTCCGGACGATGAGCCTTGAGTACGCGATCGGTGGCGATGATCACACGGCCGATCGTCTCTGCCGCGCTTTCGCCTGCAGCATCGAGGAACTCATCGGGCTTGCGTATACCAAGCTCGTCAAAGAAGACCTGATTCAGCTCGTAGTCGTAGTTCTGACCGGTGTGCACGAGAACATGCGAGGCGTGTCGATCGAGTCTATCGATCACTCGCGACAGCCGGATCACCTCCGGTCGCGTGCCGACGATGGTCATTACCTTAAGCATTGATCGACTCGCGGACGAGCGGCAACTGGGAGACGATCTGCTTGACTTCTTCGACGTCGAGCCGGCGCGTGTTGTGCGACGTGTAGTCATCGAATCTCGACATCTGCGTCTCGCCCTCCACGAAGTACTTGTCGTAGTTCAGGTCTCGTGAATCGGCTGGAATGCGGAAGTAGTTGCCCATGTCTTCGGCATGGGCCATCTCCTCGCGTGACACCAAGGACTCATACAGCTTCTCGCCGTGTCGTGTGCCGATCACCTTGATGGTGCTGTCACGCTTGAGTAACTCGCGCAAGGCCTGTGCGAGATCTCCAACCGTCGAGGCTGGCGCCTTCTGCACAAAGATGTCACCCGGGCGGGCGTGGCGGAATGCATGCATGACGAGATCGACTGATTCCTCCAGCGACATGAGAAAGCGTGTCATCGTCGGATCAGTAATCGTCAGTTGCTGCCCTCCCAAAAGTTGCGACAGGAACAAAGGTATCACCGAGCCGCGCGACGCCATCACGTTACCGTAGCGGGTAGCGCAGAGCACCGTACGTTGTGGGTCACAAAGGCGTGATTTGGCAACCATGATCTTCTCCATCATCGCTTTCGACAGGCCCATTGCGTTGATGGGGTAGACAGCCTTGTCTGTACTCAGCACGACACATCGACTCACACCATGTTCGATCGCCGCGCGCATCACGTTGTCGGCACCAAGGACATTCGTCCGCACCGCCTCCATCGGATAGAACTCGCAGGAGGGCACCTGCTTCAGTGCGGCTGCATGGAAGATGTAGTCGGCGCCGCGCATGGCGTCGTGCACGCTGTCGTAGTTGCGAACATCGCCAATATGGAACTTCAACTTGGCGTGGCGGAAGTGCAGCCGCATGTCTTCCTGCTTCTTTTCGTCGCGACTGAAGATCCTGATCTCGGCAAGATCCGACTGGAGGAAATGGCTGACCACGGCGTTGCCGAAGGATCCGGTGCCACCGGTAATGAGCAGAACCTTGTCTTTGAACATGGCGCGATTGTCCGACAGTTGGTGGGCGGTCAGCCGAAGGCGTGCATCGCGCGTACGAGTTCCGGCCAGGCCGGTGGCCGGTATCCGGCGGCGGCGCGGAAACGGGTCGAGTTCAGTGACCGGTCGATGACGATACGATCGTCTGCGAGAACCTCGATCTTCTTGCCGTAGACCTGTGCAACGAGGTGCAGCAGATCGTATTTGGCGATTGGCTCGGCGGACACGTGGTACAGGCCGTGCAGCTCCGGACGAGGCAACACGTGGTCGCGGATGACGCGTGCGAGTTCGACGGTTGTCAGACCCGAGAAGACCGCGCGTGTATAGCCCCGCACAGGCCCTGACTGGGCAAGGAACCAGCCAACCAACCCATGTGCGCTAGCGAGCTCGGGGCCGATGATCGAAGTTCGAAGCGTCACCGCGTTCGGCGCATCTACCTCGCCCAAGAGCTTGCTTCGGCCGTACAAGTCGGTGGCATCGGGCAGGTCGTTCTCTGTGTAGTTGCCGACCGTGCCGGCGAACACGCAGTCAGTGCTGATGTGCACGAGTCGCGCGTCGATCAGCGCGCACAGGCGCGCCAACCTGTGCGGCAAGATCGCATTGATGGGGATGGCCTGCAAGGGATCCTCGGCATCGGCAAGCTGCTTGACCAGTCCGACAGCGTTGATCACGCACGCGGGCCGGAGTCGCTGCAGCACACGCATCAGACTATCCGTGTTTTCGACGTCGACGCCGGTGATCACCCTGCACAACAGGCTGTCAAGATGGACTAGCGCTGCGCCCGACCTTGCGGCCCCCCAGGCCTCGAAGCCCGCGCTGCTGGCAAAGTACCGCAACACTGCATGGCCGAGCATGCCAGTTGCACCGAGAACAAGGATACGGATCGGTGTCGAGCTCATGGTTGTGTACTTGTCGAGAGCACGGAGTGGCCGCACAGTTTCGAGAAACGCTCGGCCAGCCGGCTGGCGAGCAACCCAGGCTCGAATTGTTGCTCGTAGTAGTGCCGGCCGGCCATTCCCATGAGATCTCGCGCTGCCGGGTCCATGTCACGGAGCCGGCACACCGCGGCCACCAGTGCGTCGGCATCCTCTGCGGGGCAGGTAAGGCCGGCGCCGGCCTCATTGACCACACGCGCCCCCTCGCCATCGAGTGACGCAATAATCGGCCTTCCCGCAGCCAGATAGGCCTGCACCTTGCTGGGTACGGTCTGCGCCAGGGCGGGGCTGCGAGTCAGCGTGACCAAAAGCGCTGAGGCTTGAGCCAGGATACCCGGCATGGCGTCGGGCGGGAACCGGCCAGCCAGTTGGACGTTGGTCAGCCTCAGCCGGCGCACCTCCTCGCTCATCCAGCTGCCCCGGCTGCCGCTGCCGACGATCACGAAACGCACGTCGGGCAGGTGAAGAAGACGAGAGGCCGCCTCGACGATCGTGTCCAGCGCTTGCACCGTACCCAGGTTGCCCGCGAATACGACATTGAACCCATCATCCAGACGCACCGCCGGCTCGCCGGCGGCTGGTTGCGCAAAACTCAGCTCGCCCGGGTTCGGATGGACCTCTACCGGCGTTCCGCCCGACATCGCCAAGACAGGTTGTACAAATCCGGGAGACTGAACGAGAAGCAGGTCGCAGCGGTGATAGAGCCATGCGACGACGCGGGCCACCGCGGAAAGCAGGCTCGGGCTGCGCACGTGCCCGGTGATTTCAAGGCTCTGCGGCCATAGATCCTGCACCCACACAACCAGTCGCCCACCCGTTGTCGCTCGAAGAACCAAGCCGGCAATAGCTTGCAGAATAGGGGACGTTCCGTACACGAAGATCACGTCAAAACGGCGGCCTCTCAACAACCAAGGCCCGAACATGCTGGCGCTGGCGAGGAAGGACAGGTAGTTCAGCACCAAGCGGCGGCTGCTGCCGTTGCCGCGTGGTCGAAGTGGGACACGGTAGATTGGGCCGGGGCCCCAGGTCTGACGGCCCCACGCGAATGCGCGGTAGCCCGGGAATACGCGACCATCGGGATAGTTCGGCTGACCGGTCAACACCGCGACCTCACAGCCGACATCGCGCAGCGACTGCGCGACCTCATTGATGCGGAACGTCTCGGGCCAGAAGTGCTGGCTGAGGATGAGGACCCTTGTCACTGACGCACAGCACCGAGATTCGCTCGGATCAGCTCCTCCTTCTGGCCTTGCGTCGGGTAGCTGATCAGCACGGCACGATACGGCCCTTTGAAGACGAAAAGGCTGCCAGCAGCCGCTCCGACGACACCGCACTTAGCGATGAGGCTACCGATGTCGCCCAGCGAGCCGGCACCACCGAGAACCGACATGGGCAGGCGGATCGCGTCGCGGACACTTCGCGCGAGGGCGAGGTCATAGCCACGCATCACGCCGTCGTTGTCGATGGAGTTGATGACAATCTCACCTGCGCCTAGGTCGGCCGCTTGCTGGGCGGCAACGATCGCGGACTTGCCCGTGTTCTTCCTGCCGCTATGGGTCCATACCTCATGCTCACCCATCAGACGCTTCTTCGTGTCGAGTATGACGACGACGCTCTGGCTGCCGATGGAATCCGCGATCTCGGATATCAAGCGAGGGTTCTCGACCGCCGCGGAGCTGATCGCGACCTTCTCGACGCCCAGGCCAATGATGCGCTTGGCCTGCTGCGCGGTCTTCACGCCACCGCCGTAGCAAAGAGGCATGCGACATTCCGCAGCGAACTGCGAGATGAGCCGGAAGTTCGGAGCGGTGCCAGTCACAGTGGCATCGATGTCGAGGACCATCAGCTCGTCAGCTTCCTTCTCGTTGAAGATCTTGACGGCATTGATCGGGTCCCCGACATACTTGGGGTCCTTGAACCGCGTGGTCTTCACGAGGCCCCCGTCGCGCACTAGCAGGCAAGGAATGATTCGCGGGCGCAGCATGGTCAAAGCGCCGCGAAGTTCTTCAGCAGCTGAACCCCAAAATGGTGGCTCTTCTCAGGATGGAACTGCACCCCATAGATGTTGTCGGCATTGACAGCGCTGGCGAAGTCGACACCGTAGACGGAGACCGCTTCGACGTCCTGCGTTCGGTTGCATTCGAAAAAGTAGGAGTGAAGAAAGTAGAACTTTGCTTCGGTCCGCAGCCCTTCAAACAGTTGGCTCGTGGCTTCGGGCAGCACGTCATTCCACCCCATGTGCGGCAGCATCAGATCCTCCCGCCGCAGAGACTTGAAACCCCGCACCCGGCCGTCAATCCAGCCGAGTCCTGTTGCACTGCCTTCCTCGCTTGCGTGCGCGAGAATCTGCATACCGACGCATATGCCTAGCACCGGTACCCGATCCTCGAGCACCAATCTGTCAAGTGTGGTGCGCATGCCCGATGCGTCGAGCAACTCCATCGCATGGTCGAATGCGCCTACGCCAGGCAGTATGACCTTCGTCGCGTCGCGCAGGTCATTGGCGTTCCTGGCTATTGCCGCATCGATGTTCAGCCTCTTGTACATGTTATGGAACGCCATGACGTTACCGAGGCCGTAATCGACGATCTTGATCATCTGATAATCGCTCGCTGAATGCCCAACGCGCGCATGACCTGCGTGCCAAGATGGATCAGTGGCATCGCCGACTTGTAGTCACGATATGTCTTGTTGGGCCCGTCGTGCAGCGCGCGCAGTTCGTCGACTCCGATGTCAAGCTTGGTCGCGATGTATTCGAAGTCCTCGGCGATTGTCAACGGATCGAAGGCGGGTCTCCCGATCTGATCGAGCGCATCCTCGCGACTCATCTGCCCGGTGAGGATGAGGCTCGAGAAGTGCGCGCGACGTTTGTCGTAGCCGAACTTGGTGGGTAACCAGTAGCCTTCGTAGAAACGCGTAAACCGAGACTCGTAGTGCTTGTGGGCATATCGCTGCCAACCGAAACGGTCGATCAGCAACGCCATCGCGTCCTCCTTGATGTAGGGCACGTAGTTGAGCGGCCGCAGTACTTTCACGCCCTTGATGTAGCGGTAGTAGAGCTTGTACTTGAAGATGTCGGATTGCGGAAAGGTCTTTAGTGGACGCGTCCCGAAGCGGCGATGAATGTCGCGCAGCTGGCGAAGATCTGACGCGTGATAGTGCCACTCGAGCGGCTCGCGCACGCACTCCGTGGAGTAGTTGCCACCGTTAAGGATGTACTTGAAGCCGTGCTTGGCGGCGAAATTGTAGAGAGCCGCAAAGAAGGCGTGGTCCTGTGGCGTGTCGAGGTGCGGCACGTTGGCCTTGAAGAACGCGAGTTGCAGGTCCTTCATCTCTTGCCAGTCCACGACCTCGGTGTGAAGATCCAGGCCGAGGCCCTCGACGATCCTCTCGATGTTGTGCACCGCTTGCTGCGAATTCCAGCCTGCGTCGACATGGAATATCAGCGGGCGCAGATTGAACTTCTCCTTGGCCAAGTAGGCGAGATAGGAACTGTCGACGCCCCCACTGATGCCGAGAAGGCAGTCGTGGTCGCGACCCCTGCCGTCCTTCTGGATCTTTTCGACCTGGCTCTTGATCTCCCGCTCGCCGCGCTCGTCGGTATGCCAGTTTGGGAGGATGTTGTCGTAGTAGTTGTTGCAGTAGTCGCACCAACCGCGCGAGTCAAACGTAATGTTCGAGTCGCTTGTGTCCATGATGCAGTGGCTGCAGATGGCGTAGGGGCGCTTGGCGACGTGCGAGTTCATGTTCGGCAAAGGAATGTTGAATGCGGACCGCAATCTAACGCGCGGCAGGGACAGCACCACCGACCGTGCTCACCACACGGCGATAGATGCCCAATAGCTTGCGCGCATTCGTGGCCGGGTCGAAGTTGACTTCGGCCAAACGACGGGCGTTCTGACCCATGCGCTCAACTTCGTCAGGGTGGTTGGCAAAGTGCAAGATCGCTTCGGCGAGCGCCTTTACATCGCGTGCCGCAATTGCGAGCCCGGTCTCGCCGTGCACCAGTGTATCGGCGCGCGGCTGCGCGACACATACGATGGACGGGACGGCAGAGAACGCGGCCTCAAATACCGGACGGCCTGGTGCATCGTAGTAGGACGGAAAGCACAGTACATCCATGCGGTCATAGACGCACTTGATGTCTAGCGTGGGGCCTAGCAAGTGAAAAGTGTCATTGAGGTTCTCTTCGGCGACACGGCGAGCGAGATCGGCCTCAACGTTCTGTGCCAGGCCTGCTCTGTTCAGCATCCAGGCTTTGAGGCCGCGGTCTACCATGGTGACGCCGCCGACAATCAGAAACTCCACGTCCTGTCCGACACGACGCAGGAGTTTGGCGGCCTCCAGCAGTTCGAACAGACCTTTCGAATAGTGCAGGTTCCCAACGAAGCCAACTTTCAGTGAGCCCTGACGAAGCCTTTTCAGTTTCTCGAGAATGACTGCGTCCGGCTGCGGCGCACGCGTCGCGGTGAACGAATTCTGGACTACGTCGACCTCGAGTTCTGCCGGCAACGTAGCGCGCGTGTTTTCGTTGATCGCCACAACGGCGGCGATGTCATGCTTTAGCCGATGGTTTAGCCAGCGGCCACGCAGTGATGATTCCAGGCGTTGCAACGAGCGCACATGGACGACAACGGGCGCGTTAAACAACCATTTGGCGATCAGGGCAGGGATGATGTACACAGCCTCGTTTACGTGGATAAGATCGACGCTCTTCCAGCGCCGCTTCGCCTCAAGTAGAGCTGCAACGGTAAACGGGAGGTGGAATAACTCACGCAGCAACACCAACCAGCGAATGCCCCGATAGTGGCTATAGCGAGTGTTGTCGAACTTGGTCATACCGCGGGTGCTCACCACCGCCTTCGCGACTTGGCGATAGATGTCGAGCGCTGTGCCGCGTGACGCAACAAAATAAGGCTCAACCGATCCGGCGGGCAGAGCGCGGACTGCCTCAAACAGGCTCCTTGATGCGCCCCCGAAGGGACCGTCACCGTCGATATAGAGCACTTTCATCTTCAATCGGCGCCACTGATGCGTTCTAGCTTTTCACCAAAGCGGTACCTCAGAATGTCGTGAGGGGCGGCGCGGCGGACCAATGTCGATTCGCGAAGGACGTAGACATCGCCCGTGTGACGGCATGTCCACTCCCCCTCTCCGACAAGCGGAAGAGGGACCTTCTCGCCATATGCACTTGCCCAGCCGACCTGGCGTGCTGGTGATCCAATCATCAATGACCAATCCTTGCAGTCCTTGGTGAGGGTTGCTCCCGCTGCCAGGAACGTGCCCATGCCGACAGTGATGCCGGGGACGACTGTCGAGTTCGCACCTAGCGAGGCGCCCGTTTTTACGATCGTCTTGCGGAAGCTCTCGCGCCTATTGACGGCCGCGCGCGGAAACGAGATGTGCGTAAAGACCATGAAAGGAGCGCAGAACACGAAGTCACCAAGTTCGACGTGCGAGAACACCGACACCGAGTTGCCGAGTCGGCAGCCGTTGCCGACAACAGCGTTGTTTCCGATGTAGACGTTCTGACCCAGGTTGCAGTTCTCGCCGACGATGGCTTGCGCCTCAACGTGGCAAAAGTGCCAGATCGCAGTGAACGCCCCGACTCGAGCGCCAGGATCGACGACAGCTGTGGGATGAATGTGGGTCATGGGTTTGCAGGACCTTGGAGGAGTCTTGGAGATGCCGGAGTCGTGACGTTCACGGGCGCAGCGGGGCGTCTGTGCCTGCGCTTCGCACGCATGTCGCGAGCACGCCGCAGGTCAAGGGGTGCGCCAGACAGCATCAGCACGCCGAGCACGAAGACGAAATAGAGGTAGCGCGGTGCGAACACGGGCGTCACGCAGAAGATCGCCAGGAAGATCATGGCCACGAAGACCCAATCCGATCGAAGCGACAGCTTTCGGCGCCAGGCCAACGCAACGAATGTGAGGAACGCAACTGCACAATGGCCGCTCACGAAGAGGTCGTTGTAGATCTCTATCGGATTGAGTATCTTGTCGACCTTGAACCCCATGCCGAACAGGAGATGAAACGCCTTGATTGGGAAGACCAGAAAGTACAGCCCCTGATTCTGCAGAGCCAACTCCCACTCGAATAGGCCGCTGCCGCCACCTTCGTACGTATCAATGGAGTTCTGTACATACGCCAAGATCGGTTCGATGACGGGTTGGATGAGCCGGTAGATCACGGAGATGAGAAGCAGCAGGGTGACCAGTACTGTCAAGCGACTGCGCACAAGGCGAAACGGGCCTGCGAGAACCAGCAGCGCGATATAGAAGCCAGCCAGTTGCCAGCGCACCAGGATCGAACAGCACAGCGCCAACGCCATGAAACGCCAAGACCTCCTCATATGACCATGCAAGGCCAAGGCGAGGAACGGAAAGAGGAAGATCTCCTTGTTCACGGATAGCAGGCTCGAAGCGGTAAGGGGGCTCAGAAAGAGCAGTAGTGCAACGCGCAACGGATCAATGCCAAGCAGTTTTGCAATGTGTGTGATTGCGAACGTGAACATGCAGACGTTCAGTAGCATCACCAGATAGATGTTGCCCTGCAGCAGCCGCAAGACGGTCAGTGGCCCCAGGTAGTTGCTGTCAACACCGATCAGAATGCCGTCGAAGTTGAGGGCGTCGCCCTCATAGGTACGATGGTAGGTATTCGAATCGGCAAAGAATTGGAACGGATGCTGTTCGGCGAGCGCGTCGGCCCCGATCCAGAAGAGGAACATCGCGGCGAAGAAGCTGAACACCAACATCAACGCTGCCAGCGCGATTTTCCGGCTGTGGTGCCTGACAACCCTTGACATCTTAGGCCGCACCCTGCTCGCGAAGAAACTGTAGGTAGTGATCGCGCCAGCCAGTGGCCCAGATGGCTTCGACCTCAAATGCCGGTGGAAGGCGACCTGCATTCTCGTCTGCGAGCAGACCGATCAGGTCGGCAATCGATCCGAAAGTGTGGAATGGATGTGTGGGGTAGCCGAAGCGCGCTTTCGGCGTGTCCCACATGAAGATGCGATCGGCAATTCCGATTGCCTCAAACAAGCCCGTGGACACCTCGCTCACTACTGCATGAGCCATGCGGAGCGACGCGTACAAATCGGCGTTCGTGTCGATGTCGATTCCGCCTTTGGCCGCCCGCGTCAATGCGAGGGCGCGGGTTCTTTCGAGCGGATGCGGTCGCAGGACGACTCGGAAGCCGCGGCTGGCAGCGGCGTGGTGTAAACCGCGCGCGAGATCGAGGTACATTTCCAGTTCGATGCCATCACTGAGCACCAGCAGGTCGCGTCGCTCGACGCCCTCGTGCTTTGGTGCAGCAGCCAACTTCGCGGCGCGGAAAGGGTTGCCGATCGCCCATTTTCGGACTGGAGCGTTGATCTGGCGGTTCCACCAAGTGCCATAGCCTAGGAAGTGATCAGGCAGAGTCCTGCGGTAGAGCTCGCTGTCGCGGATAGTCGGCGCGAAGTTGTAGGCGTCGTGACCCGCTGTTACTGCGCCGTGCTGGTATTCGGCGGTTATGACGCCGAGCGACTTCGCGGCGGCGATCAGGCTGGCGGCGGGGCCGTAGCAGCCCGCACCTACCATCAGTACGGCAGGGCGCACGCGCCCAAGCAACTTGCGGTATGCGTCGAACTGCCACGGCATCGACGCAGACTTGTAGGCAAGCATTGCGATCAACTGGGTGCGCCGCTGCGCATCGACAGACCAGTTCAGGTTTCGGTGGGCTCGCTCGCAAACCAGCTGTACCAGCTCGCTGGCTTGCCGGCGATGCGATGCGCGAACGCCGACTCTGCCGCGAACTGCATTCGCAGCCTGCCATGGTGCGTGCAACAGTACTCGATCGTGATGTCGAGGGAACGGCCAGCGCCATTCGAACTGATCGCTGAAAGTGAGGCTGTCGTCTGGCCTGACGGCGACGAAATAATCGACCAGACGATTGAACCATCTGCCGTCGAGGAGCTGGTCGGAGACGCCGTCGCAGGTGAAGAGAATGCGTGCCTGCTCGCGATCGCCCCAACGCTGTGCAGTGTTGCGGATCATCGAACGCAGTAGTGTGCCCATGGCGCGCCATGGCGAAACTCGAGCGTTCGATCTTCCAGTCGGGCCCACTTCGTAAAGCGAGTCTGACATCAACATGCGGAAGAACGCCACTCGAATCTGTGGCCATAGCGGCAGACCTGTGCCAGCACAGCTAAAGTCGAGGACTGTCGAATCGTCTTCGATGACTAGCATGTCGCGCATCGTCAATGCGTCGGTGTTGTGCCCGCCCATCATTTCGACCGCTTTGCGCGGATCAGTCGCGCCGGCACGCCGCCCCAGATTTCATCTGCCGGCACCGAACGTGTGACGACGGCATTGGCACCCACGACGGCATTGGCGCCGATCTCCACGCCGGGGCCGACGTAGACATTGGCGCCGATCCAGACGCCGTCGCCCAGGGTGATCGAGCCGCAGATCGTTGGTCCTGGGCCGAGGCGGAAGTCGGTGTCGGCCGATGCGGTGGACGTATAGAAGCGGACGTTGTGCGAAACCATGCAGCGCCGGCCGATCGTCACCGTGGCGCCGGCCGCCGCCTGGATCGTCGACATCTCGCCGATGTAGCTGTCGCCGTTCAGCACGATCTGGCCCGGCCCGTACAGTTGGATCCCCGTCCCGTTGAAGCGGAACCCGCGGTCGACGTCGTATCGAGCTCGATAGTCTTGGTAGACGACCCACCACCACGCCTGTCGCAGGCTAAGCAGCGTCCGGGCGAGCAAGCGCCACATCAATCATGCCCCCCGCTGCGTCGGCGCAGCACCCGCAGCGCCAGCAATGGCCGACCCCATGGCATCGGCTGCACGCGCTGCGACAGCAGCCAGGTGGTCGTGAGCATGGCCACCTGTGCCCCGCAGTAAGCCGCCGCACCGCCATCGAGCGATCCCGCTTGCACCGCATAGGGCGCACCCATCAGCGCCAGCGCCGAGGCCGTGATGGTCGAGACGCTGATCCACTCCGTCTTTCCGGTGAAGAAGAAGAGACCCGCCAGATTGAGATAGACAGCCGTGGCCGCTCCGCCGAGCAGGAACCAGATCGACAGATCGATCGCGTCGGTGTAGCGTGCGCCGAGCAGCAGTCGGCCGGCAACTGTGTATGCCGCCCAAAGCACCAAAGCTGTGACGATCGCAATCGGGATGCTCAGGTAGGTTACTGCCACGAGACGGAGCCGCGCGCGTGTCGATCCGTTGGCCAGCCATCTGTACATCGTGGGTGTGTATGCCTTCACCGCCGCGTCGGCGAGGACATTCATGACCAAACCGAGCTGCGAAGCCGCACCGTACACACCCAGCGAACTGGCCCCGAGCTGGGCGGACACGGCAAACCGATCGGCATTGGCGAGCAACGCGCCGCCGAGCGCGTGTGGCATCAATGGCACACCGAATCGCAGCAGTAGGTGCACTTCGGCTCGCCATACGCCGGTAGCGGCGCCTTCGCGCAGCAGGGATGCGACGCAGCCGAGTCCGACGACGACGCCGGCCGCCGTGGCCCCGACGATGCGTCCCGCACCACCCCACTCCAATAGCAGCACGGCCACCAGCGAGAGCGTCACGTTGAGCACGGCCGAGGACACCTGAAGCCCGGCGGCCGGCACCGGCCTGTCGGTGCTCTGCCAGACGGCGAAGCGAATGCCCTGCAGCACCGTGGTTCCGGCCACTACTGCTGCCAGCGCACTGACGGGCCGGCTCAGTCCGACACCAAACGACGGGGCCAGCGCCGCGGCCAGCCCGGCGGCGATGCCGGTGCTCAACAGCACGAGAAGCAGGGCCGACCCGGTATGCCGGCGCGGGTCGCCGCGAGCGCGGTCGAGCCAGCGCACGCCCACCGCCGCCTGGAGGCTGAGGCCTGCCGTCGAAGCGCAGACGGCGACGAGCATGTAGAACGAGACGACCTCGCCGTACTGCGCCGGGGTTAGCGCGCGCGTCAGGATGGGCAGCAACAGGAAGGGCACACCCGCAGCGAGCACGTTGGCCACGCCATAGATCGCACCCGAGCGAAGGATGTTGCTGTTCATCGCCGGCGGCGCCCGGGTCACCTTGCCGGTGACGGGCCGCCGACGAATGCGGCAAGCACCCTCAGGCCCGCGGGGCCGCTCTTCTCGGGGTGGAACTGGCAGCCGAGAATGGCGCCGCGGCCAATGGCGGCCGTGATGGCGTGCCCGCCGTAGTCGCATACGGCGTGCAGGTAAGCATGATTGTCGGGCCGCACGTGATACGAGTGCACGAGATAGACGGCCGTCCCGGGGGGCGTGTCTGACAGCGCCGTGTCGGCCCAGCGTGCGCCCGGGGCAGGCTGTAGCGTGTTCCAGCCGATATGGGGCGTCTTCTGCGGCTGGCCGGTGGTCGTAGTGCCCGGCACGGCGACCACGCGTCCCGGGATGATGCCGAGCCCTTCGTGCTCGCCAAACTCCTCGCTGACGCTGGCGAGCATCTGCATGCCCAGGCAAATGCCCAGCAGCGGCCGGCCGGACGCCGCGTAGTGGCGGATCGCGTCGGCGAGGCCGCGGTCGCGCAGACCCTGCATGCCATCTGCGAAGGCGCCCACGCCCGGCAGCACGAGTCGTGAGGCCGCCGCGACCGTCGCGGCATCGTGGGCGAACGTGACGGTGGCGCCGCAGTGCTCGAGGGCACGGCCCACGCTGTACAGGTTGCCGATGCCGTAGTCGATGACGGTAACGTGAACGGTGCTCATGCGAATCTGACCGATATGCCCGCTGCCCGGGCGAGATCTCGCAACTGGGGCAGTGTGGTGCGCTGATAGTGCAGCGCATCGGCCACGGCCACGGCATCGGCGCCGCCCTCGGCCACAACGCTGGCCAGGTGCGGCGCGTCGCCGTAGCCGCCGCTGGCGATGACCGGCACGCCAACGGCGCCAGAGACCGCGCGCGTCAGCGCCACGTCGAAGCCCTTGCGCGTGCCCTCCCGGTCGATCGAGGTCACGAGGATCTCGCCGGCGCCGAGTTCCACGCCGCGGCGTGCCCATTCGACGACGTCGAGCCCCGAGCGCTCGCGCCCACAGTCGGTGTAGACCTCCCAGCGCCCGGCAGCCTGCTGCTTGGCCTCGATCGACAGCACCATGCACTGCGAGCCGAAGCGGCGCGAGACTTCGGTGATCAGCTCGGGCCGCCGCACGGCCGCGGTGTTGATCGCGATCTTGTCGGCACCCGCCCGCAGCAGGTCGCGCACGTCGTCGACGGTGCGAATGCCACCACCCACCGTCATCGGCACGAACACATCGTGAGCCGCCCGTCTGACGATCTCGGTGAGCTTGCTGCGGCCGTACAGGCTGGCAACGATGTCGATGTAGATCAGCTCATCGGCACCCTGCTCGTAGTAGCGGCGCGCGTACTCCTGCGGGTCGCCGACGACACGCAAACCCTCCAGGTGCACGCCCTTGATGAGGTTCGGCCCCTTGATGTCCAGCCGCGCGATCAGCCGCACGTTTGCCATGTCACTCCCCGTGCCAGACAGCGTGGCGCAGCCGCCATTGGCCGTCGACGTGTTGCCAGAGGTGCGGTGAGCGAAACGAATCGGCCAGGTTGTCGAAGTAGGCGCGATCCATCAAGGGCTGCTCGAACATCTTCGACGCCAGCGGGAACTCCTTCTCCGGGATGCTGAGGTACCGAAAGATCTCCTCGGCGAAGCGCTCCGGGAACTCGCCGTCGAAGCGGCGCGCGAGGGCGACACCTTCTTCCCGCAGGATGTCCTGCGAACGGATCTCCTGCGCCGCGTCGTACGTGGCGCGGCCGATGCCGAACTTGATGAACGTCGTGTAGTAGTGAAAGTCGTCGATCCGGTCGTCGATGCTGTTGTACTTGCTGTAGGTGCCGGGCGTCCGCTCGGGCGACGCCTGAAAGCCGCCGTGCTCGACGGAGTAGTAGTACGCGCTCTGCGGGTGCCACTTCAGGTAGAAGCCCAGGTAGTGCACCTCGACCTTCTGTCGTTCGATGTGTTCGGGATCGGCCGGCAGATAGGGCTGCAGCTCGTGCGCATCGACGCCGAAGTGCTCTTGCAGGTCGGCCAGCGATGTGCCGCCGAGATAGATCTTCGACTTGTCGGTGGCGGTGAAATACGACCAATCGCGCTTGGCCGACTGCGTGTCGGCAATGGGGTTGCCGTACTCGGCCTCGTTTTCGCCGTAGAACACTAGCGGGATCTTGTGCAGCAGGGCCATCTTCGGCGCCAGCGCCTTCTGGCCGAAGATGAACGGCTGGAACGGGTGAAACAGGTTCTCGACGGCCAGCCGGGTGACGAGCCGATGCACACGCCCGTTCGGTGTGCACAGGAAGTTGTCGAACCCCGCGTGGATCCAGCTCTGGAAGTTCTTCCAGCCCCATTCGGTGTAGATGTGCGGCGCCCACGTCACCGTGAGCGGATGCATGCCGTACTTGTACTTCAGCATGTGCGCGGCGTAGAAGCTGTCCTTGCCGCCGGAGCCGGGCACCAGGCAGTCGTAGCTGCCGTCCTTGCTGCGGTAACGATCGCACAAGTCGCGCAGCATGCGCTCGCGCTCATTCCAGTCGATCGTCTGGTGCTTCTGTTCGGCGGTGCGGCAGGCGTCGCAGACGCCTTCGGTGTCGAAGTTGATCGTCGCCTTCTTGCTGTCCTTGGTGTGCGCGTACTCGACGGCGGAGTTCGGCCGCTGGTTCGATATCACGCAGCGGCGGCAGAAGCCGACCTGCATCGGCAGGCCATAGCGCGACGACTCAGGCGTCTCGGTCTGAAAAGACCTCAGATCGATCGTTCGGCGGCTTGGGTAGGGCGTCATCGAGGTCCTCTGGATGTGATGCTGACGAATCGGTCGAAGTCTTCCAGCGTGTCGATGTCGATCGACCGCTCGGGCGGCATGATGTGTGCCACCGTGCCGGGCCCGACGAAGGCACCGTGTGTGCGCAGCCAGTCGGTGCGGGCTGCATAGATCGCTCCGTTGAGCACGTATATGGGCGGCAGGTCCTGCCGCCTGGACGCAGCGGCGGGGAGCTCGAGCAGCGGATGCAGGCACCCTGCGTCCCCCAGGCGATACATCCAGTACGGGCTCTGCGTCGCGGCCGTCACCGACACGCAGGAGGGTGCGCTTCGCGACACGAGTTGGCGGCAGGCGTCGTCGATGTCCTCGGCGGTCCGTGCGGGTGAGGTGGGCTGCAGCAGCACGACGAGGTCGTGTGCCGCCAACTTGCCCAGCGCGTGCAGCACGACGTCGATGGACCGTGCCTCGTCGCTCGCCAAGTCGGCAGGTCGGCGGAACGGCACCTCGCAGCCGCACTCGATGGCCACCGACGCGATGGTGTCGTCGTCGGTCGACAGCACGACGCGATCGACGCTGCGGGCCGCGCGAGCCGCGGCGATCGTGTAGTCGATCAGCGGCCGGCCGTGCGCCAGACGGATGTTCTTGCCGGGCAGGCCCTTGGATCCACCCCGTGCCGTGATCAGCGCCAGCACCGACAGCCCCTCGATCACCGGAACACCTGCGGGAATTCATGATTGGCGCGTTCGTAGTCGCCCATGCGGCCGATGTCGAGCCAGTAGCCGGCCACCGCGTGGCAGCGCGTGCGGCGGCCGGACTCGACCAGCTGCTGAAACAACGTGGGCATGTCGTAGAAGCGTCCTCTCGGTACCATCGCCACCGCCTCGGGCGACAGGACGTACATGCCGGCGTTGACGACGAAGCGTTGCATCGGCTTTTCTTCGACAGCCTCGATCAGGCCATCGCGCTCACGGACGACACCGAACGGCACCTGCATCTCGTAGTCGCGCACAGCCATCGTCGCTTCGGCGTGTGCCTGTACGTGCTGGTCGACCATGGCGCCGAAGTCTTCCTTTGTCAGCAGGTCGGCATTGGTCACGACGACCGGCGCGTTCGGCAGGTCGGGCAGCAGGCTCAGTGGGCCCGCGGTACCGAGGCGTTCGCGCTCTCTCAAGTAATGGATCTCGACGCCGAGGTCGGCACCGGTGCCGAAATGGGCCTCGATCTGCTCCGCCTTGTAGTTCACAGCCAAGTAGAAGCGGCGGAAGCCCTGGCTGGCGAATCCGCGCACGATGGTTTCGAGGATCGGGCGCGTGCCGACACGCAGCATCGGCTTGGGTGTGTCGCGGGTCAATTCTGCTAACCGCGTGCCCAGGCCGCCGGCCATGATGACAATCCAGTTCTCGCGCAGCGGGGCGTCGAAGAAGTCGCCGATGAGTTCCAGCCCCACGACCCGGCCCTGATCGTCGAGCACCGGCATCTGGTGCAGGCCGCGGCGGCGCATGAGCGCCAGAATGTCGCCACGGTCTTCGCCCAGCCGCGCATAGGTCGGACTGCCGTGCATGGCCGCACTGACCGGGTCGGTCAGGGCCACACCCTTGAGCAGGCCGCGGCGGACATCGCCGTCGCTCAAAGTTCCGAGCAAGCGTCGGTCCGCGTCGACGACCAGCGCCATTTGGCTGCCCGTCACATCGATCACGCGCAGCGCCTCGCGCAGCGTGGTGTCAGGGCCCACCAGGGCCTGTTCCCAACTCTTCATCGGCCGGCATCCCTGTTTTGCGCCGGCACGCCGACAAGCACGCCGCGCTCGAAGTCTTCCACCACCGCCGCTCCCACGCCGACAACGACGCCATCACCGAGCACGACGCCCTGGCGCACCGTGGCACCTGCGCCCACGTGAGTACCGGCACCGATCACGACATTGCCGCAAAGGACCGCGCCGGGGGCAACATGCGCGAATTCGCCCACGCGTGCGTCGTGCTCGACCACCGCACGCGTGTTGATGATGGCGCCGCGGCCGATCGCTGCACCGGGCTGCACCACGCTGCCGGCCAGCAGTTGCGATCCGGGGCCGATCGACGCGTGCGTCGAAACCACCGCGGACGGGTGAATCACCGTCGTGAACGACCAGCCATCGCCTTCGAGGCGTGTCTGGACGCGTGCCCGAAGGCCCGCATCGGCCGGGCGGCCAACGCCTCCGATGCCGTTGGCCAGTGACACCTGGGTAGGGTCGTGTGCCTGAAGTGCCAGGTCGTCGCCCAGCACCGGCAAGCCAAACGGTCGGGTGTCCCGCCTGCCTGGATCGACATCGACGAAGCCGAGCACCTTCCGGCCGGCCGCGAGCAAGGCGTCCGCCACCACGACGGCGTGACCCCCGGCACCAACGACGATGATGGGCGGCTTGTTCATGGCTCGATGGGATCGTCGATCGCGAGGTCTCTTGGCGCCGGGCGACCGATCATGTCCCAGCACTCGGTCGGCGCAATGCCTGTGCCAGGGCGCTTGAACGCCATCGCGTTGAGGGTGAGTGGCTCGCCTCGGGCGATCGCGCGGGCGGCAACGATGCTGCGTCGAGCCACCTCGCGGTTGCCGAATTCGGCTGCCGACGGCGCCTTCGATGGTTGGCCGAGCGCCAGCTCGATGACGCGGATGTCGGCCACCAGGCGCGCGAGTTCGGCGGGCTCGAGCGACGCGGCATGGTCCGGTCCGGCCAGGTGCCGATCCAGCGTGAAGTGCTTTTCGATCATGACCGCGCCGCGCGCGACGGCAGCCAGCGAAACCGCGCTGCCCAGGGTGTGGTCGGAGTAGCCGACCGGCAGTCCGAATGCCCGGGCCATCGTCTCCATGGCCAGCAAGTTCACCGACTCGGGTGGTGCCGGGTACTGGGTCACGCAATGCAGCAGGGTGACGCATTTGCGCAGTGCGGCCTGCCCTTGCGCGCTGCACCAGGCCGCCTCGATGTCGGCACGACCGGCCGGCGTGCCCTCACGCGTGAGCGCGAACGCAATGACGGCCAGCGCCCGTTCGATGTCGGCGAGCGTGCACATGCCGGTGGACACGATGAGCGGTCGACCCAGGCGAGCAGCCTGCAGCAGCATCGGCCCGTGCGTGATGTCGCCCGAAGGGATCTTGATCGCCGGCATGTCCAGCGTGGCCAGGAATCCTAGGCTGCCCGGATCGAATGCGGTCGACATGAAGCGGATGCTTCGCTCGCGACAGCGCGCGACGAGCGCATGATGGTCCGCCGGCGCGAGCTCGAGCCGGCGCAACATCTCCAGCTGGCTGCCGCCTTCGCCGGTGTTCGCAACCTGGTAGTCAGCCTTGCGCGCGCCGGCGGTCACCAGATCCTCGGCCTTGAAGGTCTGGAACTTGACGACGTCGGCTCCTGCGTCGGCCGCCGCGTCGACGAGTTTCAACGCGAGATCGAGCGAGCCGTTGTGATTGACTCCTGCTTCGGCGATGACGAGAGTGCGTGCTGCCATGGCGCTGTCAGACCAGGTGGAACGGCTTGCGCAACAGGGCGGAGCCCACCGGCAGCTGACGCAGCAGCGAAACGATGCGAGCTGCGCTGTTGCCGTCGCCGTAGGGATTGACGGCGTTGCGGCAGTCCAGGGTCAACGCTCGCGCGAGTGTCTCGGTGATGGCCTGGCGCTCTGGTGCGCAGTGCAGCACCGACTCGGCAGCCAGACGGCCGCGTTGGCGGTCGCCGATGTCGACCGTGGCGACGCCCAGCGACGGCGCTTCGTACAGGCCGCTGGACGAGTTGCCCACGACGGCGTCGACCTGCGCCATCAGGCTCAAGTAGCGCACCTGGCCGAGCGAGGCGTGCACATGCACACGGTCGGCTCGACGCGCGGCCCATTCGTCCAGCCGGCGCATGATGGCCCGGCCTCCGGTGTCGGCGTTGGATCGCGTGAACCACAGGGTGGTGTCGGCATCGGTACTATCCAGGGCGGCCAGCAGCTCCTCGAACTCGGCCGCGCCGTCGTCATCGGCGAGCGTCACCGGATGGAACGTGATCAGCAGATTGCGTCGCCCGAGCGAAGCACCGAGCGCGCTCTCCAGCGCCTTGCGGTCCAGCAGCGGCCGTCGACGCAAGTGATCCAGTCCCGGGCTGCCCACGACATGCACGCGCGCCGGGTCCTCGCCCATCTGGCGCACGCGCCGGGCAGAGCTCTCATGGGTGACGAAATGCACTTGCGCCATCTTGGTGATGGCGTGCCGGATCGACTCGTCGAATGCGCCCTCGGTGACGTCGCCACCGGCGATATGCGCCAACGGAATACGGTGGATCAGGCAAGCCTGCGCGGCCGCCAGGATCTCGAACCTGTCGCCGAGCACGACCACGATGTCCGGCTGCAGTGACGCCAGCGCGTCGGACATGCCGATCACGCCGAGCCCGACGGATTTCGCAATGCCGCCGGCGCTGTCGCTGGCCAGCAGCATCTCGACGCGGCGATCGACCTGAAAGCCATCGGCCTCGATCTCGCGCACCGTGAGTCCGAACTCGGGTGCCAGGTGCATTCCGGTGGCGACCAGCTGCAGCTCGATGCCCGGGTCGGCGCGCAGGTCGTGCATCAGCCAGTACAGCAGACCGTACTCGGCTCGGCTCCCGGTGATGACGCAGATGCGTTGGCGAGGCATCGTGTCTCAGCCTCCCCACTTGGCGCTGCTGGGCAGGTTGACAACGCTGGCTTCGAGCGCCTCGGCGACGGGCAGCGGCATGCGCGGGCAGGCGGCGTACATCGGGAGCCGGTGCATCAGCGTCCAGAGCGGCCGCGACATATAGCCGCCGTCGTTCAGCGCGGCAAGCAGTTCGTCGCGGCGAACCGCGTGTGTCGGCTGGAGCACGATGGCGTTGAGCCAGAAATTGCTCTGCGTGCCGGCAGGTTCTTGCAGGAACTGGACACCATCGACCGCTGCGAAGGCCTTCTCGTAGCGCTTGGCGAGCTGGCGCTTGCGTTCAATGAACGACGGAAGGCGCTCCAACTGAGCGCAGCCGAGCGCTGCGTTCAGGTTCGGCAGCCGGTAGTTGTAGCCCACCTCGTCGTGCAGGAAGCTCCAGCGGTGCGGCACGCGCGCCGTGGTGGTCAGGTGCTTGGCTCGACGACCGAGCTCTGGGTCATGCGTCAGCACGGCTCCGCCGCCGCCGGTCGTGATCACCTTGTTGCCATTGAAGCTGAGCGCAGACACGCGGCCCACATTGCCGGTGTGTCGACCCTTGTAGCTTGCGCCGAGCGACTCAGCGGCGTCCTCGATCAATGTCAGATGCCAGCGCGCCGCCACATCGGACAAGGCATCGAGGTCACTCGGGTGCCCGAAGACATGCATCACCACCAGCGCACGCAGACGGGCACCGGTGCGGCGGTTGATACACGCATCACCGCGCAGCTCGGCCGTTTCGCGAAGGTAGGCGTCGAGCGCAGCGGCATCGACACCGAGCGAACGGTCCTCCGACTCGACGAAGTGCGGGGTCGCGGCCGCATAGGAGACTGCATTCGCCGTGGCAATGAAGGTCAATGCCGGGATCAGTACTTCGTCGCCTGGCTGCACGCCCGCCAGCAGCAGGCAGATGTGCAGCGCGGAAGTGCCGTTGGATGTGGCTATCACGAAGGGCGCACCCGTCACCGCAGACAGCTCACGCTCGAAGCGGTCGACATACGCACCAACCGACGACACCCAGCCGGTGTCGAGGCAGTCCTTGACGTAGTCCCATTCGCGTCCGCCGAACTCTGGCTCGTGCAGCGCGATCGTGCCGTCGGCCGGGCCGAGCACGGTGCGTACCGCCGCCACGCAGGCGGCGACGACATCCATGTCGGGCAGGGGCGCTGTCATGTCGAGGTGTCTCAGATGTTGTAGCGGCCGGCCTTGTAGCGACGCAGGTGGTCGGGTTCACCGAACCAGGCGATCGTCTCGCCCAGACCACGCTCCAGCCCTTCGAGGCCGGCATACGCCGGCGTCCAGCCGGTGAGTTCGCGTGCCTTGCGGTTGTCGGCCCACAGTCTCTCGACCTCGCTGCCCGCCGGGCGCAGGCGCTGCTCATCGCTGACGAACGCGACGTCGCGACGCATCAGGCGAGCAATCAGGCGTGCCGTATCTCCGATCGAAACCTCGTAGTTGCTGCCGATGTTGACAACCTGACCCACCGCGGCGTCGCTCTCGGCGACCGCCATGAAGCCGCGCACCGTGTCCTGCACGTAGTTGAAGTCGCGGGTCGGGTGGACGGCGCCGAGCCGGACCTCGCGCGTGCCGGCGGCGATCTGCGCAATGATGGTCGGGATGACCGCGCGCGCCGACTGTCGCGGCCCATAGGTGTTGAAGGGTCGGATCACGCTCACCGGAGTGCCGAACGACAGGTGGAAGCTGGTCGCGATCTGGTCGGCGCCGATCTTGCTGGCCGAGTAGGGCGACTGGCCCTGAAGCGGGTGTTCCTCGGTGATCGGCACGAACCGAGCCGTGCCGTACACCTCGCTGGTCGAGGTATGTACGACGCGCTGCACCTGCAATTCGCGTGCGGCCTGCACGACGTTCAGAGTGCCCTTGATGTTGGTATCGACGTAGGTGTCCGGCGAGTGGTACGAGTAAGGGATCGCGATGAGCGCCGCCAGGTGCAGCACAACGTCGCAGCCCTGCATCGCTGTACGTACGCCATGCGGGTCGCGGATGTCGCCGGCGAACACGTCGAGCGAGGACTTGATGTCGTCGGTGCTCTCGTCGAGCCAGCCCCACGAATTGAAGCTGTTGTAGAGCACGAACGCGCGCACGTCGTGGCCGGCGCGCACCAGATGCTCGGTGAGATGCGAGCCGATGAATCCATCTGCGCCCGTGACCAGAATCTTCTTGCCGCTCAGTTTCATGTTGCCCTGCCATCCTGGCCGTCGCCTTGGGCGTGTCCGACGCCCAGTGGGCGGCCACCTGCCTCCTTCAGCTCCCGCCGAAGCGCCTCGATGTCGGTCTGAAGCTGCTCGAACTCACCGAGCTTGCGGGTCAGGAACGACCGAGCCAGACGTACTTTGGCCGTGGCGCCTGATGGCGTCAGCAGGTAGGTGTAGGCCCATTTGTTGTCGCTTCGACGGAAGTTGCGTGCCTTGACCCAACCCTTGTCGATCAGCGCTCTGAGGCAATAGTTGACCTTGCCCACGCTGACGCCCAACCGTGTGGCGATGCTGCGTTGGCTGGCATGCGGATCGTTGGCCAGGCGCTGTAGCAGCGCATAGCTGAAGTCTTCGTCGGACGGTCCGGGCACTGGCGCGTTCAAGCGTTGAACACGTTCGAATGTTAGCCCAAGAACGGTGCATGCCCGAGCGCATATCGTGAGGATTTCGCTCCTGTCACCTGAGCAGCGGTGCGCTGGCGTCCTTCGTCGACAAGGATGGACGTGCGCCGGCAAGCGGCCACGCGATGGCCAAGGTCGGGTCATCCCAACGCACGGTCTGCTCGGCAGCAGGTTCGTAGTAGGCGGTGGTCTTGTACTCGAAGTAGGCCAGATCGCTCAGTACGAGGAAACCATGCGCGAAGCCTGGCGGGATCCACAACTGGCGATGGTTGTCGGCGGACAGCTCGACACCAACCCAGCCTCCGAAGGTTGCGCTCGCCGGGTCGATGTCGGCGGCGACATCGAAGACAGCCCCTTGGCTGACCCGAACCAGCTTGCCCTGAGCATGCGGGGCGACTTGCCGATGCAGGCCTCGGAGCACGCCTCGACTCGAGCACGAATGGTTGTCCTGGACGAACTCGACGTGGCGGCCGACGATCTGGTCGAATACCCGCTGGCTGAAGGTCTCGCAGAAAAAGCCGCGCCCGTCAGCGAACACCTTCGGCTCCAGCATCAGCACGCCGGGCAAAGCGGTCGCGACGGCGCGCACTAGTAGGCCTTTTCGGTCAGCACCTTGAAGAGGTACTGACCGTAGCCGCTCTTGGCCAGTGGCCTGGCCAGCGCCTCGAGTTGATGGGCCTGGATCCAGCCATTGCGGAAGGCGACTTCCTCGGGACACGCTACTTTGAGGCCCTGGCGCTTCTCGAGCGTGGCGATGAACTGGCCGGCCTCCAGCAGGCTGTCGTGTGTGCCTGTGTCGAGCCAAGCGTAGCCGCGACCCATGATCTCGACTTCGAGCTGCTGCTGAGCCAGGTATCGAGCGTTGACTTCGCTGATCTCGAGCTCGCCGCGCGCACTCGGACGAATCGACGTGGCAATGTCGCAGACCTGCGAATCGTAGAAGTAGACGCCGGTCACGGCGTAGTGGCTCTTCGGGGTTGTCGGCTTCTCCTCGATCGACAGCGCGCGTTGTCGATCATCGAACGCCACCACGCCGTAACGCTCAGGGTCGTTCACGTGGTACGCGAAGACCGTCGCGCCCTGTGTTCTCGCATCGGCGCGCCTGAGCAGCGCCTGCAGGTCGTGGCCATAGAAGATGTTGTCGCCGAGCACCAGTGCGCTCGATTGCCCGTCCACGTGTCGGCGACCGAGGATAAAGGCCTGCGCCAGCCCGTCCGGGCTCGGCTGCACGCAATAGCTGAGGTTCAGTCCCCACTGGCCGCCGTCGCCCAACAGCGCCTCGAACCGCGGCGTGTCCTGCGGTGTGCTGATCACCAGGATGTCGCGGATGCCCGCCAGCATCAGCGTGCTCAGCGGATAGTAGATCATCGGTTTGTCGTACACCGGCAGCAGCTGCTTGCTGATGGCCAGCGTGGCCGGATGCAGTCGCGTACCGGATCCACCGGCGAGGATGATCCCTTTGCGAACAGTGGATGTCATGGCGGTGGTTCAGCGTCCGTGCACTTCGGCCAGCATGCGCAGCACACCGGCACGCCAGGGCGGCATTGTCAGTTGGAATGACTCATGCAACCGGCGGGTGTCCAGGCGCGAATTGAGCGGCCGGCGCGCGGCCGTGGGGAAGGCGCTGGTTGGCACGGGCACCACGCCGTCCGCCGCCACCGTGACCGGCAAGCCCTGGGCACGGGCCCAGTCGATCACCATCGTGGCGTATCCATGCCAGCTGGTCTCGCCAGCGGCTACCGCGTGGTAGGTGCCGGTGAGCGTTGGATACTGAAGGGCGGCCCGCAGCGCATGGGCAGTCACATCCGCCAGCAGGTCAGCACCTGTGGGCGCGCCGATCTGGTCGTCGATCACCGTGAGCCGGTCGCGCTCGGCGGCCAGCTTGAGCATCGTGCGCGCGAAGTTGCCTCCGCGAGCCGCATAGACCCAACTGGTGCGAAGAATCAGGTGCTTGCAACCGCTCTCGCGGATGAACTGCTCGCCCTGCAGCTTGGAGCGGCCGTACACGTTCAGCGGCCCGGTGGGGGCGTCTTCATCGCGTGGCCCATGGCCGCTGCCGTCGAACACATAGTCGGTGCTGTAGTGCACGAGCCAGGCGTCGCACGCGGCTGCCTCACGGGCCAGCACTGCAGGCGCGGCGGCGTTGACCGTATGGGCCAGCTCGGGCTCGGCCTCGGCCCTGTCCACCGCGGTGTGCGCCGCGGCATTGACGATCACGTCGGGCGCCAGCGCGCGCACCGTCTCGGCCAGGCATTCGGGACGCGAGAAGTCGGCGTGGTGAAGGGCGCTGTCGAAGTCCAGCGCCACCAGGTTGCCCAGTGGCGCCAGCGCCCGCTGCAGCTCCCAGCCGACCTGGCCGTTGCAGCCGAAGAGCAGGATCTTCACGCGCGCTCCGGCCCCGGGCCGTACTGGCGGTCGACCCAGTCCTTGTAGGCGCCGCTTTGCACGTGGGCCACCCATTCCGGATTGTCCAGGTACCACTGCACCGTCTTGCGGATGCCGCTGGTGAACGTCTCGGCGGGCCGCCAGCCGAGCTCGCGCTCGATCTTGCGGGCGTCGATGGCATAGCGTCGATCATGGCCGCGGCGGTCGGTCACGTAGGTGATGAGACGTTCGTAGGAGCCCGCGGAGCTCGGCCGCAGCTCGTCGAGCAGCATGCAGGTGACTCGCACGACCTCGCGGTTCGGCATCTCGTTCCAGCCGCCGATGTTGTAGGTCTCGCCCACGCGCCCGCGCTCGAGCACCGCGCGAATCGCGCTGCAATGGTCGCGTACATATAGCCAGTCGCGCACGTTCATGCCGTCGCCGTAGATGGGCAGCGGCTTGCCGGCCAGCGCGTTGACGATCATCCGCGGAATAAGTTTCTCGGGAAAGTGGTACGGCCCGTAGTTGTTGGAGCAGTGGGTGGTCAGCACGGGCAGACCATAGGTGTGGTGCCAGGCCCGCACCAGGTGGTCGCTTGCGGCCTTGCTGGCGGAGTAGGGGCTGTTCGGCTGGTACGCGTGCTTCTCCGTGAAGGCAGGTTCGGCGTGGCCCAGGCTGCCGTACACCTCGTCGGTGCTCACGTGGTGGAAGCGGAAACTGTCGCGTGCCCGGTCGGCCATCGCGCCCCAGTACGCAAGCGCCTGCTCGAGCAGCGTGAAGGTGCCTTCGACATTCGTGCGCATGAAGGCACCGGGGCCGTGGATGCTGCGGTCCACGTGGCTCTCGGCTGCGAAATGGACGACGGCGCGCGGTTGGTGCTCGGCCAACAAGCGGCTCACCAGCGCCGCGTCGCAGACATCGCCTTTGACGAACCGGTGTCGTGCATCGCCCTGTAGCTCGTCGAGGTTCTCCAGATTGCCGGCGTAGGTCAGCGCGTCGAGGTTGACGATCGGCTCCTGGCTCTGCGAAAGCCAGTCGAGTACAAAGTTGCTGCCGATGAAGCCGGCTCCGCCGGTGATCAGGAGGGTCATCTGGACCTTTGCACGACACCTACGGCCTTGCAGCGGCCCGTTCTCGCCACCACCTGCGCAGGAACACGAACAAGGCCAGGGTCAGAAACGTTGCGAGCGTCGTCACGACGGCCGTCACTGCCCTCTTGGGCTTGCTCTTCTTCTCGGGTGGCGCGGCCATGTCGACCACCTGGACGAGCGCTCCCTCGCGGCTCTCGTCAACGCGCGCCATTTCGTACTGACGCGCGAACAACTCGAACAACGTCTCCTGGTACTTGAACTCGCGGTACTTGCTGACGTAGTCGGGACCGCCTGCCGAGTCACCGGCTTGTTCCAGCTTCGACAGCTGACTGCGCAGCGCGGCAACGGTAGCTTGCTGTTGACGCACCTCGGGTGTGTCGTCGACCAGGTTGCCCCGCATCGTCTGCAGCCGCACCTCTGCTGCCGTCACCTCGGCCCTCAACCGGGCGTAACCTTCGGCAGCGGCCTTGGGTTCGGCCTTGATTGCGCCTTGGCTGAATCCGCTGGCCTGCAGCGCCTGCTGGGCCGAAGTCAGCTTGTCGCGCGTCTGCGCCAACTGGCGCTCGAAGAACAAGCGCCGCTGCTGGGCTTCGGTGATGGCGATCGAACTCGTCATCCGCCGCAATTCGTCGACGTAGCGGTTGGCGATGTCGGCAGCACGCTGCGGACTTTCGTCGTCGACTTCCACAGTGATCAGGCCATCCTTCTTGCCCACCATCATGCGGGCGTTGCCGGTCAGCGTCTTTCGCGCATCGACGCGGAACTTCGCCTGGTACACGTCCATGAGCTTGAACTGGTCGATGATCCGGTCCGACACAGTTGCACTTTGCATCAAGGCAACGTACTGATCGGCCGGGGTGCGGATTCCGGCAGCGCCAGCCAGTCCTGCCAGCGGTCCCAAAGCGGCCAGCGCAGAGGCCGCCGTGCTCTGCTGCTGTTGCGGCGGCAGGAAAGTGGTGACCGCCGTGTACGTTGGCGCTACCAAATAGGTGATGCCCAATGCAGCCAGGCCCGCGAGCAACGGGCCGGCAATGAGCAGCTTCAGGTGCTGACCGAAGACCGCCAGAACCTCGAACAGGTCGATGCCTTCGTCATCGGCGTGCGCGGCGGGTTCCGGCTCGAGGCTTCGTGTCGGTAGATCGGCCCTCATCACCGCGTCGCCGCCACGATGCCCGCCACGCCGAGACCGAACTGATACAGGATCTGCGTCCAGTCCTTGGCCCCTTGCACGAAGGTGGTCTTGTTGATCTCCTCCGGCACGAACACCGTATCGCCCGGCTCGGCGCGCACCGCCGCGAGATCACGCTTGCTGAACCAACCGCCCTGGCTCGCCGACACCACGCTGCCATTGGCGCGGATGACGAACACGCTGGATTGGTCGGCGCCGCGGGTCGGGCCGCCGGCCAAATTCATGTAGTCGTCGATGTTGCGATTGCCCGAGTACAGGTAGCTGCCGGCGTTGAACACGCTGCCGAAGACGCCCACCGTCGTCGGCCGCGGCGGCACATAGAGACGGTCGCCGTCCTCCAGTGCCAGCTCGGGCAGGTCGGTGCTCTCGGGCCGCAGTTGCAGTACCACCCGGCCGGTCGGCCGGATGGCGCGCAGCCGCTCCACCAACCGCGTAGTGCCGGCGGTACGCGCCGTCGACGCCGCCGCCTCGTCGGCGGTGGTCGTGCGCTGGGTGGCGGTGGAACGGGCGAACTCGGTCTCCAGGTCGCGCAGCGCACGGTCGTAGTTGTCCTGCTGCGTCATGCGCACGCTCTCGCGGCTGAACTCGGTGCCGAAGATGTAGGCGCCTGGCGTCAGCCCGCCGGCGGCCGCCAGCGCGTCGGCCACGGTGGATTCCGGCGGCAGCACGAATTCGCCCGGGCGCACCACCTCGCCTTCGACGCGCACCCGCTTGTTCTGCCGTTGCACCGGCTGCGCGACCGCCGTGCTGTTGAACGCGCGCAGCACGTCGCCATTGCGCAGCGGCGACGCGATGCCCTTGGGCAGCTCGATCTGCGTGATGCGCACGGTGGCGCGGTCGTCGAGCCTCTCGATGGCCAGCCGCGTGGTGTCGGCCACGGCAGAGAAGCCACCCGCCATGCGCAGCAGGTCTTCCGCGGTTTCGCCCTGCTTGAGCTCGAAGATCGCCGGCTGGTTGACGCTGCCGATCAACGCCACCTGCGGCCCGACCGGGCCGACGTAGATCACGTCGTCGGCGGTGAGCGGCCGGTCGGCCGAGCGGTCGCCCTTGAGCAGCAGGTCGTAGAGATCGAACGTCGTCACCACCTCACGGCCGCGGCGCAGCTGGATTTGGCGAAAGCTCCCCGCCGCGGACGGGCCGCCCGAGCGCATCAGGGCATTGACCAGCGTCGACAGGCTCGACACGGTGATGCTGCCGGGCCGGGCCACGAAACCCGCCACGTACACGCGTATGCCGCGCAGCTGCCCGACCGACACGCTGATCTGGAAATTCTTGAACACCTGCCCGACGCGCCGGCCGATCACGTCGGCCAGATCGGCTTGGCGAATGCCCGAGACGACGATCGTGCCCACCCGGGGCAACGAGATCCGACCCGTGCGGTCGACAAGCAGGCGCAGGTCGGCGTCGACCGAACCCCACAACGAGACGATCACCTCGTCGCCGGGCTGTACCAGGTAGTCCTGGGGGACCTGCGGATTGAAATCCTGCGCTTCGAAGGGCGACTGTGCGCCCGTCATCAGGTCGGAACCAAAGCGGCGGATCGGGCTGAACGGCGGCGCATTGGCCAGTCGTTGCACGTATTGCTCGAACTCGCCCGGAACGTAAATGGGGGCGCCGGGGTAGCCGGGGTAGCCGGGGTAGAAGGGCTGCGTGGGGTCCGACCCGTACATGCCGGGCTGGTTGTTGTACGGGCCCTGCAGTTGTCCACCCTGCTGGCTGCCGTAGGGCGAATTGCCTTGTTGTTGGCCGTTGGGAGCCTGTCCTTGCTGCGGTGTCTGGCGCAGACGGATCGGCCCGCCGGTCGTCTGGCCTGATTGCCCGGACGGGTACTGGCCAGTGTTGCCCTGCGGATCGACCTGCGCCGGAGTCGTCTGTGCACCAGCGATCAGCGTAAACGCAGCCACCGCTCCGCCGATCAGCAGACGTCGAAGACGTGACGACAAGAACCAGCAAGACATGAGCATCGGCATCGGACCGGCGTGGCGCAGACGGGCGCTGCGGCCCGCGGACAGCCCAGCAGGGCCGGATCGCGCGTCCTCAGCGTCGATCGGCCGCGATTCTATGCTCTGCCATGTGCTTACTTTCCCGTAAGCCGGCGGGTCGGTGAGACTCCTAGAATCGCCGCTCCATGCTGATCCTCGTGGCAGCCTTTCTGGCCTCGCTGCTGGTCACCCTGCTGGTCGTGCGATCGACGCGGGTGATCGGCCTGGCTGCGCACGACAGCGACCTGTCCGGGCCGCAGAAGTTTCATGCGCGGCCGGTTCCGCGCATCGGCGGCATCGGGCTGGTGGCAGGTGCGGTCGCCGGCGTCTTCGTGCTGCTGCTGCAGGACACGCAGCTCGGCGTGGCGGCTTTCATGCTGCTCGGCTGCAGCATGCCGTGCTTCATCGCCGGGCTGACTGAAGACTTCACCAAGAACATCAGCCCGCGGCGCCGCCTGTTCTTCACCGCCGTGTCGGCGGCGTTGGCGGTCGCGGGCTTGCAGTCGGTGATCGATCACACGGCCATCCCGGGCCTGGACTGGATCGTGGCGTTCCCCATCGGTGCAGCCATCGTCACTGTCTTCGTCGTCGCCGGTGTCGCCAATTCGCTGAACATCATCGACGGCTTCAACGGCCTGGCTTCGATGTGCGGCATGTTGATTCTGGTCGCCCTGGCCTACGTGGGATTCCAGGTCGGCGACATGCTGACGGCCTGGCTCGCGCTGGCAGGCATCGGCATGCTGCTGGGCTTCTTCGTCTGGAACTATCCGGCAGGGTTGGTCTTCCTCGGCGATGGCGGCGCGTATTTCCTCGGCTTCTTCGTCGCCGAGGTCGCGATCCTGCAACTGCACCGCAATCCGCAGGTGTCGCCGATGTTCCCGCTGCTCGCCTGCATCTATCCGGTGTTCGAGACGGTGTTCTCCATCTACCGCCGGCGCGTGCTGCGCGACCAGTCGCCGGGTGTGCCCGACGGTATCCACCTGCACTCGCTGATCTATCGCCGCGTGGTGCGCTGGGTGGCGGGCAGCCGGGAGGCCAAGGCGCTGACCCGGCGCAACTCGATGACTTCGCCTTATCTGTGGCTGCTGTGCATGTGTGCGGTGGTGCCGGCCATGATCTTCTGGAACAACACGCCGGTGCTGGCGACGCTGATCGTGCTGTTCAGCGTCGGTTATACGTATTTGTACTGGCGCATCGTGCGGTTCAGGGCGCCCCGGTGGATGATGCTGCGAGCGCCGTCGCGCCCACCCATGACGGAACCTACCGCACACTAAGCTGCGCTCGGTCGCAGCGCGAACCAATCCGTCACCGCGCGATGAGCGAGCGAACCCCCGCTGCCACCGTCGCCACCTCTGCATCGCCGAGGTGCTCGCCCATCGGCAGACTGAGCAGCTGGGCGTCCGCCCGGTTGGCGAACATGACTTCCTTGGCTTGGTCGAGGTAGCGGTAGGCGGCGAGTTTCGGCAGCGCGATCGGGTAGTGCACACCTGTCTGAATGTCGAGCGCCTTCAGATGGGAGGCAAGTTCGTCACGGCGATCGGTGCGCACCACATACAGGTGGAAGGCGTGACGAGTGCCCGGGATCGGCATGGGCAGCACAAGACCGGGCAGCCCCGCCAACTCTCGGTTGTACAGGCGTGCCACCGCGTTGCGCCGGTCTATCCACGTCTCCAGATGCCTGAGCTTCACGCGCAGCACGGCGGCCTGAATGCCGTCGAGGCGGCTGTTGCGGCCCTCGATGCGGTGATCGTACTTCTCGATGCGACCATGGTTGGCGAGCATGCGGCACTGCTCGGCCAGGCTGGAGTCGTTCGTCGTGATGGCCCCGGCGTCTCCATAGGCGCCGAGGTTCTTGCCAGGGTAGAAGCTGAATGTGCCAGCATCGCCGATGGCGCCGACCCGGTGACCCTCGATCTCGGCTCCATGAGCTTGAGCGCAATCTTCAATGACCTTCAGCCCGTGCTGTCTCGCAATGGCACAGATCTCGTCCATCTTGCAGGGTTGACCGTAGAGGTGCACGGCGATCACTGCCTTCGTCTTGGGCGTGATCCGGCGCCGCAAGTCGATGGGGTCGAGTGTGTAGGTCACGGGATCCACGTCGGCGAACACCACGCGCAGCCCGACCCGAGTGACTGCCTCGCTGCTGGCAATGAACGAATTGGCCGGCACGATCACTTCGGAACCGGGGGCCAAGCGCATTGCCTCGAGGACGATTTCGATCGCATCGGTGCCATTGGCGACGCCAACGCAACAACTCGATTGCTGGTAGGCGGCGAACTCGCGTTCAAAGGCGCCGACGTCGTCACCGCCGACGAACGCCGCGCGTCTGATCACGTCGCCGATGGCATCGTCGATTTCCGGCTTGATAGTGAGGTACTGACCGTACAGATCAGCGAACTTGATCATGGAAGGCCCCTGAGTTTCCGTGCCGGGTTCCCCGCATAGATGCCTGGCTGGTCGATATCGCGAGTCACCACCGCACCAGCTCCGACGACGACGTCGTCGCAGATGACCACCGGCAGGATGGTGGCATGCGTTCCGATGGACACACGGTTGCCGATTCGCGTCGGACGCCAGCGCGATCTGTCGCCCCGCGCAGGACCGCCGCTCTGGAAGGTGTCGTTGATGAACATCGCGCCGTGCGAGATGATGCAGTCCGCCCCGACGGCGACCAGCTCGCAAATGAACACGTGCGATTGCACGCGGGTGCGCGCACCGATCGTCACGCCGCGCTGGATCTCCACAAAAGGCCCCACGAAGACATCGTCATCCAGCGTGCAACCGTACAGGTTACACGGTACGACTATGGTGACGCGCTGACCGCATTGCAGGTCGACGACCCCGGACTGCTTGACGGTAGGCGTGCCCTTCATGCGCCGCCCAGCTTGCAGTGGCGGGGTTGAAAGCGCAGTCGCACCTCCTGCGCCGTCTCCACTGATTCATAGATCGCATTGATGAGCTCCAGGCTGCGGCGGCCCTCGAGCCCGTCCACCAGGTGCTGGCGATCGTTCAGGATGCAATCGACGACGTGCTCATAGTAGGCTTGATGCCCGAAGCCGTACACGCTGGGTGGATTCACGGAGTACTTGGCCATGACCTCATCGTCGCCCTCGCTGGGCTCGACGAAGCGCCAGATCTTCATCTCGTTGACCGCAAAGCCACCGATCTCTACGGTACCGCCGGCCCCAAGCAGCGACAGCGAGCCTTCGAGGTCTGTCGGTCGCGCCGCAGTGGTGGCCTCGATGATGCCCAGGGCTCCGCTGACAAACTTGAGAACGACCACCGCCGTGTCTTCCGCTTCGATCCTGGCCAGTGCCGTGGACGCTTTCGCGTAGACGCTCTCCACGTCGCCCATCATCCACTCGAGCAGATCGACGTGGTGGCTCGCCTGGTTGGTGAGCACACCGCCGTCCAGCGCCCAGGTGCCACGCCAGGGGTCCTGGTCGTAGTACGCCTGAGGGCGGCACCAGCGCACCCGCACCGTACCCAACACCAGCTTGCCGAAGCGACCGGCCTCCAGAGCCTCTCGCGTCTTTACCACGGGACGATTGAATCGATTCTGCTTGACGACGAACAGCCGCACGCCATACCGGTCGCACGTTCGAATCATCGAGTCGGCGTCAGGGAGAGTCAGTGCCATCGGCTTCTCGACGACGATGTGCTTGCCATAGGGGGCGAGCGCGATTACGTCGCGCGCATGGTGGCCGCTTTCGGTGAGCACGACTGCCACGTCGACTGGCAGACGGCGCATCATCTCGTGCATGTCGGTGAAATGCGGCACCGAGAAGGTCTGCGCGAGTCGACGCGCCTTTTCTTCGACGGTGTCGCACACGGCCGTCAGACAGGCCCCACGAATCTGCTTGTGGCCGAGCAACTCGGCGTGGCGCTTGGCAATTCGGCCGCAGCCCACAAGTGCAACGTTCAACATTGGGTCAGTTCGTCCTTCTCGTTCTGGTGTGCCCGCGACGCCAGGCAAATGATGATCGATGGTTCGAGGATAATCGACGATCATATGGACGATTCCGTTACTGTTGCCGATTCCCCGGCGCCTAGTCTCTTCAACTCGCTGCCCCTGGACGACAAGCTGCTGCGTGCCGTGTCCGACTCCGGCTACGTGGCTATGACGCCGATCCAGGCCAAGGCGATACCCATCGTGCTGGCCGGCCGCGACGTGATGGGCGCGGCGCAGACCGGCACCGGCAAGACGGCGGCCTTCACGATCCCGCTGCTGCAGAAGATGCTGCGCCACGAGACCAGCTCGATGTCCCCCGCGCGCCACCCGGTGCGGGCGCTGGTGATCACGCCGACGCGCGAGCTGGCCGACCAGGTGGCCAACAGCGTGAAAACCTACGCCAAGCACACGCAACTGCGCTCAACGGTCGTCTTCGGCGGCATCGACATGAAGCCGCAGACCGCGGTGCTCAAGACGGGTGTCGAGGTGCTGGTGGCCACGCCGGGCCGGCTGCTCGACCACATCGAGGCCAAGAACTGCGTACTCAACCAGGTCGAATACGTGGTGCTCGACGAGGCCGATCGCATGCTCGACATCGGCTTCCTGCCCGACCTGCAGCGCATCCTGTCCTACTTGCCCAAGCAGCGGCAGACGCTGTTGTTCTCGGCCACGTTCTCGCCCGAGATCCGCCGCCTGGCGCAGAGCTACTTGCAGGACCCGGTGACGGTCGAGGTGGCGGCCCGCAACGCCACCGCCTCCACCGTCGAGCAGCACTTCTACAGTGTGTCCGACGACGACAAGCGCCGCGTGGTGCGCCAGATCATCCGCACGCGCGAGCTGTCGCAGGCGCTGGTGTTCGTCAATTCCAAGCTCGGCGCCGCGCGGCTGGCCCGTTCGTTCGAGCGCGACGGTCTGAAGACCGCCGCGCTGCACGGCGACAAGTCGCAGGACGAGCGACTGAAGGCGCTCGACGCGTTCAAGCGCGGCGAGGTGCAGTTGCTGGTGGCCACCGACGTGGCCGCGCGCGGCCTCGACATCGCCGACCTGCCGGCCGTGTTCAACTTCGACGTGCCGTTCAACGCCGAGGACTATGTGCACCGCATCGGTCGCACTGGGCGCGCCGGCGCGTCGGGCCTGTCGGTCACGCTGGTCACGCGCGACGACACCCGCATGGTCGGCGACATCGAGCGGCTGATCAAGAAGAAGATCGAGATCGAGCCGTTCGAGCTCGACGACGAGCGGCCGCGCCGGCCGCCGCGACGCACGCGCGACGATGACGACGAGCGGCCGGTGGCGATCGCCGAGCGCCCCGCCGAGCGCAGCGAGCCGCGCCGGCCCGCGCCTGTGCGCGCGCCGCAGGATCCGTTGTTCGATCAGCCCTATCAGCCGAGCGGCGGCGAAGCTGCGCCGGTGTGGGAGCAGGCCAAGGCCGACATGACCGCGGCGCCGAAGCGTGGCCTGTCGCCGAACATCAAGCCCAAGCGCAAGGTCGCTTCGCTGCTGGGCGGCGGTCGCGCCTGATCGGCCACGGCGGCGTGAGCGCCGGATTCTCACGCCGGGTCGCGGTTCACCACTGGCGGCGCCTCTTCTGGATGGCCGTCGTGGCCGGTATCGCGCTGGCCCTGTGGCCCGCGCCCGAGCTTTCCGAGCCCTGGTTCCCGCACGCCGACAAGGTGCAGCACGGCGTGGCTTTCGCGGGGCTGGTCGGCCTCGGCTGCCTGGGCCAGCTGCGTCCGCTCGTCCGCCTGTGCGCGGGCCTGCTGCTGCTCGGGGCGGCCATCGAGGTGGCGCAGTCCTTCACCGCGACGCGCTCGGCCGAGTGGGCCGACCTGCTGGCCGATGCGATCGGTATCGCTATCGGTTCGCTTGCGGCGGCCGTGGCCCAGCGACGCTCAAGCGGCCCGCCAGAGAAAGACCGCGGGCAGCCGGTTGTCGATTGACGCACCTTCCGTTGCGCGCCGCCAGTCGCGCGCCGAGCGTGTGCGGCACCAGCCCTGTGGCCAGGTCAGTGCGCAGGCCACACACAGGCGCGTGGTCGGCTGCAGGTGCTCGATCAGCGCCGCCAGCAGCGCGCTGTTCCGATACGGCGTCTCGATGACGATCTGCGTCTGCCCAGCGCGGCGCGAGTGTGCTTCGAGCTCGCGGATGCGCGTTGCGCGCTCGGCCTCCTTGATCGGCAGGTAGCCGACGAAGGCGAAGGCCTGCCCGTTCAGGCCACTCGCGGCGAGCGCCAGCAGCAACGCGCTCGGTCCCGGCAGCACCTCCACCGTCAGGTCGGCCTCGTGAGCGGCGGTGACCAGCGCAGCGCCGGGGTCGGCAACGCCGGGCAGTCCGGCCTCGGACAGCACGCCGATCTGGGCACCAGCCAGCGCCGGCGCGAGCAGTTCGCGCAGGGTGCCGCCGGAGGCCGCACTCTTGGCAGAAGGCAGTTGGCGCAGATCGAGCTCCTGGATCGGCCGCGCCAGCGGCGTGACGGCGTCCACGCGCTTCAGGAAGGCGCGCGCAGACTTCGGATCTTCGACCAGCCAGTGCAGCAGGCCGGCCGCACGCTGAATGACCGGCAGCGGCAGCGCCTGCTGCAGCGCCGGCGGCGCGTCGGCGCCGAAGTCCAGCGCATTGGGGACCAGCACCAGCGCACCGCGCGAGGGCGGCTCGGCACTCATCGGCGCCCCAGCGGGTCCAGGCCGGCCGCGCGCAGCATGTCGCTAGTGCGGATCAGCGGCAGGCCCACCAGCGCCGTCGGGTCATCGGACTCGATGGCCTCCGTCAAGGCGATCCCCAGCGTTTCGCACTTGGCGCTGCCGGCGCAGTCGTAGGGCTGTTCGGCGCGCAGGTAGTACTCGATCTCCGCGTCGCTCAGGTCGCGAAAGCGCACGACCACCGGCACCACCGCGCTGCGCTCGAAGGCCGCCGAAGCGCAGGCCACCGCCACGGCAGTATGGAAGACCACCCGGCGCGAGCGCAGGGCGCGCAACTGTTCCACCGCGCGCTCGTGCGTGCCCGGTTTGCCGAGGGCCCGGCCATCCAGGTCGGCGACCTGGTCCGAGCCGATCACCACGGCCTGCGGCACCCGTATGGAGACGACCTGCGCCTTGGCCCGCGCCAGGCGCAGCGCCAGCGCCGCCGGCGCCTCGCCGGCCAGCGGAGTTTCGTCGACCTCGGGCGCCATCATCTCGAATGGCAGCCGCAGGCGCTCCAGCAGTTCGCGGCGGTAGCGTGAGGTCGAGGCGAGGATCAGGCGCGGCGGCTCGGGCATGCGGTTGATTTTCCCATTGCCGGACCTCGTGGTTGCGCCTCGTACACTTCGCCGATGAACAAGCGCGCGATCGATCCGCTCCGGCTCGACGTGGCCGCGCTGGCCAAGCAGGCGCAATCGGTGGCGGGGGAATGGGCGCTCGACGGGTTGCCTCGATTGGCGCAATGCGAGTCGCCGCCGCACGACCACGTGGGCCAGCCGGTCGCCTGGTCCGCGCAGGGCGAGTCGCGGGCTGTCGCCGGTGGCGCGGCGCAGACCTGGTTGCACCTGCGGGCCAGCACCGTCGTGTGGCTGGCCTGCCAGCGCTGCCTGCAACCGATGCGCACGCCGCTGTCGATCGAGCGGTCGATTCTCTTCGTGCCGGGAGAGGACAAGGCCGAGGCGCTGGACGCCGAGATCGAGGACGACGTGCTGGCGCTGCCGTCCGCGCTGGACTTGCGCGCGTTGGTCGAGGACGAGCTGATCCTGGCATTGCCGCTCGTGCCGCGCCACGATGCCTGCCCCATGCCCGCCGGCATGGGGCCAGCCGGGCAGGGCGCCGATCCTGGCCGGCCGAACCCCTTCGCGTCGCTGGCGGCCCTGAAGGCCGGCCGGCCTCGCGGCTGAGCCAGACGGCCGCCCAAGCCGGGGTGGCCGGCCAAGGCTATAATTCGACGCTTTTTCCGGCCGGGCAAGGAGTCCGGGCGGGCCCGGGAAATCGGCCGACGCGCGCCGCAACACCCTCGTCAGCCTCGTCAACCGGGCGTCACTGGAGTCCCTCATGGCCGTTCAACAGAACAAGAAGTCGCCGTCCAAGCGCGGCATGCATCGTGCGCACAATGCGCTCACGACCCCGGGCACGGCGATCGAGCCGACCACGGGCGAAGTGCATCTGCGCCACCACATCAGCCCGACCGGCTTTTACCGTGGCCGCAAGGTGCTGAAGTCCAAGTCGGACGCGTGACGTTGTTTCGGCGTCCGGCCCGGCCGGACGTTCGGGCGCTCCCGCTTGCAGCGGGAGCCCGCTTGGCCTACCGTCCCGGCGTGTGAGCGCAAACCAGCCCCTGTCCCGCGTGCGCATCGCCGTCGATTGCATGGGCGGTGACCACGGCCCCTCGGCCACGCTGCCGGCGTGCCAGGCGTTCCTGCAATCGCACCCGACCGCCGAGCTGCTGCTGGTGGGATCCGGCCAGGCACTCGCGCCCGCGACCGGCTGGTCGCGTTGTACGCTGGTCGCCGCCAGCGAAGTCGTCACGATGGACGACACCATCGAGGTCGCGCTGCGGCGCAAGAAGGACTCGTCGATGCGCGTGGCGATCGCGCAACTGAAGGCCGACGAGGCCGGGGTGGCCGCCGCCGACGCGTGCGTGTCCGCCGGCAATACGGGTGCCCTGATGGCGGTGGCGCGCTACCTGCTCAAGACCCTGGAGGGCATCGACCGACCCGCCATCGCGACCGTGCTGCCGCATGCCCGCAACGGCTACACGACGGTGCTCGACCTCGGCGCCAACGTCGACTGCACGCCGGAGCACCTGCTGCAGTTCGCCGTGATGGGCAGCGCGCTGGTCACGGCGGTCGAAGGCAAGGAAGACCCCAGCGTGGGCCTGCTCAACATCGGCGAAGAGGCCATCAAGGGCAGCGACACGATCAAGCAGGCGGCCGAATTGCTTCGCGCCGCAGCGGCCGGTGGGCACCTGAACTTCCATGGCAACGTGGAGGGCAACGACATCTTCAAGGGCACCACCGACATCGTGGTGTGCGACGGCTTCGTCGGCAACGTGTTGCTCAAGACGGCCGAGGGACTGGCCGGCATGTTGAGCGGCTTCATCCGCGAGGAGTTCACCCGCAATGCGTTGACCAAGCTGGCTGCGCTGGTGGCGATGCCGGTGCTCAACCGGTTCAAGGCGCGCGTCGATCCGCGCCGCTACAACGGCGCAGCGCTGCTCGGCCTGCGCGGGCTGGTCTTCAAGAGCCACGGCTCAGCCGATGCGTTCGCCTTCGAGCAGGCGCTGGCGCGCGCGTATGATGCCGCCCGCAACCGACTGCTCGAGCGCGTGCACGACCGCATCCTGGAAACGCTGCAAGCCATGCCCAACCCGAGCGCCGAGCCGGCGCGTGCGGAGGCAGGGGCCACATGAGCGGCTCGGCATTGCGTTACAGCCGGATCACCGGTACCGGCAGCATGCTGCCGGCACGCCGAGTGACCAATGCCGATCTGGCGGCGCAACTGGCCGGCCGCGGCATCGAGACCTCCGACGACTGGATCGTCGAGCGCACCGGCATCCGCGCCCGCCACTTCGCCGACGACTCGCAATCGGCCAGCGACCTGGCGCTCGACGCGTCGCGCCACGCGCTGGAGGCGGCGGGCCGCCAGCCGGCGGAGATCGATCTCATTCTCGTCGCCACCTCGACGCCCGACATGGTGTTCCCGTCGACGGCGACCATCCTTCAGCACAAGCTCGGCATTGCCGGTTGCGCGGCGATGGACGTGCAGGCCGTGTGCTCGGGCTTCGTCTATGCGCTGACAGTGGCCGATGCGCTGATCCGCACCGGCAGTGCCCGCTGTGCGCTCGTGGTCGGCGCGGAGGTGTTCTCGCGCATCCTCGACTTCAGTGATCGCACCACCTGCGTGCTGTTCGGCGACGGCGCTGGCGCCGTGGTGCTCGAGGCCAGCGCCACACCGGGCATCCTGGCCAGCGACCTGCACGCCGACGGCTCGCATCGCGACATCCTGTGCACGCCGGGCACCGTGTCGGGCGGCCAGGTACTCGGCCAACCCCTGCTCAAGATGGACGGGCCGGCTGTGTTCAAGCTAGCCGTGCGCGTGCTCGAGGAATCGGCGCGCGCCGTGTTGGCCAAGGCCGGACGCACCGACGCCGACATCGACTGGCTGATCCCGCACCAGGCCAACATCCGCATCATGCAGGGCACCGCGAAGAAGCTGAAGCTGCCGATGGACAAGCTGATCGTCACCGTCGACGAGCATGGCAACACCTCGGCCGCTTCGATCCCGCTGGCACTCGACGTCGCCGTGCGCAGCGGTCGCGTCAAGGCAGGCGACACGGTGATGCTCGAAGGCGTCGGCGGCGGGTTCACCTGGGGTGCCGTGCTGCTCGACCTCTGACAGCAAGACCGAACGACTTCGCTCGATGGCCATGAAACCTTTCGCATTCGTCTTCCCCGGGCAGGGCGCCCAGAGCGTCGGCATGCTCGATGCGTGGGCCGATCATCCCGCCGTGCGGGACGTGCTGGCCGAAGCCTCGCAGGCCCTGGGCGAGGACGTGGGCCGTTTGATCCGCGAGGGGCCCAAGGAAAAGCTCGAACTCACCACCAACACCCAACCGGTGATGCTGGTCGCGGGCATCGCCTGCCATCGCGCGTGGCGGGCCGAGGGCGGTGCAGAGCCGGCCGCGCTGGCAGGGCACTCGCTCGGCGAATACACCGCGCTGGTGGCGGCCGGGGCGCTGACGCTGGCCGATGCGTTGCCGTTGGTACGCCTGCGCGCGCAGGCCATGCAGGACGCCGTGCCGGTGGGCACCGGTGCGATGGCGGCCATCCTCGGCCTGGACGCGACGGCAGTGGTCGAGGGCTGCGCACGCGCGGCCGCCGAGACGGGCGGCGTCGTCAGCGCGGCCAACTTCAATGATCCGAAGCAGACCGTCATCTCCGGCGCCAAGGCGGCCGTCGACAAGGCGTGCGAGATCCTCAAGGGCATGGGCGCGAAGCGCGCGCTGCCGCTGGCCGTGTCGGCGCCGTTCCATTGCAGCCTGATGCGTCCGGCGGCCGAAGCGCTCAAGCAGCGCCTGGCTTCGGTGCCGGTGGCGTCGCCACGCCTACCCGTCGTCAACAACGTCGATGTCGCGGTCGTCGGTGACGCCGACGCCATCCGCGATGCCTTGTATCGGCAGGCCTTCGGTCCCGTGCGCTGGGTCGAGGTGGTGCAGGCGCTGCGCGGGCGAGGGTTGTCGCACGTGATCGAGTGCGGACCGGGCAAGGTGCTGGCCGGCATGGTCAAGCGGATCGACGCCGAACTGGTCGCTGCGTCGGTGTTCGATCCGGTCTCGTTGCGCGATGCACAGGGGCTGTTGGCATGAGTGACGCCCCGTCTACCGTAGTCGCTCTCGTCACCGGCGCCTCGCGCGGCATCGGTCGCGCCATCGCCCTGACGCTGGCGGCTCGCGGACAGCGGGTCATCGGGACGGCGACCACCGAAAGCGGTGCGGCGGCCATCAGCGAAGCGCTGGCAAGCCACGCGGGTTGCCGGGGCGCGGTGCTGAACGTCAACGACGCCGCGGCCGGCGACGCGCTGGTGGAGACCATCGTGCGCCAGGACGGCGGCCTGCACGTGCTGGTCAACAACGCCGGCATCACCCGTGATCAGCTGGCGATGCGAATGAAGGACGACGACTGGTCGGCCGTGCTCGACACCAACCTCAGCGCGGTATTCCGTCTCTGCCGCGCGGCGATGCGGCCGATGATGAAGGCGCGCTACGGCCGCATCATCAACATCACCTCGGTGGTGGGGGCCAGCGGCAACGCCGGCCAGGCCAACTACGCGGCTGCCAAGGCCGGCGTCGCCGGCCTGACCCGCGCACTGGCCCGCGAACTGGCCAGCCGCCGCATCACCGTCAATTGCGTGGCGCCGGGATTCATCGCCACCGACATGACCGACGCGCTGGCCGAACCGCAACGGCAGGCCCTGCTGGCGCAGATCCCGCTCGCTCGATTGGGCAGCGCCGAAGAGGTGGCTTACGCAGTTGCGTTCCTGGCGTCAGCCGAGGCCGGCTACATCACGGGGACCGAGATGCACGTCAACGGCGGCATGCTGATGGTCTGACCGGTCTGATACGGGCCGCGAGGCCAAGGCCATGGCGGGGGCGGGCCCGGCCAGGCCGCAACGGCCCAGGCCGTAGAATTGCCCGCTGTTTGTAGAAGCCACTCCTGGAGGAGTCATGAGCGATATCGAAGCGCGTGTCAAAAAGATCATCGCCGAGCAACTCGGCGTGCCGGAGTCCGACGTCACCAACGAGAAGGCCTTCGTGGCCGATCTGGGCGCGGATTCGCTTGACACCGTTGAACTGGTGATGGCCCTCGAGGACGAGTTCGGCATCGAGATCCCCGACGAGGAGGCCGAGAAGATCACCACCGTTCAGCTGGCGATCGACTACGCCAGCAAGCACCAGAAGGCCTGATCGGCGACCATGTCGCGCCGGCGAGTCGTCATCACCGGGCTCGGGCTCGTCAGTCCGCTCGGCAACACGGTGGCCGAGTCGTGGGCCAATGCCCTGGCGGGCAAGCCCGGCATCGCTCCGATCACGCGCTTCGATGCCGCGCCGTTCGCCTGCCGCTTTGCCGGTGAGGTAAAGGGCTTCAAGGTTGAGGACTACATCCCGGCCAAGGAGGCGCGGCATGTCGACACCTTCATCCAGTATGGCCTGGCAGCGGCCGTGCAGGCCGTGGCCGACGCAGGCCTGCCGACCGGCGACGCGCTGAGCGAAGAGCGCGCCGAGCGCATCGGCTGCGTGGTCGGCTCCGGCATCGGCGGGCTGCCGCTGATCGAAGAGACGCACGGCGAGCTGACCACTCGTGGGCCACGGCGCATCTCGCCGTTCTTCATTCCCGGCTCGATCATCAACATGGTGGCCGGCCACGTGTCGATCCGCTTCGGCTTCAAGGGCCCCAACCTGTCGGTCGTGACCGCCTGCACCACTGGACTGCATTGCATCGGCGAGGCCGGCCGGTTGATCGAGTACGGCGATGCCGACGTGATGGTGGCCGGCGGCACCGAAGCGGCGGTGTCGCCGCTGGGCGTCGGCGGCTTCGCCGCGATGCGCGCGCTGTCCACCCGCAACGACGACCCGGCGACCGCGTCACGGCCGTTCGACAAGGGGCGCGATGGCTTCGTGCTGGGCGAGGGCGCGGGTGTGATGGTGCTCGAAGAGTACGAGCACGCGCGCGCACGCGGTGCCAAGATCTACGCCGAGCTCGCCGGCTATGGCATGAGCGCGGATGCCAGCCACATCACCGCGCCCAATCAGGACGGACCGCGCCGCGCGATGCAGGCCGCACTGCGCAATGCGGGCATCAACGCGTCGCAGGTCCAGTATCTCAATGCGCATGGCACGTCGACACCGCTGGGCGACATCAACGAGACGCAGGCGATCAAGCTCGCGTTCGGTGAGCACGCACGCAAGATGGTGGTCAATTCCACCAAGTCGATGACCGGGCACCTGCTCGGGGGTGCCGGCGGCCTCGAGACCGTCTTTACCGCGCTGGCCATTCAGCAGCAGGTCTCGCCGCCGACGATCAACATCTTCGAGCAGGATCCTGAGTGCGATCTCGACTACTGCGCCAATCAGGCCCGCGAGATGCGGATCGATGTCGCGGTGAAGAACAACTTCGGGTTCGGCGGCACGAACGGTTCGCTGGTGCTGCGGCGGGTATAGGCGGCTGCGCCGCCGACCATGCGAGTGGCGCCGCCCGCCTTCAGCCTGACGGTGCAGACGAACGCGCGCGAGCGCGGTCTGCTGGCTTTGTGGTGCGCGCTGGCGGCCGCCGCGCTCGGCGCCTGGCTGGCTCTGCACGGTTGGTCGCTGGCGTTCGACCGCCCGTCGCCGGATGGGCTGACGCTGGCGGGCGCGCTCGTCTTCGGGCTGCCCGCCGCGCTCGGCGGCTGGCACACCTTGCCGGCCGCCGCATTGCACCTGACCTGGGACGGCGACCGGTGGGTGTGTTCGGTGTCCGAACACAACGGCGGCGCGCCGCTGGAGGGTCGGCTGGAACCCATGATCGACCTGGGAATCTGGATGCTGGTGCGCTTTCGTTCGCCCGCGCCGCCGCGCGTGCGCTGGCGTGTGGTGGATGCGTCGGGGGCAGGCGTCGCCTGGCACCCGCTCAGGGCGGCACTGTTCCAGCCCGCGGCCGGCGCCTCGGCCGCCCAGACCTGAGCGGGCCGGGCGGCATGACAGCGGAGGATGCCGACCGGGATCTGGTGGAGCGTGCCAGGCAGGGTGACGTGCGCGCGTTCGAGATGCTGGTGGTCAAGTACCGCCGGCGTATCGAGCGGCTGATCGGGCGCATGGTGCGCGACACCGATCTGGTGCAAGACGTGGCCCAGGAAACCTTCATCCGGGCCTATCGCGCCATGCCGCAGTTCCGCGGCGACAGTGCGTTCTACACCTGGCTCTACCGCATCGCGGTCAATACGGCGAAGAAGGCGCTGGTCGAGCTCAAGCGCGATCCGCTGGTCACCGAATCCGCCCGTGGCGGACGCGACGACGACGACGAAACTTCCCGCGTGGAGAACGAACTAAGCGATGGCGAGACTCCCGAGGCGCTGCTGGCCAGCAAGGAAATCGCGGCCACCGTGAACGCGGCGATCGATGCCCTGTCCGATGACCTGCGTCAGGCCGTAACGCTGCGGGAGATCGAAGGCCTCAGTTACGAAGAGATCGCAGACGTGATGAATTGCCCGATCGGTACGGTGCGCTCGCGGATCTTTCGTGCGCGTGAAGCGATCGCAATCAAGCTGCGCCCGTTGCTGGGCACCAAGGAAGGCGAGCGATGGTAACGATGCGCCCGCCGGGGCCGCCGGCCCGTAGGTTTGCGAATGCTGGAGAGTGCGATGTCTGACGACGAACGGCGCGGGCTCGGCGATTCCTCCTGGGAAGAATTGTCGGCGATGGTCGATGGCGAAGCCGATGCTGCGCAGCAGGCCCGTTGGCTCGTGCGATGGCAGTCGCAAGGCGAATGCCGCGCACGCTGGAACGAGTACCAGCTCATCGGCGACGTGATGCGTTCCGATGAACTGGTGGGGCGCGCCGACGCCGATGCGGCGTTCCTGCATCGATTGCGTGATCGTCTGGCCCAAGAGCCGGTGGCCGTCCGCCCGGTCGTCGGCGCCTCGGTGCATCGTCCGGCCATGTGGTCCAAGTGGCTCGGTCCGATGGCCATCGCAGCCGGAGTGGGCGCGGTGGCGCTGACCCTGACCTTGCTCGGGCCCTCCAACCCGGGTCCGGCCGGGGAAGCGACGCTCGCCGGAGCCGCCCGTCCGCTGCCGGCGACCATGCCGTCGGCGGTACCGGTGGAGCCGCAACTGCGGGTGGTGAGCGGCCAGCTGATTCGAGATGCTCGGCTCGACCGCTACCTGGCGGCGCACCGCCAGGGCGCCAACGGCGCCGCGCTGCAGATGCCTGGCTCGGTCGTGCGCAGCGTCGACACCATCGTGCTGGAAGGCAAATGACGATCGCGGGCCAGACGGTTCTGTGGATGCGCGTGACGCTGGTGATGGCGGCCACGCTGCAGGCATTGGCTGCCGCTGCGCAGACGGCGTCCGCCAGCGCGGACACGGTCGTTGATCCGGTGTCGTGGCTGGCTCGCGTGCGACAGGCCGCGTTGACGCGCAACTACCAGGGCACCCTCGTCTTCAACGCCTCAGGTGTCGTGTCGAGCTCGAGGGTGGCTCACTACTGCGAGGGCAAGCAGCGCTACGAGCGCATCGACGTGCTCGACGGCGAGACGCGCCAGGTCTTTCGCCACAACGATGTGACGCAGACGCTTTGGCCGAAGGCGCGTGTCGCGGTCATCGAGCAGCGCGACGGTGCGGCCGAGTTTCCCTCGCTGCCGGCAGCCGATGCCCGAGGACTCGAAGCCTACGAGCTGCGTCTGCTCGGCACCGAACGCATGGCGGGGCACGAAGCGCAGGTGCTTCTGCTGAAGCCGCGCGATGGCCATCGTTTCGCGCAGCGCCTCTGGGCCGACCAGTCGAGCGGCTTGCTGCTGCGCGCCGACATCCTGGGCAGCAAGGGCGAAGTACTCGAGTCAGCGGCGTTCTCCGACGTGGTGATCGGCGGCAAGGCACAGCCTGAAGCCGTTCTGGCGCCGATGCGCAAGCTCGATGGCTATCGTGTCGTGCGCCCGTCCGTGCTGCGCACCCAGCTCGAGGCCGAGGGCTGGAGCCAGGTGCGCGCCGTGCCGGGTTTCCAGCTGGTCAGCTGCCTGAAGCGCCCGCTCTCGGCCGCGCACGAGTCGAAGTCATCGTCCGACGCGACGGTGCTGCAGGCGGTGTTTTCCGACGGCATGACGCACGTGTCGGTCTTTGTCGAGCCGTTCGACGCGCAGCGCCACAAGCCGGTGGCCACCAGCCTGGGAGCGACTCACACCTGGATGAGCCGTTCGGGCCCCTGGTGGATCACGGCGATGGGCGACGTGCCGATGGCCACGCTGCAGTTGTTCGCCGCCTCGCTCGACCGCAGGCCTTGAGATTGCCGGCCGAGCACCGACTTGCCTGGTTCTTCTTCTGCGAAGCGGCCGCCAGCCGGCCCCAACGACAAACCAAGAGGATGGATATGCCTGCCTTTGCCCTGACCTCGATGGCTGACACGCGTAGACGCTTGTTGGCGGCCGTGTTGCTCTGCGCCGGCCTGATCGGCATGGCCGCGGCGCCGGCGGCGATTGCGCAGACCCGCGAACTGCCGGACTTCACCGACCTGGCCGACAAGTGGAGCCCGTCGGTGGTGAACATCCGTACCCTGGAGCGCGGTCGCGCCATGGGCGGCGGTACCGAGATCGACCCGAACATGGAGGAGTTCTTCCGCCGGTTCGGCATCCCCTTGCCGAACCGCCCGGGCCAGCCGCGCTCGCCGCGCGGCGGCGGCGACGAGGAACCGCAGCAGCGCGGGGTCGGCTCAGGCTTCATCTTGACGGCCGATGGCTTCGTGCTGACCAACGCGCATGTCGTCGATGGAGCCGACGAGGTGCTGGTCACGCTGACCGACAAGCGCGAGTTCAAGGCGCGAATCGTCGGGGCCGACAAGCGCACCGACGTGGCCGTGGTCAAGATCGAAGCGAGCGGTCTGCCGGCCGTGAAGATCGGCGACGTCTCGAAGCTGAGGGTCGGCGAGTGGGTGATGGCCATCGGTTCGCCGTTCGGGCTGGAAAACACGGTGACCGCCGGCATCATCAGTGCGAAGCAGCGGGACACGGGCGACTTCCTGCCGTTCATCCAGACCGACGTGGCGATCAACCCCGGCAACTCGGGTGGACCGCTGATCAACATGCGCGGCGAGGTCGTCGGCATCAATTCGCAGATCTACAGCCGCTCGGGTGGTTTCATGGGCATCTCGTTCTCGATTCCCATCGACGAGGCGATCCGTGTGGCCGACCAGCTGCGCACCAACGGTCGCGTGATTCGTGGCCGCATCGGCGTGACGATCGCGCCGGTGACCAAGGAGGTGGCGGAGTCGATCGGCCTGGGCAAGCCCAACGGTGCGCTGGTGCAGGGTGTCGAGTCCGGTGGGCCTGCCGAGAAGGCCGGCATCGAGGCCGGCGACATCATCGTCAAGGTCGACGGCAAGCCGGTCGAGAAGTCGGGCGACCTGCCGCGCATCATCGGCGCCACCAAGCCGGGCAGCCGGACCGCGCTGCAGCTGTTCAGGCGCGGCGCCACGCGCGACGTGACGGTCGTCGTCGGCGAGTTCGAAGCCGAGCGTCCGACGCGACGTGCCCAGGCCGAGCCAGGTGCCTCGAGCCCGCCGACGAAGACGGCGCTGGGCCTGTCGGTCAGCGATCTCACTGACGCGCAGAAGCGCGAGCTCAAGCTGCGCAGCGGCGTTCGCGTCGATTCCGCAGAAGGTGCCGCAGCCAAGGCCGGCCTGCGCGAGGGCGACGTGATCCTGGCCATCGACAACGCCGAGGTTGCCGACGTCAAGCAGTTCATGGCGATCGCCGCCAAGGGGGAGAAGGCGCGTGCGGTCTCCGTGATGGTGCGGCGCGGTGAGTTCGTCAACTACCTCGTCATTCGTCCGGCTCGATAGCCTCCGAGCGGCGGCCAACCAACCACCCCGGATGATCACGGGCCGGGGTCTTTCCGCATGGTGGCGGACTTCAGCTTCTGTTTTCGTAAGTGAGTTATCGCTCCGGGATGCATCCCGTTCGATTGCACCTGCCGATACATAGAATGCTGGACTGAGCGCTCCTTTTGCCATCATTGTGATGTCGTCCGATGCCCTGAAGGCTCAGCGGCAGAGAAGTTGATGCCTGTTGATAACTTGTTGATAGATACTTGCTGTTGGCGGCCCGCAACGAGCGGAAAACAAGCATTGGCGCGGGTTCCGGCCAAGTGCTTTTGGCTACAATGAAATCCCAACAAGCAGTTGCCATACGTTTTGTTGGAAGGCGCGTCATCTCTTCGACGTGCCTTTTTTTTGGTTGCGGCACGGCCCTTCGGGCCTTCACATCGCGTCGCGATATGAGCCTCCACCGCAGCGGCGCTGCCGCTGTAGCCGTCGGCCGCGCGACGACGATCTGACCGCATGGACCGCATCCGCAACTTCTCGATCATTGCTCACATCGACCACGGCAAGAGCACGCTGGCCGATCGCATCATCCAGCGCTGCGGCGGTCTGTCGGACCGGGAGATGGAGGAGCAGGTACTCGACTCGATGGACCTCGAGCGCGAGCGCGGCATCACCATCAAGGCGCAAACCGCCGCATTGCAGTACACCGCGCGTGACGGGCAGGTCTACAACCTCAATCTGATCGACACGCCGGGCCACGTCGACTTCAGCTACGAGGTGAGCCGGTCGCTGTCTGCCTGCGAGGGCGCGCTGTTGGTGGTCGACGCCAGCCAGGGTGTGGAGGCGCAGACGGTGGCCAACTGCTACACCGCACTCGACCTCGGTGTCGAGGTGGTGCCGGTGCTCAACAAGATGGACCTGCCGCAGGCCGACCCCGAGACGGCCAAGGCGGAGATCGAGGACGTCATCGGCATCGACGCCAGCCAGGCCATCCCCTGCTCGGCCAAGACAGGCCTCGGGCTGGACGAGATCCTGGAGGCGGTGATCCACCGCATGCCGGCGCCGCGCGGCCGGCCCGACGGGCCGCCGCGCGCGATGATCATCGACAGCTGGTTCGACAACTATGTCGGCGTCGTGATGCTGGTTCGCGTCGTCGACGGCTCGCTGGCCAAGGGCGAACGCATTCGTCTGATGGCGTCCGATGCGTGCTACGGCATCGAGCAGCTGGGCGTGTTCACGCCAAAGTCGCAGCCGCGCGACGTGCTGCGTGCCGGCGAGGTGGGCTTCATCATCGCCGGCATCAAGGAACTCCACCACGCCAAGGTGGGCGACACCCTGACGCTCGAGAAGAAGCTGCCCAACAACGCCGGGCCGGCGACCGAGCCGCTGCCGGGCTTCAAGGAGATCCAGCCGCAGGTGTTCGCGGGCCTGTATCCCACCGAGGCGAGCGAATACGAGTCGCTGCGCGACGCGCTCGACAAGCTCAAGCTCAACGACAGTTCGCTGCGCTTCGAGCCCGAGGTCAGCCAGGCGCTCGGCTTCGGCTTTCGCTGCGGCTTCCTGGGCCTGCTGCACATGGAGATCGTGCAGGAGCGCCTGGAGCGCGAGTTCGACCAGGACCTGATCACCACCGCGCCCTCGGTGGTCTACGAGGTCGAGCTCAACGACGGTACGGTGCTCAGGGTCGAGAACCCGTCGAAGATGCCCGATCCCGGGCGCATCCGCGAGATCCGCGAGCCGATCGTCACCGTGCACCTGTACATGCCGCAGGACAGCGTGGGGCCGGTCATGACGCTGGCCAACCAGAAGCGCGGCGTTCAGATCCAGATGTCCTATCACGGCCGCCAGGTGCACCTGACCTACGAGCTGCCGCTGGCCGAGATCGTGCTGGACTTCTTCGACAAGCTGAAGTCTGTGTCGCGAGGCTATGCCTCGATGGACTACGAGTTCAAGGAATACCGCGCGGGCGATGTCGTCAAGGTCGACATCCTGATCAACGGCGACCGGGTCGACGCACTGTCGATCATCGTCCACCGCGGCCAGAGCCAGTACCGCGGTCGCGAGGTTGTGGCCAAGATGCGGCAGATCATCCCGCGCCAGATGTACGACGTGGCGATCCAGGCCGCCATCGGGGCCAACATCATCGCGCGTGAAAACGTCAAGGCGCTGCGCAAGAACGTGCTGGCAAAATGCTATGGGGGCGACATCACCCGCAAACGCAAGCTGCTCGAGAAGCAGAAGGCCGGCAAGAAGCGAATGAAGCAGATCGGAACGGTCGAGGTGCCGCAGGAGGCTTTCCTGGCCATTCTCCAGGTCGACGACTGACGTGGCGCCGCCGCTGGCTTGGTGCCGCCGACCCCCCGCCTGCTCCTACCACCCGCACATCAAGAATCCAACAAGCGTGATCCGAAACCGATGAGTGCCTTGACCGCGGTCCTGTACCTTGCCCTGGCGGTCTATCTCGGCGGCTGGTACGCCGATCGCTGGATCGGCAATTTCTCTCTGCTGCTGTTCGTGCTGACGGTCGTCACTCTCGGCTACTGGCTGGCCGAGCGCTTCCGCTTCAAGCCGGCGCGCGAGGCAGCGGCGGCGGCGCTGGAAGCGCAGGACGCGCAGCGGCGCGCCGAACTGAGCAAGATAGGCATCGCCAAAGTTGACGGCGACGTCGACTCGGCCCGCCAGCGTCTGCTGGCCCAGCCGTGGTGGCTCGACTGGACGGCAGGCCTGTTCCCGGTGATTCTTGCGGTCTTCCTGTTGCGATCGTTCCTCTTCGAGCCATTCAAGATTCCGTCGGGCTCGATGGTGCCCACGCTGCTGGTCGGCGACCTGATCCTGGTGAACAAGTTCCACTACGGCGTGCGACTGCCGGTGATCAACAAGAAGATCATCCCCAACCATGATCCCCAGCGCGGCGACGTGATGGTGTTCCGTTATCCGGTGGATCCGCGGGTCGACTACATCAAGCGCGTGGTCGGCGTGCCGGGCGACGAGGTGGCCTACATCAATCAGCGCCTGTCCATCAACGGCAAGCCGGTCGAAGTGCAGTCGCTCGGTGACTACTACGACGAGGACTCGCTGCGCTACGCGCCGCAGTTCACCGAGGCGCTGGGCGCCGTCCAGCACAAGATCCTGGTCGACCCGAAGCGGCAGGCCTACTACGGCGGCGACGCGCGCAACTTCCCGAACGCGCAGAACTGCCGCTATTCAACCGATGGGGTGGTGTGCAAGGTTCCCGCGGGACACTACTTCATGATGGGCGACAACCGCGACAATTCGCAGGACTCCCGTTTCTGGGGGTTCGTGCCCGACGAGAACATCGTCGGCAGGGCGTTCTTCGTATGGATGAACTTCGGCAATCTGCGCCGCATCGGGTCCTTCCAGTGACGCGGACGTGAAAGGGACATGCATGAGATCCTCACAGCGTGTGGGCGTGGCCGGGCAGCGCGGCATCAGCCTGATCGGGTTGCTGTTCTGGGCCATCTTCATCGGCTTCATCGCCTATGTGGGCATACGCGTGTTTCCCACGGTCAACGAGTTCCTGACGATCCAGCGGGCCGTCAATAAGATTGCGGCCGCCAATCCGAC
>JBGAMU010000018.1:0-53450 GCA_044222685.1 Burkholderiaceae bacterium
GCTGGGCAAGGTGCCCGGCAACATCGAGGCCATCCGGCCGATGAAGGACGGCGTGATCGCCGACTTCACCGTGACCGAGCAGATGCTCAAGCAGTTCATCAAGATGGTCCACCCGCGCTCGATGATGAAGCCGAGCCCGCGGATCATCATCTGCGTGCCCTGCGGCTCGACCCAGGTCGAGCGCCGCGCGATCCGCGAGTCGGCGCTCGGCGCCGGCGCCAGCGAGGTCTACCTGATCGAGGAGCCGATGGCCGCGGCCATCGGCGCCGGCCTGCCGGTGAGCGAGGCCAGCGGCTCGATGGTGGTCGACATCGGCGGCGGCACCACCGAAGTCGGCGTCATCTCGCTGGGCGGCATGGTCTACAAGGGCAGCGTGCGTGTCGGCGGCGACAAGTTCGACGAAGCCATCATCAACTACATCCGCCGCAACTACGGCATGCTGATCGGCGAACCCACCGCCGAAGGCATCAAGAAGAGCATCGGCAGCGCCTTCCCTGGCTCCGAGGTCAAGGAGATGGAGGTCAAGGGCCGCAACCTCTCCGAAGGCGTGCCGCGCAGCTTCACGATCTCGTCCAACGAGATCCTCGAAGCGCTGACCGATCCGCTGAACCAGATCGTGTCGAGCGTGAAGAACGCGCTCGAGCAGACGCCGCCCGAGCTCGGCGCCGACATCGCCGAACGCGGCATGATGCTCACCGGCGGTGGTGCGTTGCTGCGTGACCTCGACCGGCTGCTCGCCGAAGAGACCGGCCTGCCGGTGCTGGTGGCCGAGGACCCGCTGACCTGCGTGGTGCGCGGCTGCGGCATGGCGCTCGAACGCATGGAACGGCTCGGTTCGATCTTCACCTCGGAGTAGGTTCGCCGCCCGGCCGCTGTTTCAGTCGCGGCGCCACACATGCCACTGGGCACGCTCGACCGCACACCACCGCCCTTCTTCCGCCAGGGCCCGTCGGCCTTGACCAAGCTCGCGGTGTTCTCGGCGTTGGCAGTGTTCCTGATGGCCGCCGATTCGCGGCTCAAGTACACGCAGCCCGTGCGCGCTGCGCTGGCCACGGTGCTGCTGCCGGTGCAGCGCACGCTGCGCATCCCGGTCGAGATGGTGCAGGGCGGCGGCGAGTACCTGCAGGGTCTGGCGCGTGCCATCAGTGCCGAGCGCGAGGCGCGTGCGACGCTGGCAGCGCAGGCCGAACGGGCGGCGCGTGTCGAGCAACTGACACAGGAAAACGCGCAGCTGCGGGCCTTGCTCGGCCTGCGCCCGGCGATCAACGTACGCAGCCGCACAGCCGAAGTGTTGTACGAGGCGACCGATCCCTACTCGCGCAAGCTCTTCATCGACAGCGGCTCGACGCAGGGCATCGCGCTCGGCTCGCCGGTCATCAACGAGGCCGGGGTGCTGGGGCAGGTGACACGCGTCTATCCGTTGTCGGCCGAGGTCACGCTGCTGGCCGACAAGGACGCCGCCATCCCCGTGCTGAACGCCCGCACCCAGCAACGAAGCGCCGCGTTCGGCGGGCTCGTCGGCGAGGGCGACGCGATGGAGCTGCGCTTCCTGGCCGGCAATGCCGACGTGCAGCCGGGTGACCTACTGATGACCAGTGGTGTCGATGGCGTCTATCCGCCGGGCCTGGCGGTGGCCAAGGTGACGAAGGTCGACCGCCGCGTCGACGCGGGCTTCGCGCGCATCGTCCTGCAGCCCACGGCGCGCGCCGACGGCGTGCGCCACCTGCTCGTGCTGGAGCCGATGGCCACGCAAATGCCGGCGCGACCGGAGCCCGACGCCGAATCCACCAAGCCGGTCAAGCAGCGCGGGGCGCGGCGATGACGAGAACGCACGCGCCATGAACGTGCCGCCGGAAAGGACGTGCTCGCCATGAACGTGCCGCTGGACAGGAGGTACGCGCCATGATCATGCCGCGTGGGGCCGACCAGCTGCTGCTGCCGGTCAATCCGCTGTTCATCGTGGTGTCGTTGCTGTTCGCGCTCGGCTTCAATCTGATTCCGCTGGGCCGCCAGGCTGCGATGCCCGACCTGCTGGCGCTGGTGCTGGTGTTCTGGAACGTGCACCAGCCGTTGCGCGTCGGCGTCGGACTGGCCTTCGTGCTGGGCTTGCTCATGGACGTGCACCAGGGCGCCTTGTTCGGCCAGCACGCGCTGGCCTACACGCTGCTGAGTTTTCTGGCGGTTTCGATGCACCGGCGCCTGCTGTGGTTCTCGGTGCTGGAGCAAGCGCTGCAGGTGTTGCCGCTGTTTGCGGCGGCTCATGGCGTGTCGCTGGTCGTGCGGCTGGTGTCTGGCGGCTCGTTTCCGGGGTGGGAGTTGCTGCTGGCGCCGGCGTTCGAGGCACTTTTGTGGCCTTTGGCCGTTTGGATACTGTTGGCGCCGCAACGCCGGCCCCCCGACCCCGACGAGAATCGGCCGCTGTAGCAACTGCGGATCGCGATGATCGAACTGCGCAACATCGAAGCCGACCTCGACCGCTTTCGCGGCCGGTTGCTCGCGGCCGCGCTGTTCGTGCTGGTCGCCTTCGGTCTGCTGGCGACCCGCCTGGTGTGGCTGCAGGTCTGGCAGCACGAGGTGTTGTCGACGCAGGCAGAGGCCAACCGCATCGCGGTGGTGCCGGTGGTGCCCAACCGCGGCCTGATCCTCGATCGCAACGGCATCGTGCTGGCCACCAACTACTCGGCCTACACGCTGGAGATCACGCCTTCGCGGCTGAACGGCGACGCCGAGACGGTGATCGACCAGCTCAGCAAGATCGTGGACATCCAGCCGCGCGACCGCCGGCGCTACAAGCGGCTGCTCGACGAGAGCAAGAGCTTCGAGTCGCTGCCGATCCGCACCAAGCTGAGCGATGACGAAGTCGCCCGCTTCATGGCGCAGCGGTTCCGCTTTCCTGGCGTCGACGTGCGGGCGCGGCTGTTCCGCAACTATCCGCTCGGCGAGACCGGCGCGCACCTGATCGGCTACATCGGCCGCATCAACCAGACCGAGAAGAAGGCGATCGAGGACTGGGACGAGGAGCGCCAGGCCAACTACAAGGGCACCGACTACATCGGCAAGCTCGGGCTCGAGCAGAGCTACGAGGACGAACTGCACGGCGCCACCGGGTTCGAGGAAGTCGAGACCAGCGCCGGCGGGCGTGCGGTGCGCCGGCTCGCCAGCCACGGCGCCACGCCGGGCAACACGCTGCGCCTGTCGGTCGACATCAAGCTGCAGGCGCTGGCCGAAGAGATGTTCGGCCAGCGCCGCGGCGCGCTGGTGGCGATCGATCCGCGCAACGGCGAGGTACTGGCGCTGGTGAGCAAGCCGACCTTCGATCCCAACCTGTTCGTCGACGGCATCGACGCCGACAGCTGGCGCGAACTGAACGAGTCGATCGACAAGCCGCTGCTCAACCGGGCGCTGCGCGGCACCTATCCGCCAGGCTCGACCTTCAAGCCGTTCATGGCCATGGCCGCACTCAACACCGGCAAGCGCAGTCCAAGCACCGTCATCCACGACGGGGGGTCGTACCAGTTCGGCAACCACCTGTTCCGCAGTCACGGCGACCACGGCCTGGGACCGGTGGACATGGTGCGCTCGATCGTCAAGTCGAGCAACGTCTACTACTATTCGCTGGCCAACGAGCTCGGCGTCGACCTGATGCATGAACAGTTGTCGCCGATGGGCTTCGGCCGCAAGACCGGCATCGACATCGACGGCGAACTCACCGGCCTGTTGCCGTCCACCGAGTGGAAGCGGCGCGCCTACAAGCGCCCCGAGCAGCAGAAGTGGTACGCTGGCGAGACCATTTCGCTCGGCATTGGTCAGGGCTACAACAACTTCACGGCGCTGCAGCTGGCCACCGCCACCGCCACGCTGGTATCGGGCGGCGAGCGTTACCTGCCGCGCCTGGTGCGCGACATCGAGAACGTGATGACGCGCGAGCGCAAGCGCGTGGCCAGCGAGGCGCAGCAGGCGCTGGCCTTCAAGCCCGAGCATGTCGACCTGATCACGCGCGCCATGTACGGCGTCACGCAGGAGGGCACCTCGGTGCGATCGTTCCTCGGCGCGCCGTACAAGACCGGCGGCAAGACGGGAACTGCCCAGGCGGTGTCGATCAAGGCGAACGAGAAGTACAACGCGTCCAAGATGGAAGAGCATCAGCGTGACCATTCGCTGTACATCGCCTTCGCGCCGGTCGAGAAGCCGACAGTCGCGCTGGCCGTCATCGTCGAGAACGCCGGCTTCGGCTCCGAGGCGGCGGCGCCGATCGCCCGGCGCGTGTTCGACTACCTGCTGCTCGGGCTGGTGCCGAGCCCCGAGGACATGGCGCTGACGCAGCAGGGCAAATCGGGCCCGCCGGTGGGCAAGCAACGGCTGGCCGACGAGTGGCCGCTGCCCGGCATGGCGTCGGCCACGCTGCAGATCGTCCCCAATCCGGTCCGTGTAGCCAGGGGGGGGCCGCGATGAAGGCCAGCGGCCGATGAGTGCCGTCTTCGAGCAGCCGACACCCTGGCAGCGCCTGCGACCGATGCTGGGCGGCTTCGACGGCGTGCTGTCGGGCGTGGCGGCGCTGCTGGCCGTCGCCGGCCTGATCACGATGTATTCCGCCGGCTTCGACCACGGCACGCGGTTCGTCGATCACGCCCGCAACATGGGCCTGGCCTTGGTCATCATGTTCCTGGTGGCACAGATCCCACCGCAGAAGCTGATGGGCCTGGCGGTGCCGCTGTACACGATCGGCGTGGCGCTGCTGGTGGCCACGGCGCTGTTCGGCATCACGAAGAAGGGTGCCACGCGCTGGCTCAACGTGGGGCTGGTGATCCAGCCGAGCGAGATCCTGAAGATCGCCATGCCGATGATGCTCGCCTGGTGGTTCCAGAAGCGCGAGGGCCGGCTCGGCGCGCCGGACTTCGTGGTGGCGGCGTTGCTGCTGCTGGTGCCGGTCGGCCTGGTTGTCAAGCAGCCCGATCTCGGTACTGCGATCCTGATCCTGTCGGCCGGCTTGTATGTCATCTTCTTTGCCGGCCTGCCGTGGAAGCTGATCGTCCCGGTGATGGTGGCCGGATTGGCCGGCGTGGTGGCCCTCGTCATCACGCAGGACCGTATCTGCGAGCCCGATGTCGTCTGGCCGATGCTGCGCGAGTACCAGAAGCACCGCGTTTGCACGCTGCTCGATCCGACCACCGATCCGCTGGGCAAGGGCTTCCACATCATCCAGGGCATGATTGCCATCGGCTCGGGCGGCGTCACCGGCAAGGGCTTCATGAACGGCACGCAGACGCACCTGGAATTCATCCCCGAGCGCACCACCGACTTCGTGTTCGCCGCCTTTGCCGAAGAGTTCGGCCTGCTGGGCGTCGCCGGGCTGCTGCTCGGCTTCATCTTCCTGATTCTGCGCGGCCTGATGATCGCCGCTGAGGCGCCCACGGTGTTCACTCGCTTGCTGGCCGGGGCGGTGACGCTCAGCTTCTTCACCTATGCCTTCGTCAACATGGGCATGGTCAGCGGGGTGCTGCCGGTGGTGGGCATACCGCTTCCGTTCATCAGCTATGGCGGCACCGCGATGGTCAGCCTGGGCCTCGGGCTCGGGCTGCTGATGTCGATCGCCCGCAGCCGCACGCTGATGCAGAGCTGATGGACGCGCCTGCCGGCACGGCCGCGACGACGGTCGGCGTCATCGGCATCGGCAACATGGGCGGGGCGCTGGCGCTGCGCCTGCTCGACGGCGGCTACCGCCTGACCGTGCGCGACCTGCGGCCCGAGGCCGAAGCGGTGGCTGCGCGGGCGGGTGCCCGCGTTGCAGCGGATGCGGCTGACGCCGCCGACGGGTGCAGCGTGCTCATCGTGGTCGTCGTCGACGCAGCGCAGTGCGACGACGTGCTGTTCGGCGCCCGCGGGGCGGCGCAGACGCTGCGGCCCGGACAGGCGGTCTTGTTGTGTCCGACGATCGCGCCGCAAGACGTCGAGCGGCTGGCGGCGCGGCTCGCGGCACAGGGCGTCGGCTGCATCGACGCGCCGATGTCGGGAGGGCCGCAACGCGCGCGCGATGGCTCGATGAGCCTGATGGTGGCCTGCGACGACGCGCTCTTCGCGCGCCACGAGCCGGTGCTGCGTCAGCTGTCGTCGCGGCTGTTTCGCGTCGGCACGCGACCGGGCGACGGCGCCCGCACCAAGCTCGTCAACAACCTGCTGGCGGCGGTCAATCTCGCGGCGGCAGCCGAGGCGATGGCGATGGCCGAGCGGCTCGGACTGGACGCGCCGCGCACGCTGGCGGTTATCGAGCAGTCGAGCGGGCAGAGCTGGATCGGCAGCGACCGCATGCGTCGCGCGATCGCAGGCGACTTCGAGCCACGCGCGCACACGCGGCTGCTGGCCAAGGACAGCACGCTGGCGCTGGCCATGGCGCGCGATGCCGGGCTCCCGCTGCCGGCGTTCGGCGCGCTGGCCCAGCGGCTGTTTCAGCAGGCCTGCGCGAGCGGCCTGGCCGACCGCGACGATGCCAGCCTGCTCACGCTGCTGCGGGGCTCGAGTTCTCCGGCACCGTGAGTGGGAAGCGCAGCGTGAAGAGCGCGCCCGGCCCCTGACCCGACGAGCCCGCCGATGTCCGCGGGCGGGCATCGGTGATGGTGACGCTGGCGCCGTGCTGCAGCGCGATTTCCTTGACGATGGCCAGTCCGAGCCCGCTGCCGTCGACCTCGGTGCCGAGTGCCCGATAGAAGGCCTGGAACACCAGGTCGCGTTCGGCCTCTGGGATGCCAGGGCCTGAGTCCTCGACCTGCAGCACCACCACCTGGCCGAACGGGTCGGGCATCACCCGCACCGTGACCTCGCCGCCGGCCGGCGTGTACTGCAGCGCGTTGTCGACCAGATTGCGCACCAGCTCGCGGATCAGCAGCGGCTGGCCGATCAGGCGGCCAGCCGGCGCGTCGCCATCGGGGCCTTCGTAGCCGAGGTCGATGCGCTTGTCCATCGCCTTCGGCACGAAGTCGTGCACGGCCTCGCGCGCCAGTCGGTCGAGCCGCACCTCCTGCTTGCGCATGGCCGATTCCTTGTCCTCGGCCCGCGCCATCGACAGCAGCTGGTTGACCATGTGCGCCGCCCGTTGGCTAGACCGCGCGATCTGCTGCAGCGAGCGCTTCAGCGCCTTCGGATCCTGCTGGCCGGCGTCGATTTCGCGCTGGGCCAGTTCGGCCTGCGTGCGCAGGCCGGCCAGCGGCGTCTTCAGCTGATGCGCGGCGTCGGCCAGGAAGTGCTTCTGGCTGCTGATCGACTGGTCCAGCCGCGCCAGCAGGTCGTTGATCGCGCGCACCAGCGGCGCCACCTCTTCCGGCGCGTCGCGCTCGTCGATCGGGCTCAAGTCCTGGCTCTTGCGGCGACGGATGCGTTGCTGCAGCTCGTGCAGCGGACGGATGCCGCGCGCCAGGGCGAACCACACCAGCACCACCGCGACCGGCAGGATGATGAACTGCGGAATGATGACGCCCTTGATGATCTCGGTGGCCAGCTGCGAGCGCTTTTCCAGCGTCTCACCGACTTGCACCAGCGGCGGCGTCTCGCTGCGCCCGCCGCTGCCGCGGATCCACAGGTAGGCGATGCGCACCGGCTCGGCCTGGATCTCGCCGTCGCGAAAACGCACTTCGTCGATGGCCGGCGCCTCGTCGGGCACGAACAGTTCGAGGTCGCCGGCGACGTGCTCGCCGCGGGCGCCGACCACGCGGAAGTACACGCGGTCGGTGTCGTCGCTGCGCAGCACGTCGGCCGCTACATCGGGCAGACGTAGCTTGACGAAGCCCGGCCCGCCGTCGCGGGCCGGCTCGATGACGATCTGGCGTGCGATCGTGCGCGCCATGTCGCCCAGCTCGCGGTCGTAGGGCCGATTGGCGATGTTCTGTGCCACGGCATAGGTGAGCGCCAGGCTCATCGGCCACAGCAGCAGCAGCGGCGCGAGCATCCAGTCGAGGATCTCGCCGAACAGCGAGCGCTGCTCCGGGGGGAACGGGTCCATCGTGGACGAGGCGGGAGGCGGTGGTTCGGCGACTGTCGGCGCCGGTGCGTCAGGCGGCGATCTTCTCCAGGCAGTAGCCGAGGCCGCGCACGGTAGCGATGCGGATCGGGCCCTGCTCGATCTTCTTGCGCAGGCGATGGATGTAGACCTCGATCGCGTTGTTGCTGACTTCCTCGCCCCACTCGCACAGGCGCTCGACAAGCTGGTCCTTGCTGACCAGCCGCCCGGCGCGCTGCAGCAGGACTTCGAGCAGCGACAGTTCGCGCGCCGACAGCTCGATCATCTGGTCGTTGATGTAGGCCACGCGGCCGGTCGCATCGAAGGTCAGGGGTCCGTGCTTGATCACGTTGGACGCGGTGCCCAGGCCGCGCCGCGTGAGAGCCCGCACCCGCGCCTCCAGCTCCTGCAGCGAGAACGGCTTGGCCATGTAGTCGTCGGCGCCGAGATCGAGCCCCTTCACGCGTTGCTCGACGCTGTCGCCCGCCGTGAGGATCAGCACCGGCATCGTGGCGCCGCGCGCGCGCAGCTTGCGCAGCACGTCGAAGCCGTGCAGCTTGGGCAAGCCGAGATCGAGGATCACAAGGTCGAACTCGTGCGAAGCGAGCGCCGCATCGGCCTCGCTGCCGGTGCCCACCTGGTCGACCGCGTAGCCGGACGCACGCAGCGCGCGCAGCAGCCCGTCGGCCAGTACCTGGTCATCCTCGGCGATCAGTATGCGCATCGGTAAGCCCTTCGGCGGCCTGCCGGAAAGACGCCGGCGCAGCGCAATCGATTCTAGGCAGCCTGCCCGCGCGAAAGGGTCTTGCGCGGGGCGTGGAAGCCCCTAGAATGTACTGTACAAACATCCAGTCGCCCTGCCATAATCCGGCACATCAGAAGGAGATCACCCCCATGGACGCACCTGTGAAGGCACTGAATACCGAGAAGGCCAAGGCACTGCAAGCCGCGTTGTCGCAGATCGAGAAGCAGTTCGGCAAGGGCTCGATCATGCGGCTGGGCGACGGCGAGATCGTCGAGCCGATCGAGGTGGTCTCCACCGGCTCGCTCGGCCTTGACATCGCGCTCGGCGTCGGCGGCCTGCCGCGCGGCCGGGTGATCGAGATCTACGGCCCCGAGTCGTCGGGCAAGACCACGCTCACGCTGCAGGTGGTGGCGCAGATGCAGAAGGTGGGGGGCACCTGCGCCTTCATCGATGCCGAGCACGCACTCGACACCGGTTATGCGCAGAAGCTCGGCGTCAACCTCCAGGAGCTGCTGATCAGCCAGCCCGACACCGGCGAGCAGGCGCTCGAGATCGTCGATTCGCTGGTGCGCTCCGGCTCGGTGGATCTGGTGATCATCGACTCGGTGGCAGCGCTGACGCCCAAGGCCGAGCTCGAGGGCGAGATGGGTGATTCGCTGCCCGGCCTGCAGGCGCGGCTGATGAGCCAGGCGCTGCGCAAGCTCACCGCCACGGTGAAGAAGACCAACACGATGGTCATCTTCATCAACCAGATCCGCATGAAGATCGGTGTCATGTTCGGCAATCCCGAAACCACCACCGGCGGCAATGCCCTGAAGTTCTACTCCTCGGTGCGGCTGGACATCCGCCGCACCGGCAGCATCAAGCGCGCCGAAGAGGTGATCGGCAGCGAAACCAAGGTCAAGGTCGTCAAGAACAAGGTCGCGCCGCCGTTCAAGCAGGCCGAGTTCGACATCCTTTACGGCGAGGGCATCAGCCGCGAAGGCGAGATCGTCGACCTGGGCGTCACTGCCGAAGTGCTGGAGAAGTCCGGCTCCTGGTATGCCTACAACGGCGAGAAGATCGGCCAGGGCAAGGACAACGCGCGCGAGTTCCTGCGCGAGAACCCCGACATCGCCCACGAGATCGAGAACAAGGTCCGCGCCGCGATGGGTGTACCCCTGCTGCCCGAACTGCCGGCCGAGTAGGCCCAGGCACGCCGGCGCGTTGTCGCCTGTTGCTCCATGGCTCTGGCGCGGCGAACACCTCATTCGCTGATGGCGCGCGCGCTGCAATGGCTGGCCGGCCGTGAGCACAGCCGGCAGGAGCTGCGGGCCAAGCTGCTGCGCTGGAGCGACGATCCCGAGGCGCCATCGCAGGTCGACGCCGTGCTCGACCAGCTCGCTGCCCGCGGGCGGCTCAGCGAGGCCCGTTTTGTCGAATCACGGGTGCGCGTGCGGGTACCGCGTTTCGGCAACCGGCGTATCGAACAAGAGCTGCGCCAGCATGGCTTGTCTGCAGACGCCGCGACCCGCGACGAACTGCGCCGCACCGAGCTGGCGCGTGCGCGCGAGGTCTGGCGCAAGAAGTACGGCCAGGCAGCCGGCACCCCGGCCGAACGCGCCCGGCAGGCGCGTTTTCTAACAGGGCGAGGATTCTCCAGCGATGTGGTGCGTCAGTTGATCCTGCACCCGGACGACCACGAGTCGGCCTGACCCGAGCCTTACCCCAAACAGCGGCGCTGCGGCATTGCCTCGCGAGTGAGCGCGCGTGCCAAAATGCGCCCGCTTTACCGTGCGGCCGTGATCCGCCCTGCGCCGGCGCACCGGGGGGCAGCATCGGCCGTGGCGTAGGGCGCCCCGACCACCCTCGCCGACAGGCCGACGATGAAGATCCACGAATACCAAGGCAAGGAGTTGCTGCGCAACTTCGGCGTTCCCGTCCCGCGCGGGCATGCCGCGTTCACCGTGCAGGAGGCGCTGGAAGCGGCGCAGCGCCTGGGCGGCAAGGTCTGGGTGGTGAAGGCGCAGATCCACGCGGGTGGCCGCGGCAAGGGCGGCGGCGTCAAGCTGGCCCGCTCGCTCGACGAGCTCAAAGCGCTGGCCGGGCAGATCCTCGGCATGCAGCTGGTGACGCACCAGACCGGCCCCGTCGGTCAGAAGGTGCGCCGGCTGCTGATCGAGGAAGGCGCCGATATCCAGAAGGAGTACTACGTCGCCGTGCTGACCGACCGGGCCACGCAGAAGGTGGTGCTGATGGGCAGCTCCGAGGGTGGCATGGACATCGAGAAGGTCGCCCACGACACGCCGGAGAAGATCATCAAGGTCTTCATCGACCCGCTGGCGGGCCTCGGCGACGAGCAGGCCCGACAGATGGCGAAGGGCATCGGCATCCCCGCGGCCAGCCAGCAGCAGGCCATCGACGTCTTCAAGAAGCTGTATCGCTGCTACATGGATACCGACGCGAGCCTGGCCGAGATCAACCCGCTGATCCTAGAAGGCAACGGCCACATCAAGGCGCTGGACGCCAAGTTCAATTTCGACAGCAACGCGCTGTACCGCCACCCCGACATCGTGGCCTATCGCGACCTCGACGAGGAAGACGCCGCGGAGGTCGAGGCCAGCAAGTTCGACTTGAGCTACATCAGCCTGGACGGCAACATCGGCTGCCTCGTCAACGGCGCCGGCCTGGCGATGGCGACGATGGACACGATCAAGCTATTCGGCGGCGAGCCGGCCAACTTCCTCGACGTCGGCGGTGGCGCCACCGCCGAGAAGGTGACCGAGGCCTTCAAGATCATGCTGCGCAACAAGAATGTGCGCGGCATCCTGGTCAACATCTTCGGCGGCATCATGCGCTGCGACACGATCGCCGAGGGCGTGATCGCCGCCTGCAAGGCCGTCAACCTGGGCGTGCCGCTGGTCGTGCGCATGAAGGGCACCAACGAAGATCTGGGCAAGAAGATGCTCAAGGAGTCGGGCCTTCCAATCATCAGCGCCGACACGATGGCCGAGGCCGCCACCCGCATCGTGGCCGCCGTGAAATGACCCGCGGAGAACCAACATGAGTATTCTGATCAACAAGAACACGCGGGTCATCACGCAAGGCATCACCGGCAAGACGGGTCAGTTCCACACCCGCATGTGCCGTGACTACGCCAACGGCAAGGCCTGCTTCGTGGCCGGCGTGAACCCCAAGAAGGCCGGTGAGGACTTCGAGGGCATTCCTATCTTCGCCAGCGTCAAGGACGCGAAGACGCAGACAGGTGCAACGGTGAGCGTGATCTACGTGCCGCCGGCCGGTGCCGCCGCCGCCATCTGGGAGGCGGTTGAGGCCGACCTCGACCTGGCCATCTGCATCACCGAGGGCATCCCCATCCGCGACATGCTCGAGGTGCGCAACCGCATGACCGCCAAGGAGGCTGCTGGCGGCAAGAAGACGCTGCTGCTGGGGCCCAACTGCCCGGGCACCATCACGCCCGAGGAAATCAAGATCGGCATCATGCCCGGTCACATCCACAAGAAGGGCCGCATCGGCGTGGTCAGCCGCTCGGGCACGCTGACCTACGAGGCGGTGGCGCAACTGACCGAGATCGGCCTGGGCCAGTCGAGTGCGGTGGGCATCGGCGGCGACCCGATCAACGGCCTCAAGCACATCGACATCATGCGGCTGTTCAACGACGATCCGGACACCGACGCCGTGATCATGATCGGCGAGATCGGCGGCCCCGACGAGGCCGAGGCAGCGCGCTGGTGCAAGTCCCACATGAAGAAGCCGGTCGTCGGTTTCATCGCCGGCGTGACCGCCCCTCCCGGTAAGCGCATGGGCCATGCCGGTGCGCTGATTTCCGGCGGCGCCGATACGGCCGATGCCAAGCTGGCGATCATGGAGGAGTGCGGCTTCACTGTGACGCGCAACCCCAGCGAAATGGGGCGTCTGTTGAAGGCCCTGGTCTAGCGCGGCGGTCCCGGCTGGCAGCCGCCGTTCGTATTTCTCCGCACCGCGGCTCAGAGCCGCCTCTTTACACTCCGGGGCGAGGTCCTACAAAGGCGGCCGCATCTAGCTGGGCTGCACACGCACTACAACGGAGACCCCATGGACTACATGTCGGCCGCCTTCTGGGCTGCACTCGGCTCGATCATCTGGGTCAACATCATCCTGTCCGGCGACAACGCCGTGGTCATCGCGCTGGCGGCCCGGTCGTTGCCGCCACAGCAGCAGAAGCAGGCCATCTTCTGGGGAAGTGCTGCGGCGATCGTGATGCGGGTGGTACTCACCGTCATTGCCGTCGAGATGTTGAAATGGCCCTTCCTCAAGATCGTCGGCGCGATCCTCCTCGTCTACATCGGGGTCTCGCTGATGCTGGAGGACGACGACGAGGACGGCGACATCGGCAAGGATGGCGGTGGAATGGTGACCGCCATCCGGACCATCCTCGTCGCCGATCTGGTCATGAGCCTCGACAACGTGCTGGCTGTGGCAGCGGCCGCCAAGGGCAACGTGCCGCTGCTGGTGATCGGTCTGGCACTCAGCATCCCGTTGATCATCTTCGGCAGCACCCTGCTGCTCAAGGTGATGGAGCGCTTTCCGATCATCATCGTTGCAGGCGCCGCCTTGCTGGGCTTCCTGGCCGGCGAAATGTTCCTGACCGATCCGGCGCTGGTGGAGCGAGTTGGCGAGCTGCCGCACTGGCAGGTCAATGTCGGCGGCGCCATCGGCGCTGCACTGGTCGTGGCGCTCGGCATGCTGCTACAACGTCGGCATGCGCAGCGCAAGGCTTCACGCAAATGACGGCAACAAAGACCTCGGCGCTTGAAGGGCCGGGCGGACTGTTGCTCTAATGGGTGCAGAAGGGGAGTAGCTCCACCTGAGCTGGTGCCGCGATGGCGCTGCGCTCAGGTCGCGACGGACCGTCAATACGAAGCCATCCGCTTCCGGTCCGTTGGGCGATACCAACCACTCCATGCCGAGCCAGACCTTCGAGGCGCGTTCGCCAAGGCGACGGCTTGAGGGTATGGAGCATCGGCTCCATGGCTTCATGCCCAAGCTCACGCGACGCGCGTCGGGTCCGGCATTGCATGGAGCACGCTCGCATGGAGACCTTCTCGTCTGCCTGGTTCATGGCCCTCGGGGCCATCATCCTGATCGATCTGGTTCTCGCGGGTGACAACGCAATCGTCATCGCGCTTGCCGCGCGTCGGCGCAGCGTGCCGATCATGGTCTGGGGCAGTACCGCCGTGCTGCGCTTGATCGACCGCTTCCCGGTCATCGTGTACGCCGGCGCCGGCGTGCTGGCGTTCACCGCCGCCAAGATGATCGTCGCCGAGCCTTTGCTCGACCACCTGTTCGACCCGCATTGGCCGGTCCGATGGGCCACCTATGCAGGACTCGTCGCCGCCGTGCTCCTGGCCGGGCATTGGGTGGCTCGCCGCAGCGAACCGATCGCCGCACCGCCATCAGCCGTCCAGTGACCCTCTGCACAGAAAGGAACCGCCATGGACCAGATCGCCGTCTTCATTGACAACGCTGCCCACGCCCGCCGGATCATCGAGCCGATGTTGCGGCATGACACCGACGACGCCGGCTGGATCGTTGTGGCCTGCCCGCCGCGGCTGACGCGGCATGCCGGGCGGTGGGTGTCCCACGCCGGGCGCCAGCAAATGCAGCGCAAGTGGCTGCAGGCCCTTCGTGAGTCGATCGAGCCGATGTTCGCCCGGCAGGCGCCGGGCAGCGTGCGGTGGCTGCTGGCGAGCGAGGCCCTCGAGCGCATCAGCAGTCGCCTGCGTGCACAGCACGGCACCGCGTTGCGGCTGCTGGATGCGCGCGCGCCGCGACTCGGCCGTGCCTGTGAGCCGCTGGCTGCCGACCTGCCCGCCAACGCCGACCAGCAGTGGCAGGCACGGGTGGCCGTTTCGTCGGGCCTGGCCTTGATGTTGGCGCTCGCCGACTAACCAGGCTGTGCTAAGGTCCCGACGCGCTTGCCGCGTCGTCGGGACCCTCGGTTGTTCTTCAAGTCTCGCCCCTCCGCGATTCAGGGCTCCTCGACTGCGCCTCGCATTGGGCGCTTCCGTCTCGAGCGCCTGATCGGCCGTGGCGCCGTCGGCGCCGTCTACCTCGCGCAGGATGGGGCGGGCGGCCAGTGGGTCGCATTGAAGACCCTGCCGCTGACTGCCGGAAATGCCAGCGATGCCCGGGCGGCGCAAGAGCTCTTCCAGCGAGAGACGCGGGCCGTTGGGCTGCTGCGCCACCCCGATATCGTTGCTGTGCTGGATGCCGGGCGTGCCGGCGACATCGGTTGGTTGGCGCTCGAGCTGGTGGCCGGCACCGACCTGCGCCGCTACACGCGCCCCGGCCGGCTGCTGCCGGACCGCCTGGTCGTGCGCATCGGGGTTCGTGTAGCCCGCGCGCTGGCCCACGCCCACGCCCAATCCGTGCTGCATCGAGACGTCAAACCGGGCAACGTGCTGATCGACTGGCCGCACGACATCGTCAAGCTGGGCGACTTCGGTGTCGCGCGCTGGGCCGACCACGCCCAAACGCAGTCGGGACAGGCCATCGGGTCACCCGACTACATGGCGCCCGAACAACTGGCCGGCGGCGACATCGGCCCTGCCGCCGACCTGTACGGTCTGGGCGCCACCTTGTACGAGCTGCTGACCGGCCGCCGGCCGCACGTCGCGCCCACGCTGGGCGCGCTGCTGCGCGCGGTGGCCAACGATCCGGTTGACGACCTGCAGCGGCTTCGCCCGGACTTGCCGCGGAGCTTGGCGCAGCTGGTCATGTCGTCGCTGGCCAAGCAGGTGTCGCAGCGCCCGGCGAGCGCCGACGCGATGGGCCTGGCACTGGAGCACGCCTACGCATCACCGCCCGTCGATGCGCCGTGAGGTCCCCCACGGCCCACGGAGGCATCCGGCCCAGGCGGCGCACGGTTCCGAGGCACAATCGATGCGAGCCCCTCTCGAACAGCCCGGCCACCCGAACGTTCCAACATGACCTTCGAGTACTTTCAAGCCGTGGACCCGGGGCGCGCGCGCTCGAACAACGAAGACTCGGTCGAGATCGACCCGGCCAACGCACTGGCGGTGCTGGCCGACGGCATGGGTGGCTACAACGCCGGCGAAGTGGCCAGCAACATGGCCACCTCGTTCATCAAGACCGAACTCGGACGCTGGTTGCAGGAGGCGACCGGGCACGCCACCGACACCGAGGTGCGGCGCGCGATGGACATCTGCGTCGACAACGCCAACCGCGCCATCTTCAATGCCGCGAACTCCAACCCGCAGTACGCCGGCATGGGCACGACGCTGGTGGTGGCGGTCTTTCGCGACAACCGGCTGCTGCTCGGCCACGTGGGCGACTCGCGCGCCTATCGCTGGCGCGCCGGGCGGCTGAGCCAGATCACCCGCGACCATTCGCTGCTGCAGGAACAGATCGACGCCGGCCTCATCACCGCGGAACAGGCGGCATTCTCTGCGAACAAGAATCTGGTGACGCGTGCCGTCGGTGTCGAGGACACCGTGCTGCTCGAGACGCATCTGCACGAGGTGCTGCCGGGCGACGTGTACCTGATGTGCTCGGACGGTCTGTCGGACATGGTCGACGATGCCGGCATCGCGCAGTTGCTGCAAGCCCACGACTCGATCGATTCTGCGGGCCCTGCGCTGGTGGAAGCCGCCAACGAGGCAGGCGGAAAGGATAATATCTCGCTGATTCTGGTTCGCGCAGCCGGAGGGCCGGGGATCACCGGGCGTTCCTGGTGGCCGTTCCGCCGCTGAAGTCACGGCATGCCGGGCACCACGGCCCGCCGACAACAGGTAGAGGATGAGCAGAGCATGGGCAAGCTGGTGGTGTCGCTCGATGGTGTGGTCATCAAGGAAGTCCAGATCATCAAGGACAAGACCACGCTGGGGCGCCGGCCGTACAACGACATCGTGATCGACAACCTCGCGGTGAGCGGCGAGCACGCGGTGCTGCAGATGGTGGGCGCGGATGTCTTCATCGAGGACCTGAACAGCACCAACGGCACGTACATCAACGGCAAGGCCGTCAAGAAACAGCTGCTCGCCCACAACGACACCGTCGAGATCGGCAAGTACAAGATCAAGTACCTGGTCGACGAAGGCAGCGACTACGAGAAGACGATGATCATGCGGCCGGGCGCGGCTGCGCCGGCGGCCAGCGGCACTGCCGCGCCGGCGCCCGGCTTCTCGAGCACCTCGGGCATGGGCAGCAACTCGGCGTTCGGTGCGTTGGGTCCACAGGGCAATCCGGCGTCGATCAAGGTGCTCAACGGCGCCGCAGCCGGGCGCGAGGTGGCGTTGACCAAGGTCGTCACGACCGTCGGCAAACCGGGCGTGCAGGTGGCTTCGATTACCAAGCGGCCGGGCGGCTACGTGATCGCCCATGTCGAGGGCAGCCATCGACCGGCCATCAACGGCACGCCGCTGTCGGGTGATTCGGTGCATCTGAAGAACGGCGACGTGATCGAACTCGCCGGCACGCAGATGCAATTCATCCAGAGCTGATCCGACGGGTCGGCCGGTTCGTCCTTCGCCCGCACAAGATACCGCTGCATGGGCGCTGTGATGCAAATCACATGGGTGAATGCCGAGCGTCGCATGCGTCCGTCGACGAAGCGCGAACGCCAACAACCTGCCTTGCATCGAACCGCGCGGCGCCTCAGGATGCGCTAGCGACGCGCCGGTCAAAGTCGGGGTGTCCATGCGTCCGCGGTGGACTCACCCGGTCGTCCGATTCCACCGAAGCCCCAAGGCGGCGCGCTCAGTCAGCTCAGCAACATGCAGGTTCGAATCCTCGGGTGCTCCGGTTCCATCGCGGCGGGCAGTCGCACGACGTCGTTCCTGCTCGACCACGACGTGCTGATCGACGCCGGCACCGGCGTCGGCGACCTGACGCTTGAGGAGCTCGCGCGGGTCGACCACATCCTGATCAGCCACTCGCACATGGACCATGTGCTCGCGATCGGTCTGCTGGCCGACAGCGTGATGCGCAACCGCATCGGCAAACCGGCGATACAGGTGCATGCGTTGCCCGAGACCATCGCGGCCCTGCGCGCGCACATCTTCAACGGCGTGATCTGGCCCGATTTCACCCGGCTGCCGTCGGCCGACGCGCCGATCCTGCAGCTGGTGCCGTTCGAGATCGGGCAGATCATCACGCTGGGCGATCGCCGCATCGAGGTGCTGCCGGCGGTGCACACGGTACCGGCCGTGGGTTTCGCCGTGCTCGGCGCGCCGGTGGCCCGCCGCGGCGCGTTCATCTACACCGGCGACACCGGACCGAACCCGGCGCTGTGGACGCGCCTACACGGCATGCGCATCTCGTCGCTCGTGATCGAGACCGCGTTCCGCGACGACGAGCGCCAGCTGGCCCGCGTCAGCCGCCATCTGTGCCCGGCCGTGCTCGGCCAGGAACTGGCCCGCCTGGACAACCCGGTGAACGTGTACATCACGCACATCAAGCCGGGCGAGCTCGACGTGGTGATGACCGAGATCGGCGCGTTGGGTAGCGCGCATCGCATCCGGGCGTTGCAGCACGGGCAGGTCATTGCGATCGACTAGGCGTTGGGGCGGCCGCGGCGCCGGCATCCGTCCGGCGTCGCGCAACCGTGACGTGCCCCGAGCCGCGGAGCGGCCGACGTGAACCGTCTTGTGGTTTCCGGGGGGTTCGATGCCGCCGCCGGGGCACGATACGGGGCCTATGCGTTCATGCTGTCGATGCCCTGGACGACAGTCTTCCTGGGCTCCATGAGTCCGCACGACGGGGCACGCATCTTTCAAACGCTCGTGATGTGCATGGCCGCCTGGGCTTGGGTCGACCTCGGCGCTCCGTGGCGGCCCCGCCGAGCGACGACCCGATATTTGCTGCTTGCGCTCGCGCTGGTCGCGGGCGCGTCCGTGCTGACTGCACCAGGCCTGCAGCACGCTGCGCTCGAGGCCAGCGCAATGATCCTGCTGTTCCTGCTGGCCGTCGTGTTCGCTAGCACGCCCCTGCCGAGACTCTGGCTCGAGCTACCGCCGGTCCTGGCCCTGTCGGCCTTGCTCTCATTGTTGATGGAACTGCCGCGCGTGGCATTTCGCTATGCCGACGGGATGGTGCCAGCCGCGAGTGACTTCGGCTTCATGTACATGAATCACCGGTTCCTCAACCACGTCGAGTCCATTCTGCTGCCGCTACTGCTGCTGCCGTTGCTGCTGCCGGCCGCGCGCTGGGTACGGCTTGCGGCGTGGATCGGCTTGGCGGGTGGTCTGGCACTACTCTGGCGCACCGGTGGGCGAGGCACGTTGATCGCCTTCACTATGTTCGCGGTCGGTCTGCCGTGGGTACTCAGGAGCCAAGCCAGACAAATCCTGCGAACAATGGCTGTCGCGATCGCCTCGGGTATGGCGATCTACCTGCTGTTGTTCGTCCTGCCGATTCACGTGCTGGGGTTGCAGGACACCACGACCGGCAGCGCGGCGCAGCGGCTGGCCGGCGTCAACGACGCGGCGCGGATCTATTTGTGGAATTTGGCGTGGCAGGACATCGTCGAGTATCCGTGGCTAGGCGTCGGCCCGATGCACTACGCACATCTGAAGAACCTGATGGCCGCACACCCGCACAACAGCGTCCTGCAATTGGCGTCGGAGTGGGGCGTACCGGCGGCGGCGCTGCTCGTGGTGTGGCTCGCGGGGCTCTTCGTGCGGCGCATCGACGAGATCCGCAGTGATCCAGCCGACTCGCCGGCGCGCATGTTCACGACGGTCTGCCTGCTCACCGCGGCGGTCGGCTGTGTCGACTCGCTGGTTTCCGGCACCTTGGTGATGCCGGTTTCGCAGACCTGGTGGATCGTCGCTGCCGGTTGCGCCATGGCGACCGGGTACAGCGAGTCCGCGCGCCCGATTCGCGCGCATCGAGCCGAGGTGGCGCTAGCGCTGGCGCTCGTCGCCGTGCACCTGCTGCTGACCGCAGCCACCTTTACTCAGGCCACTCGACCCGGCAGTAACGTGCCTGTGGGGATGTTCCCCAGATACTGGAACAACGGCCAGTTCTGATGCATGACAGTTTGCGTCACTCACGCGAGGGCCACAGGTGACGCAATTGGGCACTTCCTTGTAACGAACGTGAACTAGCCGTCATTCGAGGCCCGATATTCCGGGTCGATTCGCTGGCACGACTACTGCATGACAGAAGGCGGACCCCAACCACCCGCTCAAGGAGAGTAAATATGAAACGTGTCCAACAGGGCTTCACCCTGATCGAACTGATGATCGTGGTCGCGATCATCGGCATTCTGGCCGCCGTTGCGCTGCCGGCGTATCAGGACTACACGACCCGCGCCAAGGTTAGCGAGGTCGTCATCATGGCCTCGCCGGCCAAACTGGCCGTGGCTGAGACGAGTTCGTCGCTGGGCGGCCTGTCGGCGGTCACCGCCTCGAACAGTGGCTACCAGTTCCCGGGCGCGACCAAGTACGTGCCGGCCAACGGCGTCGTGATTACCGACAACACGGGGGTTGTCACCGTCACGTCGGCCGTGCCGGGCGCTGGCGGCAATATCGTCCTGACCCCGGTGGATGTCGGTTCCGGCCAGCTGCGCTGGACTTGCACCACGACCATCGCCACCAAGTACGTGCCGAGCGAGTGCCGCCCGACCTGAGCTTGACGATTGCTTCACTGTGATCGGTAAGGCGGCCGCGAGGCCGCCTTACCTTCTTCTGCCCCGCCCGCAGGGGCAAATCGCATGACTATCTCGCCTAACGCACTGGTTGCAGCAGCACCGATCGCGATGACGAACCAACGCACTGGACTTGGGTGGTCGCTCTGGGTGGTGGCCGCCGCATTGCCTTGGATGTTGCCGTTCCATGCCGAGCCGTGGACCGCGTTCTACAGCGAAGCGCTTGCCGCCGCAGTAATGCTTCCGGTCGCTGCCTGGACCGTATTGCGGGGTCGAGTTGCCTGGCAGGCGGACGCGCTGGCCGTTGCCGTTCTTGCGCTGAGCGTTGTGCCATTGGCGCAGGCGTTGTTCGGGCTCTTCGTGTTTGCAGGCGAGGCCAGGCTGGTCGCGCTGTACCTGGCTGCGTTTGCTGCCGTGATCCTGGTCGCACGCCGCGCTGAACAGGTCGCGCCGCTGCGCTTGGTCGATGCGACCTTTGCGGCATTGGCGGTCGCGGCTTTGCTGTCCGTCGGGTTGGCCCTCTATCAGTGGTTTGGACAGGAGTGGATGGGCATCATGGTGAGCTCACCGTCCGTGCGCGCGTACGCCAACGTGGGCCAGCCCAACAATCTGGCGACGCTGTTGTGCTGGGGCCTGGTCGCGGTTTGGTGGGGCCACACACGCGGGAAGATCGGCAGTGCGTCGGTTCTGCTGGCCGCGGCATTTCTGCTGGTTGGCGTGGTGTTGACCCGGTCACGCGCCGGATGGGTGGAAGTCGCCGTGATCGCGGCTGCGGCGATCCATTTGCGCCGGAGACACCAGGTCGGACCGACCTTCTCGGCCGTCTTGGTGTTGGCCGGCTGGTTTGTGCTGCTGACCATACTCGAGCCGACGTTCCAGCGGCTGCTGGTGGAAGCCCCTGCCAGCGTGCGCAGCCAGACATCGATCGGCAGTCGCCCGATCATCTGGGAGGCGGCGATAGAGGCCATCGCGCAGCGACCTTGGTTTGGCTACGGATGGAATCAAGGAGTGCTGGGGTACCTCGGCGTTGCAGATCGACACCCCGATCTCCATCTGACCGTCCATCACGCGCACAGCCTGTTGTTGGACCTGATGATCTGGAACGGCGTGCCGATCGGACTAGCAATCGCCTTTGGCCTGGCCCTTTGGGCGCGGGCGCAGTGGCGAGCCAGTCATGCCATGCCCCAGCGGCTGCTACTGTTGGCGCTGGCGCTGTTGCTGGTGCATGCGATGCTCGAGTTGCCGCATGCGTATCTGTACTTCCTCGTTCCCGCGGCGGTGATGATGGGCACGCTGGGCGCAATGGACGGGTCGAGGCCAGTCGCATCGGTTCCGCGCGCCGGGCTTGCGCTGGCGACTATCATCTTCGGTTCATTGCTTGCGTTGGCCGTCAGTGACTACCGTGCGATCGAGGAAGACCTGCGGGCCGCAAGAATGCGGGGCGCGGGGATCCACAATCCCCACCCTGCGCCTGAGGCGACGCCGGTTCTCCTTGGTTTTCTTCATACTGCACTTACTCGCCTGCGCGCCGAACACGCGCAGGATCTATCGGACCAGGAGTTCGCTGATATGCGACGCGCTCTCGACCGGTACCCTGGATACGGGGCGCTTTTTCGGTATGCGCGGGCCTCAGCGCTGCGCGGGCAGCCGGACGAAGCTCGCTGGGCGCTGGATCGCTTGTGTCTGCTGAACCCGATGAGCGATTGCGAGTCTGCCCTGCGCCGTTGGCGGGAACTGGCGGCCCAGGGCAATCCGGAAATGCACGCCGTCACGTTGCCGGTCTGGCGCTAGCCTCGGTGCTCGCGCAAGCGAGCCGGCAAGGTCTCCGCAGCCATGCCGACTAGACAGGCCGAAGAAGCCACTTTGCGGGGCGTCGCCGGCCTCGCTTTGAGCATCGCGGTCGCGGCGCCGATGCTGTTGGCGTTTAACCTCTCGCCGTCGCCTACGTTTCTGAATCAAGCGCTCGCCCACGGGCTTTGGGGCACCAGCATGGCGTTGCTGGCTTTGGCCGGCACGTTCGAGCACTCGCGAAGATCGATTGATGGCGCGCGGTCGCTGATTGCGTCGTTCGCCTTGATCGCAGTCTGCATCGCTGTTCCCGTTGCCTGGTCTGAGCTGCCGATGCCGATCGCGCTATCGATGCTCGCGACGTTGGCCAGCGCGATGCTGGTCGCCTGTGTCGGGGCAGAAGTCCGCGGGCAGTCCAGGTCGACGTCGGTGTACTCGGCCTTCTTGTGGGGTGTACTCGGCGCTGGCGTACTGAGCAGCGTGATCTCGTTGGTTCAGGTCTTTGCGCCTAGCTGGTCCGGTGGCGATCTGATCGCCCGCTCCGGCCTGCCGGGTCGCGCCGTCGGCAACTTGCGGCAACCGAACCATCTTGCCAGTCTGTTGCTGTGGTCGGCCATCGCGGCGCTGGGTCTGCTGGAGCTGCGCCGGCTCACCCGGGCCGCCGCAGCGACGATGAGCGTCCTTCTGATCTTCGGCGTGGTTCTGAGCGGCTCTCGAACGGGCGCGTTGGGTGCGTTGGTAATGGGTGCTTGGGGCCTTGCCGACAAGCGCTTGTCAAAGGCGGCGCGGATTCTCCTGATGGCGACTCCGTTCGTCTATGCCCTAGCATGGTCTGCGATGTGGGCCTGGGCGCATGGAGGTGACCACGCCTTTGGAGCCCAAAGAAGCTTGACCCTGTCGGGCGGCGATATCTCGAGTTCCCGCTTCGGAATTTGGTCGAATGCGTGGACTCTGATCACTCACGAGCCGCTGCTGGGTACGGGCCTCGGCGAGTTCAATCTGGCCTGGACGCTCACGAGACTGCCTGATCGCCCGGTCGCCTTCTTCGATCACACCCACAACCTACCGCTTCAACTCATCGTGGAGCTCGGGTGGCCGATGGCCACTGCAGTACTTGCGCTGCTGCTGTTCGCGCTGCTTCGGGCATGGCGCTGTTCGTGGCTTGCCGTCGGTGAACAAGGCGTCGCCCAGCGAACCTCGTTCATGCTGGTGGTCACCATATGCCTGCACAGCCTGCTCGAATACCCACTTTGGTATGCCTACTTCTTGCTGCCAACGTCCTTCGCTTGGGGATACGCAATAGCCGCTCCGATCAAACCGCATACCCCCACACCTGCCGAAGTGCCGCGTGCAGGCCGTGCCTGGACCGTCGTCGTGATTGGCTGGGGCATGGCACTGGGCGCCGCGGTTGCCGTCGTCGACTACTACCGCGTCGCCATCATTTACGAACCCCCCACCCATGCCGCTCCACTCGAGGAACGCATTGCCCGCGGCCAGCGCAGCCTGCTATTCGCGCATCACGCCGACTACGCCGCGGCCACCGCCTTCGGCGAACCGAAGGCGCCGCTGTCGGAATCGCAGGTGCTGGCGTTCCGGCGCGCGCCGCACCACTTGCTCGACATCCGGCTGATGATCGCGTGGTCGCAGGCGCTGGCGGCGCAGGGCGAGGTCGACAAGGCGCGCTGGCTGGCCGCGCGCATCCGCGAGTTCCGCAATCCGGGTGCCGACGAGTACTTCGAGCCTTGCGCCAACCCCGCCGAAGCGGCACAGGCCTTTCAGTGCCAGGCGCCGCAACGCAGCTACCACTGGCGCGAATTCGTCGAGCGTTGACCCGGCGATCCGCCGCTGTCGGTGGCTACGGCGCTGGCGTCGTGGTCACCCAGTCGCCGCTCTTGCCGCCGCGCTTCTCGAGCAGGCGGATGTCGCCCATCACCATGCCGCGGTCGGCAGCCTTGCACATGTCGTAGACCGTCAGCAGGCCGATCTGCACCGCGGTCAGCGCCTCCATCTCGACGCCCGTGCGGCCGAGTGTCTCGACCTGCGCGATGCAGTGCACGGCCGACGACGCGGCATCGATCTCGAAGTCGACCGCGACATGGGTGATCGGCAACGGGTGGCACAGTGGCACCAGCTCGGCGGTGCGCTTGGTGGCCTGGATGGCCGCCACGCGGGCGATGCCGATGACGTCGCCCTTCTTCGCCTGGCCGCTCGCGATAAGCGCCAACGTGGCCGCCTGCATGCGGATGGTGCCGCGCGCCCTCGCAATGCGATGTGTCGGCGCTTTGCCTGCCACGTCGACCATGTGAGCCTGGCCTTCGGCATCGAAGTGGGTCAGCGGGGGCGGCTCGGCGGCAGACATCGGCAGAAACACAAGGGCAACAGGCCAGTGCGATCATAGGGGCAATGATGTTCCATCGAGGTGGGCGCGCCCACCGTCTCGTCTGCGCAGCGCTTGCCGCCTCGCTGCTCGCTGCGTCACCCCTGCTGCCGGCCCAGGTGCGACTGCCGTCGCTCGGCGAATCGGCCTCCGACGAGTTGACGGTCTCGGCCGAGAAGCGCCTGGGCGACCAGGTCATGCGCGACATCCGGCGCGACCCCGACTACCTCGACGATCCCGTGCTGCTTGACTATCTGCAGTCGGTCTGGCGTCCGCTGGTGGCGGCGGCACGCCAGCGCGGCGACCTGACGGCAGACGTCGACGCACTGTTCGCCTGGGAGGCGTTCCTCGTGCGCGACCGCAGCGTCAATGCGTTCGCGCTGCCCGGTGGCTATGTCGGCGTGCACCTAGCGCTGATCGCGCTGACGAGTTCATCCGACGAGCTCGCCTCGGTGCTCGCCCACGAGTTGTCGCACGTGACCCAGCGCCACATCGCGCGCAGCATCACCACCGGCCAGCGGCAGGGGCTGCTCGCGATGGCCGGGCTGATCCTGGGCGTCCTGGCGGCCAGCCGCAGCCACAGCCCCGATGCGGCGCAGGCGGCCATCGTCGGCAGCCAGGCGGCTGCGGCGCAGGGCCAGCTCAATTTCTCGCGCGACATGGAGCGCGAGGCCGATCGCATCGGCCTGGGCGTGCTCGGGCAGGCCGGCTTCGCGCCGGCCGGCATGGCGCTGATGTTCGAGAAGCTCGACCAGGCCAACCGGCTCAATGACAGCGGCGCCTACCCTTACCTGCGCAGCCACCCGTTGACCACCGAGCGAGTGTCCGAGGCGCGTGCGCGCGCCGGCTCGACGCCGGTCGCCTCCTCGGGTCCTTCGCGCCTCGAGCACCAGCTGATGCAGTCGCGCTCCCGCGTGCTGATGGATCCGTCGGTGCAATCGCGGCGACGCCTGCAGGAGCTCGACGGCGATGCCAACGGTGCCGCCGGCAAGGACCGGCTGCCCGCTCTGTACGCGAGTGCGCTGGCGTCGTTGGTGTTGCGCGACTTCGCCCGGGCGGAGCGCGCGTGGAACGAAGGCCAGCGCCTGGGCGTCGCTACCGGCGCGACGGCCGATGCGCGTGCCTGGCGTGACTGGACGCTGCTCGGTGCCGAGCTGTCGCTGGCCCAGGCCGATGCCGCGACGGCGTCGCGTCGGCTGGCTGCCTTGGCCGACGATCGCGGACGCCCGCTGCTGCTGCTGCGCGCGCAGGTGGCGGTGGCCAGTGGCGACAGCGAGCCGATCAAGCGGCAGGCCGAGGCGCTGCAGGCCTGGGTGTCCGAGCAGCGTCAGGACGCGCTGGCGTGGGCGGCGCTGGCGTCCTGCGCCGAGCGGCTCGGCCTCAACCTGCGCGCCGTGCGCGCACAGGCCGAATCGCATGCCGCCCTCGGTGATCTCTCCGGGGCCATCGAGCGCCTGCGCGCCGGACAGCGGCTCGCCCGCAGCGGCGCGGCGGGGCAGGACTTCATCGAGGCGTCGATCATCGACGCACGTTTGCGCGACCTGGAAGCGCAGCGCCGGCAGCTGATGGCCGATCTGCGGGGCAATCGGCAGACGCGCGAGCCCGAGTAGGCGGGGCCTGTGGCAGCGCCGAGGTTCAGGTCGGCGTGCGGCTGAAGACGCGTTCGACCGCCACGTCGATCACCATGCCGGCGAGGCTGTAGATGATCGAGCCGATCAGCGCCGCGCCGAAGCCGGCCACGTTGAAGCCTTCGCCGAGCACCGAGGCGGCGGCCCAGAACATCAGCGCGTTGATCACGAACAAGAACAGGCCCAGCGTCAGCAGCGTGACCGGCAGTGTGAGCAGCACCAGCAGCGGGCGCACAAGCGTGTTGAACAGGCCCAGCACGAGCGCGGCGATCAACGCCGCCGAGTAGCCCGCCACGGTGACGCCGGCATACACCTGCGGCACCAGCAGGAGCGCCGCGGCCAGCAGGAACCAACGAACGAGCAGCTTCATGGCGAGCAGCATACATCCGTGTCGAGTGGCCTTCGAGGGCGCAGCCAGGGCGCGCGCGTGATGCGCGGCGACGACAAAAACGCGCGCTACGAGGGAAGAAAGTGCGTTCTACGAGGGAAAAACGCTTCTCAGCGCTGAAACCTCGCGGTACTATCGCGCCCGCAGGGATCACGAGAGAAAAGAGAGTTCATGCGACTCTCACCCGTACCCCGGCACATCAACAACTCACGTGATGGAGAGATTCAAAATGGCAACTGCGAAGAAGGCTGCGAAGAAGGCAGCAAAGAAGGCCCCGGCCAAGAAGGCCGCGAAGAAGGCAGCGCCGGCCAAGAAGGCCGCGAAGAAGGCGCCGGCCAAGAAGGCCGCGCCGGCCAAGAAGAAGGCCCCGGCCAAGAAGGCCGCCGCCAAGAAGAAGGCTCCTGCCAAGAAGCGCACCCCGAACGCCGCCTTCATGAAGGCCATGACGCCGAGCGCGGCGCTGGCCGCGGTCATCGGCGACAAGCCGATGCCCCGCACCGAGGTGACGAAGAAGGTGTGGGAGTACATCAAGAAGAACGGCCTGCAGGACAAGGTCAAGCGCACGATGATCAACGCCGATGCCAAGCTGAAGGAGATCTTCAAGCAGGCTCAGGTGTCGATGTTCGAGATGACCAAGCTGATCAATGCGCACCTGAAGTGATCCGACGCGCTGGCCCTCTAGGGGCCAGCCGCGCGATCTGAAAGGCCGGCACTTGCCGGCCTTTTTTGTTGCCTGCGGCATCCCTGCGCGCCGGGCCAGGTGCGCAGCGCGGTCGGTTGCGTGGTCATCGTGCCTTCTCCCGGGCCCACAACGAGGTGATTTCCAGACGGTGCTCGCGGTCGTGCGCCACCATTGCGGCCAGCACGTCACCGGCCGCTGTGGCGCGGCCGGCGAACACGGCCGGCCGGCGCAGCACCTCGGCGTCGAACCGGCCGAGCGAGCGCAGCGCGCGTCGGCGCTGGGCGATGAACCGGCGGGCGGCGCCGCGCCAGGGCCGTTGCTGGTAGCGTCGCTCGACGGCCAGCCGGTCGCCGTCGACGCCGGGCAGCCTGGGGCGCCGCTCGGCGAGCAGCCGCTCGAGCCGCGGCACCCAGCCGAATTCGTCGAGGTCGGCCAGGTGCCACACCTGCTCAGCCAGCGAGAAGCCCCCGCCGGGCGGGCGGGTGTAGCCGGCATCGGCGGGCAGCTGTTCGATCAGGCGCTGCATCGCCTCGGCGCTGGCCGCCAGGTAGTGCCGCGCCTGCGCCAGGGCCTCGGCATCGACGATTCGCGTGCCGGCGAGTGCGGCCCCGGGTTCGGCGGCAAAGGCAGCGGCCACCGCGTCGCGGCCCGGTGTTGCCGCGGGCTTCAGCGCCTGCCTCAGTGCCGTAAGCGCGGCGCCGGTCTCGCGGGCGGTGGTCGTGACCCAGCGTGCCGGCAATCGCTGCAGCGGCAGCGGGTTCAGGTAGTGCAGCTTCTCGCGCCCGCGCCACATGGCCACCACCAGCTGCGCCGCCTCGAGCACGGCGAGGTGCTTCGACAGCGCCTGCCGCGTCAGCGTGAAGCCGGCCGCCAGTTCTCCAAGCGTGAGCCCCGGCTGGTCGCGCAGACGATCGAGCAGCGTGCGGCGCGTGGCATCGGCCAGCGCCCGCAACAGACGATCGGTGTCGGGTTCGTCGAGGACGGGCGAGCGGGATTGATCACGCAACTGCATGGCTGCATGATGACAGGGCGCGCGAGATCACGCAACCCTTCGGTTGCCTATGCTTTTACCGCGTGGGGACGCCGAGCCGCCGCGCCAGGAAGTCGAGCCGGTCCTGGCCCCAGAAGATCTCGCCGTCGACCACATAGCTCGGCGCGCCGAACACGCCGGCGTCGTTGGCCTGCTGGGTGCATTGGTCATACCGCGCCTGCGCTGCCGGATCGGCCGCGGCCTGCATCCGAGCGGCCGGCAGTCCGGCCTCAGCCAGCACGGCGGCCAAGGTGCCGGCGTCGGCGATGTCGCGCTCCTCGACCCAGCACGCGCGCAGCACGCGGCCGGTCAGGTCCATCGCAGCGTCGGCGCCGTCGGCGAGGGTCACGGCGTGGATCAGGCGCGCCGCCGGATCGGCCGCCACCGGAAAGTGCCTGGGGTGGAGGTTCAGCGCCACGCCCAGGTGCGCGCTGAACCGCCGCAGTTCGACCAACCGGTAGGCCTGCCGCTGGGGCGCACGTTTGGGCAGCGGCAGGCCACCGGAGATCGGGAACACGCGCCCATAGTCCACCGGCATGACCTCGATGGAAGCTCCCGCCTCCCCGGCGATCGCTCGGAAGCGCTCGTGGCCGAGGTAGGTCCAGGGCGACTGCGGCGCGAAGTAGTAGTGGATCTGCATGGCGCGATTCCGTGCTGGTGATGGACCGCACGATACGCCGGTGCCGGTGTGAACCAATCACGCCCGGCAAATGCGGGGGGTGGCCGGATGCGACCTCGTCGCCCTGGCGCTCGTAGTCGGTGCAGCAATGGCCGCCGTGGCCTGGGTCAATCAGACCGCCCGCGAGCTCGTCGGCCAGGCCGTGCGCCACAACTTCTCAGCGGTTGGCCTGCTGTCGCGCATCCAGGTCGAGGGCGAGCGTATGCGTCGCTACGAGAAGGAGATGTTCATCTACGCCGCGCAGGCCGACGCCCGTGCCAAGTACACCAAGGAGTTCGACGGCGCGTATACCAAGCTGATCGCGTTGAACAACGAAGCCGCAGCCCTGGGCCACAAGGGCTTCACCGACGAAGACCGCGCCGAAATGGCCAAGTGGCTCGAAGCCACTGCGTTCTATGCCAACGAGTTCCGCCGCCTGACAGCCAGCGCCGAGTCGCCCTCGGCCGATTCGACCGCGCTGACGTTGGCACTGAACAACGGCATCAAGGCCGGCAAGGACCGCTTCCGCGTCCTGCTCGACGGCGCCAGCGCCATGCGCGAGAAGAAGGAGCAGCAGGCGATCGCGATCAACGACACGATCGACCACGTTTTCGATCGCGAACTGCTGCTGATGATGCTGATCGGCGGGACGATCGTCCTCGGTGGCGCCGTTTGGCTGCTGGTGATGCGTCCGGGCGCTGTCGGCGCCGGGGGGCGCGGTCGCCTGGCCGGCGGCCAGGCCGCCTGAGTCGAGCCGTCGCACGACCGCTGCGCAGCCGCATGGTCCTCGGGGCCGGCGGCTTCTTCGTCTGGGGACTACGCCGCGAGCACGGCCTGCAGGAACCCGCCGGTGTGGCTGCTCGGATTCGCGGCCACCTGCTCCGGCGTGCCTGCCGCCACGATCTGCCCGCCGCCCGCGCCACCCTCGGGGCCGAGGTCGATCACCCAGTCGGCCGTCTTGATCACGTCGAGGTTGTGCTCGATCACGACGATGGTGTTGCCGGCGTCGCGCAGTTGGTGCAGCACGCGCAGCAGCAGGTCGATGTCGGCGAAGTGCAGTCCGGTGGTGGGCTCGTCCAGGATGTACAGCGTGCGGCCGGTGTCGCGCTTGGACAGCTCCAGCGCCAGCTTGACGCGCTGCGCCTCGCCACCGGACAGCGTGGTGGCGCTCTGGCCGAGCCGCACGTAGCCGAGGCCGACGTCGAGCAGCGTCTTCAGCTTGCGTGCCAGCGCCGGCACGGCGGCGAAGAAGCCGTGTGCCTCCTCGACCGTCAGATCGAGCACCTGGCTGATGTTGAGCCCCTTGTAGAGGATCTCCAGAGTCTCGCGGTTGTAGCGCAGCCCGCGGCAGCTGTCGCAGGGCACGTACACGTCGGGCAGGAAGTGCATCTCGACCTTCAGTACGCCGTCGCCCTGGCAGGCTTCGCAGCGGCCGCCGGCGACATTGAAGCTGAAGCGCCCGGCGCCGTAGCCGCGTTCGCGCGCCGCCGGCATCTCGGCGAACAGCTCACGGATCGGCGTGAACAGCCCCGTGTAGGTGGCCGGGTTGCTGCGCGGCGTGCGGCCGATCGGGCTCTGGTCGACGTCGATCACCTTGTCGAACGCCTCCAGCCCCTCGACCGACTCGTGCGGCGCCGGCTCGAGGTGGCTCTGGTAGAGATGGCGTGCGACCGCGGCGTAGAGCGTGTCGTTGACCAGCGTGCTCTTGCCCGAGCCCGACACGCCGGTGACGCAGGTGAACAAGCTGACCGGGATCTCCGCCGTCACGTCGCGCAGGTTGTTGCCGCGCGCGCCGCTGACGCGGAGGCACAGGCCCAGCGCGCCCATCGTCGCACCGGGGCCCTCGAGCAGCGGCGCGCGTTGCCACGGCGTGCGCCGCGCCGGCACCGCGATGCGCAGCCTTTTCGACAGATAGCGGCCGGTCAGCGACTCGTCGCTGGCGGCGATCTGCGCCGGCGTGCCCTGCGCGATCACACGGCCGCCGTGCACGCCTGCGCCAGGCCCGAGGTCGACGCAATGGTCGGCGGCACGGATCATGTCCTCGTCGTGCTCGACCACCAGCACGCTGTTGCCCAGGTCGCGCAGGTGACGCAGTGTGCCGATCAGGCGCGCGTTGTCGCGCTGGTGCAGCCCGATGCTCGGCTCGTCGAGCACGTACATCACGCCGGTCAGGCCGGAGCCGATCTGCGAGGCCAGCCGGATGCGCTGCGCCTCGCCGCCCGACAGCGTGTCGGCGCTGCGATCCAGGCTCAGGTAGTTGAGGCCCACGTCGTTGAGGAATTGCAGCCGCGCGCGGATCTCGCGCACCACCTTGTCGGCGATCTCGGCCTTGGCGCCCACCAGCGTCAGCGTCTCGAAGTACTGCAGGGCCTGGGCCAGCGTGGCGCCCTCGATCTGGTAGATCGCCTGCGCGGACGAGCCGTCGGCCGCCTGCAGCAGCACGTGGCGGGCCTCGCGCCGCAGCCGCGTGCCCTCGCACTGCGTGCAGGGCTTGGCGGCCTGGTAACGCGCCAGGTCCTCGCGTACCGCCACCGAATCGGTCTCGCGGAAGCGCCGCTCGAAGTTGGGGATGATGCCCTCGAACGGATGCCAGCGCTTGACCGTGCGGGCCCGGCCCTTGGCACCTTCGGCCTGGTACACGAAGGCGATGTCCTGCGTGCCCGAGCCGTACAGCAGCACCTGCCGGGCCGGTTCCGGCAGGCCCTCGAACGGCGTGTCGAGGTCGAACTGGTAGTGCTGCGCCACGCTTTCGAGCATGGAGAACGTGTACGCGTTGCGCCGGTCCCAGCCCTTCACCGCGCCGGCGGCCAGGCTGAGCGATGGGAAGGCGACCACGCGCTCGGGATCGAACACCGTCACCTGGCCGAGGCCGTCGCACTGCGGGCAGGCCCCCACCGGCGAGTTGAAGGAGAACAGCCGCGGCTCCAACTCGGCCAGCGCGTAGTTGCACACCGGGCAGGCGAACTTGTTGGAGAACAGGTGCTCGCGCGGCTTGGACGGTCGCCCACCCTCGTCGGCGCCGCCGCCGTCGAGCTCGAGCGCGATGGCGCGGCCGTCGGCGATGCGCAGCGCCGCCTCGAAGCTCTCGGCCAGCCGCTGCTGCAGGTCGGGCCGTACGCGCAGGCGGTCGATCACCACGTCGACGTCGTGCTTCTCGGTCTTCTTCAGCTTGGGCAGATCGGTCGATTCGTACACCTGCGGCGGCGCGTTGCCGCTGCCGATGCGAAAACGCACGAAGCCCTTGGCCTGCATCTCGGCGAACAGGTCGCCGAACTCGCCCTTGCGATCGCGCGCCACCGGAGCCAGCACCATCAGTCGGGTCTCCGGCGGCAGGGCGAGGACGGCGTCGACCATCTGGCTGACGTTCTGCGCCTGCAGCGGCAAGCGATGGTCCGGGCAGAACGGCGTGCCGGCGCGCGCGAACAACAGGCGCAGGTAATCGTGGATCTCGGTGATGGTGCCGACGGTGGAACGCGGATTGTGCGAGCTCGCCTTCTGCTCGATGCTGATTGCCGGCGACAGGCCTTCGATGACGTCGACGTCGGGCTTGTCCATCAGCTGCAGGAACTGCCGCGCATAGGCCGACAGGCTCTCGACATAGCGACGCTGGCCTTCGGCGTACAGCGTGTCGAAGGCCAGGCTCGACTTGCCCGATCCCGACAGCCCGGTGATCACCACCAGCTGGTGCTTGGGGATGTCGAGATCGATGTTCTTCAGGTTGTGCGTGCGCGCGCCGCGCACGCTGAGCGTGGCGCTGACCAGCGGCGCGGGCATGGTCGCGGTGCTGGCATCGGACGGGGCGGCAGGGCGGGGCATCGGCGACGGAGCGAATCGGGCGAAACCGAGCATCTTAGTCGGCGCTGCCCGCCCGGCAGCGCACCCCCGATGCGCTGTCGCGAAGCGTCAGAACCCGCGCAGGCGCGCCAACGCCGCCGGTTCCATCGGGGCGTAGCGGATGCGGCCGCTGGGTTCGATCCAGCGCAGGCCCTCGGCTTCGATGCGCAGCCGCGCGTGCGGCTGGTCGTCGCGCCACCAGCGCACCTCGGTCGCGGCTTCGCCGTTGCTGGCCACGGCCACGTCGACCCAGCGGCCGCGTGCGCTTTGCACCAGACGCAGCAACCACGCCTGCGCATCGGCGTCGAACGAGCGCGGCGACGGGGCATCGCCGGGTTGCCAGGTCCAGATCGCCGAGCGCGCCGTCGACTCGGCCGTGCTGCGTCGCCACAGCGTCAGTGCAGGCGAGGCCGCCGCGCTGGCGCCAGGCGCCGTCGACGGCACGGCAGCTGGAGTCGGCGCAGCCTGCATGCGCGCCTCGTTCGTCGCGGCACGCGCGGCCGGCACCTCGCGCCGTAGCGTCGACTCGGCTTCGGCCTTCGCCTGCGTGTCGGCAGCAGCCTCCGCACTGTCTTGCGCCTTGTCCGACCGTTTCGGCGCGGCCTCGGCGCGTGGCCTTGGCGCAGCAGCACCCTGCCGCGTCGGCTCGGGCGTCCCGGCGCCGCGGGTGGCGGAATCCGGAGCGGGTGGCGCCGGCAGGCTCGTCGTCGTCGCGGGTGCGGGTGCGGGCGCCGCCGGTGGTGGCGCAGCGGGTTGGGTGCGCTCGCTCGGCGCGATCGCGGCATCGCGCCCGCTCGAGGCCGTCGGACCCGGCAGATCCTGCTCGAACCATAACCCGAGCACCAGCGCGCCGACCAGACCGGCGGCCAGCGAGCCGGCCCAGCGGGGCGTCAGCAGCCATTGCAGGCGCTCGTGCCACGGCACATGGCGAAGCACCGGCGCGCGTTGGGGCGTCGCGGGCTCGGAGGCAGGTCGGGGACTCAGGTGCACGCGGCGCGCTGCCGCCAGAATGGCCTGGCTGACACCCGATGGCGGCGTCAGCGCGTGGTCGGGCGCGTGGCGCAGGGCCGCGCGCAGGAACTCGTCGTGCTCCGAGGCGCCCGACGGCGAGCCGGCTTTCATGGCCTCACCCTCAGGCTGGCGGCGTCGAGGTAGGCGCCCATGCAGGTGCGCAGCTTGCTCATCGCGTAGCGCAGGCGGCTCTTCGCCGTCTCGAAGTGGATGCCCAGCGCCCGCGAGATCTCGTCGAGGGCGACGTCGTCCTCGTGGTGCAGCAGGAAGGCGGTCTTCTGCGCCGACGGCAGCTGCTCCAGGCATTCGAGCAGCCGGGCACCGGCGCGGCGCCAGAACACCTGGTTGTCGATCGCTTCGTCGGGCCGCGGCCAATGATCCCAGGGCACGCCATCGGGCTCGAACGGATCGCCTTCGGTGGGTTCGTCGCCCAGCGGCTGCTCGCGGCCGCTGCGGCGCAGGACGTCGATGGCGCGGTTGTGCGCCAGCGTGAACAGCCAGGTGCGGAACTGGGCGCCCCGTCCGTCGTAGCGCTCCTTCGACTGCAGCACGCGCAGCCAGGTGTCCTGGAACACCTCGTCGGCCTGCGCCGCCGCGGTCCGGCCGAGCAGCCGTCGCACGAAGCGGTACAGCGCGGCATGGTGGCGCTGGTACAGCCACTCGAACGCCTGCACGTCGCCGGCGGCGAACGCCGCCATCAGGGCGACGTCGTCGTCATCGGCCTGCGCGGCGGCAGGCGGCAAGCGGAGCGCGTCGTTCATCGATCGAGCAGTCTGCCATGTCGAGCGGCCGCCAAGACACCGCCCACCAACGGTTGTACGTGCCATCTGCCCGGGTGGGGTCAGTCGTGAGCCCGGCGTTACGATGCCTGCATGCCGTGGAGCCGTTCCTTTTCGTGGTTTCGCCGGGCCGCCTCGACCTGGGTCCTGGCGATCGGGCTCTGCGCTTGCGGCGGCGGCCTGTACCTGGGCATCGGCGGGGGCGACAACGACCAGCCGCCGACGGTGGCGCTGGCGGCCAGCGCCAGCGAAGGCCTGCCCGGCGCGGTGGTGCGGCTGGTGGCCGCCGCGACCGACGACTTCGGTGTCGACCAGGTGACGTTCCTGCAACGGGAGGCGAACGGCACCGACACCGTGCTGGCCACCGACATCGCCGAGCCCTACCAGCTCGACATCACGCTGCCGAGCGCGCCGTCCGGCACCGTGCTGCGCTACCTGGCGCGTGCACGCGACGACGTAGGCCAGAGCCGCGACAGCGCGGTGCTCGAGATCATCGTGCGCTGACGCGCTGCGGGGCCGCAAGGGTCGTCAGGCCGCCTGCAGCACGCGCAGGATCTCGCTGCCGTAGGCCTGCAGCTTCTTGGCGCCGACGCCGCTGATGCCAGCCAGCGCGTCGAGCGAGTCGGGCTGGCCGCGTGCCATCTCGGCCAGCGTGGCGTCGTGGAACACCACGTAGGCGGGCAGGTTGTGCTCGCGCGCCACCTCGGCGCGCCAAGTCTTCAGCGCCAGGAAGCGCTGAGCGGCCAGGTCGTCCAGCGGCAACGGGGGTGTCTTCGAGCGGCTGCCGCCACGCGCAGCGCGCGCCCGCCGTGTCGGCTCGGCCGGCACACGCAGCAGCAGCGAGCCTTCGCCCTTGAGCACGGCACGCGCCGACTCGGTGAGCTCCAGCGTGTTGTATTCGCCGACGCTGGCCAGGTGGCCGAGCGCGATCAGCTGGCGCAGCACGCCGCGCCACTGCGCCTCCGACAGGTCGGCGCCGACGCCGAAGGTCGACAGCTGCTCGTGGCCGTGCTGCTGCGTCTTGTCGGTGACCTTGCCGCGCAGCACGTCGATCAGGTGTCCGGTGCCGAAGCTCAGGCCCGAGTGCTGGCGGAAACGGTAGATGCACGACAGCGCCTTGCGCGCGGCCTCGGTGGCGTCCCACGCGGTCGGCGGCGTCAGGCAGTTGTCGCAGTTGCCGCAGGGCTCGCTCGCCTGGCCGAAGTAGCCGAGCAGCCGCACGCGCCGGCAGCCGAGCCCTTCGGCCAGCGCCAGCAGCGCATCGAGCTTGCCGCGCTGCACGCGCTTGAATTCCTCGGCAGCCGGACTGTCGTCGATCATCCGGCGCTGGTTCACCACGTCGGCCAGGCCGTAGGTCATCCAGGCGTCGGCCGGCAGCCCGTCGCGGCCGGCGCGGCCGGTCTCCTGGTAGTAGCCCTCGATGTTCTTCGGCAGGTCGAGGTGGGCGACGAAGCGCACGTCGGGCTTGTCGATGCCCATGCCGAAGGCGATGGTGGCGACCATCACGATCCCGTCTTCGCGCAGGAAGCGATCCTGATGGTCCTTGCGCACCGCGGCGTCGAGCCCGGCGTGATAGGCGAGCGCGGCGATGCCCTGCTCGCGCAGGAACTCCGCCGTCTCCTCCACCCGCTTGCGGCTCTGGCAATACACGATGCCGGCGTCGCCGTCATGTTCGTCGCGGATGAAGCGCAGCAGCTGCGTGCGCGGGTTGTCCTTCTCGACGACGGTGTAGCGGATGTTCGGCCGGTCGAAGCTGGCGACGAACTGGCGTGCGTCCTGCAGCTGCAGCCGCTCGAGGATGTCGCGCCGGGTGTGGTGGTCGGCGGTGGCGGTGAGCGCCAACCGGGGCACGCCGGGGAACCGTTCGTGCAGCGCCGACAGGCCCAGGTACTCCTCGCGGAAATCGTGGCCCCACTGGCTGACGCAGTGCGCCTCGTCGATCGCGACCAGGCTCAGCAGCCCGCGCTCGTGCAAGGACTCCAGCATCGCCAGGAAACGCGGGGTCAGGATGCGCTCGGGCGCCGCGTACAGCAGCACCAGACGGCCGGCCAGCAGCTCGCGCTCGATGTGGCGCGCCTCGTCGCCCTCGAGCGTGGAATTGAGGAAGGCCGCGTGCACGCCGGTCTCTTCGAGCGCGCCGACCTGGTCGTGCATCAGCGCGATCAGCGGGCTCACGACCAGCGTGACGCCGCGCCCGGCGCGGTGGCGCGCGATCGCCGGCACCTGGTAGCACAGGCTCTTGCCGCCGCCGGTGGGCATCAGCACCAGCGCGTCGCCGCCGCGCAGCACATGGTCCACCACGGCCGCCTGTTCGCCGCGGAACGCCGCGTAGCCGAACACCTGCTGCAGGATCGCCAGGGCGGCGGGATCGGGGTCGGACGCTGTGCGCGGCATGAGCCCACAATGGTAGCGGCTGGCCGCGCAGGCCTGCCTCCTGCATCGCCGTAGCCTGTCTCCACCACTCAAGCCGCCCGATCATCGCCATGCCCAAGACCATCGACGAACTGCGCGCCGAGTTGATCCGCAACGTCAACGACATTGCCTTGCAGCGACAGCACAGGGAGCCGCTGTACGACACCCTGTGCGGCGGTGTGTCCGACGGCACGCGCGCCAGCAAGCTCGGCGCCGGCTACGACGTGCTCGCACCGGGCAGGCGCGGCTGCCCCTACCACTATCACCACGCGCAGGAGGAGCTCTTCGTGGTGCTCGAGGGCCAGGGCAGCCTGCGCGTCGACGGGCAGATGGTGCCGGTGCGCGCGGGCGATGTGGTGTTCATTCCGCCCGGTGCGGAGTATCCGCACCAGTTCGTCAACACCTCCGACGCGCCGATGAAGTACCTGAGCATCAGCACGCAGGAGCGGCCCGAACTGTGCGTCTACCCCGACTCCGGCAAGTACATGGCCTACGTGAAGGGCTATCACGGCCTGAACCGGCAGGCGGCCAACCTCGACTACTGGGACGGCGAGCCGTAACGGTTGACACCCTGAAGCGGGCCCACTCGCGGGGGAGTGCCCTTCGCCCGTGAGGGCGATGGCCCAGCCAGGTCGCCTCGCTATGATGACCGGCATCGGGCTCGCGGTGGACGGCGGCCCCGCCACAAGACACTCATACACCTCAAGGAGCGCTAGTCATGGCATCGGTCAACAAGGTCATCCTGATCGGCAATCTCGGCCGCGACCCGGAGGTGCGTTACACGCCCAACGGCGCGGCGGTGTGCAACGTCAGCGTGGCCACCACCCGCAACTGGAAGAGCAAGGACAGCGGCGAGAAGCAGGAAGAGACCGAATGGCACCGCGTCGTCTTCTATGACCGCCTGGCCGAGATCGCCGGCGAATACCTCAAGAAGGGTCGGCCGATCTACGTCGAAGGCCGTCTGAAGACGCGCAAGTGGCAGGACAAGGAAGGCAAGGACAACTACACCACCGAGATCATCGCCGAGCAGATGCAGATGCTCGGCAGCCGCGAGGGCATGGGCGGCGGCGGCGGTGGCGGCGACGATCATGGCGAGCCGCGCAGCGCGCCGGCACCCCGCGCGCCGGCGAGCAAGCCCGCCGCCAAGAGCGCCACCGGCTTCGACGACATGGACGACGACATTCCGTTCTGATCGCCGCCTGCGTCTCGCGACACCCCGCTGCGGCGGGGTGTCCTGCTTTTGGGTCCACGGCCGCAGTGGTCCGGCGAAGCTTGGGCTTGATACCCTGGCCCGTATCTGCTAATATACCCTTATGGGTATCAAATCACCTGTCACCGTGACCACGGCAGCCTGGGTCGCCGGGCTGTTCCTTGCCGCCACCGCGCTCGCCGAGCCAGTGCCGGTGCTCACCGTCGCGCCGCAGTCCGCTGCCGTCGCCTTCGAGCTCGAGGGCGTGGTGCAGGCGGTGCGCCAGGCCACGCTGGCCGCCCAGGTGGGCGGCAACGTGATCAGCCTGCCGGTGAAGGCCGGTGACCGGATCAAGGCCGGCCAGCTGGTGGCGCGCCTCGATGCACGCGACGCGCAGGCCGCGCTGCAGCGCAGCGATGCCGGCGTGGTGCAGGCCGATGGTGTGCTGCGCAGCGCCAGGCTGGCGGTCGAGCGCAACCGCGAGCTGCGCCGCCAGGGCTTCATCAGTCAGGCCGCACTCGACGCGGCCGAGACCGAACTCTCCACCGCACAGGCTGGCGCCGACCAGGCCCGCGCGGCGCGCAGCCAGGCGGCGCTGGCACAGGGCTACGCAACGCTGACTGCGCCGTTCGACGCGCTGGTACTCGCCACCCATGTCGAGACCGGCGACCTGGCTATGCCCGGCCGCGCCGTGGCCACGCTTTACGCACCCGGCGTCCTGCGCGTCGTGGTGCAGGTACCCGCCTCGCGAGCGGCCGCGGCCCGCGCGGCCCAGCGCCTGGGCGTGCGCCTGCCCGACGGCAGCCTGGCACGGCCGGTGCAGCAGACGTTCTTGCCGAGCACCGACCCGGTGTCGCAGACGGTGGAGCTGCGGCTCGACCTCGACGCGCGGGGCGCGGCGGGGCTGGTGCCGGGTCAGGCGCTCGCGGTGCAGTTCGAGGGCGGAGCCGCCGGGGGTCACGCGCCGTCGGCGCCGTGGTTGCCACGCAGCGCGGTATTGCAGCGCGGCGAACTGACCGCCGTGTACGTGGCCAGCGGAGACGCGTTCGTCCTGCGCAGCGTACGTACCGGCACGCCAGGCGCCGACGGACGGGTGCCGGTGTGGGCGGGCGTGCAACCCGGCGAGCGCGTCGCCGCCGACGCCGTGCGTGCCGGCCTGATCGGCGCCACGCCGGCGCGTTGAGGTCGCGATGACCACCCACCCCGACACGACCCTCGGCATCTCGGGCCGGCTGGCGCGCGCCTTCCAGGCCAATGCCATCACGCCGCTGCTGGCGCTGGTGCTGCTGCTGATGGGGCTGTTCGCCGCGCTGATCACACCGCGCGAGGAGGAGCCGCAGATCAACGTCACGATGGCCAATGTGATCGTGGCGTTTCCGGGCGCGTCGAGCACCGACGTGCAGAACATGGTGGCGCGGCCGGCCGAGCAGGTGCTGAGCCAGATTGCCGGCGTCGAGCACACCAGCTCGGTGTCGCGTACCGGCGTGGCCGTGATGACGGTGCAGTTCAAGGTCGGCGTGCCGCGTACCGAGGCGCTGGTGCGGCTGTACGACGTGCTCAACGCCAATCAGGACTGGCTGCCGCGCGAGCTCGGCACGCTGGCGCCGATCGTCAAGCCCAAGGGGATCGACGACGTGCCGATCCTGTCGCTCACGCTGTGGCGGCGCGATGCCGCCAGCGCGCTCGACCTGCAGGGCGTGGCACACACGCTGGAAACTGAACTCAAGCGAGTGCCCGGCACGCGCGAGGTGCAGACATTGGGTGCGCCCGGCCGTGTGCTGCAGGTGGCGCTCGATCCGGCCCGGCTGCGCGAGCGCGGCGTCGACGTGGCGCGGCTGCGCGCGACGATCGCCGCGGCCAACCTGGGGATGCCCTCGGGTGCGGTGCTCGATGGCGCGGCCGGGCAGAAGGCGCAGATGCTGGCGGTGCAGACCGGCGAGTTCCTGCGCTCGGTCGATGACCTCGCCGACCTGGTCGTGGGCGTGCAGGCCGGTCGCCCGGTGTACCTGCGCGAGGTGGCGCGCATCGAGCCGGCCGCCGCACAACCTGGCGCATTCGTGTGGTTCACGCCCGGGGCCGCCACCGCGGCGTCCGGCGCCGCAGCCGGCGCAGTGCATCCGGCCCTCACGCTGGCGGTGACCAAGAAGCCCGGCCAGAACGCCGTCGACGTGGCGCGCGCGCTGCGCGTGCGGCTCGACGAGCTGCGCAACACCGTGCTGCCGCCCGACGTGCAGATGACGGTGACGCGCGACTATGGCGAGACGGCGGCCGACAAGGCCAACAAGCTGATCAGCAAGCTCGCCTTCGCCACCGCGTCGGTGATCGTGCTCGTCGGCCTGGCGCTCGGCCGGCGCGAGGCGGTGATCGTCGGCGCGGCGGTGATCCTCACGCTGACGGCCACGCTGTTCGCATCGTGGGCCTGGGGCTTCACGCTGAACCGGGTGTCGCTGTTCGCCCTGATCTTCTCGATCGGCATCCTGGTCGACGACGCGATCGTGGTGGTCGAGAACATCCATCGCCACCAGCAGCTCGAGCCCGGCAAGCCGCTGCGCGAGATCATTCCGCTGGCGGTCGACGAAGTCGGCGGACCGACCATCCTGGCCACGCTGACGGTGATCGCCGCGCTGCTGCCGATGGCCTTCGTGTCGGGGCTGATGGGTCCGTACATGAGCCCGATCCCGATCAACTCCTCGCTCGGCATGGCGCTGTCGCTGGCGATCGCCTTCACAGTCACCCCTTGGCTGGCGCTGAAGCTGATGAAGCCGCATGCCGCGGGCAGCAGCCACGCACCGGCCGGCCTGACCGGCCGGCTACAAGGCCTGTCGCAGCGGCTGCTGATGCCGCTGCTGCTGAGCGCACGCAAGCGCTGGCTGCTGGCCGGCGGCATCGTGGCGGCGCTGCTGCTGAGCGTCGGACTGGCTGCCGTGCAGGCCGTGGTGATGAAGATGCTGCCGTTCGACAACAAGTCGGAGTTCCAGGTGATCGTCGACATGCCGGCCGGCACGCCGCTGGAGGACACCGCCAGCGCGCTGCAGGCGATGGGCAGCTTCCTGGCCAGACAGCCCGAGGTGCGCGACCTGCAGGCCTATGCCGGCACGGCGGCACCGATCACGTTCAACGGCCTGGTTCGCCAGTACTTCCTACGCGCCGACGCCGAAGTGGGCGACCTGCAGGTGAACCTCGTCGACAAGGCGCACCGCCATGAGCAGAGCCACGCGATCGCGCAGCGGCTGCGGCCGGAGCTGGAGAAGATCGCGGCGCCATTCGAGGCCCGCATCAAGGTCGTCGAAGTGCCGCCGGGGCCGCCGGTGCTGAGCCCGCTGGTGGCCGAGGTCTACGGCCCCGACGAGGCCGGTCGCCAGCAGCTGGCGCAGCGCCTGGCCGCCGCGTTCGCGGCCACGCCGACGGTGGTGGGCGTCGACAGCTCGCTGAAGGAAGACGCGCCGCGCGCCTTCATCCGCGTGCAGCGCCAGCGCGCCGAATCGCTCGGCATCGCCGTGTCGCAGGTGGCGCAAACGGTGCATGCCGCGCTGTCGGGCAGCGACGCGGCCTACCTGCACGACGGCCAGTCCAAGTACCCGGTGCCGGTGCGGCTGCAGCTGCCGCGCGATGCACAGATCGGCCTCGATGCGCTGCTGGCGCTGCCGCTGCGCACCGCCAGCGGCCAGCTGGTGCCGCTGTCGGAGCTGGTGCGCGTCGAGCGCGGCGTGATCGACAAGCCACTCTTCACCAAGGACCTGCAAGGCGTGAGCTACGTGGTTGGCGATGTCGCCGGCGGCACCGACTCGCCGCTCTACGGCCTGGCGGCGATCCGCTCGCGGTTGCAGGCGGCAGCGCTGCCGGGCACGGGCGCGATCGGCGAGTACTGGATCTCGCAGCCGGGCGACCCGTACCGGCAGTACGCGATCAAATGGGACGGCGAGTGGCAGGTCACCTACGAGACCTTCCGCGACATGGGCGCGGCCTACGCGGTGGGCCTGGTGCTGATCTACCTGCTGGTGGTGGCGCAGTTCAAGAGCTATGTCACGCCGCTGGTGATCATGGCGCCGATCCCGCTCACGCTGATCGGCGTGATGCCCGGGCACGCGCTGCTCGGCGCGCAGTTCACCGCCACCTCGATGATCGGCATGATCGCGCTGGCCGGCATCATCGTGCGCAACTCGATCCTGCTGGTCGACTTCATCGAGCTGCAGGTCAAGGGCGGCATGCCGTTCAAGCAGGCTGTGGTGGCCTCGGCGGCGGTGCGTGCGCAGCCGATCGCGCTGACCGCACTGGCCGCGATGCTCGGCGCCTTCTTCATCCTCGACGATCCGATCTTCAACGGTCTTGCCGTCTCGTTGATCTTCGGCATCTTCGTCTCCACCGCATTGACGCTGGTGGTGATCCCGGTTCTCTACTACGCCGTGTACCGGCGACATCACGAACCTTCACCAGGAGTCTCCTCATGACCATCGACCGTCTGATCCATGTCTTTGCCGGCAGCTTCATCCTGCTGTCCCTTGCCCTCGGCATCGAGGGCAGCCCGCTGTTCGTCAGCCGCTGGGCGCTGGCGTTCACCGCCTTCGTCGGGGCCAATCTGCTGCAGTTCGGCTTCTCGCAGGTCTGCCCGCTGGGCTGGATCCTCAAGAAGCTGGGCGTGCCCGCCACGGCGGCGGCGCGCTGAGACCGGGCCCGCGGCATCACGACGGGGCGATCCACAATGGCAGCTGAACGAACACCCCCAGGGGTTTGGGAGTCCTGCGCCATGGCCCGCCTGACCGATGAAGCCGCCCGTACCGAACTGCTCAACCGTCTCAAGCGCGCCGAAGGCCAGCTGCGCGGCGTGCAGCGGATGATCGAGAGCGGCGAACCGTGCCTCGATATCGCCGGCCAGATGGCCGCCGTGCGCAAGGCGCTCGACAGCGCCTACGTGCGCATGACCGTGTGCTTCATGCAGCAGGAACTGCAGAGCCTCGCACCGGACGCCAAGCGCGAGCAGGCGCTCGCCGGGGTGCTGGACGAAGTTCAGACGCTGCTGGGCAAGGTGCGCTGAAGCGCTGCCTGCTGGCCGCCTCTGCTGCACATACGCCGACAAGGAGTCTTCGATGAGTCAGGACCGCGTGACCGTGCAACTGGCACAGCGCCAGGACTACCAGTTCCAGAACCATTTCGGCGAGGCGGTGCCGCCATTGATCACCGACGAGCCGGCGCCGCTCGGCGCGGGCAGCGGGCCGTCGCCGGTGCAGTTGCTGGCCTCGGCCGTGGGCAACTGCCTGGCGGCGTCGCTGCTGTTCGCGCTGCGCAAGTTCAACCCGCAGGCGGCCGGTGACATCCGCGCCGAGGTCAGCGCCGAGACCAGTCGCAACGCCGAACGGCGGCTTCGCGTCACCGCGATGACCGTGCGGCTCACGCTCGGCATGCCGGTGCAGGGCCTGCAGCATCTCGACCGCGCGCTGGCCGGCTTCGAGGACTTCTGCACCGTGACCGGCAGCGTGCGCGCCGCCATTCCGGTGGCCGTGCAGGTGTTCGACGCGCAGGGCGCTCCACTCAAGTGAGCCAGTGATGAACGCAGAAGACATGGCCAGGTTGAAGTTCCTGATGCCCGGCTGGTACGCCGTGGTGATGGGCCTGTGCGGCCTGGCGCTGGCCTGGCACCGCGCCCAGCCGATGCTCGGCGACGGCGCGGCGGCGGCGGCGCTGGCGATCGGCGCGCTGGCTGCCGCCGTGTTTGCCGTACTCGCGGTGGCGACCGTGCTGCGCGGCTGGCGCCATCCGCAGGCCTGGGCCGAAGACCGGCGCCATCCGGTGCGCCACACCTTCATCGCCGCACTGCCGATCGCCATCATCCTGCTGGCCACCGTGGGCGTGGCGCTGTTCGGGCCGCATCCGCTGGCGCGCGCGCTGTGGTGGGCTGGCAGCCTGGCGCAGTGGTTCGTCACCGCGTGGGTGCTGGCGCGCTGGTGGCGCGGCGCCGCGGCCGGCGGCCTGCAATGGGCGAGCGTGACGCCGGCGCTCTTCATTCCCATCGTCGGCAACGTGCTGGTGCCGCTGGCCGGCGTGCCGCTCGGCCATGCCGAATGGGCCGCTGCGCAGTTCGGCGTCGGGCTGCTGTTTTGGCCCGTGGTGCTCGCGCTGCTGGTCGTGCGCCTGGCCGTGCAGGGCCTGTGGCCCGAGCGGCTGCTGCCCACGGCCTTCATCTTCATCGCACCGCCGGTGGTGGTGGGGCTGGCGCTGCTGCAGTTCGGCGCGCCGCCTCTGTGGGGCTGGGCCTGCTGGGGCATGGGCCTGTTCTCGTTCATCTGGGCTGCGGCGCTGGCACGACGCATCGCGGCGATGCCGTTCGGGCTGCCGCACTGGGGCATGAGCTTTCCGCTGGCCGCGCTGGCGGCGCTGACGCTGCGCCTGGCGCAGCCCGGTCAGCCGATGGCGTGGGCCGGGCTGGTGCTGTTGGCGCTGGCCTCGCTGCTGATCGCGGGGCTGGTGCTCGCGACCGTACGAGGTCTGCGTGACGGCAGTCTGCTCGCGCCGGAGCCTGTGACCATGCTCGCACCCGTCGCGGCGGCCACCCAGCCGGCCTGAAGGCCTGCCGCGGGCGGCTACGATCATGGGTATCGTGGGCACGAAGGCGGGTCGATGAACATCAAACGTCGCACAGGGCTGCTGCAGATCGCGGTCGCTGCGTGGGTGGTGCTGGCTGGGGCGACGGTGCCCCACACGGCACAGGCGCAGACCAAGAAGGACACCGTCGTCATCGCGATGACGCTGGAGCCGCCCGGGCTCGACCCGACGGCCGGCGCCGCGTCGGCGATCGGCGAGGTGGTGCACTACAACGTGCTGGAGACGCTGACCAAGATCGAGTCCGACGGCAGCATCAAGCCGCTGCTGGCGCAGAGCTGGACGGTGACGCCCGACAACAAGACCTGGGCCTTCAAGCTGCGCCCGGGCGTCAAGTTCCACAACGGCGAACCGTTCAGTGCTGCCACCGTGAAGTTCGCCTTCGAGCGCGCCGTGGCGCCCGGCACGCTGAACAAGGACAAGGCGGTGTTCGCCAACATCCTGAACATCGCCACCACCGATGACCTCACCGTCATCCTGACGCTGAAGAACCCGAACCCGGATTTCCTGTTCCAGCTCGGCCAGACCACGGCCTCGATCGTCGAGCCCAAGAGCGCCGCGACCAACAACACCCAGCCGGTGGGCACCGGTCCGTTCCGGCTGGAGGCCTGGAACAAGGGCTCGTCGGTGGTGCTGGCGCGCTGGGACGGTTATCGCGACGCCAAGGCGGTGAAGCTGCGTCGGGTGACGATCCGCTTCATCAACGACGCGGCGGCGCAGGTGGCGGCCCTGTTGTCGGGCGACGTCGATGCGTTTCCGCGCGTGGCGGTGGCGCGCAGCCTGGCGCAGTTCCAGAACAACAAGAAGTACCAGGTGCTGATCGGCGGCTCGCGCTCGAAGACGATCCTGGCGATCAACAACAAGCGCAAGCCGCTCGACGACGTGCGCGTGCGCCGCGCCATCGCGATGGCGATCGACCGCAAGGCGGTGATCGACGGCGCCGCCGACGGCTTCGGCACGCCGATCGGCAGCTTCTACGTGCCGGGCGCGCCGGGCTATGTGGACCTGACCGCGGTGAACGCCTATGCGCCGGACAAGTCGCGCGCGTTGCTCAAGGAGGCCGGCGTGAGCGTGCCGCTGGAGCTGACGATGAAGCTGCCGCCGACGCCGTATGCGCGCCAGGGCGGCGAGGTGATCGCCGCGCAACTGGCCAAGGTGGGCATCACGGCCAAGCTGGAGAACGTCGAGTGGGCGCAGTGGCTGTCGGGCGTGTACAGCCAGAAGGCCTACGACCTGACGGTGATCGCCCACGTCGAGCCGCTCGACTTCGGCAACTTCGTGCGCCCCGGCTACTACTGGAACTACGAGTCGCCGAAGTTCAACGAGCTGTGGGAGAAGATCAACGCCACCGCCGACGCGACGCAGCGCAACAAGCTGCTGGCCGAGGCGCAGCGCCTGGTGGCCGACGACGCGGTCGCGGCCTACCTGTACCAGCCGACCTGGATCACGGTGGCCAAGTCGGGATTGAAGGGCCTGTGGAAGGACGCGCCGATCCTCGCCAACGACCTGTCGGCGCTGTCGTGGCAGTGAGCCGGCCGCGGCGCGCGAGCGCCTAGGCCACGCTGGCCGGCGTGGTGTCGGGTTGCGCCGGCAGCCCGTCCAGATGGGCGGCGTCGGCCCAGCGCACGATCTGCACCTTGCCGTCGCGCCAGCGCAGGTGGTTGATGCCGGTGTTGGGGATGTCGCAGACGCGCGGGCCGTCCAGCGGCAGACCCTGCGCGCCACGCCACAGCATGTCAAGCACGCCGCCGTGGGTGAACACGGCCACGCGCGCGCCTGCATGGCGCCGCACCAGCAGGTCGAGCGCGTGCCAGATGCGGTCGTGGAACTCGCGCACGCTCTCGCCGCCGCCCGGCAACGCAAAGTGCGCCTGATGGCGGACCCACTGCGCCCACAAATCTGGATGGCGCTCGACGATCGTCGGTACGTCCAGTCCCTCGAGCACGCCGAAGGCCTGCTCGCGCCACAGCGGCTCGACCTGCACGTCGAGCGCGCGGTCGGCCGTGGCGGCCTCGGCGGTCGTGCGGGCGCGCTGCAGGTCGCTGGCCACCACCACGTCGAACGCCTCGTCGCTCAGGCGCTGCGCGAGTCTTTGCGCCTGCAGCAGGCCGGTCGCGTTGAGCGGCACGTCGATCTGGCCCTGGAAGCGATGCTGGCGATTCCAGTCGGTCTCGCCATGGCGGATGACGATCAGCTCGGTCATGATGCGTATTGTCCGCCCAATCGATGACCGACCAATGCGACAGATCGTCCTGCTGCCGGGCCTGGCCTGCGACGCCGCGCTGTGGCGTGACCAAATTCCCGCGCTCGGCGCGGCGGGCCATCGCGTCGTCGTCGCCGACGTCGCCGCACGGCACGCGAGCCTGCCGGAGATGGCACGCGCACTCCTTGCAGAGCAGACCGGCGAGCTGGTGCTGATCGGCTCGTCGATGGGCGGCATGCTCGCGCTGCATGCGCAGCACGCGGCACCGGCACGCGTGGTCGCGATGGCGTTGCTGTCGACCACCGCGCAGGCCGACACACCGGCGCTGATCAAGCTGCGCAGTGACGCGATCGTCGAGTTCCAGCAGGGCCGGGCCGAACTCGTGCTGCGCGCCAACGCGATGTTCGCGTTCCATCCCGACCACGCGGGTGATGCCGCGCGGGTCGACGACTACGTCGGCCACGTGATGCGAATCGGCGCCGCGCAGCTGATCGCGCAGAACCGGGCCGTGATGGCGCGAGCCGACATGCGGCCGTGGCTGGCCGGCGTGCGCGGCCCGGTGCTGGTGGCCTGCGGCGACCAGGACCTGCTGACGCCGCTGGCCCTGTCGCGCGAGATCGCCGCCGCGGTGCCGTCGGCCCAGGTGCAGGTCGTCGCGCAGGCGGGCCACCTGATGACCTGGGAACAACCCGAGCGCGTGAACGCGCTGTTGTTACAGTGGCTCGCTGCGTTGCCCCCTGGGTAGGCGGTGTCCGACAACCCGCATTTACGTTTCGGGGCTTGCCGGCTCTGTGGAAAGCCGACACCATCGAATTCAACGCACGCAACCTCGAATGACTGGATCGCCATGAAGCGTCCCACCTTGTCCTTGTTGGGCCTGAGCCTGCTGCTGGCGGCGTCGGGCAGCGCCGTCTTCGCGCAGGCCGATGCCGCCAAGCCGGCCGAAAGCGCCAAGCCGGCGCTGGCTGCCGCCGACCCCGGCAAGGCCGCCGACGACTGCGAAGCCTCGGTGGCCGAAGCGATCAAGCGCATGCGCGGCCGCGACGCGCAGGACCTGCAGTTCGCCAAGGCCAAGCGATCGCTGACCCCGGCCGCCGACGACGAGACCAGCCTCAAGGGCGAAGGCCGCTACCGCGGCCCGTCGGGCCGCGTGGTGCCGTTCACCTATGGCTGCGCGCTGAACACCAAGTCGGGCGCGACCTCGGGCGTGGTGTTCCGCGAGCAGGGAGCACCCGTCGAAGAGAAGGTCTGGCAGCCCAACCTAACCTACGTGTCGCCCGACGCCTGCGAAGGCGCGGCCGCGGCCACGCTGAAGAGCAAGAACCCGCGCGTCGGCCGCATCGTGCTCGACTCCGAGTCACGCCGGCTCAAGCCCGGCCCCGACGATCGCATCCTGCTCGAAGGTCGCGGCGCAGTCGAGCGTGCACCGGGCATGAACTCGGTGCCGTTCACTTACCAGTGCGACGTCGAGCCGCGCAACGGGCGCATCGTCAGCGTCCAGACCAGCCAGTAGTTCGACGGGCGCAAAGACGCCTTCTTCGCCCGCCGCATAAGCAGCGGCGAAACCCTTCGTTCGTGAAACGCCATTCGATGCCTAGCATCGACGGCTTCGCACTGTGCATTCACGAACGAGGCCACCCATGTTCACACGATCGGCGCGGCGCGGCGCGCTCTCGCTGCTGACAGCGCTGCTGGCGCTGATCGCGTCGGCCACCGTCCAGGCCAAGGACCTCACGCTGCTCAACGTGAGCTACGACCCGACACGTGAGCTCTATGTCGACTTCAACAAGGCCTTCGCGGCGCACTGGAAGGCCAGGACCGGCGACACCGTGAGCGTCAAACAGTCGCATGGCGGCTCGGGCAAGCAGGCGCGCTCGGTGATCGACGGTCTGGAAGCCGACGTGGTGACACTGGCGCTGGCCTACGACATCGACGAGATCGCCGAGCGGTCCAGGCTGCTGTCGCCCGACTGGCAGAAGCGCCTCAAGCGCAACAGCGCGCCCTACACGTCGACGTACATCTTTCTCGTGCGCAAGGGCAACCCCAAGGGCGTCAAGGACTGGGGCGATCTGGTCAAGCCCGGCGTCTCGGTGATCACCGCCAACCCCAAGACCTCGGGTGGGGCGCGGTGGGGTTATCTGGCCGCCTACGGCTGGGCGTTGCTCCAGCCCGGCGGCAACGAGGCCAAGGCCAAGGAGTACATCGCCAGGCTGTTCGCCAACGTGCCGGTGCTCGATTCCGGCGCCCGCGGCTCGACCGTCACCTTCGCCGAACGCGGCATTGGCGACGTGCTGCTGGCCTGGGAGAACGAGGCCCACCTGTCACTGAAGGAGTTCGGCGCCGACAAGTTCGAGATCGTCTATCCGCCGCAGAGCATCCTGGCCGAGCCGCCGGTGGCAGTGGTCGACAAGGTGGTCGACAAACGCGGCACCCGCGAGGTGGCGCAGGCCTACCTGGCGTACCTGTACGCACCCGAAGGCCAGGAGATCGCGGCGCGCCACTTCTACCGACCGACCGACGCCAAGGTGGCCGCCAGGTACGACAAGCAGTTCCCCAAGGTCGGCCTGTTCACCATCGACGAGGTCTTCGGCGGCTGGGCAAAGGCGCAGAAGACCCACTTTGCCGATGGCGGCGTGTTCGACCAGATCTACACACGCAAGTAGTCATCATGGGCGACATCTTGCGCCTTTGCCTGCTGCTGCTACTGCCGGTGGTGCTTTCGTTGTGCATCGGCACGCGACGCCGCGACGACACGGCGCCCAGCCCCGAGCACGAACGCTAGATGGTCGGCGGTGTGTTGTCCCGGGCGCTGCTCAAGCGCCACAGCGTGCTGCCCGGGTTCGACCTGGCGCTCGGCTTCGCGCTGCTGTACCTGAGCCTGATCGTGCTGATCCCGCTGTCGGCGGCGTTCCTGAAGACCTTCACGCTGAGCTGGGACGGCTTCGTGGCGGCCGTGACCTCGCCACGTGTGCTGGCCTCGTACCGGCTGAGCTTCGGCACCTCGCTGGCGGCGGCGTTGCTCAATGCGTTATTCGGCCTGATCGTGGCCTGGGTGCTGGTGCGCTACACCTTCCCGTTCAAGCGCGTGGTCGACGCGCTGGTCGATCTTCCCTTCGCGTTGCCCACCGCGGTGGCCGGCATCGCGCTGACGGCACTCTATGCCCAAAACGGCTGGATCGGTGGCCTGCTGCCCTTCAAGGTGAGCTTCACGCCGCTCGGCGTCTTCGTGGCGCTGGTGTTCATCGGGCTGCCGTTCGTGGTGCGCACGTTGCAGCCGGTGCTCGAGGACGTGAACCGCGAGCTCGAGGAGGCGGCGGCGACGCTCGGTGCGAACCGCTGGCAGACCTTCACGAAGGTGATCCTGCCGATCGTCACGCCGGCGCTGATCACCGGCTTCGCTCTGGCCTTCGCGCGTGCGCTGGGCGAATACGGCTCGGTGATCTTCATAGCCGGCAACATGCCGATGGTCAGCGAGATCACGCCGCTGCTGATCATCACCAAGCTCGAGCAGTACGACTATGCCGGCGCCACCGCGATTGCGGTGGTGATGCTGGTGGCTTCGTTCGTGCTGCTGCTGCTGATCAACGCGCTGCAGGCCTGGTCGCGCCGACGCCAGGGTGGGCTGTGAACACGGCCGCGCACGCGCTCGCGGCCCCGGCCCCGCCACACGCGGCGGGCGGCACGGCGCCGCATCAAATGCATGAGGCCGCTGGCAGGGCGCCAAGCCGGTTGCGTGCAGCCACTGGCGAGCCGCGCTGGGTGCGCTGGTCCCTGATCGGCATCGCGCTCGGCTTCATGACGCTGTTTCTCTTCGTGCCGCTAGCCACCGTGTTCGTCGAGGCGCTGAAGAAGGGCGCGGCCGTGTATGCCGCGGCGGTGACCGAGCCCGACGCGCTGGCGGCCATCCGCCTCACGCTGATCGCTGCGGCCATCAGCGTGCCGCTGAACCTGCTGTTTGGCGTGGCCGCGGCCTGGGCGATCGCCAAGTTCGATTTCCGCGGCAAGAACCTGCTGCTGACGCTGATCGACCTGCCGTTCTCGGTGAGCCCGGTGATCGCGGGCCTGATCTACGTGCTGGTGTTCGGCCTGCAGGGTTGGTTCGGCGGCTGGCTGCAGGCGCACGACCTGAAGGTCATCTTCGCGGTGCCGGGCATCGTGCTGGCCACCGTGTTCGTCACCTTTCCGTTCGTCGCGCGCGAGCTGATCCCGTTGATGCAGGCGCAGGGCATCGAGCAGGAGGAGGCGGCCCGCGTGCTCGGCGCCAACGGCTGGCAGATCCTCTGGCGCGTCACGCTGCCCAACATCCGCTGGGCGCTGCTGTATGGCGTGATCCTGTGCAACGCGCGGGCGATGGGCGAGTTCGGCGCGGTGAGCGTGGTCTCGGGCCACATCCGTGGGCAGACCAACACGATGCCGCTGCACATCGAGATCGTCTACAACGAATACCAGTTCGCGGCCGCGTTCGCGGTGGCCTCGCTGCTGGCGGGGCTGGCGCTGGTGTCGCTGGTGCTCAAGTACCTCGTCGAGCAGCGCGTGAAGTCGCAGAGGCGCAGCGCTGCCGACCTTTCGGAGTAGCCCGTGAGCATCCAGATCCGCCAGTTGAACAAGCGCTTCGGCCACACCGTCGTGTGCGACGACCTCAACCTCGACATTCCGGACGGCGAGCTGATGGCGCTGCTCGGGCCTTCGGGCTCGGGCAAGACCACATTGCTGCGCATCATCGCCGGCCTCGAGGTGCCCGACTCGGGCCGCGTGCTGTTCCACGGCGAGGACGCCACCCACACCGACGTGCGCGAACGGCAAGTGGGCTTCGTCTTCCAGCACTACGCGCTCTTCAACCACCTCACGATCTTCGAGAACGTGGCCTTCGGTCTGCGTGTGCGCGGCAGGGCCACCCGACCCAGCGAACGCGACATTCGCGCCAAGGTGACCGAGCTGCTGAAGCTGGTGCAGCTCGATTGGCTGGCCGACCGCTACCCGCATCAGCTGTCGGGCGGCCAGCGCCAGCGCATCGCGCTGGCCCGCGCGCTCGCGGTGGAGCCCAAGGTGCTGCTGCTCGACGAGCCCTTCGGCGCGCTCGACGCCAAGGTCCGCAAGGAACTGCGCCGCTGGCTGCGCCGGCTGCACGACGAGGTGCACGTGACCAGCGTCTTCGTCACCCACGACCAGGACGAAGCCATGGAGGTCGCCGACCGCATCGTCGTGATGAACCAGGGCCGCATCGAGCAGATCGGCACGCCCGACGAGGTGTACGACCGGCCGGCCAGCCCCTTCGTGCTGGAGTTCCTCGGCGACGTGAACCTGTTCCACGGCCGGCTCGGCCATGCACCGGGCGGTGTCGCCGGTGACGACGTGAGCTACGTGCGTCCGCACGAGCTCGACATCGTGGCTGAGGCGGCTGCCGGCACCTGGGGCGCCACGCTGTCGCAGGCGCTCACGGTGGGCGCGTCGACGCGGCTGGAGTTCCGCCGCGACGACGGCTCGTATGTCGACGTGGAGATGTCGCGCACGCGCTGGCAGCAGCTGCGCGAGCGGCTGCAGCTGGCGCCCGGCGTGCGGGCGCATCTGTTGCCCCGCCGCGTGACGAGATTTGGCGTTGCGCCCGACAGCGAGTCCGTGCACGATCCGGCGGCCATGATCTGACGCGCGCCTCGGCGTGCTGCCGCGTGCTTACAGGTCGAAGTGGCTGCCGGGCTGGCTGGCCAGCGCGCGCTGCACCAGCGAGCGCTGCAGCGGCGGCGCGAAGGTCTCTATGAAGTCGAACACGTAATCGCGCAGGTAAGCCCCGCGCGGCACGGCCAGCCGCGTCATGTTGGCGGCGAAGAGGTGTCGTGCATCGATCGCGCGCAGCTGCGCGTCGCGCGTTTCGTCGAAGGCGATTGCGGCGACGATGCCCACACCGAGGCCGAGCTCGACATAGGTCTTGATCACGTCGGCGTCCATCGCCACCAGCACATACTCGGGCGCCAGGCCGGCCTTGGCGAAGGCCTCGTCGATGTGTGCGCGGCCGGTGTAGCCGGCCTCGTAGGTGATCAGCGGGTGGCGGGCCAGCTGCTGCAGCGTCAGTGGCCGGCCGGCCGCGGCGTCGCGCGCCAGCTCATGGCCGGGCGGCGTGAGCACCAGGTGCGTCCACCGGTAGCAGGGCAGCGCGACCAGCTCGGCGTAGTTCGCCAGGCCCTCGGTGGCGATGCCCACATCGGCCTCGCCGTCGAGCAGCATGCGCGCGATCTGCTGCGGCGACCCCTGGTGCATGTGCAAGCTCACCTGCGGATGCTTGTCACGGAAGTCGCGCACGGCGTGCGGCAGCGCGTAGCGCGCCTGCGAGTGGGTGGCCGCGATGCGCAGCGTGCCGCGGCCCTGCTGCGCGAAATCATCCCCCGCACGCTTGAGGTTGTCGGCCTCCGTCAGCAGCCGCTCGACGATCGGCAGCACCGCCTGCCCCGGTGCGGTGAGCCCGGTCAGGCGCTTGCCGGCGCGCACGAAGATCTCGAT
>JBGAMU010000116.1:0-12863 GCA_044222685.1 Burkholderiaceae bacterium
CGGTGTAGGCGTCGATGTGGAACATGGTGCGCCGCTCGAGCGCGATCGACAGCAGGTTGACGCCGATCGCCCCGCCGAGCTGGCGGGTGAAGTTCAGCACCCCAGAGCCCTGGCCGATCAACGGCAGCGGCAACGCCTTCAGCGCGCCGGCGCTCAGGCTGGGCATGATGAAGCTCAGCCCGATGCGGCCGAGCACGGTCCACCAGGCGAACTGCCAGAACGACGTGTGGGTGTCCGCGCCGGCCATCAGGAAGGACGAGGCCGCGAAGATCGCCAGCCCGATCATGATCGTCGTCGCGTAGGCCGGCGCCCGGTCGCTGAGCCGTCCGGCGATCGGGAACATCACGCCCATGACCAGCCCCGAAGGCATCAGCAGCAGGCCAGAGCGCGTTGGCGTGTAGCCCTGGACCGTCTGCACGAACAGCGGGATCAGGTAGGTCGAGCCGAAGATGCCGGCGCCGAAGATGAACGAGACGATCGCGGCGCCCGCGAAGCTGCGGTTGGCGAACAGCTGCAGGTCGAGCATCGGCGAGGGCGTGTGCAGCTCCCAGACCAGAAATGACATGCCGCAGACGGCGGCAACGATGAAGGAGACCAGGATCGAATGGGAGGTCCAGCCGTAGCGCTGGCCGTGCGACAAGCCGTCGAGCAGCGTCCACAGGAACAGGGCCAGCAGACCCAGCCCGATCCAGTCGAAGGGCCGCGCCGGGCCCGAACCGGCGCGCCCGGGCAGAAGCAGCGTCGCCAGAAGCAGCCCGGCGGCGCAGAACGGCAGCGGCATGAAGAACACGTAGCGCCAGCTGAAGCTGTCGACCATCAGGCCGCCGACCACGGGGCCCAACGCCGGGGCCAGAACCACGCCGATGCCGTAGATGCCCATCGCCGACCCGCGCTTGTCCGCCGGAAACACCTGGAAGATCACCTGCATCGCCAGCGGTTGCAGCACGCCGGCCGCGCCGCCCTGCAGCACGCGCGCCAGGATGAGCACACCTTCGGACGGCGCCAGCCCGCCGAGGATCGACCCGATCACGAACGCGAGCACGGTCGACAGGAAGGTCATGCGCTGGCCGAAGGTATCGACCATCCAGGCATTCAGCAGCATCGTGCCGGTCATGGCAGCGAGAAAGCCGGCAGACAGCAGCTGCGCCTTGTCCTGGCCCATGCCGAAGGCACCCATCATCGCCGGCAGCGCGACGTTGACGATGGTCGAGGACAGGACGGTGGCGATCGTGCCGGTCATGACCGTCAGCGTCGCCCACCAGCGATATGACGGCCCGTAGCGCGCGAACAGGTCCTCGATGCTGTCGGCGGCCGGCGCGTCGCCCGGCCGCGCCGCGCTAGTCATCGCTGCGCACCTCGATTTCGACCATCATGCCGGGCTTGAGCAGGCCGTCGACCTGCTTGACGGCGATACGCACCGGCAGCCGCTGCGTGATCTTCGTAAAGTTGCCGCTGGGGTTGGGGTTGGGCAGCAGCGCGAACTCGCTGGTGGCCGCTTGCCCGACGCGCTCGACCGTGCCTTCCAGCGTGCGGCCCGGGAGCGCGTCGACGGTGATCGCGACCGTCTTGCCGGGTCGGAAGTGGCGCACGTCGGTCTCCTTGATGTTCGCTTCGATGCGCACGCGCTGGGGGTCGTGAACGATCAACAGGCGCTGGCCGGGGGTGACGTACTCGCCCTTGTCGACGAACACGCGGTCCACCACCCCGTCGAAGGGCATCGTGACGACGCGGTCGTCGAGCTCGAGCTGCGTGCGTGCGCGCTGCGCGCGCAGCCGTTCCTCTTCGGGCGCGAGCGTGGCCAGCTGGCGCTGCAACACCGTGAGGTTCTCGCGCCCGGCCCGGGCTTGCGCCAGGGCCGCGCGCGCGCGCTGCACATTGGCCTCGGCGCTGGCCATCTGCTGCCGTGCCGTCTCCACGGCGGCGAGCGTCTGATCCTGGCGCATGCGGGTGACCATGCCCTGTTGGACCAGATCGACAACTCGATCGTTCTCCGCCACGGCCAGCACACTTTGCGCCCGGGCTGCGGCGAGCGCCGCCTCGGCGGCCTTGACCGCCGCCTCTTGCGCTGCCACTTCGCCCTGGGTCTGACGATCGGTGAGCGTGATGCGGGCAGCGATCTCGTCGCGGCGCGTCGGAACGCCGGCCAGCTGGGCTTCGATCTCGCGTGCCTGCACGCGGTTCTCGCGATCGTCGACACGGGCCAAGGCGTGGCCCTTACGGACCGCGTCACCCTCGGCCGCATCGACCGACGCCACCCAGCCGGGCAGCCGGCTGCTGAGCACGACCATGTCCGCGGCAATGCGGGCGTCGGCCTCGATCACGTGCGTGAACTGGTGGTACAGCCACCGGGCGGCGCCGGCCACGACCAGCAATGCCACCCCGAGCGCCGCATAACGGCGCCACGAGCGCCGCTCAGGCCGTCGCAACGGCGCGGCCTCGCGTGGTTGCCGGCTCTCCGGCTCGCGCTGCTGTTCCGGCTCAGCGGCCGGTGTCTCGACCTGCCCGCTGCCGAGCGCTTCGGGCGCCTCCTTCACACGCTGGTCCATGGTGCTCATCGACTCCTTCGGTCTCGAGCGGCCCTGATCGGCCGCGCCGGCCCACCCAGCCTCAGTGCCAGCGTCTCGAAGACGCGCAGGCAGGTCTCGATGTCCGACTCGGCGATGCCGGCGAAGATCTCGCCGCGGATTTCGGACGTCGTTGCCGCGATGCGCTGCAACACCGGAGCGGCCTTGCGACTCAGGCGCAGCGAATTGCGGCGCCGGTCGGCATCGGTGGTCGACCGCTCGACGAGCCCCTCGGCCTGCAGCCGGTCGAGGATGTGAACCAGGGTCGGCGCCTGCACGCCCATGGCATCGGCCAGTTCGCGCTGCGTGACCGGCCCGCTCATCCGCGACAGGTGAAGAAGGGTCAGCCAGCGCGACTGCGTGAGCCCGTAGACCGCCAGCCGGCGGTCGATCTCGCTGCGCCACAGCCGGGCGAGAGTGCCGATCCAAAGACCGAACGATTCCTGCGCAGACGACACCGGCAAGACCCCCTCGTGCCACGAGGCACCCGTTGATTAGTAAGATAATAATTGATCTTTGACGCATCGGGGCCGGCCCTGCGGGCCCCGAGACAAGTCACCCACAATGCGCCCGATGTACCGGACCATGCTGCTGTCGTACGACGGCTCCCGGGAGGCACGCGAAGCCCTGCGCCAGGGGGCCGATTTGGCGCGAGCCACATTGGCCGCGGTCCACCTGTTGGCCATCATCGCGCCCGAACAGGGCGAACCGCTGGCGGAGGGTGGATCGTCGTCAGGCCTGACGGAACTCGAGCGCGACGAGGTCCACCGCGTCCTCGACGAAGGCGCGGCGCAACTGCGCAGCTCCGGCCTCGGCGTTCAGGTGCATCTGGCCTACGGCAACGCCGCCGAGGAGATCGGCCGCGTGGCGCGTCAGGTCGGCGCCGATCTGGTCGTCGTCGGGCACCGCGAGCAAGGGCGTCTTTCGCGCTGGTGGCGTGGATCGGTCGGCGCGTCGCTGCTGTCCCACGCGCCGTGCAGCATCCTCGTCGCCGTTTCGCACGCAGAAGACTGAACTGAAACTGAAACGCGGCCTTCGGGCGACGGGAGGTCGCGGCGCGTCCAGCCGGCGACGCATCCGGTCGGCGCCGCGTGCCGATCCGGTTTCGCGCCCGACTTCAACGAAAGCGCGAGAAGTCCGGCTTGCGCTTCTCGAGGAAGGCGGTTGCGCCCTCCATCTGCTCTCCGGTCTGGAAGTAGTTCGGCGCCACCTCCTCGATCAGCTCCTTCATGTCGCGAGCCATGATCGGCGCCATGTGGTGATAGAACGAGCGCTTGAGAATCCTCAGGCAGGTGGGGCTCAGTGCCAGCAGTTCGTCGGCGAACTTGCGCACCTCTTCGTCGAGCTTGTCCTTGGGCACCACCGAATTGGCCAGGCCCCACTCCAGCGCCTGCTGCGCGGTGTAGCGTCGGCACAGCATCCACAGCTCGCGCGCGCGCTTGTGCCCGAGCACATTGGCCGCATGCGAGACGATGTAGCCGCCCGCCGGCGAGCCGACGCGCGGCCCGTTCTGGCCGAAGATCGAGTGATCGGCGGCGACCGTGAAATCGCAGAAGTAGGCGATGTGGTGTCCGCCGCCGATGGCGTAGCCGCTGACGCGGGCGATCACCGGCTTCGGGCACTCGACGATCTGGCGGTTGAAGGTGAAGTTGAGATCCTCCAGTCCGCTCTTGCCGCCGCTGCCCTTTTCCCAGTTGACGTCGCCGCCGACGCAGAAGGCGCGGTCGCCGGTGCCGGTGAGCACGATGACGCCGACTTTCTTGTCGCTGGCCGCGACATCCAGCAGCCGCTGCATCTCCACGATGTTGTCGCCGGTGAAGGCGTTGAGCTGCTTGGGGCGGTTGATGGTGAGGGTGGCGACGTAGTCCTTGACCTCCAGATAGACCTCTTTGTCCGACATGCTTGCAAGACTCCTGTAGCGGTTGAGGAAGTGTCAATTGACCTTGATGTTGGCGTCGCGGACGACCTTGCCCAGACGCGTCATCTCGGAATGGATGTGCGCCGCGAACTCCTCGGGCGTGGAGGTGGTGATCTCGGCGCCGAAAGCGGCCATGCGCTCGCGCGTTTCCGGCAGCGCCATCACCTCGATCACCGCCGCGTGCAAGCGCTCGATCACGGGCCGAGGCGTGCCCGCGGGCGCCAGCAGCCCCACCCAGGCCGTCGAGTGGAAGCCTGGAAAGCCCGATTCGGCCACTGTGGGCAGGTCCGGCAACACCGAGAGTCGCTTCGGGCTCGTCGTCGCCAGAGCCTTCAGCTTGCCGGCCTTCACGTGCGCCGTCGACGACGACACGCTGTCGACGAGCACCGGCACCTGCCCGGCGATGACATCGGCCACCGCCGGCGAACTGCCCTTGTACGGGATGTGCAGCAGATCGATTCCCGCCGCAGCCTTGAACAATTCCGCCGCCAGGTGCGTCGACGTGCCGTTTCCGGACGAGGCATAGCTCAGCTTGCCCGGTTGCGACCTGGCGAGCGCGACCAATTCGGCCAGACTCTTCACCGGCACCGCAGGGTGCGCCGAGATGATGTTGGGTACCGCCGCCAGCAGGCTGATGGGAGCGAAGTCGGCCACCGGGTCGTAGGCGAGCTTGCCGAACAAGGCCAGGTTGGCGCCGTGCGTCGCGTTGAAGCCGATGAACAGCGTGTAGCCATCGGCCGGTGACCGCGCGGCCGCTTCGGCGCCGATGTTGCCGCCGGCGCCGCCCTTGTTCTCGATGACGATCTGCTGTCCGAGCCGATCGGCCAGGCGCAGCGCCAGCGTGCGCGCGACGTTGTCGAGCACGCCGGCCGGCGTGGACGGAACGATGATGCGAACTGGTTTTTCGGGGTATCGCGGCTGCGCGCAGGCGGCCGCGGCGGCGGTGCACAAGGCCAACGCCAGGGCAAAGCGGCGAGTCATGTGTTCGAGGTTCATCGGCACTCCGATCCCATTTGCATGTCAACGCTTATCGCGGCGCGGGCAACTCGGCCGCGCGCCGGTGCGCCAGCTCGACGAACCAGTCGAGGCTGGCGGGGTTGGCCATCGCATCGCGCTGGGCCACCTTCTCCACGGGCAGGCCCAGGAGCAGTTTCTTCACCGGCACCTCCAGCTTCTTGCCGGTGAGCGTGCGCGGAATCTCGGGCACGGCGATCACATCGTTGGGCACATGACGCGCCGACAGCGACTCGCGGATCGCGGCCTTGATGCGCCCGGTGAGCGCCGCGTCGAGTGCGCTGCCGGGCCGCAGCGCCACGAACAGCGGCATCCAGCTCTCGCGGCCCAGGTACTCGAGGTCGACGACGAGGCTGTCCAGCACCTCGGGCAGCGCCTCAACCACGCGATAGAGCTCGCTTGTGCCCATGCGCACGCCGTGGCGGTTGATGGTGGCGTCGCTGCGCCCATAGATGATGGCGCCGCCGCGCGGCGTGATGCGCAGCCAGTCGCCGTGTCGCCATACGCCCGCGTACACGTCGAAGTAGCTCTCGTGCAGACGCTGGCCGCCGGGGTCGTTCCACAGATACAGCGGCATCGACGGGATCGGCGCCACGCACACCAGTTCGCCCACTTCGTCCACCAGTTCGCGGCCGCCGTCGTCCCAGGCCTGGACATCGGCGCCCAGGCAGCGCGCCTGCATCTCTCCGACGAACACGGGCAGGGTCGGCACGCCGCCGACGAAGGCACCGGCAAAGTCGGTGCCGCCCGACATCGGCGCCAGCCACACGTCGCGGCGCACCTTGTCGTAGATCCAGCGGTAGCTCTGCGGCGCCAGGGGCGAGCCGGTGGACCCGATCGTGCGCAGCCGGCTCAGGGCCGCCAGTTGGCGCGGCTCGATGCCGTTCTTCTCGCACATCGAGAAGAACGCCGCGCCTGCGCCGAAGAAGTCGAGATTCATCTCGCCGCAGAAGCGCCACAGCGTGCCGTAGTCCGGCCAGGCGGGGTTGCCGTCGTAGATGCACATGACGGCGCCCACCAGCAGCGCGGCCACGTTGAGGTTCCACATCACCCAGCCAGTTGTCGTGAACCAGTGGAAGCGGTCGCCGGCCACCACGTCGTTGTGCAGCGCCATCGTCTTGACATGCTCGATCAGGATGCCGCCGTGGCCGTGCACGATCGCCTTGGGCGGGCCGGTTGTGCCGGACGAGTACACGACCCACAGCGGATGGTCGAACGCCAGCGCCTCGACCCGCAGCGGCGCCACGCGTCCGGTCGTCTCGGCCCACGCCACCGCGCGCGGCCAGGCGTGCACGTCGGCAGCCGCGTCCAGGTAAGGCACCAGCACGAACCTTTCCACGCTGTGCAGCGCCCGAAGCAGACTCGCGACGATCTCGCGCCGGTCGTGCGCCTGGCCGCTCCAGCGGTAGCCGTCGGCCGCAATCAACACCTTGGGTTCGATCTGGCGGAAGCGATCGACAACCGCCGCCACCCCCATCTCGGGCGAGCACAGCGACCACACGGCACCGACGCTTGCAGCGGCCAGGAAGGCCGTCACGGCCTGAGGAATGTTCGGCAGATAGGCCACCACGCGATCGCCGGGACGCACGCCCTGCTCGCGCAGCCAAGCGGCGAGCGAAGCCACTTCGCGCCCCAACCGCTCCCACGAGACCTCGTCGCGCGCGCCGGCTTCGTTGCGGAAGACCAGCGCGGGCCGCTCGCTGCTGCGCTGGCTGAAGACCTGGTTCACGTAGTTCGTGCGCGTGTTCGGGAACCAGCGGGCCCCGGGCATCGAGCGCTGGGCCAGCACGGGGTCGGGCTCGCCGTCGAGCGGAAGATCGAAGTGCTCGACCAGGGCACTCCAGAAGGCGTCGAGGTCGTCGACCGACCAACGCCAAAGCGCTTGATAGTCGGCGAAGCGCAGGCCCTTTGCGCTCTCGAGCCAGCCCTGGAAGGCGGTCATGCGGGCAGCTGCCGAACGCCCGGCCGTGGGCTGCCAGATCGGCGAGGTGTCGTCGTCGCTCGTCATGCATCACGTCAGCGGATTGGACGATATGGTAATCGAACAAGTGTTAGTTTGAGCAAAGGTGACCCGACCTGGGGTCATCCCGGATGCGCGATGCGTTGACGTGCGCGGGACGGCTTGTTAACGTGGCCTTGAATACGAACGTCTGTTCCAATATCAGAACGTATGGAGACACTCGGACTACCCGCAGCACGCCCCGACGCGCAAGTCGATGCGCCGGCGCGGGTCGATGCGGCACCGATGTCGCTGTCACGGGTGCTGACCCTGCTGCGCCTTCTGGCGGCCGAACCCGCAGGGCTCACCCTCGCGCGGCTGCACCCGATGCTCGGCGCACCGAAGACCAGCGTCCATGCGCTGCTGCGCGGGCTGGTCGGCGAGGGCTACGTGCAGCGCGACGGCGTGCTGTACCGGCTGGGCCCGCAGTCCTTCGTGCTCGGTGCCGCCCTGGTTTCCGCGCGCTCACTGGCATCGATCGCGATGCCTTTCCTGCACGAGGCACGCGCCAAATCGGGCGAGACCGTGGTACTGGCGGTGATCGACCGGTCCGCCAAGCTCCTGACCTATGTCGAAGTCGTCGAGAGCCACAAGCTGGTGCGCTACTCGGTGCCGGTGGGCACCACGCGGCCTCTGTACGCAACCTCCGCCGGGCGCGTGCTGCTGGCGCACCAGGATCCGGACTGGCTGGCCGATTACCTGCGGACGGCCGAACTGCGTCCGCTGACCAGCAAGACCCTGACTGACCGTCGACAGCTCACCCGCGTCATCGAGCGCACGCGCGCACAGGGATACGGGTCGACGCTCGGCGAAGTCACACCCGACGTCGCCGGGTTCGCCGCGCCCGTGTTCGAGCACGACGGCCGGGTCGACGCCGCCGTCATCGTCGCCGCCCCCCTCGATCGGGGACGCGCCGCCGCCGAGCGGCTCACCGCCGCCGCGCGCGAAGCCGCCGCTGCCATGTCCGCCGCCCTGGGCCACAACCCGGGGCAACCACCGCCCACACCGAAAGAGCGCCTCACCGCATGAGCAACGAACTCCTGTACGAAGTCGACAACGGCATTGCCGTGATCACCATCAATCGGCCGGAACGCAAGAACGCCATCAACCGCGCCGTGCGCCAGGCCATGTTCGAAGTCTGGCCGCGCTTCGAGGCCGACGAGTCGGCACACATCGCCATCCTGACCGGTGCCGGCGACACGTTCTGCGCCGGCATGGATCTGGTGGAAGCCGCCGACACCGCGCTGCGCATCCCGCCGCGCAACTTCATGCCGGTGCTCGGCGAGACGATCGAGGTCACCAAGCCGGTCATCGCCGCCGTGCAGGGTTACGCCTTTGCCGGGGGCTGGCTGCTGGCGCAGATGTGCGACCTGTGCGTGGCCGACGAGACGGCCAAGTTCGCCATCACCGAGGGGCGCGTGGGCCGCGGCATGCCCTGGGCTGCCCCGGTCATCCACATGCTGCCGCAGCGCATCCTGATGGAGGTGGCCATGACGTGCGACCCGCTGTCGGCCCAGCGTGCCTATGAGCTCGGCTACGTGAACCGGGTCACGCCGCCGGGCCAGGCGCTGCAGGGCGCCAGGGAGCTCGCCGCGCGCATCCTGGTGAACGCACCGCTGACCGTTCGCGGGGCCAAGGAAATGGTGCGCATGGCCACCGAAATGGGCCGCACGGCCGCGCTGCGCGCTTCCTGGCGCGCGTTCGACGCCGTCTATCTGAGCGAGGATGCGCTGGAAGGGCCGCGCGCATTCCGCGAAAAGCGCAAGCCGCAATGGAAAGGACGTTGACATGATCGCTACCACCTCCCTCTCCCGAACCTCGCGCGCTGTGGGCAGCGTCGGCGCTGCAAACGGCCTCACTGCCGCACTGGCCGAGCGCGCGGCCGCGTGGCGGCATGACGCGCTGCCCGCAGATGCGCGGGAGCTGGTGCGCCAGTGCGTGCTGGACTGGATCGCGGTCTCGTTGGCCGGCGCCCACGAACCGCTGACGCGCATGCTGGCCGAAGAGGCGCGAGAACAAGGCGGTCGCGCGCAGGCCACCGTCGTCGGCCAAGGCTTCGCGACGAGTTGCCGGCAGGCCGCCCTGGTCAACGGCGCCGCCTCGCACGCGCTCGACTTCGACGACGTCAACATGAGCTTCAGCGGCCACCCGAGTGTGGTGCTGGTGCCGCCCCTGCTGGCTCTAGCCGAGGCACGTGGCGCCGGTGGGCCCGAGTTCATGGCCGCGTTCGTCGCCGGCTACGAGACGCTGTGCCGCATCGGCGCGGCCGTCTCGCCGGGGCACTACGCCGCCGGGTTTCATGCGACCGCCACGCTCGGCACCTTCGGCGCCGCGGCCGCCTGCGCCCGGCTGCTCGGCCTGGACGCCGCGGACACCGCGGTGGCGCTGGGCATCGCAGCGACCGAGGCGGCAGGCCTGAAGTCGATGTTCGGCACGATGTGCAAGCCGCTGCACGCCGGGAAGGCGGGTGCCGACGGCCTGCTCGCCGCCCAGCTGGCGGCTCGCGGGTTCACGAGCCGAAGCGACGCGATCGAAGCCAGCCAGGGCTTCGCCTCGACGCATGGCCCGGACTTCCACCCCGAGGCGGCGCTGCGCGATCCGCAAAGCGGGCTGTTCCTGCGGCAGAACCTCTTCAAGTACCACGCCGCCTGCTACGGCACGCACGCGGCCATCGAAGCCGCGCGGCACCTGAAGGAGCGGCACGAACTGGGCGCCGACGACGTGATGCGCGTCGTCGTGCACGCCTCCGCGGTCAGCGATGGGGTGTGCAACATCGCCGAGCCGAGCAGCGGTCTGGAAGCGAAGTTCAGCCTGCGCCACACGGTGGCGATGGCGATCGCCGGCGTGGACACCGCTTCACTGGCCAGCTACTCGGATGAGCAGACCGCCGATCCCGATCTCGGGATGCTGCGAGACCGCGTGCGCGTGGAACTTCACCCGGAGTGCGCCGAGTTGACGCAGGCCGAAGTGGTGATCAAGACGGTCGATGGTGACACGCTGCGGCGCCGCCACGACGCCGGCATCCCCGATTCCGACCTGCGCGCGCAGCGCGCCCGCCTCGAGCGCAAGTTCCGCTCGATGGCGGCGCCCGTCGTCGGCGTGGACGTGTGTGACGAGCTGATCGAGCTGGTCGATCGGCTCGACGAACTGCCCGATCTGTCTCCGCTGGCAGGCCTGCTCGCCGGAATGCCCGTCCCCGCGGACGCCACTCGCCATTGACACCATGAACTTCCTGGACGAGGAACGCCAGGCCTGGAAAGACTCGGCCCGCCGCTGGCTCGACCGCGAGGTCGGCCGCGAATACGTGCGCAAGTGCGACATGGACCGCGCCTTTCCGTTCGAGGCCTACGAGAAGGCCGCCAAGCTCGGCTTCCACCGGCTGCTGGTGCCGGAAGCCGACGGTGGCGACGGCGGCGACGTCTTCTCCTACGCGCTGATGTGCGAGGCATTGTCGGCCTACGGCGTGGACTTCTCGGTGGCCATCTGCGGCGGCATCTTCACCGCGATGAACTTCTCCCTGCACGGCACGGAGGACCAGAAGCGGCGCTTCCTGCAACCCTTCATGCGCGGCGAGGTCCGCTTCCCGATCTCGATGTCGGAACCGGGCGCCGGCTCCGACGTGGCCAACGTGCAGACGCGCGCCGAGCGCGACGGCGACCACTACGTGCTCAACGGCCAGAAGCTCTGGTGCAGCGGCGCGGCCAACCGCGGCGCGGTGATCCTGATGCTGGTCCGCACCGCGCAGACCCCGGACAAGCGCGACGGGCTGAGCGTCTTCATCGTTCCGAACGACCTGCCGGGGCTGACGATCCGGCCGCTTCAGACCCTGGCGCGCCGCTCGGTGGTGACGACCGAGATCTTCCTCGACAACGTGCGCGTTCCGGCGGCCAACATGCTGGGCGCGCCGGGCGAGGGATTCAAGATCATCGCCGGCGAACACCTGGCTCTCGAACGCGTCGCGGTGGCGGCGAGCTATGTCGGCAACGCGCAGGGCGCCGTCGACGACGCGCTCGCCTATGCCAAGCAGCGCGTGCAATTCGGCAAGCCGATCTTCGAGTTCCAGGTCATCCGCCACATGCTGGCCGACATGCAGACGCAGACCGACGCGGCGCGGCTGCTGGCCTACCGCGCCGCCGACCTGGCCGCGCAGGGGCTGCCTTGCCGCAAGGAAGTGGCGATGGCCAAGTTGTTCGCGTCCGAGACGCTGCAGACCGTGAGCCGCCAGGCGGTGCAGATCTTCGGCGGCCTGGGCACCACGCCGGAGGCCGACGTCGAACGCTACTTCCGCGAGGGCATGCAAGCCACCATCGGCGGCGGCACCTCGCAGATCCAGCGCACGATCATCGCGCAGGAAATGCGCATCTGAGGCGGCGGCGCAGATGGCCGACAACACGGCAAGCGCGAGCGTGCAGCCCGTGGCGGCGGCCACGCTGGTACTGGTGCGCGACGGGCCGGGCGGCGTCGAGACCCTGATGGTGGTGCGCCACCATGAGATCGACTTCGCGCGCGGCGCGGCGGTGTTCCCCGGCGGCAAGGTGGCCGCGGCCGACCGCGACACCGTGCTGCGGCAGCACGGTCCGGCAGGCGCGGCCTTCGGCGACGACGACCACGCGCTGCGCGTCGCCGCGGTGCGCGAGGCGTTCGAGGAGAGCGGGCTGCTGCTGGCGCGCCGCCGCGGCCGGCTGCTCGGCGCCGAAGCGCTCGGCGAACTGTGGCGGCGCTGGCACGAGCGCACAGCGGCTTCGGCCGAGGCCTTCGTCGAGATGGTGCGCGTCGAGGGCCTCGAGCTGGCGCTGGACCTGCTGCACCCGTTCGCGCACTGGGTGACCCCGGAGGTCTCGCCCAAGCGATTCGACACCCACTTCTACATCGCCGCCGCGCCGCCGGGCCAGGTGGCCGCGCACGATGGCCGCGAGGCGGTCGACTCGTTCTGGGTCACCCCCGGCGACGCCCTGCGCGACTGCGAGGAACGGCGCCGCGTCATCATCTTCCCCACCCTGTGCAACCTGGCGCTGCTCGGCACGAGCCCCGATGCCGCTGCCGCCGTGGCCGCCGCGAGGGCGCGCACCGTGCAGTGCATCCGGCCCACGCTCGGGCCGCATGCCGACGGGCGGCGCGTGCCGGTGCTGCCGGCCGACAGCGGCTATCCGCCGCTGTCGGCGGCGTTGATGAACCTGGTCGCACGTTGAACACGAAACGAGAAGAGGCAAAGCACATGGAGACGCTGGGCATCGGCCTGCACTTCGAGGATCTTCCGCTCGGGCGCCAGTTCCGCACCGTCGGCCGCACCGTCACCGAGGCGGACATCGTCAACTTCTGCTCCTGCACCGGCATGACCGAGGTGCTGTTCACCGACCTCGAATTCCTG
>JBGAMU010000117.1:0-12852 GCA_044222685.1 Burkholderiaceae bacterium
CCGGGCACTGGCGGCGATTGTCATCTTGCAGATCGATCAGACGGACAACGCTGGCGGCGCAGCCACCGCAGCACAACGCAGCGTGCGCAGCTACGTGCTGCGTGCCGGCCGCATGGGCAGCGGCCAGCAGCGCGCGCTGCGCGAACTCGCACCGCGGTTCGTGCTGCCTTTTCGTGATGCACCGCTCGACCTCGACGCCGTCTTCGGTCGCCACGGCGCACCGCGGGTGCTGGAGATCGGCTTCGGCATGGGCCACAGCACCGCGGCCATCGCGCAGGCATCACCCGACCTCGACTTCCTCGGCATCGAGGTGCACCCGCCCGGCGTCGGTGCCTTGCTGCAGCGCATCGAGGCCCTCGCGCTGGCCAACGTGCGCATCGTGCAGCACGACGCGGTCGAAGTGCTCGAGCACATGCTCGCGCCCGGCTCGCTGGCCGGTGCGATGGTGTTCTTCCCCGACCCGTGGCCGAAGAAGCGGCACCACAAGCGTCGTCTGATCCAGCCGCCGTTCGTCAGTCTGCTGGCCAGTCGCCTGGCTGGCGGTGCGACGCTGCACCTGGCCACCGACTGGGAGCCCTATGCGCAGCAGATGCTGCAGGTGCTGTCGGCCGAGCCTGAGTTGCAGAACACCGCAGCCGGCTTCGCGCCGCGGCCCGCTTACCGCCCGTTCACCAAGTTCGAGTCGCGCGGCACCGCGCTGGGCCATGGCACCTGGGATCTCGTGTTCCGCAAACGTGGGGCGCAGGACGAAGGCTAGTCGGCCCAGTCGACCACACCGGTCCACGCGGTCAGCAGCACCACCGCACCGAAGCCGATGCGGTACCAGGCGAACGGCACGAAGGTGTGGCTCGCGATGTAACGCAGCAGCCAGCGCACGCAGGCATACGCGCTGGCGAAGGCGACGACACCGCCGACGGCGAACACCGGCCAGTCGGCCGCCGACAGCAGCGCGCGCTCCTTGTACAGGCTGTAGGCGCCGGCGCCCATCAGCGTCGGAATCGCCAGGTAGAAGCTGAACTCGGTGGCAACCTGGCGCGACAGGCCGAACAACATGCCGCCGATGATGGTCGCACCGGAACGGCTGGTGCCGGGGATCATTGCCACGCATTGCGCCAGCCCGACCTTGAGCGCGTCGAGCGCCGTCATCGCGTCGACCGATTCGACCCGCACGGCCGTTGTCTGTCGCCGCTCGACCCACAGGATGATCAAGCCCCCCACGATGAAGCTGGCCGCCACCACCGGCGCATTGAACAGGTGCGCCTTGATCGCCTTGCCCAGCAGCAGGCCCAGCATCACTGCTGGAGCGAAGGCGATCGCCACGTTGCGCACGAAACGGCGCGCGCGTTCGCTGTCGCCCAGATGCACCACCGTATCGCGCAGGCGCTGCCAGTAGACGATCACCACCGCCAGCATGGCGCCGCTCTGGATCGCGATGTCGAACACCTTGGCCTTGGCATCGGCGAAGTCCAGCAGCGAGCCGGCGAGGATCAGGTGCCCGGTCGACGAGATCGGCAGGAACTCGGTGATCCCTTCCACCAGGCCCATCACGGCCGCCTTGATCAGCATCACCACATCCACCGGGCAGTTCCCTCCGCAAAGCCGCGCATCATAGAGTGCAGCCATCGGCCATCCGGGGTGGCGCGACGGCCGCGCCGCACGACATCTGCGATCGCGACGATTCCTGCGCGCAAAGCCGTCGGTCCGCGGCCACGCCGCGGCGCGGTCGTTCGCGAGACAGAGCGTTCAGCGCTGAACGCGAATCAGCGCGATGTCGTCGCGTTGCCAGATCACCGGCCCGCAATCCTCGACGCGATCGCGGGCGCTTGCGCTGAAGGCGATCAGCAGCTTCACCGGCACCGCTTGCATGTCGCTGGCCCGGCAGCCCTTCTCGAACAGGCCTGCGCGCCACTGCAGCAGGGCATGCCAGCGGCGCACGTCGTCCGGGGCGGTGGGAACGAACTTGGTGGCGACCACGGTCGGCCGCTCGACCAGGCGGTTCAGCCGCACGACCGGCACGTCATCGTCCATCGACGGGTCGAGCAGCACCACCTCGTCGGGGCCGGACGCGGCCCGTACCGCCTCGACCAGCTCGGCCTGGTGCGGCACCGATGCCGGCTGCCTGGCCTGGCGCACATCGCGCTGGATCTCCAGCAACAACCCGCCCACCGCCACGACGATGAGCGCTGCGCCCACGATCGACCGATAGCGCGTCGCGAACACGTCCCGAGACCCGATCACCAGCAAGGCCAGGAAGAGAAGCAGCGTGGCCGAACTGGGCCTGAACATGTACAGCTTGGCCAGCACGGTCCGATCGCGATCCAGGTAGCTGACGCCCAGCGCCAGCACCAGCTCGACCAGGCCGATGCCGACCAACGGGATCAGCAACGATCCGCGAGGGCGGCCGCGCAGCAGCAGCAACAGCAGCAGGTAGACCCCCACCACCGCCGCCAGCCGGGCGATGCCGCGCATCCACTGGGGCATCAGCGCCGGGTTGATGAAGGGCGACAGATGGTGCGCGTTGCGCCATGCATAGATCGTGTCTGCCGACAGGGCGCCGGGCGCGTCCGCCGCCGGCCAGGGCGCGGCGGACAGCCCGGGCGCAAACTGGTCGCGGGCGACGATCACCAGCAGCGGCGCGATCAGCAGCACATACAGGCCGAACGCCCCCGCCGCGCGCCGCCACTCGCGCGGCGTCGATATCGCCGAGGCGAGCGCAAGCGCCAGCGCCCAGAATCCGCCGACCAGGAAGTGAAGCCAGGTGGCCACCGCGGTGGCGACGAACGCCCAGCGCCAGCGCCCGCGCTGCGCCAGGCCGATGGCCAGGAACACGCACCCATACGCCCACGTCTTGGGTTCGGTGCCGAGGAACAGCCACTCCCCGCCGAGGATGTGCTCGTTGAGCATGTGAAAGCCGCCCACGATCGCCAGCGCCTCGACGACCGACACGCGCATCGACGACAACATCGCACCCAGGCCGACCGCGTACAAGCCGGCGGTCGCCAGCCGTGCCACGGTATGGGCCCGGTCGTAGCCCAGTTGTTCGACCAGCGTGCCGTACAGATACTCGCTGACGAGACGGCCGCTCGACTGGTCGAAGACGGCGCTCCAGGGCGTGAACGCCTCCGGCGCCACCCGCCGATACGCCAGCTGGAAGTAGTTTTCCTCGTTGCTGGTCCAGGCGGACAGCGGCAGGTAGAACGCCAGCAACAGCAGCAGCAGGACGATGGCCAGCACAGGCCACGACGCCGGCTCGAAGGCCCACGCCAACGGCCGCGCGAACCGGCCCGTGGCGCCTGCCGATGCCGACGTCTGGCTCAAAGCGCCTTCTCGACGAAGTAACGCGGCCTTGCCTTGACCTCCATGTAGATCTTCGACAGGTATTCGCCGATCACGCCGATGCACAGCAATTGAATGCCGCCGAGAAAGTACATCGGCACCACCGTCGACGCCCAACCCGGGAACGACGTGCCGTACAGCCGCACCCACAACGCCCATAGGCCGAGCGCGATGCTGATGACGAACACGCCCAGGCCGGTCAGCGTGATCAGGTGAAGCGGGAACGCCGAGAAAGAGGTGACGCCGTTGATCGCCAGCGCCAGCATCTTTCCGAGCGGGTACTTCGACTGGCCGGCAAACCGCTCGGCGCGCTGGTACTCGACGGTGCTGGAGCGAAAGCCGAGCGTGGGAATGATGCCGCGCAGGAAGAGGTTCACTTCGTGGTGCTGCTGCAGGCAGTCGATGACACGCCGGCTGAGCAGCCGATAGTCGGCGTGGTTGAACACGATCCTCACGCCCATCCACTCGAGCAAGCGGTAGTAGCCGACTGCCGTCGAGCGCTTGAACCATGAATCCGCGCGGCGGTCGTTGCGCACGCCATAGACGATGTCATCCCCCGCGGCATGGCGGTCGACCATGGCCTCGATCGCGCCCACGTCGTCCTGCAGGTCGGCATCGATGCTGATGACGGCGTCGCCTGGCGCCGACTGCAGGCCGGCCAGCACGGCCGCCTGATGCCCGCAATTGCGCGACAGCTTGACTCCGTGCATCCGTGCGTCGTCGGCGTGGGCCTGCTCGACCAGGCGCCAGGTGGCGTCACGGCTGCCGTCGTCGACGAAGTACACCCCGCTTCTCGCCTCGTCGATCTTGCCGGCGGCAGACAGTCTGTCGAGCAGTGCCGCCAGTCGGCGGATGGTCTCCGGCAGCACCTCTTCTTCGTTGAAGCACGGCACCACGATGCTCAGACCGGTGGTCGTCACCGGGCCTGGCGAAATGACCAGCAGCGGTTGAGTACGAAGTTCCAAATCGTGACGACCCCGGTGACGATCAACTGGGAGACCAGGTAGTTCAAGCCGACGTGCTCCACGGCAATCTGCATGCCGACGGCGGTCAGCAACAGGCCACCCGATGCGATGACCAGGAAACGCGGCAACGCCTGGGCATGCGGACGGTCGCTCGCGAACGTGTAGCGGCGGTTTAGCGCGTAGTTGAGCCAAAGGCTCGCCGCAAACCCGAGGGTCGATGCGACGGCGGCGTTCCAGCCGGCCGCCTGGACCAGCGCGAACAGCACGGCGTACTGCAGCGCCGTCGCCGCAGCGCCCACGACGAGAAAGCGGGCCGCCTGCCCGGCGATGGGCACGGGGCTTTGCGCGGTCGAGGCTCGGATGGGCTCGTTCATGCGCAGCGCGCGGGCAAGCCGCAACCCCGAAGGGCCTGTGCAACGCGATCTGCCGCGTTGACCCGGCACCACCTCAGGCGGTACATTACTGACCGGTCAGTCATTAAGCCATGCCCGCAATCGAAGCCCCCACCCGCCGCCGTCGCAAGGACGCGCGCCCGCAAGAACTGCTCGACGCGGCGCTCGACCTGTTCGTCGAAAAGGGCTTCGCCGCGGCCCGCGCCGACGAAGTCGCCCAGCGGGCCGGCGTGTCCAAAGGCACGTTGTACCTCTACTACCCGAGCAAGGAAGAGCTGCTGAAGGCGGTGATCCGCGAACACCTGTCCGCGCGCATCGCCGCCGGCGCCGCGCTGGCCGATCAGCACCGCGGCTCGACGAGCGAACTGCTGCGCGAGGTGTTCGGCCGCTGGTGGCACGACGTGCTCGACAGCCCGACCTCGGGCGTCTTCAAGCTGGTGATCACCGAGGTGCGCAATTTCCCCGACCTGGCGGCCTTCTATCAGCGCGAAGTGGTCGAGCCCGGCGAGCGGTTGATCGGCCGCATCGTCCAGCGCGGCATCGACAACGGCGAGTTCGAGCCGCTCGACGTGACCTGCGTCGTGCACTCGCTGATGCTGCCGATGGTGATGTGCTGCCTGCACAAGCACTCGCTCGGCGCCTGCGCGCCGCAGAACGATCACCTCGACCCGGCCGTCTTCATCCGCGCGCACATCGACCTGGTGCTGCGTGGCCTGGCTCGGCCGTCGGGGCGTTCGGTCGGGCGCGCCGCCCGATGAAGCGCTCGCTGCGTGTGGCACTGCCCGTGCTGGCGCTGCTGGTGCTGGCCCTGCTGGTCGGTCGCGCCCTCACGACGCGCAAGGCCGAACAGGCCCGCCTGGCCGTACCCGCGCCGGCGGCAGCCGCGCTGGAGCTGTCTGCGGGCGACCTGCAGCGCGTACAGCGTGCCGAGCTGACGCGGATGCTCGAGGTGTCGGGCAGCCTGCGCGCGGTGAACAGCGCCTTCGTCAAGGCGCGGGTCGCCGCCGAAGTGCGCGCGCTGTCGGTCCGCGAAGGCGACACCGTGCGCGCCGGTCAGGTGCTTGCGCAGCTGGACACCACCGAATTCGACTGGCGGCTGCGCCAGGCCGAGCAGCAGGCCGAGGCCGCGCGCGCGCAGCTCGAGATCACGCAGCGCCAACTCGTCAACAACAAGGCGCTGGTGGCCCAGGGGTTCATCTCGTCGACAGCGCTGGAGTCGTCGGTGTCGGGCGAATCGGCCGCCAGGGCTACGCACGAGGCGGCGCGCGCCGCCGTCGAACTGGCGCGCAAGGCACGCGCCGACGCCACCGTCACGGCGCCGATCGCCGGCCAGATCGCGCAGCGCCTGGTGCAGCCGGGCGAACGCGTGCCGGTCGACGCCAAGCTGCTCGAGATCGTCGACCTGTCGCGGCTCGAGATCGAGGCCGCCATTGCGCCGCAGGACGTCGCCTCGTTGCGCGTCGGCGCAGCCGCCCGGCTGCAGGTCGACGGCCTCGCGCAGCCATTGACGGCGCGCGTGGTGCGCATCAGCCCGAGCGCTCAGGCCGGTTCGCGCACGGTGCCGGCGTTCCTGGCGGTCGACGCCCATCCGGCGTTGCGCCAGGGCCTCTTCGTGCAGGGTGCGATCGAGCTGGAGCGGCGCGAGGCGCTGGTGGTGCCGATCGGCGCCCTGCGCTACGACCAGGCGCGACCCTACGTGGTGCGCGTCGACGGCGATGTGGCCCGCTGGCACCAGCCCGAGTTCGGCGTGCGCGGCCAGGCCGGCACGCAAGAGGTGATCGAGATCCGCGCCGGATTGAACGATGGCGACCGCGTGCTCGCCGGCAGCGTGGGCGTCGTGCGCGATGGCAGCCTGCTGCGCCTGCCTGCGGCGTCGGCCGCTGCGTCGGCACCGGCGCTGGCCACCGCCGCCCGGCCCTGACGCGCCATGTGGTTCACCCGTGTCTCGATCGCCAACCCGGTGATGGCCGTGATGGTGATGCTCGCCTTCATCGTGCTCGGCCTGTTTGCGGTGCAGCGCCTCAAGGTCGACCAGTTCCCGAACATCGAATTCCCGACCGTCGTGGTGCAGATCGACTATCCCGGCGCTGCGCCGGAGATCGTCGAGAGCGAGGTGACCCGGAAGGTCGAGGAGGCGGTCAACACGATCGCCGGCATCAACCAGCTGTTCTCGCGCAGCTACGAAGGCATCTCGGTGGTGATCGTCCAGTTCAACCTCGACGTCGAGGGCCGCCGCGCCGCCGACGACGTGCGCGAGAAGCTGTCGATCGTGAAGGCGTCGTTCCGCGACGAGGTGAAGGAGCCGCGTGTCTCGCGCTTCGACCCGGCCGCGCGGCCGGTGTTCACGCTCGCGCTCGGCTCGCCCGACGGCAGCCGCAGCGTGCAGGAGCTCACCACGCTGGCCGACCAGGTGATCAGGAAGCGCCTCGAGAACGTGCCCGGCGTCGGCTCGGTCACGCTGGTGGGCAGCCTGAAGCGCGAGCTCAACGTGTATCTCAAGCCGCAGGCGCTCGAGGCGATGGGCCTGGGCGTCGACCAGGTGCTGGCCGCCGTGCGCACCGAGAACCAGGACTTGCCAGCCGGCAGCCTGCGCTCGCGCGAGTCGGAGCGCGTGGTGCAGGTCGAGGGCCGCATCCGCCGGCCGGGCGACCTGCAGCAGATCATCGTCGCGCGGCGTGGCGCCAACGGCCAGCCGGTGCGCCTGTCGCAGGTGGCCGACGTGGTCGATGGCCCCGAGGAGCTCGAATCGCTGGCGCTGTACAACGGCCGGCGCACGCTGGCGCTCGAGGTGCAGAAGAGCCAGGGCGAGAACACCATCGACGTCGTCGACGGGCTGCAGCGCGCGCTCGAGCAGCTGCGCCCCGACTTGCCGCCCGGCGTGAGCGCCGAGGTGGTGCGCGACAACTCGCGGCCGATCCGCGTGTCGGTGGCCAACGTGAAACGCACGCTGATCGAGGGCGCGCTGCTCACGGTGACGATCGTGTTCCTGTTCCTCAACTCGTGGCGCTCGACCGTCATCACCGGGCTGACGCTGCCGATCGCGCTCATCGGCACCTTCGCCTTCATGCACGCGTTCGGCTTCTCGATCAACATGGTGACGCTGATGGCGCTGAGCCTGTGTGTCGGCCTGCTGATCGACGACGCCATCGTCGTGCGCGAGAACATCGTGCGCCACGTGCAGATGGGCAAGAGCGCGCGCGACGCCGCGCTGCAGGGCACCGACGAGATCGGCCTGGCCGTGCTGGCGACCACGCTTTCGATCGTCGCCGTCTTCCTGCCGATCGGCTTCATGGGCGGCATCATCGGCAAGTTCTTCCACGAGTTCGGCATCACCATCGTCGCCGCCGTGCTGATCTCGATGTTCGTCAGCTTCACGCTCGACCCGATGCTGAGCTCGGTGTGGCACGACCCGGCGATCGACCGCGAGGGCCGGCCGTTCGAGCCGCGCTCGTGGTACGACCGCACGCTCGGCCGTGTCACGCATGTGGTCGATCGGTTGTCGCATCGGCTGGGCGACGGCTATGTCGCCACGCTGGCCTGGTCGCTCAAGCACCGGCTGGCGACGCTCGGCGTCGCGCTGGCCACGCTGGTCGCCAGCTTCGGCATCGCGCCGCTGCTCGGCACCGAGTTCGTGCCGAAGGCCGACTTCTCGGAGACCTTCGTCAGCTTCTACACGCCGGTCGGCTCGTCGCTGGAGGTCACCGAGACCCGCGCCCGCCAGGTCGACGCGATCCTGCGCACGTTGCCCGAGGTGCGCTACACGCTGACCACCATCAATACCGGCCAGTCCCAGGGCCGCAACATCGCCACGGTGTACGTGCGCCTGGTCGACCGCAAGGACCGGCAGCGCTCGGTCGACCAGATGTCGGTGCCGTTGCGCGAGCGCCTGGCCGCGGTGCCCGGCATCACGATCACGCACGTCGGCCTGCTCGATTCGGTGGCCGGCAGCAAGCCGATCTCGCTGTCGGTGCAGGGCACCGACCTGGCGGAACTGCAGCGTGTCAGCAGTGCGCTGTCGCTGCGGCTGCGCGAGATCCCGGGGCTGGTGGACCTCGACACCAGCATGAAGCCGAACAAGCCGACCGCGTCGATCGAGGTGCGGCGCGACGCGGCGTCCGATCTCGGCCTGTCGGTGGGCAGCATCACGAATGCATTGCGCGCGCTGGTGGCCGGCGTCACGGTGGGCAACTGGCGCGCCGAGGACGACCAGACCTACGACGTCAAGGTCCGGCTACAACCCGGCTCGCGCGACAACACCGCCCACCTGGAGCGGCTGCCGTTGATGGCGGGCGTCAATGCCGACGGGTCGGCACGCATCGTGCGCCTGGCGCAGGTGGCCGACGTGCGCACCGGCAGCGGCGCCAATCAGATCAACCGGCGCGACCTGAACCGCGAGGTCGAGCTCACCGCCAACGTGTCGGGCCGCTCGCTCGGCGAGGTGTCGGCCGACATCCAGCGTGTCATGCTCGAGCGGCCTGCGCCGCCGGGCTACCGCTATCGCTTCGGCGGCTCGACCAAGGACATGCAGGAGTCGTTTGCCTATGCGGTTTCGGCGCTGGCGATGGCGGTGGTGTTCATCTACATGATCCTGGCGTCGCAGTTCCGCAGCTTCCTGCAGCCGCTGGCGCTGATGTCGTCGCTGCCGCTCACGCTGATCGGCGTGGTGCTGGCGCTGCTGATCGCGCGCTCCACGCTCAACATCTTCTCGATCATCGGCGTCATCATGCTGATGGGCCTGGTGACCAAGAACGCGATCCTGCTGGTCGACTTCACCATTCGCGCGCGGGCCGACGGGCTCAGCCGCGACGCGGCGCTGCTGCAGGCCGCGCGCGTGCGGCTGCGGCCGATCCTGATGACCACGCTGGCGATGATCTTCGGCATGGTGCCGCTCGCCTTCGCGCTGTCCGAAGGGTCGGAACAGCGCGCCCCGATGGGCCAGGCGGTGATCGGCGGCGTGATCACCTCGTCGCTGCTCACGCTGGTGGTGGTGCCGGTGATCTATGGTTACCTCGACGATCTGGCGCGCTGGACGCGCGGCTTGTTCGCCGGCAACCCCCGGGGCGCCGTCGCGCCCTAGAATTTCACGACTTGATTCTCATCAACACCCGAACAACATGAACCTCGAACTCGCCCGTTTCAACATGATCGAGCAGCAGATCCGCCCGTGGAACGTGCTCGATCCCGCGATCCTGGAACTGCTGGCGGTGATGCGCCGCGAGGATTTCGTGCCGCCGGCCTACCGCGCCCTCGCCTTCGTCGACACCGAGGTGCCGTTGCCGGACGGCCAGTGCATGCTGGCGCCTCGCGTCGAGGCGCGCATGCTGCAGGAGCTCGACCTGCAGCGACACGAGCGCGTGCTCGAGGTCGGCGCCGGCTCGGGCTTCATGGCGGCGCTGCTGGCGCACCGTGCGCGCTCGGTCACCTCGCTCGAGGTCAGGCCCGCGTTGGCGACCTTCGCGTCTGCCAATCTGCAACGTGCCGGCATCTCGAACGCCAAGGTGCGCGTGCTCGACGGAGCGCGCGGCCTGCCCGACGACGCTCCGTTCGATGCCATCGTGCTGTCGGGATCGGTCGATTCGGTGCCGCAGGCGCTGCTCGAGCAGTTGTCGCCCGGCGGCCGGCTGATCGCGATCGTCGGCGACGAGCCGATGATGCGGGCCGTGCGCGTGCGCCGACTCGCGGCCTCGCAGTTCGAGAGCACCGAGCTGTTCGACACAGTGGCACCGCGCCTCAGCGGCTTCAGTGAGCCCAGCCGCTTCCGCTTCTAGAGGCGGCTGCGCGGCCCGCGCGGCGTGGCCGGGCCGCACCGCGCAGGCTGCGCTTCGCACCGACGACGCGGCAGCACGTCGCATGGGGCTGGCACCGAGCGACCCGGACCCTGTACAAGGCGGCCTGCCGCCCGCCGACACCGGCCACACGACAACGAAATCGACGAGGACCCTCTCATGACCTTCGCGCCCCTGCGCCGTTCGACCACGGCCCGTCTCGTCAGCTTGGCCCTCGCCCTGGGTGCACTGGGTCTGTCGCCCGCCGCGCAGGCGCAGAGCCTGCGCGAGCTGTACGAGGCGGCCCGCTCGTACGACGCCACCTACCTGGCCGCCCGCTCGCTCGCTGACTCGGCCCAGTACCGCGCCGCACAGGCCGACGCGCTGAAGCGGCCGAACGTGGGACTGACCGCCAACGCCACCCGCAGCGACGTCGACTCGCCTGCTACCGTGAGTGGCGGCGTGGCCATTCCCGGCAGCAGCGGCCACCGCTATGCCAATCGCATCGACGCCGGCGTCAACGCGATCCAGCCGCTGTACAACCGGACCAACGACGCGACCATCGCGCAGGCCTACCGCAGCCTCGATATCTCGATGGCCGACCTGGAGACGGCCGAGCAAGACCTGATTGTGCGTGTCTCCCAGGCCTACTTCGACGTGCTGGCGTCGCAGGATGCGCTCACCACCACCAAGGCGAGCAAGGCCGCCATCACCGAACAACTCGCATCGGCCAAGCGCAACTTCGAGGTCGGCACCGCGACGATCACCGACACCCGGGAGGCGCAGGCCCGTTTCGACCTCGCCACGGCGCAGGAGATCGCCGCCGAGAACGACCTGCGCACCAAGCGCATCGCGCTCGACCAGCTGGTCGGCCGCAGCAATGTCTCGCCCCGACCACTGGCCGCACCAGTGGCGCTGCCCGGCGTGACGCCCGACGACGTGGGCCAGTGGGTCAATGCTGCCGACGGCCAGCACCCGCTGGTGCGCAAGACGCGGCTGGCGCTCGACATCGCCAAGCTGGAGACCGAGCGCGCCCGTGCGAGCGACGGCCCGACGGTCGACCTGGTCGGCGGCGTCGGCACCAACCGCACCACCGGCACCGCGACCCAGACGCCGGGCAACACCGCGTCGACCTCGATCGGCCTTCAGCTGAAGATGCCGCTCTACACGGGCGGCGCCACGCAGAACCGCATCAAGGAGACGCTGGCCCTGGAAGAGAAGGCCCGCAACGACCTCGATGCCGCGCGCCGCGGCGTCGCGCAGGGCACCCGCGTCGCCTTCTTCGGCGTGCAGTCGGGCAAGGCACAGGCGCTCGCGCTGGAGGCCGCCGAGTCGTCGAGCAAGCTCGCGCTCGAGGCCACGCAGCTCGGCTACAAGGTCGGCGTGCGCGTCAACCTGGACGTGCTGAATGCGCAGACGCAGCTGTTCCAGACCCAGCGTGATCTCGCGAAGGCGCGCTACGACGTCATCGTCGCCGGCCTGCGGCTGCGTCAGGCCTCGGGGCAGCTGCGACCCGAGGACGTCAACGCGGTCAACACGCTGCTCGCGCCCTAGGCCCGGCGGACCGGCCGCGCCGCGCTTTACGATTCTTTTCGCTTCGCGCGGACACGCGACACCACGGTGGCGTGGGCGCCGTTCATACTGCGCGCCATGTCGCAAGCGCTGCACGCAGCGATCGCCGCGCACCGCTTCGGCCTCGGCGAGGCCGATCTCGCGGTCGTCGGCGACGATCCACGCGGCTGGTTGCTGGCGCAGGTCGGCGCCGCGGATGCGCAGCGCGGCAGCGGCCTCGTCGATGCCGCACAGGGTCTGCGCCTGCACGATGCCTACCTGCGGCGCTCGCGCACGGCACGCCCCGCGGGGGAGATGGCGATGGACGCCCAGCCCGTGGAACTGCAGTTCGTCGAGCACTTTCGCGAGGCCGTGCAGGCCGACATCACGGCCCGGCTCGTCACCGCCGTCACGACGCCGCGTCCGTTCGCCGAGCGGCTGGCGCTGTTCTGGACCAATCACTTCACCGTGTCGATGGCCAAGGCGTCGACCCGTGGCCTGGTCGGTGCCTTCGAGCGCGAGGCGATCCGGCCGCACATCGCCGGCCCTTTCGAGACCCTGCTGGGCGCGGCGGTGCGGCACGCCGGCATGGTGCGCTACCTGGACAACGACCAGTCGGCGGGACCGCAGTCGGAAGTGGTCCAGCGCCTGCAGCGCCGCGCGCAGCGTGACGGCACGCTGGCGCCGCGCCTGACCGGGCTCAACGAGAACCTGGCGCGCGAGGTGCTCGAGCTGCACACGCTGGGTGTCGCCGGCGGCGGCGCGGCCTACGGCGGATGGGGCGGCTACACGCAACGCGACGTCACCGAGTTCGCGCGCGTGCTCACCGGCTGGCGCGTGCCG
>JBGAMU010000118.1:0-12770 GCA_044222685.1 Burkholderiaceae bacterium
ACCGAGAAACACGAACAGCGCCGACATCGCATTGAGCGACCACGCTGCCGCCGCCACTGCACCGGCAAGCAGGCCGACGATCAGCAGCAGCCACGCCGGCGTGTGGCGCAGCGAGCCGGTGACGAAGGCGCGCCGGCGCGTGCGCGCCATCAGGTGATCGACGTCGTGCTCGTAGTACTGGTTGTACGCGCCGGCGCTGGCCGAGGCGACCAGCACCGACAGCGCCAGCGTCAGCAGTTGGCCGAAGCTCAGGGCAGCGCCCGGCGTGACCGCCAGCCCGACCAGCGCGGTGATCATGATCATCACGCCGATGCGCAGCTTGAACAGGCCGAGCACGTCGCGCGCCAGCTGAGCCGGCCGCCGCTTCGAGGCAACAAGGGTGGTCGTGTTCATGTCAGTGCTCCATCACGTTGCAGCCTGCGCCGCTCCAGCGGCGCCCCCTTGAGGGGGAGGCGCCGAAGGCGCATCGGGGGTGGGCGACATCAACTCAATCCCCAGAGCTGCGACAGGTACTTCCAGTTGATGAAGTAATACAGCACGAACGCGACCAGGAACACCATCGCGAGCGCGAAGGTGCCCGGCGCGGCGAAGCCCGCGGAGCCGTAGGTCTGCGCCACCACGGTCGGCGCCGTCGGCGGGATCGGCGTGAACTTCGGGCTCTGCACGCCGGTGTCGAGCTTCTTGCCCCACAGCAGCGTGCCGACGGTGATGTAGACATACAGCGCGCCGCCGACGATGGCCACCAAGCCGGCGATGCCGACCAGCGCCATCATCAGGTAGGCTGCGCCCGGCCATTCGTAGGCCAGCGCGTGGCCGCTGAACGCCATGTCCCAGTGGCGCCGCGACACGCCGAGCGTGCCGGCGCCCATCATCACAAGGCAGAAGAAGTACATCGACAGGCCGAACAGATAGGGCTGGATCTTCGCCAGGCCCGGAGAGATCATCTCGCGCCTGAACAGCACCGGCAGCAGGAAGTAGGTGAGCGCCATGAACGTCAACGTGGTGCCCACCACCACCGTGGCGTGGAAGTGCCCCGGCACGTAGATGGTGTTGTGGATGATCATGTTGAGCTGCTCGGTGCCCATCATCACGCCCGAGATGCCGCCGAGGAAGCCGAAGCCGATCAGGGCGATGAACACGCCCGAGAAGGTCGGGTTGCCCCAGGGCGCCTTGCGCAGCCACTCGAACAGGCCCTTGTTGTAGCCCTTCTGACGCTGCGCGACCTCGATCGCGCCGGGGATCGTGAGGCCGTGGATCATCGAGGCCAGCACCGCGAAGTACATGAAGTAGCTGGTGTTGACGACCTTCCAGCCGGTGGACAGCCCCGGGTCGGCCAACAGGTGGTGCGCGCTGGCCAGTTGCAGGAACAGGATGTACAGCAAAAAGGCGCCCCGGCTCACGCGCTCGCTCATCGGCTTGGCGCCGAAGGCGATGGCCGCGGCGGCGTACCAGATCGAGATGTGCGCGGCGACGTTGATCTGCTGCGACGAATGGCCGAACGCCCACCAGATGGTGCGGTAGACCAGCGCGTCGACCTTCTCGACGATGCCCACCGACTGCAGGAACGTGGGGATCAGGATGATCGCGCCCGAGGCGATGGTGAACACCGCGATGATCGCCGCCGTGATGGCGCCGAAGGTGACCAGCGGCACCGAGCCCTGGTAGGTCTTGTCGCGCTTGGCGACCACCAGCGTGCCGAAGAACACGAAGCAGGCGATCAGCGCGCCGACGGCAAACAGGATCAGCCCGAGGTAGAACGACGGTGCGGCCATCATCGGCACGTACGAGGTCATCATCACGCTCGAGCCGCCCTGGAAGACGGCGACGTTGTTGGTGATCGCGCCGATCAGCATGAGCGCAAACGCGAGCCACGCCACGTTCGGCGTGGCCAGCCGGCAGCGCAGCAGCGTGGACGATGCGAAGTACAACACCGCGATCTCGAAGAAGATGATCCAGAAGATCAGCATGTCGATGCCGTGTGCCGTGAGTACCTGGTAGAAGGTGTCGGCCTGCAGCCAGTGGATGGCCGGCCAGCGCGTCAGCGCCACCCCGATGGCCAGCACGCCACCGATGAGCAGGAACACCACCGCGACGAACGCGTTGGCGATCATCAGTTTCTCGGCGTTCGCCTCGAATTGCAGCCCCGAGCGGGGGCAGGTGCGATAAGTTGTTGTGGACATGTGAATGCCTCCGCCCGCTACTTGACGTAGATGCGACCGACCATCGTGTGATGGTTGATGCCGCAGTATTCGTTGCACACCACCGAATAGGTACCCGACTGGTTCGGCTTCACCGTCACCACGTGCTCGTAGCCCGGCACGATCTGGATGTTGATGTTGGCCGGCTGCAGCGAGAAACCGTGGTTGTAGTCCAGCGAGGTCAGGTGCAACCGGTAGGTCTTGTCCTTCTCCAGCTCGAGGATCGGCCAGAAGCTCCACAGCCGCGCGATCATGTAGACGTCGCTGCCTGCCGGCGGCGCGACCACGGGGGTCTTCTCCGCCGTCTCGGTGCGCACCGTGTACTTGTCGACCATGGCCTGCGCCTTGGCGGTGAACTTCTCCGGCGTGGTCTTGTAGGTCTCGGTGGACAGGTTCTGCTTGCCGTAGACGTGCCAGCCGACCATCATGAAGAACATGATCAGGCACCAGATCAAGGCGATCACGATCCACGTGCCTTCGACGCGGTCCAGCGGATGCTTCCACCACAGTCGTTCGGCGGGGGGCAGGATGGCGCTCATGTGCGTGTCCCTCTAGCGTGTGTGTGTTGTGTGCGACGGTGCGGCGGGCTACTTGGCCAGCGGCACAGTCAGGATGTCGATCACGCCCCACAGCGTGTACAGCACCATGGGTACCATGACGCCGATGAACAGCAGCAGGAACGGGTTGTCCAGCAGCTGCTGCATCCAGGGCACGGGTTCATTGGGATCGTCGGCGGGGTTCATCTGTTGTCTCCTTGCGAGGGTCGAGGCGGCTCGCGCCTGGGGGGTCTGTCGGCCAGGACGATTCTCTTGAGGCCGTCAAATCGAAGACTTAAACCAAGACAAGAACGCGACATCTCGCCGGGGGACACCGTCACGGGCGTGACGCCGTCTTCGGCAGAATCCGGGTCGACATCAGGGTCATGAGCGTGCGATGAATCCACCGTCTGCTTCGCTGAACGTGCTGCGTCGCATTGCCATGGTGTGTGCGCTGCTCGTGCTGCTGATCGCCGGAGTCAGCGCATTCCTGCGGCTGTCCAAGGCCGGACTCGGTTGCGAACCCTGGCCGTCGTGTTATGGCGAAGCGCTGCGCACGCTGCAGAGTGGCGCCGCCGTCGACGACAACGCGGTACAGGCGGTTGCGCTCGCGCGCCTGGCGCATCGCCTGTTGGCATCGACGGCGCTGGTGCTGGCATTGCTGTTGGCGCTGGGACACATCACGGCCAAACCGTTGCACAAGGGCCGTGCGGCGCTGGCGCTCGGCCTGGTGGCGACGGCCCTGTTCCTGGCCGGGCTCGGCCTGCTGACCGCGAACTCGCGCCTGCCCGCGGTGGCGCTGGGCAACCTGCTGGGCGGCTTCGCGATGCTGGCCGTCAGCTGGCGCCTGGCGGTGCCCGCACGCCCCAGCGACGCCGCGCCGCGGGCTGCCGCACTCTGGGCTGTCGTGGCCTGTGGTCTGGTCGTGGTCCAGGTAGCGCTGGGCGGACTGCTGAGTGCGAGCCACGCATCGCTCAGTTGCGCCGACAGCCTCGATTGCCTGCGTCAGGCCGCCCGGCAGGGCTGGCCGTGGCCGACGCTGAATCCCTGGCGCGAGCCGGCGTACGACGCCGCGTCGGCCCTGCCGATCAATCCGGCCGGCGCGCTGGCCCAGGCGCTGCATCGCGTCGGCGCAATCGTGGCGAGCCTCGCGGTACTGGTGGCTGCATGGCTAGAGCATCGGCAGGCAGAGCGACGTGCCGCGGCCACGCTGGTGCTGTTGTTGTCGCTGCAGCTCGCCGCCGGCCTGTGGCTGGTGAGCGGCGGAGTACCGCTCGCCGGCGCGCTGCTGCACAACCTGCTGGCGGCGTTGATGGTGGCAGCGCTGGCACGTTCGATCTGAACGCTTGGCCGATATCGCTGCGGCCGCGGCCGCGGCCACTGGCCTGAGGCGAAGCCGCGCGATCAGTCCGCGGCTCGGCGCATGCCGGCCCGTTGGCCGTCAGTCGCGGTCGTTTCCCCCTCGATCGGTGCAATACAGACGCCAGCTCCGCAGCAGGTCGGCCCACCACAGGCCGACCTCGCGGCTGAAGTCGGCGCCGCTCCTGCCGTGGCGCACCGGATGATCCGGCCGCAGCGCGGCGAAGCCGCTGTGCGTGACGGTGACGCGTGTGCCCGAGGCCGACGGCTCGAACAGCACCTCGACCTCGGTGTGCTCGGCCGGTGCGAAGTTGGTCGCGCGCCAGCTGAACAGCACGCGCCGGGGCGGCTCCCACGCCATCACGCGGCCGATCTCGTGTACGTGTTCGGCGCCGCCGTCGCTCGTCCACGACTCGAAGACCCGCCCGCCGACGCGCGGCTCGATCGCCATCAGGCCCGACTCGCCGGGCGCCGCACGGAAGCGCGGTCCGCGACGCCACCACAGGCCGATCTCAGCGGTGAAGAGCCGAAAGGCCTCGTCGGGCGGCACCGCCACGCTGACCATCGCACGGGCGCGATCGCCGCTCGGCGGCGCTGGCGCGTCGTTCATCGCGAGGAGGCGCGCTCGGCGTGCACTTTGAAGGCCGCCAGCTGCTCGCCCCATTGCGCCTGCATGTCGGCGGCCCAGTCGGCCACGGTGGCGAAGGCATGCGGCTCCAGCCGGTACAGCCGCACGCGCGCGTCGCCCTCGATCGCGTCGGCGGCGACCAGGCCGCCTTGCTCCAGCACCCGCAGGTGGCGGCTCAGGCCGGCAGGCGGCAGGCCGATCGCGGCGGCCAGCTCGCTGGCGCGCCGCGGCTGCGCGCGCAGCAGCTCCACCACCGCGCAGCGTGTCGGGTCGCCCAGCGCGGCGAACGCGCGCGCCAGCGCGGCGTTGGCGTGGTCGCTCAAGCGGGCTGGCTGCGCAGGCGCTGCGAGAACCACCACATGTGTCCCTCGGGGTCGAGCGCACCGTAGCTGCGGTCGGCCCAGTAGTCTTCGCCGTAGTCGTGCACCGACGGCTCGTCGACGATGCGCGCGCCGGCGGCGCGGGCGCGCGCGCAGTGCGCGTCGACGTCGTCGACGTAGAGCATCAGCCCTTGCGTGTTGGCACCGGCCAGCGACGCCGGGCTCGACATGTCGACGCCCCAGCGCGTGCCGCGGCGCTCGTCGCCGACCATCACCACCGCCTCGCCGTAGGTGAGCTCGCTGTGCTCCACGCGGCCGGCGTCGCCCTCGACCTTGAGCCGCAGCTCGAAGCCGAAGGCCTGGCACAGCCAGTCGATCATCTTGCCGGCCTCGCGGTAGTAAAGGCTGGACGACAGGCGCGGCCAGTCGGCGGGTGGGGGTTTCATCGCAAGCGCTCCTGTTGGTCGGCGCGGCCATCGTGCTGATAGTTGACTGAAATGTCAAATAACAACCATCACGGCAGGGTTTCCCAGGCCCGCGGAGGCGCACCTGACGTCCAGGTGCGGAGTACTCGCCGCCGATCAGGCCTTCACTTCGACGACCTGTTCGAAGCCGCCGAAGATCATGCGCTTGCCGTCGAAGGGCATCGGGGGATTGCCGGGTGTGGACGGGTCCATACGCGGGTCGTCCACCATCTTCTTCATGGCGGCGTCGCGCGTGGCCTTGTCGGGCCATTCGACCCACGCAAAGGCCACCGTTTCCTCGGCCGAGGCCTGGACCGCGCGACGGAAGTCGGTGACCTTGCCGTCGGGGACATCGTCGCCCCATCCCTCGATCACACGGATCGCACCCAGCTCGATGAACAGCGGGTCGAAATGGCGCGCGTGCTCGACGAACTTCTGCTTGTTGGCGGTTGGAACCGCAATCACGAAACCGTCGATGTAGGACATGCCTTGACTCCTGGGGGGTTGACCGGTCGACGCACCGGCTGAGGGCGCCGCGTACCTCGACGACGAACGGACGCGAGCCGATTCGACATTGTCTGCCTCGGGCGCCGGGCGCGCGTCCTGCGGCGGCGCTGGCCCGCACTTGCGCCAGCCGTGATCGCTGCGCGCTACACGCCCGCCGGCAGCTTGGACGTCATCTGCTTCCTGCGGTCGAGTCGGCGTCCGTCGACGATGAACGTACCGTCACCGACCGCGTGGATCGTGCGCCTTTCCTTGCGCGTCGTGTCCACCCACGCCGCCAGCCCCTCCAGCACGACGATGTGGTGCTTGCGCACGATGTCGACCACCCTGCATTCGACGTGGGCCACGCATTCCTTGATCAGCGGCGCCTTGACGCGCCGGCCAGGCGCCGGCGTGAGCTTGAACTTGGCGAACTTGTCGGTGTCGGCGCCCGAGCAGGTGCCGATGCCCACCACCCGGTCGAGCAGGTCCACCGTGGGGATCGCGATCACGCACTCGCGGGTTGTGCGCAGTGCCGCGTAGGAGTGGTTCCACGCGCCGGTCGTGATGGCGAATACCGGCGTGAAGTCCACCACCATCGTCCACGAAAGCGTCATCACGTTGTTCCTGCGGCCGTCGTGGGTCGTCACCAGGACAACCGGCCCCGGCTCCAGCAGCGTGAAGGCCTTGCTCAATGCCAGCGGGCGCACGAGCGCATCCTCCACGTCGTCAGTGGGCCATCAGCACCGGCAGAGTCATCGATTGCAGGACGCTGCGGGTGGCGCCGCCGAGAATCCACTCGCGCCCTCGTGAGTGGCCATAACAACCCATCACCATCAGATTCGCGCCGACATCGGTGGCCATCGACAGCAAGGTGTCGCCGGCCTGCGGCTCGGGGCCGGTGACCGACCGGAACTGCACATCATCCACGCCATGGCGCTTGAGAAACCGCTCCAGCAAGGGCCGACGAGCGTCGCCGCCGCCGTCGGCATCGAGGGCCACGCACACGGTATCGGCCCTTTGCAGCAGCGGCAGCGCGCCGGTCAGGGCGCGGGCAGCCTCGCGCGACTCCTTCCAGGCCACGAAGACCTTGTGAAAGTTCGACTCGGCATGCGGGCCAGCGTCGCTCGGGATCACCAGGGCAGGTCTGCCGCTCTCGATGATGGTCGTCTGCACGAAACTCGCCGACACACCCGCGTCGTGACGAGTGCCATCGTGCTGGCCGAGCACGAGCAGGTCGGCGTAAAACGCCTGCTGCACGAAGGCTCGCTCGGGTATGTCGTCCGCCTCGCGCCATTCGATCTGCACGCCGGGCGCTGCGCAGGCGTCGGCGACCTCCTTGCGTGCCGCGATCAACCGCGCCTCGTCGTAGGCGAGCAGTTCCTTGCTCGGCACGCCGGCGGTGAACACCATCGACATCCCCAGGCTGGCGGGCGTGACCGCATACAGCACGGTCACGCTGGCGCCGAGCCGGCTGCCCCAGGCGCGCGCGAACTGCACACGATTGCCGGCATGTCGGCCGCCGTCCAGGTGGACCAGGATGCTCTGGATCGGATTCATGGCAAGGCCCTCTCGACACACATGCTCAGCATCGCGCCACAGCAGAGTGTGCGCATTGAGACCACTCAAAGCCCCTCCAGATCTGAGCAATTGACCGGGTGAAGTCCAGTGCCGGCCTGGCAACGCGACAGGTTGTCGCCGGCTCGTGCACGCTAGTGCGACGTGCCCTCGGACCGCGTGATCTTGTTGAACACGTTGTACTTGCCCACCGGTTTGCTCATCGGCAGGCGTTTCACCTCCTTGAACGTCGCGGCGTCGTAGACGATCAGCGCCCCGGCGGTCTCCCACAGGCTGGCCAGCGCGTAGCGGCCGTCCTTGGTGAACTCGATGTGTGCCAGCGTCTTGCCGGGCTCTCGCACCTGGGCCACCGGCTCGAGAGTCGTCTTGTCGATGATCGTCAGCGTGTCCTTGGCGGTCGGGCTCATCATCGAGTCGGTCCAGGCGAAACGTGTCTTCTCGTGGCTGCGCAAGAAGAAGCCCGGCCCTGGCGTGGCAATCGTCTTCACCAGCGACCAGTCCTTCAGGTCGATCACGGTGATCGTGCCGTCCTTGAGATTGGGGCTCGCCAGCACGGTGGAGCCGCGGTAAGCGAAGGTGATGCCCGAGCCCAGGTGCGGCATGCCGGCGATCGGCAGCGCGGCGATGGAGCGGCGCACGTCGAGGTTGACCACCTGCCCGGTCGGGGCGCCGTCGGCCTTGGGCCGCGACGCGCCGAGCGCATGGGCGTACGGCGGGTCGAAGAAGAAGTCGTCCAGCGGTTCGGCCAGCCGCGTGCGCTTGACGCCGAGAAAACCCTTCCTCGCGACGCCCTCGCCGAAGCGGTAGTCGTGCACCAGGCCGTCGTAGATGTTCTCGGCCTTCGGGTCGTAGGAGATCTCCCACAGCTCGGCGATGTCCTTCAGCGCGACGATGAAGCTCGATCGCGGCTGCGCGTCGTACACCGCCGACACGCGCGACGTGGTCTTCCCGTCGGACGACGCCACCGCATACACCCGCTCCAGGTTCAGTGCTGCGTCGAACAGCACCAGCGTGTGTGGAAAGTAGTTGGCCGCCATCACCCAGCGGCCGTCGCTCGACACCGCCACGTTGCGCATGTTCAGGCCCGCGCGCACCTCGGCCACGACGGTCAGGTTCCACAGGTCGTACTTGGTGATCCAGCCGTCGCGCGAGCCGAAGAACACGTAGCGCCCGTCGGGTGTGAACTTGGGGCCGCCGTGCAGCGCGTAGCGGCTCGGGAAACGGTGGATGCGCTCGAAGCGGTCGCCGTCGACCAGCGACACGTGGTGGTCGCCGCCTTCGACCACGACGAACAGGTTCATCGGGTCGGCGCTCCACGACGGGTGGGCCGGCAGCTGCGCCGCGCCCGGCGTTTCGACGCGCGACGCGCGGATGTCGGCCTCGGTCCACGCCGGCGCCGGGCTCACCGGCGTGTAGATCCATTGCGCCAGCGCGGCCAGTTCGTCGGGCTTCAGCTTGTCGGCGAAGCCGAGCATCTGCGTCGCCGGGCGGCCGGTGCTGATGGTCTTCAGCGCCTCGGGCCTGCGCAGCCGCTCCAGGCTCTCGGGCAGCAATGCCGGCCCCATGCCGCCGGTGCGCTGCACGCCGTGGCAGGCGGCGCAGTGCTGCTGGTACAGCGCGGCCGCGTCGGCGGCCGGCGCGGTCTGCGCGTGCGTGGCTGCGGCCGCGACGGCGAGGCCGAACACCAGTACCCAGGCCCGGCGGATCACGGCAGTGCCTCGATCGGGATGCGGCGGTGCGCCGCGTAGCCGGCCAACGACTCGCCGTGCGTCGGGGTGTCGGGCAGGCCGATCTCGCCGTCGTCGAGAAAGCAGCCCGGGTCTTCGGCCCACGGGTCGCCGCAGGTCTGCTGCGCGCGCACCCGCGTGTTGCCACCGCAGATGTCCAGGTGCGCGCAGGCGGCGCAGCGGCCTTTCACCGGTCGCGGGTGCGACTTGAGGCCGGCCATCAGCGGGTCGCTTGTGTCGGCCCAGATCACCGAGAACGGCCGCTCGCGCACGCTGCCGAGCGTGTGGTGCCACCACATCGTGTCGGGGTGCACCTGGCCCAGGTTGTCGATGTTCGCCACGTTGACGCCCGATGAATTGCCGCCCCACGCCACCAGGTGCCGGCGCAGCGGCGCGTGCCAGCGCGCGTGCAGCGCCGGGTGGCGGCGCTGCAGCCAGTGCAGCAGATACGGCCCGTCGGCGTCGTTGTTGCCGGTGACGTACTCCTCGTCGAGCCCGTCGCGCGCCGCGTCGAAGGCACGCTCGAACAGACCGTCCAGCGCGTCGCGCGTGGCGGCGAACTGCGCGTCCTTGGCGCGGTGGATGTTGCCGCGGCCGGCGTAGTTGAGGTGCGAGAAGTAGAACTTGTTGACCTGCTCGTCGCGCATCAGCTGCAGCAGCGCCGGCAGGTCGTGCGCGTTCAGCGCGGTCATCGTGAAGCGCAGGCCGACCTTGACGCCGCGCGCACGCAGCAGCTGCACGGCTGCCAGGCTGCGCTCGAAGGCGCCCTGCAGGCGGCGGAACTTGTCGTGCGTGTCGCGCAGCCCGTCGAGGCTGATGCCCACGTAGTCGAACCGTGCGGCGGCGATGCGGTCTGCCATCGCCGCATCGATCAGCGTGCCGTTGGTCGACAGGCCGACGTAGAAGCGCTGCGCCTTCGCGCGGGCGGCAATCTCGAACAGGTCGGGCCGCAGCAGCGGCTCGCCGCCGGATAGGATCAGCACCGGCACGCCGAAGGCCTTGAGGTCGTCCATCACCGTGAACACCTCGCCGGTGCTCAGCTCGCCGGCATAGTCGTGGTCGGCCGACAGTGCGTAGCAGTGCTTGCAGGTCAGGTTGCAGCGGCGGATCAGGTTCCAGATCACCACCGGGCCCGGGGCCGGCTGCGCGCCCCGGGCGCGGGGCTCGGCCATCGTGCCGGCCCGTTCGGCCTGGCTGAGCAACTGCATGAAGTGGCTGATGCGGAACATGATGGTCAATGCTCGTGTAGGCGCAACCCGGTCTTCTTAAGGATCGCGGTGGAGTACAGGATGTCGTGCGCGTGGCTGGCGTCACCCAGCAGCGCGGCGATCTGGTCGGCCTGCTGCTGCACCTGCTCGCGCGAGCGGCCGTGCAGCATCGCGAACAGGTTGTAGCGCCACTGCGGCAGCTGGCGCGGCCGGCGGTAGCAGTGGCTCACGCCGGGCAGTGCGGCCACCTGCTCGCCGAGCGCGTCGACGCGGGCATCGTCGACGTCCCACACCGTCATGCCGTTGGCGGTGAAGCCGAGCTTGTAATGGTTGGGCACGGCGCCGATGCGGCGGATCAGCCGCTCGTCGAGCATCTGCGCCAGCCGTTCGCGCACCACCTCGCCGCTGACACCGAGCATCGCACCGACCGCTTCATAGGGCCGTGCCACGATCGGCAGGCCGCCCTGCGTGGCGCGGATCAGGCGGCGGTCGAAGTCATTGAGCGGCATGCGGGCCCCCCGTGTCGTCGGGCGCGATCGGCAGCTTCAGCTCGACCGCGAACTCGCGCTCCTTGGGCAGCCGCAGCACCGGCAGCCCGGTGAGCGCCTCGATGCGCTGCAAGGCGGCCTCGCCGGCCGCCGGCGTCTCGGCGGCGATCACGAACCACATGTTGAGGGCGTGTTCGCGCCGGTAGTTGTGCGCCACCTCGGGCAGTGCGTTCACCTGCGCGGCCACTGCGTCGAATCGATCTTCGGGTACCGCCATCGCGGCCAGCACGAAGCGGCCGCCGGCGCGCTCGATCTGGAACAGCGGGCCCACGCGTGTGAGCACGCCGCTGGCCAGCAGCCGGTTCAGCCGCTCGATGACCTGGTCCTCGCTGATGCCCAGCTCGGCGGCGAGTGCGGCGAAGGGCCGGTCCAGCAGCGGCAGGTCGCCGTGCAGGCGCGCGATCAGCCGCGCGTCCAGCGTCGACAGCCACGAGGTGGTGGCGGGCTCAGGCGTCGGCATACGCGAGACTCGGGGACCGTTCGACGGCGCCGAAGCGCCTTGCGCCCTGCTGCTTGAAGCGCTGGCGCGAGAACAACACCGCGTGCGGCACGGCGTGCAGGCCGGTGCGGGCGATCACTGCGGCCAGGCCGTCGGTGACCGTCGCACGGTCGCGGCCGTGCATCATGCAGTACAGGTTGTACGGCCAGCCGTCGGCCCGCTCGCGCTGGTAGATCAGCGTCAGCGCCGGTTCGCTGGCCAGCACGCGGCCGACGGACGGCACCTGTGCGTCGGGCACGTCAAACACCGCCATCGCGTTGGCGGCGAAGCCGAACTCATGGTGCCGCACGACGGTGCCGAAGCGGCGCAGCACGCCGGTGGCGAGCCAGCGCTGCAGCGTCTGCAGTACATCGCTGGGACTGCGGCCGGTGGCCAACGCCCAGGCGTCGTAGGGCAGGGGCTGCACCGGCAGCCCGGCCTCCACCACGGCGGCGAGCGCCTCGTCGGCCGGCACCACTCTGGCCGGCGACGGTGTCGGGCGGCGCGGCCGGTCGGCCGTGTCGGCGATGGCACCGCGCAGGTCGAAGCCGAGGTCGATGCGGAACACCTGCTTCATCGGCAGGCGCAGCACCGGCAGCGCGGAGGCCCGCTCGATCGCCGCGATGGCCGTTGCCACCGCCTCGCGGTCGCGCCCCGTCACCACGAACCACAGGTTGATCGCATGCTCGCGCTCGTAGTTGTGGTTGACGCCGGGCTGCGCCGAGACGATCCCCGCCACCTCGTGCAGGCGCTCGGCCGGCACCGCCATGGCCGCCAGCATCGCGGCGCCGCCGGCGCGCGAGTCGAACACGCCGCCGATGCGGCTGAGTGCACCGCAGCGCAACGCATCGCGATAGGTCTCGAGCACGTCGCCTTCGGACACGCCGGCCGTCAGCGCGATCGCGGCGAATGGCGCGCGCACCAGCGGAAAGCCGCGCTGCCAGTCGTTCAGAAGGTCCAGGCGCCGGGAGGAGTCCAATGGCATGGCGCCGCTCTAGAAGCCGATGCGCGCGGCGCGCGCGGTGAAGAAGATGCCGCTCGGCGAATCGACAGTCAGCTGCGCCAGCGTGGCGAAGCTCGCGGTGTCGATCACGCTGACGCGGTGGTCGTCGCGCGCGCTGATCCACACCGCCTCGCCGCGCGGCGTGAACTCCATGTGCAGCACCGCCTTGCCGGGCTCGAGCGTGCGCACCACCTGGCGCGACACGGTGTCGATCACCTGCACGCGGTGGTAGTCGGGCAC
>JBGAMU010000119.1:0-12682 GCA_044222685.1 Burkholderiaceae bacterium
GCGCCCCCCCCGGCGCTGGCACTCGCGCCGCCGGCCTGGGTGAGCAGCAGAGCCAGCAGACCCGGCGGGATCGCCGCACGCGCCGCCTGCAGGACCTGCTCGGGCAACGGCTGATCGGGCGCCGGTTCGGTGGCGGCGTCGTCGCGCGCATCGGCTTCGCCGCTCGGCGGCGGCGGCTGCGGTGGTGGTTCGGGCTGCTGCGACTCGGACGCAGGCGGCGCCGGCAGCCGCGTCGCGCGCGGCGCCAGCACCAGGCGCGCCGCCAGCGCAGCGTGGTCGCCGTCGACCGCGTCGCGCCCGGCGTCGGCCGCCGCTGCGCGGGCGACGCGCAGCGCCTGCAGCGGTGCGCGCAGCGACTGCACGCCCAGCGCGACCGCAGCGGCACACAAGGCCTGCACGATCGCGTCGTCGCAGCGCACCGACGGCAGCCGGCGGCGGGCCGCCTGCATCCGGCTCGCCTCGGGATCGCCGCGGCGATCGTCCGCGATGCGCACCTCGTGCGGCGGCGGCCAGGTGTCGAAATCGAGGTGGATGCCGAGCCGCTCGCGCAGCGCGGCCGGCACGGCCTCGTCGCCGTCCACGCCTTCGTCGAGCGCGACCACGCACAACGAGGTGTGCGCGTCGGCGCCCGCGCCATGAGGCCCGACCACGACGCCGGTGTCGAGCACGGCGGCCAGCCGCGCCGCGACGCCCGGGCGCAGCCGCTCGGCCATCGCCACCACCAGCGTGCCGCCGTCGCAGCGGGCCAGCAGGCCGGCCTGCGCCACCGGCCGACCGGCCTGCAGCGTGGCACCGAGGTCGAGGCCACCGAGCAGGCGCTCGTCGTCGACGTGCAGCGGCAGCCGTTGCCACGGCGCCGCCGGCGGCATCCGCGCGCGCAACGACGCGAGCCATGCGTCGCGCGCGTCACCGGGCCGCGCGCGCAGCAGCGCGCCGCCGATGCCGCGCGGATCGATCGCCAGCAGCCGTGCCGCACGCGCCGCATCGGCGGCCGCCGCGCTTGCCGCATCACGATCGGATGCCACGGGCGCGGTCACGCGCCGAACATCTCGGCCAGCGCACGCTCGATGCGCACGGTCGAGCCGGCATCGTCGAGCGGGTTGCGTCGCAGGCGATGGCGCAGCGCCGACGGCGCCACGCGCTTCAAATGTCTGTCGTCGACCTGCGCATCACCTTCCCAGGCCGCCAGTGCGCGCGCGGCGCGCATCAGCGTCAACTCGCCGCGCAGCCCGTCGGTGCCCAGGCCCATGCACAGGCGCGCCCCGCGTTCGAGCGCGGCGTCGCCGACGCCCACCGTCGCCAGACGCGCCCGGCCGGCGACGATGCGCTTGCGGATGCGTGCGTCGTCCTTGTGCCAGCGCTCGACGAAGGCCTGCGGCTCGCGATCGAACGCGTCGCGGCGCTTGACCACCTCGACGCGGGTGGCCACGTCGTCGGGCGTCTTGACCTCGACCGACAGGCCGAAGCGGTCGAGCAGCTGCGGCCGCAGCTCGCCTTCCTCGGGGTTGCCGCTGCCCACCAGCACGAAGCGCGCCGGATGGCGCACGCTCAAGCCCTCGCGCTCGACCACGTTCTCGCCCGAGGCGGCCACGTCGATCAGCAGATCGACCAGGTGGTCCTCCAGCAGGTTGACCTCGTCGATGTACAGGAAGCCGCGGTTGGCGCGCGCCAGCAGCCCTGGCTCGAAGGCCTTGACGCCGTGGGCCAGCGCCTTCTCCAGATCGAGCGCGCCGACCACGCGGTCTTCGGTGGCGCCCAGCGGCAGGTCGACCACCGGCACCGCGATCTTGTGCGTCTTGATGCGGGGCCCGCCCTTCAGCGCGGCGCAGTCGCCGCAGGCGTCGCGCGGCGAGGCCGGGTCGCAGGCATAGGGGCAGCCCACCACTGCCTGCATCGGCGGCAGCAGCGCCGCCAGCGCACGCACGGCGGTGGACTTGCCGGTGCCGCGGTCACCGAACACGAGCACGCCGCCGATGCCGGGGTCGATGGCCGCGATCAGGATCGCCTGCTTCATCTCTTCCTGGCCGACGATGGCAGAGAACGGAAAGCTGAAGGCCATGCACGTCCCGGGGGCTGTTGAAGGCCCGAGGATTATGGCGATGCGCCGCGATATGGTTGACGCGCCGCAGGTCCGACGCGCCGGCCATGGGTCACGATGACCCTGGCATCGGCCGTGCCGGGCCGCGCGGCGAGGGAGTGAAACGACATGGGGCGAGCAGCGAGTCGATGGATGCTGGGCCTGCTGGCGGTGGTCGGCGGCCCGGCCCTGGCCGCCGACGCGACGGCCGAGCAGCGCCTCGGCGGCGATCTCTTCGTCGCCGGCGCTGCGGTCACGGTGGACCAACCGGTGGCCGGCGACCTGATCGCGATGGGCGGCAGCATCGATGTCGATGCGCCGGTGGCCGGCGACACGGTGGCCGCAGGCGGCAAGCTGCGTGTCGGCGTCGACGTCGCCGGTTCGCTCTACGCCGCGGGCGGCCGCGTCACGGTGGCCGGCAAGGTGGGGCGCAACCTGCGCGCCGCCGGCGGGCAGGTCGAGCTCGGCCCGAAGTCGGAGGTCGCGGGCAACCTGTCGATCGCCGGCGGCCAGGTGCGCCTGCTCGGCGCCGTGCGGGGCCAGGTGCAGGCCGCCGGTGGGCAGGTGCGCATCGACGGGCCGGTCGGCGGCGACGTGCTCGTCACCTCGGGCCAACTCGAGCTCGGGCCCAATGCCCGCATCGCCGGCAAGCTGCGCTACCGCAGCCGCGAGCCGATCACGCAGGACCCGGCGGCGCAGGTGGCCGGCGGCGTGGAACTGCTGGTGCCGGCCTGGGGCAGCGAAGGCCGTGCCAGCGAGCCGCGCGGCGACCCGCGAACCGGCCCGCCCGTCTGGGCCAGCGGCGTCGCGTGGATGTGGACGACCGGCCTCGTCGTGCTGGCCGCCGTGCTGATCGCGCTGCTGCCGGGCTTCTATGCCGGCGTCGCCAACGCGCTGCGCGACCGTTTCGGGCTCAGCCTGCTGCTCGGCTTCGTGGTGCTGGTGTGCATGCCGTTCGCCGCCTTGTTCGCGTTCGTCACGCTGATCGGCATCCCGCTCGGCCTGCTGCTGACGGCGCTGTATCTGGCGCTGCTGCCGGTGGCGTATGTCAGCGCCGGCATCGGTCTGGGTGAGCTGGGCCTGCGCCGCCTGCGGCCGGCCAGCGCGCAGACGACCGGCTGGCGCATCGCCGCCGCCGCGCTCGCGCTGGTGCTGCTGGCGCTGGCCGGCTGGATACCGTGGCTCGGTGGCCTGGTCGCCTTTGCCGCGCTGCTGGCCGGGCTGGGCGCGCTGCTGCTGCAGACGCGCGGCGTGTTCACGCGCGCGGCCTGAAGCCCAAGATCACCCGCAGGGCAAGAAGCGTGCGCCTGGCGGCGCATGACACGTGCGCAGGGCAGGTCCAGAATCTGCAGCTTTCGTCAACGACGTCGACGGAGCATGCAATGGACAACAGCCACGGCCAGTTCTGCACGGTCGCGCGCAGCGCCGAGGTGCTCTGCGAGCGCTGGACGCCGCTGGTGCTGCGCGAACTACTGTGCGGCAGCCGGCGCTTCAACGACCTGCACCGCGGCGTGCCGCGCATGTCGAGCAGCCTGCTCGCGCAGCGGCTGCGCAAGCTGGAGGAGTTCGGCGTCGTGCGCCGCACGCCCGCCGGCAAGGTGTGGGAATACAGCCTGACCGCGGCCGGCGAGGACCTGCGCCCGATCGTGATGGCGCTCGGCCACTGGGGCGGACGCTGGATCGGCAGCCGCTTGCGCAAGGAAGAGCTCGACCCCGGTCTGCTGATGTGGGACGTGCGCCGCTCGGTGCGCCTGGCGGCGTGCCCGGCCCAGCCGGTGATCGTGCAGTTCCGCTTCCGCGATGCGCGCGCCGGCGAACGGCAGTGGTGGCTGGTGCTGGAGGACGACGCGGCCGACCTGTGCCGCGACGACCCGGGCCGCGACGTGACGATCGTGGTCGACGCCACCGTGCGCGCGCTCACCGAGCTGTGGATGGGACATCGCACGCCCGACGAGGTGATCCGCTCGGGCGGTGTGCGCGTCGAGGGCACGCGACGCGACGTGACGGGGCTGTGGGACTGGCTCGGCGCGAGCGCGTTCGCGCCGACGCGACGCCAGGCCCTGCAGGCGACCGCACGGGCGACGACAACCTGACAGCGCGTTCGCCGATGCGCGCCGCCGACCCCTAGTTCCAACGCAATCGCTTCAGATCCTGGACTGGCCGGACGCCGCGGTCGTCGGCAAGCTGGCGTGGCTGTCGATTCGACATCGCCACACTGCAAGGAGACTTCCATGACGATCCAGCTCTCGGGCCTTGACGGCAAGCCGGTGGACATCGGCGCAGACGCGCTGCAGGCCTTCAAGGCCGCCTTCAAGGGCCAGCTGCTGACGCCAGCCGACGCCGCCTTCGACGAGACGCGCAAGATCTGGAACGCGATGATCGACCGCCGCCCGGGCCTGATCGCACGCTGCACCGGCACCGCCGACGTGGTGCAGGCGGTGCACTTCGCGCGCCGGCACGGTGTGCTCAATTCGGTGCGCGGCGGCGGCCACAACATCGCGGGCCTCGCGGTCTGCGAAGGCGGCCTGATGATCGACCTGTCGCTGCTGCGCGGCGTGTGGGTCGACGCACAGCGGCGGGTCGTCCAGGCGCAGGCCGGCTGCACGCTCGGCGACGTCGATCGCGAAACGCAGCTTCACGGCCTGGCCACCGTGCTCGGCTTCGTGTCGGCCACCGGCATCGCCGGCCTCACCGTGGGCGGCGGCTTCGGCTACCTGACGCGGCGCGAGGGCTGGACCTGCGACAACCTGGTGTCGATGGAGGTGGTCACGGCCGAAGGGCAGGTGCGACGCGCCTCCGAGCACGAGAACGCCGAGCTGTTCTGGGCGCTGCGCGGCGGCGGCGGCAACTTCGGCATCGTGACGGCGTTCGAGTACCGGCTGGTGCCGGTGGGACCGGAGATCCTGGGCGGCGCGATCGCCTGGCGCGCCGAGGACGCGAAGCAGGTGCTCGAGACCTTCCGCGACTTCAGCGCCCAAGCGCCGCGCGAGCTGACCAGCGTGGCCGTGCTGCGCCGCGCGCCGCCTGCGCCGTGGCTGCCGAAGGAGGTGCACGGCCAGCCGATCGTCGCCATCTTCGTCTGCCACGCCGGCAAGCCGGAGGACGGCGAGGCGCTGCTGGCGCCGCTGCGCCGCTTCGGCCGGCCGGTGGCCGACATCGTGGCGCGTCGCCCCTACACGCAGATGCAGAGCCTGCTCGATGCGACGCAACCCAAGGGCCGGCGCTACTACTGGAAGTCGCACTACCTGGCGCGCATCGACGACCGTCTGATCCAGCTGGCCACCGAGCATGCCGGGCGCATCGGCTCGCCGCATTCGGCGATCCTGATGTTCCAGGTGGGCGGTGCGCTCAACGAGCGGCCCGCGGGCCACTCGCCGGCCGGCAACCGCGACGCCGCCTATGTGCTCAACATCGCCGGCTCCTGGGAGCAGGCCGCCGACGATGCCCGGCACATCGGCTGGGCGCGCGACTGCTTCGAGGCGACGCGCGAGTGCGGCACCGGCGGCACCTACATGAACTTCCTGACCGAGGAGGAAGGGCGCGACCGCATCGCGGCGGCCTACGGCGCGGCCGATCTGAAGCGCCTGGCCGCGATCAAGCGCGAGGTCGACCCCGACAACCTGTTCCGGCACACGAAGAGCATCTCGGCCGCCTGATCGGCGCCGCGCTCGGGGTCGCGTGTACGGTCAGGACGTGGCGGCAATGTCCGCCGGCGGGTAGTAGGGCCGCGCGCCCAGCGCGTCGACGCGCGCCCAGAACTCGGGGCCGGCGGCCAGGCCGCGCGCGTCCTTCGCCGCCGCCTGCCGCCACATCGCCCACGAGTCGGGGTGCAGGCCGATCGCGGCGGCCATCTGCGCCCGGGCCTCGTCGTCCAGGCCTTCGCGCAACAGGTGCAGGCCGAGACGGAAGTGCGCATGCGCCTCGGCGGTGCCGTCATGCGCGTGCGGCAGCCGCGACGTGGCGCGGCGCTCGTCGAGCACATGCGGGCTGGCGGCGCCGCGGCGCGCCCAGTCGCGCACCGCGTCGAGGTACAGCGCCTTCACGCGAATGCGCTCGGCAGCCGCGGCTTCCGGCAGCACGAAGGTCTTGCGGTCCATCGCGCGAAAGGCGTCGGTCGATCCCGCCGTCTCGGGCGGCCGCACGATGCGGCCCTGCTCATCGATCCACACCGCCTGCGGTACGTTGACCAGGCCGTACAGATCGGCCAGGTGGTGATCACGATCGATCAGGCACGGGTAGGACGGCCGGGCCGCCTCGATCCACGGCCGCGCCGCGGCGGGCTGGTCGATCGCCACCGCGAGCACCGTGAAGCCATGGTCCTTCAGTTCTTCGACCAGCGACTGCCACACGGGCAAGTCAGCGCGGCAGCCTCACCACGATGCCCAGGTGGCGAGCAGCACCTTGCGGCCGCGGTAGTGCGACAGCCGGTGTGCGCGGCCGTCCAGGTCGGGCAGCTCGAAGTCGGGCGCCTGCAGCGTGGCCAGCGCCGCACGGCGCTGCGCCGCACCGGTGCCGAACACCCAGTGGCGCGACGCGCGGTCGTGCACCACCGGCTGCCCGCTGCGGCGCCACATCGCGGCCAGGTCGAGCCGGCCGTCGCGCACGAGCTCGGCGGCCGCCTGCGTCGGCAGCGGCACGCACAGGTCGCCATGGCACAGGCCTTCGGGCTTCCAGCGCCAGCCGGTGGCCTGCTCGATGGCGGCGCCGTCGAGCCACAGCGCGTCGCCGTCGGCGGCCGCGTCGGGCCACTGCGTCTGTCGTTGTTCATGCAGCACGGTGATCACGGCACGGTCTCCTCAACGATGGGGCGTAGTCGTCGCCATCATGCGCGCAGCTGGCGCAGCACCGCCTGCGTCATCGTGGCGGTGGTGCCGCTGCCGCGGATGTCGCCTGTGCGCGCCTGCGGGTCTGCGAGCGCCGCGGTGACGGCGCGCGACATCGACGCGGCCATGCGTATCGCAGAGTCGTTGCCGCGGCTGTGGCCGAGCCAATCGAACATCATGCGGGTCGATTCGATCATCGCGTAGGGATTGGCGAGCCCCAAGCCGGCGATATCGGGCGCCGAGCCGTGCGTGGCCTGCGCCATCACCACGTCGCCATCGCCGATGCACAGCCCCGGCGCCATGCCCAGGCCACCGACCAGGCCGGCCGCCTCGTCGGACAGGATGTCGCCGAACATGTTGGTCGTGACCACCACGTCGAAGGTCTGCGGGTCGCGCACCAGCCGCATCGCGAAGGTGTCGACGATCACGTCGTCGACGCGCACGTCGGGGTACTCGGCCGCGAGCTTGCGGCACTCTTCGACGAACATGCCGCAGCCGAGCTTGAAGACGGTGTCCTTGTGCACGTAGGTCAGGTGCTGGCGGCGCTGGCGCGCCAGCTCGAAGGCAGCGCGCGCGACGCGCCGGCTGCCGGTGCGCGTGATGACGCGCACCGACAGCGTCACCTCGTCGGTGGGGCGGAACTCGCCCGAGCCCATCACCATGTTGCGGTCGGGCTGGAAGCCTTCGTTGTTCTCGCGCACGATCACCAGGTCCACGTTGTCGTGCAGGCAGCCGATGTCGGGGTACGAGCGCGTCGGCCGCACGTTGGCGAACAGGTTGAACTGCTTGCGCAGGATCGGATGCGGGTTGATCGCGTTTGGTCCCTTCGGGTAGGCGCGGTGGCCGATCGGCCCGAGGACCCAGCCGTCGAGCGCCTGCAGCGCAGCCAGCGTGTCGGGCGGCAGCGTGTGGCCGTGCGTGTCGAGCGCGCGGCGGCCGATCGGCAGCGGCTGCCAGTGAATGGCCACGCCGTGCAACGCCGCCGCGGCGCGGCTCACCTCGACCGCCGCCGGCACGATCTCGTGGCCGATGTCGTCGCCGTTCAGGATACCGATGCGCAGGGGTGCGGCCGCGTTCATGGCTCAAGCGGCCCGGCCTGGCATCGAATGGGCACCGTCACGGTCGGCACAGGCGGGTGAGTTCGCGCACGTCACCCAGTGTGGCCAGACCCCAGCAGGCGGCCGTGATCTCGCGCGCCTTGGCCTGCCCGAGCACCGGCACCACCAGCGTGCGGAACTTGTCTTCGAGCTGCGCATCCGACAGCGGCCGCTCGAGCGAGCCGATGGCATGGTCGACCCGCACGTGCACGCGCTGGCCGTCGAGCAGCACCGCGGTGGCGTCGACCGCGGCCTCGTCGATCGTGTCGTCGACCGTCGCCTGCACCTTGGCACGCAACGCCACCACGCGCGGGTCGTTGACCACTGCGTCGGCGAACTCGGCTTCGCCGGCGCGGCCGTGGATCAGGCCGACCGCGCAGCCGTGGTAGACGCTGAACTTGCCTTGCAGCCCGTCGCGCGGCTCCTTCTTGCCGGTCAGCTCGAGCACCAGCGAGTGCACGCGCAGCTCGATCGAACTCACCTGCTCGGGCGTGACGCCCTGGTCGCGCAGCTGCACGCAGGCGTCGATGCTGGGATGGATCACGATGCCGCAGGCGAACGGCTTGTAGGTGTTGAACGAGATCTCGAATCGCTCGCCGAGCTGGTCGCTCGCCTCGTGCCAGGCGCGCTTGTCGGAGGCCACCTGCACGAAGCCGCGCGGCGCCTCCAGCGCGCGTGCGCTGGCGGTGAAGCCGTGCCGCGCCAGCAGCGCCGACATCAGCCCGGCGCGCGCCGCCGCGCCGGGATGGAACGGCTTGGTCATGGTGCCGAACTGTTCGCGCAAGCCGACCGGCTGCGACGCCGCGATGCCGAGCGCCATCGCGGTGTGCGCCGCGTCCAGGCCGAGCACGCGGGCGCAGCCGGCGGCGGCGCCCAGCATGCCGGTGGAGCCGGTGATGTGCCAGCCGCGGTCGTAGTGGTCGGGGTACATCACGTTGCCGATGCGGCAGGCGACGTCGAGGCCCAGCACCAGCGCATCGATCACGTCGCGGCCCGACGCGCCGCGCTGTTCGGCCAGCGCCAGCACCGCCGAGGCCACCGGGCCGGCCGGATGGATGATGGTCTTCAGGTGCGTGTCGTCGAAGTCGAAGGTGTGCGAGGTGATGCCGTTGACCAGCGCGGCGCTCGCCATGTCGACGCGCGCCGCGCGGCCGAGCACGCTGGCCTGTGCGGCCGGCTCGAGCATCGCCACCGCCGCCAGCGCGGCGTCGGCCGCCTCGTGGCGCGAGGCACCGATCGCGCAGCCGAGCCAGTTGTAGAAGGTGCGGTGCGCCTCGTGCTCGACCGCGTCGTTCCAGCCGCGCGAGGCGTGGCCGGCGACGAAGCGTGCCAGCGTGGCGGTGACCGGCGGCGCCTGCGTGTCGGCAGAAACTTGCGTGTTGTGCGCCATGGCGATGCCGCTATTCCTCGAGCCGGATGTTGCGTGCCTTGGCCAGCGCCGTCCAACGCTCGATGTCGGCGCGGATGTAGTCGCCGAATTGCTCCGGCGTCATCGGCCACGGCTCGACGGCCTCGGCCGCCAGCTTGTCGGCGAGGTCGGGCGACTTGAGCACCGCCACCTGTGTCTCGTTGAGGCGCTTCACCACGTCGGCCGGGATGCCGGCCGGGCCGACCGAGCCGTACCACTGCATCGCGTCGAACCCCTTGAAGCCCACCTCCTCCATCGTCGGCACGTCCTTCAACTGCGGGCTGCGCCCCTTGCCGGTGACGGCCAGCGCGCGCATGCGGCCCGAGCGCAGGTGCGGCAGCGCGGCGGCCAGCCCCGGGAACATGGCCTGCGTCTGGCCGCCGAGCAGGTCGGTGATGGCCGGCGCGATGCCACGATAGGGCACGTGCACGATGAAGGTGCCGCTCTCCTGCTTGAGCAGCTCCATCGTCAGGTGCGTCAGCGAGCCCGCGCCAGCCGAGCCATAGCTCAGCTTGGCCGGGTTGCGCTTGACGTAGTCGATGAACTCCTTGACCGACTGCACCGGCAGGCTGGCGTTGACGACCAGCACGTTCGGCGTGGCGCCGATCATGCCGATCGGCGTGAACTGCTTGATGGCGTCGTAGGGGATGCGGCGCGTCGCCGGCGTGGTGCCGTGGGTGGCCACGTAGCCCTGCATCAGCGTGTAGCCGTCGGGCGCGGCGCGCGCGGTGGCCTGGCTGGCGATCACGCCACCGCCACCGCCCTGGTTTTCCACCACGAACTGCTGGCCGAGCAGCTGCCCCCAACGTTCGGTGACCACGCGCGCGATCATGTCGTTGCCTCCGCCGGCGGCCACCGGCACGATGTAGCGGATCGGCTTGGTCGGGAACGACTGCGCGAGCGTCAGGCCGGGCAGCGCGACGACCGCGGCCGAGGCTGCCTGCAGCAGATGGCGGCGCTTCATGGATGTCTCCTGTCGGTGGGCCGGGTCGGCACGGCGGACGAACCGCCGGCGGGATGCAGGTGGCGGGCGATTATTGCAACTCGCACGGCCGGCCGCGCGACCCGGGACGCGAGTCAGTGCCGGGGGCCGGGTATCACGAGCACGAACGAGCTGCCCTGCCCCTTGACGCTGCTGACGCGCACGGCGCCGCCCATCATCTCGACCAGGTTGCGCGTGAGCGCCAGGCCGAGGCCGGTGCCGGCGACCGGCGTGGCCTCGGCGCCGAGCCGCTCGAAGGGCTGGAACAGCCGCTCGAGCTGGTCGGGCGACCGGCCGACGCCGGTGTCCTCGACCCGGACCTCCACGGTGTCGCCGACCGCGGTGATCGCCACACCGACCCGGCCGCCGGGTCCGGTGTACTTGAGGGCGTTGGACAGCAGGTTGTCCAACGCCTGCTTCAAGCGCATCGGATCGGCATGCACGGGCATCGGCACGGCGTCGGCGCCCGGCGCGACCAGCTCGACGCCGGCCCGCGTGGCCAGCTCGGAGAACTGCCGCAGACTCGCGCGTACCAGCGGCACCACATCGAGATCGATCGCCTGCATCGTGATCCGGCCCGACTCCGCCGCCGACAGGTCGAGCACCTCTTCGACCAGATCGAGCATGTGCCTGCCGGCGTCGTACAGCAGCTCCGCCCATTGACGCTGTTTCGGATCGAGGTTCGACGCGGCCCGGAAGAGCTGCGCGAAGCCGAGGATCGCGTTCAACGGCGTGCGCAGGTCGTGGCTGACACGGGCCATCAGCTCGGTCTTGTTGCGGCTGGCCATCTCGGCCGACTGCGCCCGGCGGCGCGCCTCCTCTGCCTGGCGCCGGTGCGTGATCTCCAGCACCGTGCCGCGCAGGCGGACGACCTGCCCCGTCTCGTCGCGCACGGCCTCGCCGCGCGCCTCGACCCAGCCGGTCCGGCCTTGCGGCGAGCGGTATTCCAGATCCAGCTCGAACGGCTCGCCGCTGGCCACCGTGCGGGACGCGGCGTCGCGCAGCCGCGTCCAGCTCGCCTCGGTGTACAGCGCATGCAGCTCGGGAAACTTCGGCGGCAGCTGCCGCGGGTCACGCCCGTAGATGCGATACAGCTCGGGCGACCAGGTCGCGATATCGGGCTCGATCTCCCATTCCCAGCTGCCGATGCGGCCCAGGCGCTGCGCCTCGCGCAAGGCACCCTCGCTGGCATGCAGCAGCGCGAACGCATGCTCGCGCTGCGCCACCTCGGCTCGCGCCAAGGCCTCGGCCTCCTTGATCCGCGTGACCTCGGTGACGTGTGCCATGAAGCCCACCACCTCGCCGTCGACGACGTCCGGCACGTAGGTGGCCAGGCTGTGCCGCTTGACGCCGCCTGGGCCAGGCACGATGCGTTCGAACTCCTGCGTCGTGCCGGCGAGCGCGGCACGGATGTACGGCTCGTTGAGCGCGAAGAGCTCGCCGCCCAGCAGGTCCTGGAGGCGTGTGCCGATCAGTCCGTTCGGATCGACGCCGAACCAGCGCTCGTAGGCCTGGTTGGCGAACCGGCAGCGCAGGTCGCGGTCCCAGTACGCCAGCATCGACGGCAGATGGTCCACCAATCGGCGAAGCAGGTCGCCGGTGTCGTGCTCGATGCCATTCATGCAGGGTACGGCTCGCAGGCGCTGGATGAGTCGCCGCCATCACTTGTGGCCGGCGCCATGCAGTCTCCCACAAGCGGAGCAGGCGTTCGGCGCGTCCGACGGACGGTCGGCCGCCTTGAGTGAGATCAAGCGCCGGCCGTCCCGCCGCCGGGCGGTGGCACACTCGGCTGGCAGGGAGCCGTTCCCGCCAGGAGAAAACGTGTCGACGACGATTCGCTTCGATGGCCGCGTGGCCATCGTCACCGGCGCCGGTGCCGGCCTCGGGCGCAGCCACGCGCGGGGGCTGGCTGCACGCGGCGCCCGGGTGGTGGTCAACGACCTGTCGCTCGACTCGGCGCAGCGTGTCGCCGACGAGATCAGCGCCGACGGCGGCGAGGCCCTCGCGCTGGCCGCCAGCGTGGCCGACTTCGAGCAGGTGACCGGCCTGGTCGCGCAGGTGCTGGATCGCTGGGGCCGCATCGACGTCCTGGTGAACAACGCCGGCATCCTGCGCGACAAGACCTTCGCCAAGATGGACATGGCCGACTTCAGGCTGATCGTCGACGTGCATCTGATGGGCACCGCCTACTGCACCAAGGCCGTGTGGGACGTGATGCGCGCGCAGAACTACGGCCGCATCGTCGTCACGACCTCGTCGTCCGGCATCTACGGCAATTTCGGCCAGTCGAACTAC
>JBGAMU010000120.1:0-12546 GCA_044222685.1 Burkholderiaceae bacterium
AGATCGTATGACGCGGCGCCGCACGCTGCTGCTGGGCGCCGCCGCGGCAGGCGCGCTGGCGCCACTGACGGCTGCGCGCGCGCAAACGCCGCGGCTGCCGATCTTCGACGCGCACGTGCACTACAGCCACGACGCGGTCGAGCTGGTGCCGGTGAAGCAGGCGGCGCAGATCCTGCGCCAGGCCGGCCTCGCCGGCGTGTTCGTCTCGTCGTCCGACGACGAGGGCACGCAGCGCCTGCTCGCCGAGGCACCCGACCTCGTGGTGCCCGAGCTGCGGCCGTATCGCACGCGCGCCGACACCAGCGGCTGGGTGCGCGACGACGGCATCGTCAAGTACCTCGAGCAGCGCCTCGCGAAGTACAAGTACGCCGGCGTCGGCGAGTTCCACCTCTACGGCGCCGACGTCGAGCTGCCGGTGCCGCAGCGCATGGTGGCACTCGCCCGCGAGCACGGCCTGCTGCTGCATGCGCACAGCGACAGCGACGCGATCGAGCGCCTGTTCAGGGCCTGGCCGCAGGCGCGCATCCTGTGGGCGCACTCGGGCTTCGAGCGGCCCGAGGCCGTGCGGGCGGTGCTGCGCCGGCACCCGGCGCTGTGGTGCGACCTCGCCTACCGCACAGACCAGGCCTCGGGCAGCCAGGTCGATCCGGCCTGGCGGGAGGCGTTCAACGAGTTCCCGGACCGCTTCATGGTCGGCACCGACACCTTCACGCCCGAGCGCTGGCACTACATCGTGCCGCACGCCGATTTCTCCCGCGGCTGGCTGGCCGCGCTGCCGTCGCCGCTGGCCGAAGCGATTGCCTGGCGCAACGCCGAGAAGGTGCTGCGCGCCGCGTGGCCGAAGAAGGCGTGAAGAGGCTGTCCGCCGTGGCGGCGCTCGTGCTGCTGCCGATCGCCGGCGTGGCGCAAGAAGCCGCCGGCGAATGCACCGCCCGCTTGAAGCCGGCGCGCGCGCTGCAGGCCGAGCGCGACGGCTACGCGGTGGCATTCGCGCCGCGCCCGGCACCGCTGGCGACCGGCCGGCATTTCGCACTCGACATCGCGGTGTGCCCGCCTGCCGGCGGCGGTGCGCCGCGCAGACTGCAGGTGGACGCCGACATGCCGGTCCACCAGCACGGGATGAACTACCGCGCCAGCATCACGACGCGCGGCGCGGGCCTCTACCGCGCAGAAGGCCTGCTGCTGCACATGCCCGGGCGCTGGCGTTTCCTGTTCGACCTGCAGCTGGACGATCGCGTGCTGCAGCTGGCGCATGAGGTCGAGGTGCCGTGATGCGCCAACACGCCGCGCGGCTGGTCCTGGCGGCGCTGTTGTTCGCCGGTGGCCCGGCCGGCGCGCAGACGGCCGTCGATGGTGGCGTGAGCTTCAGCGCCGACGAGCAACGCCGCATCCTTGCGCACGGCCCATGGCCGCCGCCGCGCGCGCACGACCCGGGCAACGCGCAGTCCGGCCGGCGCGAAGCGATCGCGCTCGGCCAGGCCCTCTTCTTCGACGTGCGGCTGTCGAGCAACGACATCTTCGCCTGCGCCACCTGCCACGAACCGGCACTGGCGTTCGCCGATGGCCGCAGCCGCTCGCTCGGCCGCGGGCTACTCGACCGCAACGCGCCGTCGCTGTGGAACGCGGTGCACGAGCGCTGGCAGGGCTGGGACGGCGCCGCCGACAGCCTGTGGAGCCAGTCGATCCGGCCGATCCTGCACCCCCGGGAGATGAACGCCAGCGCGGCGCAGGTGCGCGAGTTCGTCGCCGGCGAGCGCGAACTCGCGTGCCGCTACCGGCGCAGCTTCGGCAATCCGCCATCGGCGCAAGACGACGAGGCCGTGCTCGTCAACGTGGCCAAGGCCATCGGCGCCTTCGTCGGCACGCTGGTGTCGGGCCGTACGCCGTTCGACGACTTCCGCGATGCGCTCGCCCGCGGCGACCGGCGCGCGATGGCGCGTTATCCCGTGGCCGCGCAGCGCGGCCTGCAGCTCTTCGTCGGCCGCGGCCGCTGCCACGTGTGCCACTCGGGGCCGATGTTCAGCAACGGCGAGTTCGGCGACACCGGGCTCAACTTCTTCGTGCGCCCGGGCGAGGTGGACCCGGGCCGCCACGGCGGCATCGCGGCGCTGCGCGCGAGCCCGTACAACCTGCTCGGCCGCTTCAGCGACGCCGGGGTCGCCAGCCCGGTGGCCACCAAGACGCGTCACGTGCAGCCGCAGCACCGCAACTTCGGCGAGTTCAAGGTGCCCAGCCTGCGCAACGTGGCCATCACCGCACCGTACATGCACGACGGCCAACTCGCCACGCTGGACGCCGTGGTGCGCCACTACTCCGAGCTCAATCTCGATCGACTGCACGCCGACGGCGAGCGCATCCTGCAGCCGCTGCACCTGAGCGAGGGCGAACGCGACGATCTGCTGGCCTTCCTGCACAGCCTGACGGACCCAATGGTGCTGCAGTGGCAGCCGCCCCGCGCCCTGGCGCGCGACGCCTGCGCAGCGGCGCCGGCGATGACCTCCGCGCGGGGACGGGCGGACCGCTAACGCGCCCGTCGCATCGACAGCATCTCGAGCCAGCGCCCGATGCGCGTCGAGAAGCCGAAGCGGCTGTCGAGGTCTTCGTCGGCGGTCGCCGGCTGCGGGCGCTGCGCCGGCGCGGCAGGCGCCATCGTCGCCGGTGCAGCCGAGGACGGCTCGACCGGCCGCTCGACGACCGCCGCTGTGGCCGCCGGTGTCGCTGCCGGCCCCGCGGCGACCGGTTTGCGCAGCGGCCCCGCCGGGTGCGAGCCGGGCGGCAGCACCGGCCGCGTCGGGCGGCCGACCATCGGCGCGTCGGCCGGCACCGGCTTGAGCACCGGCTGCAGCCATTGCAGGATCGGCTGCCATTGCGCGAGATCGGTCTCCACCTTGGCTGGCGGCATGTCGAAGATGGTGAGCCCGTGCTCGAGGCACTTCACGTAGGTCTGCGTCTCGCGCAACGCACCCAGGAACGGCAGCTTGCGCTCGGCGGCCCACTGGCGCAGCGATTCCTCGCCCTTGGTGCGCGCATCGATGCGCATGCCCACCGCGGCGATGGTGCAGCGGCCGCGCACGACGCGGGGGTGCGCCTGCAGCTCGGCCAGGCACTCGGCGGCCGACTCGCGATCGAACATCGAGTAGCACACCGGCATCAGCACCACGTCGGCCAGCATCACGACGCGCAGCAGGTCGTAGCCCTTGAGTCCGCCGGGCGTGTCGAGCACGACATGCGTGATGCCGGGCGGCGCGCGCAGCACGTTCTTCGGGTCGACCGTCCAGCCGACGATGCGCGGCGCCGCGGTCAGGCGCTGCTTGTCGCGTTGCCGCAGCCAGGCGTGCGACGACTGCTGGAAATCGGCGTCGCCGAGCAGCGCCGGCAGACCCTGGTGCGCGCAATAAGCCGCCAGATGCGTGGCCAGGGTGCTCTTTCCGCTCCCTCCCTTGCGATTGATGACGGCGATGACGGGCATGTCCGGTCGGCGGCTCCAGGGCTGCAACGGTGCATTGCAACACCAAAAACCGGCACCGGCGTGCGATCGTGGCGCAAACGGTGCGCCCGAAACGAGCGCAAATGCACGCCGCACGCCCGCTGCCGGCCGGCCGGGGCCACCCGCCCGGGGCCACCGCCGTCCGCCGGCAGCCCGGCGCGGTGGGACTACGATCGTGCCTTCGCCACCGTCGCTGCACGCCACCTGCCATGACCGCCACCGTTCACACGATTGCCGTCGCTCCTCTGCGCCTCGCGATGCAGCAGCTCGTGCGCGGTTTCGGCAGCGCGCCGGAAGAGGTGGACGCGGTGGCCGACAACCTGATCGAGGCCAACCTGACCGGCCATGATTCGCACGGCATCGGCATGCTGCCGCGCTACACGCTGTCGTACCTGGAAGGTGGCCTCAAGCCCAACACGCACGTGAAGACGGTGTTCGACGGCGGCGCGCTGCTGCGGCTGGACGGCGACGCCGGCTTCGGCCAGGTGGTCGGGCGCGAGGCGATGGCGCTGGCGATCGAACGCGCGCAGGCGCACGGCAGCTGCATCATGGCGCTCGGCAACGCGCACCACCTGGGCCGCATCGGCGCCTGGGCCGAGCAGGCGGCGGCCGCCGGGCTGGTGTCATTGAGTTTCGTGAACGTGATCTCGCGCGGCATCGTGGCGCCGCACGGCGGCTCGGACGCGCGCTTCGGCACCAACCCGTTCACCGCCGGCGTGCCGCTGCCGGGACGCCCGCCGCTGATCCTCGACTTCGCCACCAGCGTGATCGCGCAGGGCAAGACACGGGTGGCGCACAACAAGGGCGACAAGGTGCCGCCCGACCACGTGATCGACGACCAGGGCCGCCCGACGCAGGACCCGCGCTTCGCGGTGATCGAGCCGTTCGGTGCGATCCTCACCTTCGGCGGCCACAAGGGTTACGGCATGGCGGTGCTGTGCGAGCTGCTCGGCGGCCCGCTGGCCTCGGGCATGAGCCAGCACACCACCGACACGAGCAAGAAGCGCATCCTCAACGGCATGCTCAGCGTGCTGATCAAGCCCGAGGCGATCGCCGACATGGCGGCCTACGAGCGCGAGCTGCGCGCCTTTACCGACTGGGTCACCGCCTCGCCGCCGCGCGCCGGCTACGACCGCGTGCGCCTGGCCGGCGACCCCGAGCGCGAGTACCGCGCGAAGCGCAGCGTACAGGGCGTGCCGGTGGATTCGACGACCTGGCAGGAGATCCTCGACGCGGCGAAGAGCCTCGGCGTCGATCCGGCGGCAGTGAACCGCACGGCGGGCCTGGGCTGAGGGCGACCCGCGGCCCCCGTCGCGAGATCTGTCTCGCCGGCCCTTGTACGCATGTCAGCGCCTCACCCGAAGCGCCGCTCGGGCAACCCCGCGACGTCGACCTCGCAGGCCAGCACGCCACCCGACCAGGGCTCGGCCTGCAGGCAGGCTTCGTCGAGGAACTTGCGGGCGGTGGTGATGTACAGGGTCTTGAGTTCCGGGCCGCCCAGGCACACACAGGTCGGATTGGTGACCGGCAGTTCGATCACCCGGTCGACCGCCCCGTCCGGCGCGTAGCGGACCACGCGCTTGCCGGCGAAGATGGCGGTCCAGACGAAGCCCTGCGCGTCGACGCAGGCACCGTCGGGGCGCGATCGGGTGCCGGTGTGATCGACGAACACGCGGCGATTCGACAGGCGGCCGGCATCGACATCCAGATCGAATGCCGAGGTCACGAAACGCCGGGTGTCCGAGAAGTACAGGACGCGCTCGTCAGGCGACAGCGCCACGCTGTTGGAGACGATCACGTCGCCGAACTGGCGATGGCAACGACCGTCCGGATCGATCCGATAGAACGCACTCTGCGCTCGATGCAGCTGGTTGTCCATCGTGCCGATCCACAGTCGTCCCCGACTGTCGCAACGGCCGTCGTTGAGGCGGTTGTCCACCACCCCGCGCGGCTCGACTTCGCAGATCAACTGCAGGGCACCCGAGGCCAGGTCGAACCGGTGCAGCGTCAGGCCGAGCGCGACCACCACCTGCCCCGCGACGGCCGTCAGGGCCAGTGAACCCAGTACCTCGCCGTGGAAGGCGAATCGATCGCGCCGGCCCGTCGCCGGATGCCACCGATTCAGGTGTCCGCGATCGATGTCGATCCACAGCAAGGACTGCGTGTGCCCACACCACAGCGGTGTCTCGCCGAGCACGTCGTCGCTGGCGGCGGCGCAGCGCAGCGTGGGCACGATCACCGGACCACCCTGCGCGCGGCGCGCTGCGGGATGGGCGCTCGGCAGCGGCCCGGCGCGCTCATGCCCGTCGCGACCTGCACGTCACTGCTTCGAGACCCGTTCCACCTCCTTGTTGAACAGGCTCACCACGGCGGGGTCGTAGGCGGCGGCGAACTTCTCGTAGACCGGCTTCACCTGGGCCCGCATGCGGTCCAGCTCGGCCGGTGCGATCTCGTTGTGCACCATGCCCTTGGCCTTGAGTTCAGCGACCGCCTTGCTGGCGATCTCGCGGCTGACCACGCGCTGGTAGTTCTGGGCCTCGATGGCGGCGTCCTGCAGCAGCTTCTGCTCCGCCGGCGACAGCTTGTCCCAGAAGCGCTTGCTGATCTGCACCGGGTTGGTCCCGTACACGTGGTTGGTGCCGCTGACGTACTTGTTCACCTCGTAGAACTTGTTCGACAGGATCACCGAATACGGGTTCTCCTGCCCGTCGACCGTCTTGCTTTCGAGCGCGCCGTAGAGCTCGGCGAACGGCATCGGCAGCGGATTGGCCTTGAAGGTCTTGAAGGTCTCGAGGAACACCGGGTTCGGGATCACGCGCAGCTTCAGGCCATCGAGATCCTCGCCCTTGGTGATGGGCCGCTTGCTGTTGGTCACGTTGCGGAAGCCCAGGTCGAAGAACCCCAGGATGACGACGCCCTTGTCCGCGAGCCTGGCGCCGAGCATCTTGCCCAGCGGGCCGTCGACCATGGCGTCGGCCTGCTTGGCGTTGCTGAACAGGAACGGGAAGTCGAACAGACCGAACTCCTTGACGATGCCGGCCAGTGACGTGGTGGACGCAACGAGCATCTCCTGCACGCCACCCTGCATCGCCGCCTGCTGCTGCAGCTCGTTGCCCAGCTGGCTGCTGGGGAACTCCTGCACCTTGATCTTGCCGCCGCTCTTGGCAGCGACGATCTCGGCGAACTTCTTGACGCCCATGCTGGTCGGGTGATCGGTGTTGTTCAGGTGGCCGAACTTGATCGTCCGCTCCTGGATGTCCTGGGCCAACGCCAGGTCGCTCCCGGCCAGCAGCAGGAACGACACACCCAGCTGGAGCAGTTTCGATCTCATGGTCGTGCGGTGTGAGAAGAAGGTGGATGACGCGGTGGCGGGCAGCGCGGGTGTGGCAAGCATGGGTGTCTCCTCGTGGGTGGGTGGAATGGTGTGCGTCAAACGCAAGAGGCCGCTAGGGCGCGCGGCGCTCACGCGCCAGCGCCTCTGCCACGGCCCGCACGGCCAGCAGGTAGCCGCCGGCGCCCAGGCCGCAGATGACGCCAGTGGCGACCTGCGACACCAGCGAGTGCGCGTACGGACCGCCGCGCTGGTGGATGTTGGTGAGGTGGACCTCGATCAGCGGTCGCCGTATCAGCTTCAGCGCGTCGAGCACGGGCACGCAGCCGAACGAGAAGCCGGCCGGGTTGATGATCACGGCCGCGTCCTTCTCGAACGCCTCCTGGATCCAGTCGACCATCACACCTTCGTGATTGGTCTGGCGGAATTCACACGCCAGATCCAGCTCGGCCGCCAGGCGTTCAGTGCTTGCCTGGATCTCCGGCAGCGTCGTCGACCCATAGACCTCGGGCTCGCGTCGGCCGAGCAGGTTGAGATTCGAACCATTGAGCACGAACAGCGCGTGGGCCATGGAGTTCCTTCATTGCCGCCAAGGCGCGGCCGAGCGATTCTTGATGCTCCGGTGAAGGCCCGTTCCAGATTGGAAACTTGTTCCGTATAGTGGTGGCCAACTCGATCCAATGCGGAGGACAACGTGACGCTGGCACTCGACCGGGGACTCGCGCTGCTCGAGCGGCTGTGCGGGCAGCCGGATGGCATGGCGATGACGTTGCTGGCCGACGAGCTCGACATCCCGCGCAGCGCGTGCCACCGGCTGCTCGGCGAGCTGCAACGGCGCGGCTATGTGCGCCAGCTGCGCAGCCAGGGCGAGTACAAGCTGACCGCCAAGCTGGCATCGCTGGGCCTGTCGTTCCTGAGCGGCTCGGGCATCGTCGACATCGCCGAACCTCTGCTCGAACGGCTGGCGGCCGCATCCGGCGAGCTGGTCCGCCTGTCGATCGTCGACGGCGAACGCCTGACCTGGGTGGCCAAGGCCCAGGGTCTGCGCAAGGGCCTGCGCTACGACCCCGACATGGGCATGGACGCGCGCCTGTCGTGCACGGCCTCGGGCCATGCCTGGCTGTCGACGCTGAGCGATGAGCGCGCGCTGCAGCTCGTCGGCCTGCAGGGCTTCGGCCCGCCCGACGCGTACGGCCCGCGCGCACCGACGACGATCAAGGCGCTGCTGGGCTACCTGAACGCCGCTCGGGCACGGGGTTATTCGTTGATCGACGAGGTCTTCGCCCCCGGCATGACCGCGATGGCGGTACCGGTGATGCGCGGCGGCGAGGCCATCGGCGTCATCAGCATCGCCGGCCCGCGGCAGCGACTGAGCGCCAGCCGCATGCGCGAGCTGGCGCCGCCGTTGCTGCAGGCCGCCCTCGAACTCGGACCGATCAGTCGAGCCTCGACACTGGTGGGCCGCCCGCCTCTAGGCAAAGCCTGAACGGTCAGAAGGTTCCCAGGCCGTGCTGGCAATGGCGGTCCGAAACGCTGTGGCGGTTGCGCGGCGTCCGGGCGCACCGGTTGCCCGCCGCCCGTCACACCGACCACAGGAGCGTGAACATGCAGCCCGCCAACGCCGGTCCCGACCCATCCGCCTCGAAAGCCCCTCCCACGTCCACCCTCACCGGCCGTTGCCTCTGCGGCGCCGTGACGATCACGGTGGCCGGCGAGCACGACCCGCGCGTCGGCGCCTGCCACTGCCGCATGTGCCAGCGGTGGTCCGGCGGGCTCTTCCTGTGCTTCAGCGCCGACGCCGCGGCCGTCAGCGTCACGGGCGAGGTCATGCGCTATCGCTCCTCCGCCTTCGCCGAGCGCGCCTTCTGCCCCCGCTGCGGCTCGCACCTGTGGTTAAACGATGTCGCCGACGCCGGCGAACCCCAGAGTTATGAGCTGATGCCCGGCCTGTTCGACGCAGCCCGCAGCTGGCCGCTGCGATCCGAGATCTACGTCGACCGCGCGATGGCCTCGCTCCGGCTCCAGGGCGACCACCGCCGCAAGAGCCGCGCCGAATACGAGGCCGCGAATCCGTTCATCGAAGGAGACATGGTGTGACGCCCGCTGCCGCGTGAGCGGTAGCCGACGACTGTGCTGCCAGCAGAGCCGCCGCTTCCTGGACGATGCGCTGCACGACGTCTGCCGCCGACGGCAGGTCGGCGATGAGCCCGCACGCTTCGCCGGCGATGACCGCGGCCACATCGTAGTCGCCTGCAGCGCGCGCCGCTGCGTAGCGTGCGGCCTCTTCGTCGGCATGCCGGCGCAGCTCGGCTTCACGGCCGAGCCAGCGCGTCAGGTGCCCATTGCGCAGGCAGCGGCCGGTGAACGCGCCCGGCCACTCCCTGCGGCGGCTGATGTCGAAGACGACGCTGCGCGCGGTGTCGTCGCCGCCGGCAGCGAGGATGCGCTCCTTCGCTGCCGTCGCCCCGGCCGCCTCGCGCGTGGCATAGAAACGTGTACCGAGCATCACGCCGCTGGCGCCCAGCATCATCACGGCGGCGAGCCCGCGCCCGTCGGCAAGCCCGCCGGCGGCGACGACGGGCACGGCGGCGCCAACGGCATCGACAACCTCGGGCACGAGTGTGACGAGGCCCCGTGCGCCGCCATGCCCGCCGGCCTCGGTGCCCTGCGCCACCAGCATGTCGGCCCCCGCGGCGACTGCCTCACGCGCCATCGCCACGGTCTGCACCTGGCAGATCGCACGCGCGCCGGCGGCACGGATCCGGCCGATGAAGTCGTGCGGGTCACCGAAAGAGAGCATCACCGCCGCCGGCTTGCGCTCGAGCGCGAGGTCAAGTAGTTGCGGTTGGCGGGCCAGGCTCCAGGTGATGAAGCCGACGCCGAAGCGCACGCGCGCCTCGGCCAGGCGGTCCAGTTCCCGCTCCAGCCAGGCTGCGTCGCCATAGCCGCCGCCGAGCAATCCCAATCCGCCAGCGGTGCTGACCGCGGCGGCGAGGCGCGCATCGGCGACCAGGTCCATCGGCGCGAGCAGAATCGGATGCGCAATGTGCAAGAGGTCGCGCAGCGGCGTGGCGCAGGGCATGTTCGCGGTACTCCCATCGCTTGGCATGGTGACGGTGTCGTTAAGGCATCGGGAAGGCAGCCGCGGTCCTTGCTCGCAGCGACCCGAGCAACTCGAACGGGATTCGGTGGCCGAGCCCATCGGCCTCGGCGACCTTGCTCCAGGCGTCGGTGTACCTCTCTTGGTATAGCAGCGCGGCGATCCACTGCAGCCAGGGCTGCGGATTGCCCGAATCGATCGAGGAGGCGGTGCGGAAGATCGCACCCGCGCGCGCGAAGTAGTGGGCCCGTTCGGGCGCGCGAGCCTCCATGGCCAGCGCCTTGATCGCGTACATGTTGCCCAGGTCGCTGAGCAGCGGCGCCCGGTTGTTTGCGGCGATGTCGCACAGCCTGTTGGCGTGCTCCAGCAGGACGATCGCCTCGTCGATCTGACCGCGCGCCAGCAGCACCGCGCCCAGGCCCCAATCGGCGTCGGAGTTGCCGGGGTCGCGGGCCCAGGCAGCGTTGAACAGTTGGACGGCCTCGTCGAAGTGCTGGACATGCACGCGACGCCAACCCGCGTCGGCCAAGGCCGCACTGGCCGTCCGGTCCGTGCGACCCACGGTCAGGGCGTCGTGCAACGGGTTCGGGCCAACGACGTCCGCAGCTCCGGGCGCTTCGCAACCGGGCGACGCATTCGCCGCGTGTGTGGCGGCACCGGCACAGCCGATCGACGATCCAGCCAAGGCCAGGCTGGCCAGACAGGCACGAACACAGCCACGGCTTGCGTTCATCGGAAGCCCTTTCAACGCCCGGTTCGCTCGTCACGCGACATACGCGGCAGCGCCGCAGGCAGTGCACAGGTTAGGCGGCTTGACAGATCAGTGCCATTGAATGATCGTGATCGCCTCGATCGCCTACGGTGATACGCAATGGACGCACAAACCCTCGACGCCAGGACGCTCGACCTGCAGGCGCTGCGCATCTTCAAGGCCGTGGCCGACGAGGCGAGCGTGACGCGCGCGGCCGCCCAGTTGCACTACGTGCAGTCGAACGTGACGACGCGGCTGCGGCAGCTCGAGGCCGAGCTCGGCGTGGCGCTCTTCCATCGCGTGGGCGGACGGCTGGTCATCACGCCGGCGGGGGTGACGCTGAAGAGTTACGCCGAGCGGCTGCTGCGCCTGGCGCAAGAGGCGCGGCGCTCCGTCGCTGCCGACGGCGTGCCGCGCGGCCCGCTCGCCATCGGCTCGATGGAGACGACCGCCGCGGCGCGGTTGCCACGGCTGCTGGCCGATTTCAACCGCCGCCACCCGGAGGTCGAGCTCGTCATCGAGACCGGTCCGACGGCCCATCTCGTACAGCGCGTGCTCGATTTCAAACTCGATGCCGCGCTCGTCGGCGGGCAGGTGGAGCACGCACTGCTGGAAGGCCGCGTCGTCTTTCGTGAGGAGCTTGTACTGCTCACCGGCAAGTCACTGACGCGTGTGGCAGCGCCACGTGACGTGGCCGACACGATGATGCTGGTCTTCCGCACCGGATGCTCCTACCGCCGCCGCCTCGAGCAGTGGCTTGAGTCGGGCGCCGTCGCGCCGCGGCGCACGCTCGAATTCGGCACCTTCGAGGGCATCGTCGGCTGCGTCGCCGCAGGCATGGGCGTTTCGCTGATGCCGCGCGTGCTCGTCGAGCAGCGCGGCTTGCACGAGTCGGTGGCCGTGCATTCGCTGCCGACGCGTTACAGCGACATCGAGACGGTGATGGTCTGGCGCCGCGACGCCGGGCCACTGGCCGCGCGGGAGGCATTTCTCGCCGCCCTGCAGGCCGGCCTGGGCGACTCCACGGTCAGCTCGGCTGTGCCGGCACGGCCGCGAGGTCGCCGCAATCTGAAGCAGCGCCAGCAGGCCTGAACTCGAATGCCGCGAACGTGCCAGGCGCCGATCAGCGGCGGACCTTTCAAAGCAGCGCGTCGTCGCCACCGGCCGACAGCTCGCGCTGCATCGCGAACTTGCTGATGCCCGGCGCGAAGCCATCGGTCTGCATCTGCACCACGTAGCCGAGCGCGCGATACAGCGCCGGCGCCTGGAAGCTGAAGGTGTAGAGATAACAACGCCGGCAGCCGCGCGCCAGCGCGGCGCGCTCGAAGCGGCGCACCAGTGCCGCACCGTGACCCCGCCGCCGATACGCCGCGTCGACCCACAGCTGCTGCAGCTCGGCGCACTCGCCCCAGGTGCGGCCGAGCGCGCCGCCGATCACGCGGCCGTCGGCCTGGCGCAAGAAGCACGCGAGCGTGCGCACCTCGTGCAGCGGCGCGGCCGCATCGTTGTGCGCATCCAGCCCCTGGTCGACCAGGGCCGCGTCGGCGGCCGGTGGCTCGTCGTGCACGGTGATCGTGGGTGGCATCGTCTCGCGCATCGCCTCGCGCCGCTGCGTCATGCGGCCGCCGGCCAGTGCTGCTCGAACACCGCCGCCACCGACGGGTGCCGCTCGATCTCGAGCAGGCGCGCGTGGAACGCCGGCGCCTTCTTCGCCAGGAATGCGCGCGAGCCCGCCCACCGCGACACCACCGCCGCCAGCAGCGCCGGCGCACTGGGCGCGCCTGCGCCGAACCACGCCTGCGCGCCGAACTGCTCGGCGAACATCGCCCAGTGCAGGTGCAGGCGCCGCCGCGTGCCGCGGCGGATGCGCTCGCGGG
>JBGAMU010000121.1:0-12493 GCA_044222685.1 Burkholderiaceae bacterium
GCCGGCAGCCACTCGCCGGCGACCCAACAGGTCGGCGCCGGCGCGCTCGAGTAGGTGCGCGCCTGCGTCCAGCTGCCCGTGGTGCCGCTCGGGCAGGCCTGCGATCGCGTCTCGTCGGCCGGCTTGGCCGGGCAGGCTGGCGGCGCCACCACCGTGGCGGTGATCGAGGTGATCCCGGGCCTGCAGCTGTAGGCGTAGGTGCCCGGCACTCGCGCCGCGGCGTCGGCCTTGATCGCGTCGATGCAGGCCTGCAGCGACGCCGCGTTCGAGCCGATCTTGCTCGTGCTGCGGTAGACGTCGGGCGTGGTGTCGAGCGTCGGCGTCGCCGGGCTGATCGTCACCACGTTCTGCGCCCATGCGGCGGCGGCGGCCAGCAGCGTGGCCGCAATGGCCGCCCGCAACACGATGCTTGATGCTGAGTGGGTACGTTGCGTGCTCATGCGCCTCCTTTCAGGCGTCAGGGAACGGCGCGGACGGCGCCGTAAAGCTGGATGTGTAGCGGGCCACGCCCTTCGTGACGCGCACCTCGTCGATCCATCCCTGCCACGCGCGCGCGGGCAGCGTGTGAAACGGACGGCCCACGCCGAAGGTGACGCCAGAAGGCATCGTCACCCCGCTCACAGACCCGGTGCCTAATTGCGATCCGTTCTCGAAGATGCGCAGGGTGGTGCCGTCTCTGACCCAGGCGTAGTGCCGCCAGATCGCGGCCAGATTGCTGCCGGCAGGATTGACAATCGTTCCTCCCGCCGCTTCATAGAACGCGATTTCCGTCGTGGAGCCGTTGTAGAAGGCATAGAACTCCACGACAGCGCTGGCCCCGGAGTAGAAAGTGAAGAAGTCGCGCGTCGCGCCGTTGTTGTCGTGATTCTTGAACCATCCCTCGATCGTCCAGTCGCCGGTGCCGAGATCGAACGACGCGTGCGTTGGTGTGGCGAGGTAGTCACCCGTACCGTCGTACAAGCCAGAGGCAGAACCGAACTTGTAGTCTGCGGTGTCGATCTGCGCGTTGCCGCTTGCCGTTATCGTGTGCGCGTTGCTGCTCGAATCGGTGAACGTTGTCGACCCATCAGTTCCCTCGCAGTGCAAAAGCAGCGACACCGACGAAAAGTTTGGGTCGGTCGCGCCACCGCCGCTCGTCACACTGCGGCGCCCAAGTTGACCTTGCTGCAGGTTGAACAGCATCACGCATCCGTTTCGGCATCGGTGGTGATGTAGACCGTCACGCCATGCAGCCGCGCGTCGATCGCCATGGTGTCGCTGCCGTTGGCAGGGTTGCGCGCGATTCGGAAGAACACCATGTCCTCGGCGGCCGGCGTGCCCGCGATCGTGATGGCCGACGACTCGGCGGTGATATACAGGTCGCTGGTCGTGCCGCCGGTGTCGGTGACCGCGACCGCGGTGCCGTAGGCGGCGTCGACGGTGTCGTCGTCGCTGACGGCCAGCGCCTGCAGTTCCCATGCCACGCCGAAGTTGGTGGTCGTGCTGGCGTGGCTCCAGTGCGCCCTGAAGGTGACCGTGCCCTCGTTCCAGCTCTTGGGCATGGCGAACGAGAACTGCGCGTACTCCGCGGTGGTGGCATCGAAGTCCAGGCTCTGGATGTCCGGGCGGTTGGCGCTGGTGGCGATGGTCGCCAGCGCAGCGCAGCCGCCCGTCGCGCTCGGAGACATCGCCGCCGCCGCGATGTAGATCGCATGCTTGCCCGTGGTGCCGCCCGAGCCGGACGAGTCGTTGTCGAAATCGACGTAGACCGTTTTCGCATCGGCGATCGAGCCGCCGCTGGCCTGAAGCGTGACCGCGAACTTCCTGTAGCCCGTGCCGTCGGTCGGCGTGGCCGCCCACTTCCACAGCTGCCACTTGCTCGCGTCGTCCGCCTGCTGCAGGTAGATCATGCCGGCCGATGCCAGTGATGCCCACAGCGTCGTGAGGCTCACCGCATCGGCCGTCTGATTGTCGAAGTACAGGAAGGTCGCGCTGCCCTGCGTGGCGTTGTTCCACTTGAACAGGCCGTTGCCCGGGTCGCTGTCTGCGGTGCTGTCGGTGTCGCTGGTGAACGTCAGCCCCTTCAGCTCGGTGCCGGCACCTGCCGTCGCCGCCGAGCCGTGAGCACCCCCCGGGCCGAAGCGATGGTCGGCGTAGGTGGTGATGCCGCTGGCGCTGGTGGTGAACGCGTAGCACCTGGCGTAGCTGGTGGAGTCGTTCCAGTTCGTCGTTCCCGTGCTGAAGCTCACGGCGCCCGAACTGCGCAGAACGACCATGTACGTGGTGGTGCTCGCGCCCAGCAGTTGCGAGCCATCGGCGATGGTGAACCCGCCCCACTGGCCCGATCCGCTGCCGTGCCAGTGCACGGTGAGGCCCGTGGTCGTCGACAGATCGATGCCGAACGTGGCCGCGCCTATGAGGGCGCGCAGGTCTTCGCCGATCGGCGTTTCCTTGTTCGCCTGGGCGGGATCGATGGTCTGCGGAAAGCTCATGCTGCGTCCTGCAAGGCGTAGCCCTCGCCCACCGATGCGCTGACCTGCCGCACATCGACGTAGAGGGTGTCGGTGATGACGTTGGCGTCGGCGCTGATCTGCGCCGCGGTGTAGGTGACGGATGCGCTGGTCGTCGTGCCCAGGTCGCGCAGCAGCGTGGCGTAGGTGCCGTCGGTGTAGAGGCGCCAGCGGTATTGCTCGCTCGCCTCGCCCAGCGGGCAGGCGTCGCCGAGATCGCCGCCGAAGCGGCACTCGCTGCGCGTCCTGCGCGTGGCGCTGATCGTGATGTCGCCGCTGCTGTGGTCCCTGGCAGCGCGCAGGTGCACGGGGCTCAGCGGCTTGAGGCTCACACCGGCCGCCGTGAACGCCACGCCTGCAATCGATGCCGCGGCGCGGCGCTCCGCGCGGACCTTGACATAGTGCCCAAGGCCCAACTGCGCCAGGCTTCGTGGCACCTTCGCAATGCCGCCGGCGGTGGACAGCCGGCAGAACACATCGCCGGCGACGATGGTGGACACGTAGCGCGCGTCTTCCCATCGGTCGAGCAGCAGCCCGGACAGGGTGTACACGCCCGCGCTGACCAGCGTGGCGGTGCGCCACTGGCCGATCACCTTGCACACCCCAGCGGCGCTGACGATGGCGAAGCCGTTGGCGGTGCGGTCTGCCAGCAGCGCGGCCCGGGTGATGCTGGACAGCGTGCCATCGTCCACGTCGACGGTGATCGTCCAGGCTTCCTGAATCAGCGGCCCGGCCGCAGGTGAACCAGCCACCGCGGACACCACGCCGAAGACCGCATCGCGCGTGAAGGTGACGATTTCGGTGTAGGTGGTGTCGTTGGCGCTCTCCAGGGCGAAGCCGCGGCTGTCGTCGCTGGTCTTGGCGGCCAGGTAGTAGCCGGGGCCGTCATCGGCATCCCTGAGCAGCGGCAGGTCCATCGCCTGCCACGCGGCCACGCCCGACGCCGCCACCTCGATGGACGGCGTGTCGCTCACGTCGGCCGCACCGGACGCGATCAGCGCGTTGGGGTCGTCGCGCTGCCAGTCGATGCTCTTGAGCCCCTCGGCATATCGCAGGCGCTCGATCAGCAGGCGGTACTGGTTGCCCTCCAGATCGGCCACGGTGTAGGCGTCGCCCGGCTCGGCGCCGGCGTACTTGTCGCCGATACCGAACTTGACAGTGTCCTTGCGCAAGCGCTCGATCAGCGCCGCCGTGATGGCTCGGCCGCGCGCTTGCTCGGATGCCATCACCAGGCGCGTGACGATGCGCTTGACATCGGGCCCGTCGCTGGTTCGCCGGTCGCCGCGCTGGAACCCGGTGTTGTGGTCGCGGTTGATGTCTGGATAGACCACCGCCTTGACGCCGGGGATCTCGTCGTCGCCGCCTTGCTCGAGGCCGCCGAAGCGCTCGCCCGGCTCGCCGACGCCGGCGCCGGTGTCGGCGTAGGGGATGCTGCCGACCACCGAGCGGCCCTTGCGCAGGAACTTGATCGGGTTGCCCGGCACGATGTCCACGTAGAGCATGTCGCACAGCTCGACGATGTTGGTCGCCGGGTCGCCCACGGCGATGAAGCCCTGCACCTCGATCGAGGCCACGTCGGTGACATCGACATCCGCCGCGCTGAACTCGGGGTCCTGCCCAAGCTCCGCAAGAATCACGTCGTCGAGGTACTCCGGCAGCGGCGTCCAGGGACCAGCGCCGTCATTGGTGAACGAGGTGGGTGCGACGTGCGCTCCCGCATTGCGCGACCGCGCCGTGATGCGGACCTCGGCGCGACCGACAAAGCCGTTGATGCCGGTCGCGAGGTTGTTGACGTTGAATACGTTGACGGTGCCGCTGGTGCCATAGTTCGCACTGTCGGCGAACTGGCCGACGAGCGCACCATTGACGAAGCACCTGGTAACGCCGTCTCGGCGATCAAATTCGCACACCGAGTAGCCGCCCGTGGCAGCTACGGCGATGACCTCGTTGATGGTCAGGCCGGTGTACTTGTAGAAGACGTAATTGTCTGGATAGTCTTCGTTGTCGACCTGGACCTCGAGATGAACATCGGTGCTGCCACCGAAGCTGAAGACGGTCGGAAACCGCGCAGTCTGCGCGTCGGGTGCTACCGCCACCTCAAGTGTGAAGTCGCCCGTTCCGAACCCCAGACTGGCGATACTCGCCACGGTGACGGCGCTGTCGACGTCGGGCGAGTACATGGACCCGGACCCACTCCAGGGTCCGGTCGTGCTGTTTTGCGCCGCTCCATCCTGAGTGACCGTGTTGCCGTAGTCGCTGCTGTCAATGAACGTCGTGCTGCCGTTCGCACCGTCGCCCAGCAGCAGCAGGCGCACGTCGCCATCGCCCTGTGTGCCCTTGGTGATCACCTCCACTTCCATCTGCGGCAGCGTCTTGCTGGTGCCGGCCTGCACGCTGGCGTATTCGCGCGTGAACATGCCTCGATGCGCGGGCGCGTTGCCGGCGCCGACGCGGGTTTCGTACAGTGGCGCCGGCGTCTGGCTGGCGCCGCCGAAGAAGTCGGTGACGCTGGCGTAGTAGTCGGTCGTGGCCGAGTTGGCGAGCGTCTCGCTGCTGCTCTCGGCCAGCGCCGAGAAGATGAGCTTCTTGTTCCACCATTCGCGCGTGACCGCGATCACGTTCGTGCCGTCGCACACCGCGCCGAGCAGGTCGGTCTCGTAGGTGTAGGTGCTCGGCCCCGATGGCGTGCCCTTGCCGCCGCCGCTCTCGTGCTCGATGGCGCGAAACTCGTCGGGCATGCCGATGGGCGAGACGGCGATGCGCACGCGGCCATACACGCGCGCCAGCGGCGAGCCGAGCTGCAGGCCGGGCGCCGTCAGGTCGCCGGGGCCGGGCCCGCGCGGGCGAGGCCCGAACACGCCATAGGCGGCAGAGCCGACCGCAAACCCGACACCTGCCGAGGTGAGGCCGAACCCGACCGGGCCGAGGAGCAGCGCACCGGCGACGCCTGCCACGAGCTGCATCAGGCCACCCCCGGCACGCGATACGCCTGCACCAGGTGCATGCCGTCGCTGCCGAACACGAGGCGCGTGCGCACCACCTTCTTCGTTCGCTTCTGGTCGGCGTGCACCCACCACATGCGCCCCGGCGTGGCATCGACCAGCACGCCCAGGTGCCGCGGGCGCATGCCGTCCCTCGACCAGGCGCACAGCATCAGGTCGCCCGGCTGCGCCTGGTCGAACGCGACGGGGTCGCAGTGCTCGTCGAGCAGGGCCTTGAACACCACGCCGTCGGGCTCGGGCTCGTAGCCCGTGACGTCGAAGCTGCGCGGCTTGAGGCCGAGCTCCCAGCAAGCAACGAGCACCGGCGCCGGGCAGTCCATGCCCACCCCGGGCACGCGGCCCTGGTGATGCGTCGGCGTGCCGACGAAGCTCTCGACCCGGGCCACGAGCGCAGCGCGCGCGACGCTCACCGCACCATCTCCTCGAGCGTGGGCGCATGCAGGCCCGGCGCGCGCATGTTCAGCACGTTGTCGAACTTGTCGCGGCAGTCTTCCAGCCGCTTCAGGCAGCCGGCGACGATGGTGCCGGTCTGCCCGACCACGATGTCCGCCACCAATGGCTCGGCCAGGGTGATCACGCCGCCGGTGGCGTGATCGAGCACCATCAGGGGCAGGTCGCCGTGGGCGCCGTCGTCGAACGTGACCAGCCCTTCCGTGAAGTAGTCGGCTGCCTGTGCAAGCGCGCTGTCGGTGAACACGCGGCGCGCCGAGCCGACGCTGGTGACGGTGAAGGACACGGTGAACGGCGCGAGGTTGACCTGGCAGCGCGCATCGCCCAGCCGGTTCTGGCACTCCTTGGAGGTGTACAGCGTCCAGTCGAGCCGCCAGCGCATGCGAAGGTCGCGCAGCTGCAGCACGAAGGCGCCATCGACCGGCCGCACGTCGGCCACGCGGTAGGTGGGCCAGGCGATGAAGCCGTCGGCCGGCACCGCCCAGTCGAACTGGTTGAACTCGACCCGCGCGCCGAACCAGCGGCCGGTGAGGAATTCGAGCTTCTCGAACGAGGTGCTGGGCAGCACCGTGAGCTCCAGCGTGTCGACCACGTCCGCGCCGAGGCTGCAGGTGATGCTCGACAACGAGAACCCCGGGTTGGCGCTGTAGAGATTGCCCGCGATCGTCTTGTCGCGCGTGCCGCCGCAGCGCCGCACCACGGTGGCATCGCGCCGCGTGAAGGTGGCCGCCCAGGCGAGCCGCGTTCGGCGCGTGGCCAGCGTGGCCTGCATGCCGGCCGACAGCGTCTTGCTCATGCCGGCGTGCCTTCGCGGGTTTCGACGATGCGGATGTCGTCCCACTTGAACAGCAGGTCGGCGTCGCTGCGGCGGTAGATCGCCCTGGCCGTGAACTCGTCGAATTCAAAGTGGCACAGCACGTCGAAGCGGCACGCGAATTCCAGCGTCGCGCCGGTCCACGAGATCGCCGACGTGACGACTCCGGTGTCGACGTCGATGGTGTAGTCGGCGCCACGCGCCTGCAGTGCCCCGTTGCGCCAGATCTGGTCGCTGCCGGACTCGATGCGGTACAGCGGCCGCACGTACTCGTAGCTCGGCTCGTCGGCGCCGTACACCTTGTTGGCCTGCCAGGCGGTGCCGCTGCCCGTGAGGCGGCCCTTGTCGTCGCCGGTGCGCGCGCACTGAAAGTCGTTCCAGTCGCGGAATCGGAAGTCGTGCAGCTGGCCGCGGGCCTTGTAGAACAGGCGCCGGGCCTCCTCGTGCTGGCCGGTGGCTTCGATCGCGCGGCCCACGTTCCAGCGGCCGCGCGCGTCTTCCCATTCCTGGTTGCGGTCTTCGAAGCCGCCGGCGCCGACCACCACGACCGTGCGGAAGTGCCCATGGCCTCCGGCGGCGCCGCGCTCCACCGCCTCGTCGAACCGTTGCGTGAGCACGGCCATCAGCGCATCCCCGCGGTGCCGCGCTCGATGGCGGTCTGCACGGCCCGGGCCGTGTCGCTGGCCGCCTGCTCGCGCGTGCGCCGATCCGGCACGCCGTACAGGTTGATGCTGATCGGCGCGTTGACGGTGACGGCGCCGCCGCCGTTGCTGCGGTGCCTGGGATCGCGTGCGGTCAGCACCTCTTCGCCGCGGCGCAGGATGGCCGGCACCTCGTCGGGCTGCAGGCCCGCGATGCCGCCGCTGTGGTAACGGGTCGGCAAGCCGTCGCGGCCGGCGATGCCGCCCTGGTGCAGAAACAGGCTGCCGAGGCTGTCGAGCAGTCCGCTGCCGCCGCCGAAGTCGATGCCGTTGAACAGGTTGCCCAGCAGCGATGGCAGCGACTCGAAGGCGCCCATGGCCTGCTGCACCGCCGGCGTGAGATCGCCGAACGCCGGCACCACGCTCCCGGCCGATGCGCCGAGCGCCTGCAGGCCAGCGGATGCGGCTTCCATCTGGCGCAGCACGTCGCGCTCGGCCGTCGGCTGGGCTTGCCCGCCGCCGCCGAACAGGCCTCCGATCGCATTGCCGAGCACGCCCAGGCCGCTGTCGGCTCCATCGACCCCGCCGCGCAGGAACCGGCGCAGCTGCTCCTGCAGGGGCCTGAAGACCTCCTCTTCGATGATCGCGCGGGTGATGTCGTCGGCGATGCGCCTGCCGGCCGCCCGCCAGTCGCCGCTGAGGATGGCGTCGCTGATGCTGCGCGACACGGCGGTGGCGATGCCGTCGGCGAAGTCGCGCAGCTCCTGCAGCTTGACGCGCATCGGGTCGGCCGCGGCGGCGGCACGCTCGAACTCGAGGCGAAGCTCGCGGGCGAACTGGACCGCCGGGCTGTCGGGGTCGGCGGCGGCGGCGAGCTCCTCGACCTTGCGGACCTGCTCTGCCAGGTCGGCCAGCGCGCGCTGGCGCAGTGCGGTGAGGCCGCTTTCGATCTGCTGCTCGGTGTCGCCGCGGCGCTGGGCCGCGATGAGGTAGCGCTCCTCCTCGAGCTGGGCGTTGCGCGTGACCTTGGCCACGTTGTCGCGCGCCAGGGCGATCTGGCGCTGGCGCTCCAGCAGGCGGCCGAGCTCGTCGGCCTGCAACGGGTCGCCGCCGCTGTCGCGCAGCAGGCGCCGCGCTTCGGCCACCTGGCGCGCGATGTCGAGCAGATCGCGGGCCGAGGTGTCGCCGGACAGGGCGGCGATGTCGGCCTGCAGCGTCTGCAGTTCGGCACGCAGCGCCGCACTGGTGCGCTGGCGCTCCAGTGCGCTGTCGCTGGCAGCCTGGTCGAACTCGCGCTCGGCGGCGGCCAGGCGGGTGCGGGCCTGCGCGATGTCGTTGCGGATGGCCTCGCGCTCGGCGGTCTTGTCCTTGCCCTGCAGCAGCGGGCTCGCGAGCAGCTTTTCGCGCTCGGCGATTTCCGCGGCGACGGCGGTGCGGGTGGCCTCCAGGGCGGTGCGGCGGGTTTCGTCCTGCGCGGCGTAGAACTCCTGCAGCGCCACGTCGCCCTGGCTGTACAGGCGCTCGAGGAAGCGCTCGTGGAAGGCGTAGGCGTCGCGCTCGTTGGCCAGCCCGTCCTGGATGACCTTGACGCGGCCTTCGGACAGCTTGCGCAGCGCGGCCAAGGCTTCCTGCGCAGCCTGGTCCGCCTGGCTTCCGCTGCGCGCCAGGGCCGGGGCGTCGGGCTGCCGCACGCGGCCGCCGCCCTCGTTGGCGGGGCGGCGCTGCCCGGCGGCGTACACGGCCTCGCGAGTGGCCTGGGCCTGGGCGCTCACCTGCGCGAGCTTGTTCTGCAGCTGCTCGAGGCTGCGCAGGGCGCCCTGGTTGTCGGGCTCGCGGGCGAGCACGGCCTGCACGCCGATCATCAGGCCCTCGATGCGCTGGGCCTCGGCTGCGAAACGGTCGACGTTTTCCTCGCCAAAGCCGATTTCCTTGCCCAGCGCGCCCAACAGCGTGCCGGCGGGGCTGAAGGTGGCGATGCGCTTGAGCACCTCGGTGAGCACGGAGCCGTCCTTCGACGCGCGCACCATCTCCTCGGAGAAGCGCACCAAGCTGTCGATGGCGCCGCCGGCCAGTTGGATCTTCAGCGCCTCGAACGCGACGCCCAGGCGGGTGATGTTGTCGTTGAACTGCTCCGACTTGCGGCTCAGCTCACCGCCGATGACGCCACCGTATTGCTCGAGCTCGACCCTGGCGTCGGCGATGCCCTTGCGGCCGCCGTTGAGCAGAGGGATGAGCTTCTCGAAGCTGCGGCCACCGATGGCGTTGGCGATGGCCACCTTGTTGGGGCCGTCGGCATAGCGCGCGAACTGGTCGGCCACGTCGCCGAGCACCTGGTCGGCGCTGCGCACGCGGCCGGAGGCATCGGTGACCGCGACGCCCAGCGCGCGGAAAGCCTCGGCCTGCTCCTTTTCGCCGCGCGCGGCGGCGGCGATGTTGACGTTGAGCTTCTTGAGCGAGTCGGCCAGCTCGCCCATCTCCACGTCGGCCAGCTTGGCGGCGAAGCGCAGGGCCGAGAGGTTTTCGACCGAGATGCCGCTGCGCTGGCTGAGCTTGCCCAGCTCGTCGGCCAGTTCGATCGCAGCGCCGACGTTGATGGCGGCCAGCGCTGCGCTGGCGGTGGCGACGGCGGCGCTGATGGGGCCGAACACGGTGATGATGCCGCGCGCGGCGGCAGCCAGGCCGGCCAGGTTGCGCTGGGCACTGTCGAACGCACCGCGCGTGCGGTCGTCCGCGGTGATGACGATGCGGGCCTTGGTGTCAGCCACCGGCTACTCCTCGAACCAGTCGTCCGGCAGCGCGTTGGGGTCGGCCGCCGGCCGCATGCGCTCGACCTCGAGCGCCATGTGCAGGGCGAACTCGTCGCTGCTCATGGCCTGCCCGAGCGCCGAGAGCGTCATGCCCATGCGCTGCGCGAGCAGCAGCGCGAAGGCCAGCTCGGGCTGCGCGGCTAGTTTTTTTTGGCGTCGCCACCGCTGAGCCCCGACACGCGCATGGCCGCGTTGAACAGATCGAGGGCCGCGGCTTCGTGCGTGGCGCCGTAGGTGTCCCAGCGGGCGGCGCTGTACACCGGGTTGCCCTGAGCGTCGACCACGGACATGGCCAGCAGCTCGGGGATGGCCGCAAACGCCTGCGCATCGTCGGCCGCCTGCTTTCCGGCACGCGCGCGAAACGCCATGCGCTGCGACAGCGTGAGGCCGCGCACGCGCACGCCGCCCAGCACCGGGACCTCGACATCCTCGAACGGGAGGTCGGGCGGCGGCTGGACGGCCTTGCCCTTGACGATCTCCATTCAGGCCCGCTCAGTCAGGTCGCGTAGGACTTCGGGCGCGAGGCGAAGCTGACGGTGACGGCGTTGCGCAGCGTGCTGTCCTCCACCGTGGCCACGTCGCCGATGGTCCAGAAGCCGGCGAAGTACACCTTGCGGCCGTTGGGGTACACGAAGCGCCCGCCGGTCTCCACGGCGTCGGCGGCCTCGATGGCAGCGACGTGGGCAAGCGTGGGGTCGTCGAAGATCGGCAGCGTGACATCGACCACCGAGCGGCTGGTGGGGATGCGCTGGTCCTGCCGGTTCTTCAGCGTGGACGTGTCGGCGTACTGCTGCTCGCCGCCGCTGACGTTGATGTTGCGGGTGATCTGCGTGATCTCGGTCCAGGCCGTGATCTCGCGCACGCTGCCGGTGCCGGTGCCGGCAGGGTAGAGGTCGGTGTCGCTGGTGTCGATGCCTTCCAGCGTCACGTCGTTGGTGGCCACCGCCGACACCCGCGCCAGGCGGTTGTTCAGCAGGTCCCAGCCGGACGTGATGTGGATGATGTCGCCGACGATGACGCCGTGCGAGGCCTCCAGCGTGGCGACGGCAGGGTTGGCGTTGCTGACCGCCGACATGGTTTTCGACGCGCCGTAGGTCGACGCGATCGAGACGGTGGTGCCTACGGCAAGGGTGATGGACATGGCGAGCTTCCTTTACAGGATGGTTTCGGGTGCCGTGATGGCGGTGAAGTACGTGGCGCGGATGGGGATCTCGATGACGCCGACGGCGGCCTGGCCCTCGGCCTGCAGCTGGCGGGTGATCTCGCCGTCGGGCTCGAGGCCGTAGGGCACGGGCGGGGCGAACACGAGCGGCAGCGCGGCGGCGGCCATGTCGTTGAGCGCGTCCATGACGTCGGCCGTGTTGCGCGCCACGCCCTGCAGGCGCAGCGGCAGGCGGTGCTGCACCGTGGTGCCGGTGAGGGTGGCGGCCTCGGTTTCCTCGGGGTCGTACACGACGCGCCAGGCGGGCAGCTCGCTCTCGTCGAACGGGTGCGCGTGGTTGGTGTGCGCGGTGACGCCGATGCGCGAGCGCACGGCCTCGGCGACGGTCTGGGCTGCCAGCGCCATCACGACTCCTTGACCAGGAACAGGCGCACGAACGCGCCGTCCGGCGGCTCGGCGCGCACGCTGCGCACGCTGTAGGTGCCAGCGTGCTGCGCCAGGTAGGACGGCAGGTCGCCGGCGTCGAGCACGAACGCGGCGCCCACATCGATGCCGAAGCTGGCCTGCACGAGCGCGCTGGGCTCGGTGGTCATGGCGGTGAGCTCGTCGACGCCCGGCGCGTCGAAGATCACTTCGCGCTCGACGCCGGCCACGGTGGCGGTGACGCCGAAGTCGGCGATGCTGGTGAAGGCGGCGAGGTCTTCGACGAACACGGCGGGGCCCCTACTGCACCCGCCGCGCACGGCGGCCGGCGCTGGGCGAGCGGCCTGCCTGGACGTCGGCCCAGGCCTTGGCAAACTCGGGCTCGAAGTGCTTGGCCATGGCGGCGCGCACGATCGAGGCGAAGGGCAGGCGCGGCTTGTAGCGGGCCTCGGACACGAACACGATCATCGGCTTGAGGCTGGTGCCGAAGCCGGTGTAGACGCGCCGGTACACGCCGGGCGGGATGTGGATGTTCTTCGAGCCGACGGGATTGACCCAGTAGGCGAAGCCGTAGGCCGTCTTGGTGCCCTTGCGCAGGCGCTCGCGGGTGCGGAAGTCGGCCTTGTTGAAGCCGGCCTCCTGGAACGTGCCGAGCACGTTGAGGATGCGCGACAGCTCGCCGCGGTTGATGTTGCCGTAGGCGTC
>JBGAMU010000122.1:0-12441 GCA_044222685.1 Burkholderiaceae bacterium
CGTGCCGAAGAACGCGCTGCTCATCGCGGCTGCGCCCGCTGTGTCGACAGCACGCGCCAGGCCATCGCGTAGCCGAGCGCGCCCAGGCCGAGCACCACCCACACCAGCGGCCAGCGCAGCCAGCCGATGGCCAGCGCCGTCGCGGCGACGATCGCGCTGCATGTCGCCAGGCCCATGGCATTGCGCTTCAACGTGCCGGCAAGCTTGAAAGCGGTCGCGAGGACCAGGCCGGCCGCCACCGCACCCATGCCGCGCAGTGCGCCGGCCACCTGCGGCACGCCCGAAAAGTGCGCATACAACGCGGCCAGCGCCAGCACGATGGCCAGCGGCACCGCGAGCAAGCCGCCCACCGCCGCCAGCGACCCGCGCCAGCCGAAGTGGCGGTCGCCGAAGATCAGCGCCAGGTTGATGATGTTCGGCCCCGGCATCACCTGCGAGATCGACAGCAGTTCGACGAACTCCTGCTGGCTCATCCAGCGCAGCCGCTCAACCAGCTCGCGCTGCGCCACCGCGAGCACGCCGCCGAATCCTTGCAGCGCGAGGCGGGTGAAAGCGCCGAACAGCTCGCCGCTCGAGTGCGGTGTCAGCACCTCGTCCGGCTTCATGTCGCGTGCAGCGTCGTCGGCCGCCGCGCGGCCCAAAGGCTGGCCGACAGGGCCAGCGTCACGAAGGCGAGCGCGGCCCAGTTGAGCAGCTCGTAGCCGCTCAGCGTGAGCAGCGCGCCGCCGGTGCCGGCGCCGATGGCCTGGCCGACGTAGATCGCCGCCGAATTGAGCGCCATCGACGCCGGCGCATAGGCGGGCGCCAGCAGCGACAACCGCGCATGCTGCGACGACTGCGAGCCGAAGCCGCCAAGCGCCCACGGCACCATCACCAGCGCCATGCTCAGGCCGCCGGCGCCGAGCGGCCACAACACGTAGGTGCACGCCATGCAGCCCAGCGTCAGCGTGACCATCTGCGCCGGCCCGAGCCGGTCGATCGTGCGTGCGACCACCATGCTGCTGACCAGGCCGACCGCGCCGAACCACAGGAACAGCGCCGCCATCTCGCCCGGCGAGAGCTGCAGCACCTGGCGGAAGTAGGGCGCCATGTACGAGAACAGCACGAACTGCCCGGCGCCGGCTAGCAGGGTGACGCCCACCACCGTCATCAGCACGGGATGCGTCAGCACGACGCGCCAGTTCGCCGCCGACATCGCGGCCGGCCGCACGCCGTCGGGCAGCGCCCACCACACCCAGCCGGCGGCGCACAGCGACAGCAAGCCGACCAGCGTGAAGCTGCTGCGCCAGCCGAAGGTTTCGGCGACGTAGGCATTGAGCGGCAGGCCGAGCACCGAAGCCAGCGCCCAGCCGAGAAAGACGAAGGTGATCGCGCCGCTGCGCGCCTCGGGCCGCGTCATCACGCCGATCGCCGCGCCGGCCTGCGGCGTGTACACCGCCGCACCCAGGATCGACAGCGTGCGCAGCACCGCGAGCGCAGCGTAACCCGGCGCCAGCGCACACAACAGATGGCCGATGCCGAACCAGGCGAGCCAGCCCGTCAGCAGACGGCGGCGGTCGCTGCCGGACACCCACGCCGCCAGCGTCGGCGCGCCGACCGCGAGCACGACGGCGCCGATGGTGGTGATCTGTCCGGCCACCGCCACGCTGACGGCGAGCGATTGCGCGATGTCGTTCAGCGCGCCGGCCGGCGCCATCACGCCGCAGGCGATGGCGAAGTTGCCGCCCATCAGCGCCCAGCGGGCTCGTGCCACCGCCGGGGCGCCCACGCTCAACGAAGCACCTTGAGCGCGTCGGGATTGACGATGTGGGTCGGCTCGTTGCGGATGAAGTTGACGACGTTGTCGAACGCGGCGCCGAAGTAGAGCTCGTAGCTGTCGAGCTCCACATAGCCGATGTGCGGCGTGCACACCGCGTTCTCCAGCCGCAGCAGCGGATGGCCCTGCAGGATCGGTTCGCTCTCGAACACGTCGACTGCCGCCATGCCCGGCCGGCCGCGGTTGAGGCCGGCGACGAGCGCGCCTTCCTCGATCAGCTCGGCACGCGAGGTGTTGACCAGCAGCGACGTGGGCTTCATGCGCGCCAGATCGGCCGGCGTGACGAGGCCGCGTGTCTCGGGTGTCAGCCGCAGGTGCAGCGTCAGCACGTCGCTGCTGGCGAAGAAGGCCTCGCGGCTCTCGGCGGCCTGCAGTCCGTCGGCCACCGCCTTCGCGCGCGACGCCTCGCTGCCCCAGACCTGGATCGTCATGCCGAAGGCGCGCGCGTAGCCGGCCACCAGCTGGCCGACCTTGCCGTAACCCCAGATGCCGAGCGTGCGGCCTTTCAGCACGAGACCGAGGCCGAAGTTCGGCGGCATCGACAGCGACTTGAGCCCCGACTGCTGCCAGCCGCCGTGCTTGAGCGTGGCGATGTACTGCGGCAGCCGGCGCATCGCCGTCATCACCAGCGCCCAGGTCAGCTCCGCCGGCGCCACCGGCGAGCCCACGCCCTCGGCCACCGCGATACCGAGCCGCGTGCACGCGTCGACGTCGATGTGCGGCCCGACACGCCCGGTCTGCGCGATCAGCTTGAGCTTGGGCAGCTTCTCGAGCAGTTGCTTCGGGAAGTGCGTGCGCTCGCGGATCAGCACCAGGATCTCGGCGTCGCGCAGGCGCACCGACAGCTGTCCGATGCCCTTGACCGTGTTGGTGTGGACCTTGGCGTTGTAGGGCTCGAGCTTGGCCGCGCAGCGCAGCTTGCGCACGGCGTCCTGGTAGTCGTCGAGGATGATGATGTTCATGGGGCTGTCGACGAATTGTGCCTGCTCCGGCACGTCCGTCGCGCGCACGCTAGCATCCGGTTTCATCATCCCGACAAGACCCCTGAGGAGACCTGCATGAGCATTTCGATGTATTCGGCCAGCGTGCCGGTGTTCACCAAGACCCTGACCAACATGCTGACCTGGCTCGACAAGGCCGAGGCGCACGCGGCCGCGAAGGGCTTCGACACCGCGGTCTACATGTCGGTCCGGTTGGCGCCCGACATGCTGGCGCTGCCGTCGCAGGTGCGCATCGCCAGCGATTCGGCCAAGGGTTGCGCCGCGCGTCTGTCGGGCCAGGACAACCCGGTGTTCGAGGACAACGAGACCACGCTGGACGAGTTGCGTCAGCGCATCCGCAAGACGCTCGCCTTCCTGGAAACGGTGAAGCCGGCTGCCTTCGAGGGCAGCGAGGAGCGCGAGATCGTCATCCCGGCGCGTAATCGCGAGCCGCGCCGCTTCAAGGGCGAGGCCTACCTGAAGCACTACGCGCTGGCGAACTTCTTCTTCCACGCCACCACGCTGTATGCGCTGCTGCGCCACAACGGCGTGCCGCTCACCAAGGGTGATTTTCTCGGCGCGGACTGAGTCGGCTCGGGCTGTCCGTGCGGCGCACGGACGGGCGGCAGCCTACAGCGGCAGCATTTCCTCGATGTCGCCGCTGTCGGGGAACGCGGTATCGAGGGCGCGGTGCAGGTCGAGTCGCATGCGGCGGCTCTCCGGCTCGCGCGGGGGCAGCACGGCGAACACGGCGCCGCGCAGCAGCCACAGGTCCACCGGATCATTGGCATGGCGAACCTGGTAGCGCAGCCAGTCGCCACGCGACCCGTCGACATGCGCCACTGCCTTCATGAAGCGCTGCTTCATGTCGACGAAGGTGCGGCGGGCGGCCATGCGGGCCAGGCGATCCTGCGGCAAGCCGGCGCCAAAACGCGCGAAGGGCGCGTTGATGGACGCGCTCGGCATGTAGTGGCGGGGGCTGGCGGGCATGCGCTCGGGTAGCGGTGTCATTGCAGCCCATTGTGGGGACCGGGTGGACTTAGCGATGGGCCGAACAGGCCAGCCTTGACCGCACAATTCGGTGCCGCGGCGGTGCGGCCCGCCTGCACGTCGAACGAAACGCAAGGAGACATCCATGAGCTGGCTGCGCAAGGGACTCTGGACACTGGCCGGGCTGGTGGTGCTGGCGGCCGTGGTGGCGGGCGTGTACGGCATGCGCGCGCTGCCGACGGTCGACGGCGAACTGACACTGCCCGGGCTGAGCGGTCCGGTGCGCATCGAACGCGACGGCCATGGCATCCCGACGCTGAAGGCGGGCAATCGCACCGACCTGTTGTTCGCGCTCGGCTTCGTGCACGGGCAGGACCGCTTGTGGCAGTTGGAGACGCACAAGCGCATCGGCAGCGGCCGGCTCGCCGAGGCATTCGGCGAAGGCGCGCTCGAGTCCGACCGCTTCCTGCGTGCGCTCGGCGTGCGGCGCGCGGCGCAGGCGCAATGGGCGCGCGCGCAGCCGACCACGCGCGAGGCGCTGCAGGCCTATGCCGCCGGCATCAACGCGGCGATCCGGCAGACCCGCGCACGGCCACCCGAGATGCTGATCCTCGGCGTGCAGCCCGAGGACTGGGAGCCTGCCGACAGCCTGGCCTGGGCCATCATGATGGCCTGGGACCTGGGCGGCAACTGGGGCAGCGAGCTGACGCGCCTGCGCCTGGCGCTCAAGCTGCCGGTCGCGCGCATCAACGAAGTGATGCCGCCATACCCCGGCGAGCAGCCGGTGCCGACCACAGACTATGTGGCGATGTTCCGTGAGCTGAAGATCGGTGCGGCCACCGCGACGGCGGCGCTGTCCGACGCGGCGCTCGAGCGCCTGATGGCCGCCGCGCCTCAGTCTGGCATCGAAGGCGTGGGCTCCAACAACTGGGTGCTCGCGGGCAGCCGCACCACCACCGGCAAGCCGCTGCTGGCCAACGATCCGCACCTGAAGCTGTCGGCGCCGGCACTGTGGTACTTCGTGCGTCTGGAGGCGCCCGGCTTCAAGGTGGCCGGCGCCTCGATGCCAGGCCTGCCGCTGGTGGTGCTGGGGCAGAACGAGTCGATCGCCTGGGGCTTCACCAACACCGGTCCCGACGTGCAGGACCTCTACCTCGAGCGCTTCCATCCCGACAACCCGGCGCAGGTGCAGACTCCCGAGGGCTGGGAGCCTTTGAAGGTGATTGCGGAAGTCATCAAGGTCAAGGGCAAGCCCGACGTGACGTTCACCGCGCGCGAGTCGCGCCACGGGCCGTTGATCACCGACGCCGGCATGATGGACGACCTGCTCGCCGGCAAGGGCAAGCCGGCCTTCGGCATCGCGATGCGCTGGACCGCACTCGATGCCGATGTCGATGCCGTGGGCGTCGGGCTGGCGATGAACCAGGCCAAGGACGTCGGCGAGTTCATCGAATCGGCCAAGGGCTGGATCGCGCCGATGCAGAACATGGTGGTTGCGGACCGTGAAGGGCGCATCGGCTGGATCTCTCCGGGCCGCGTGCCCTTGCGCAAGTCGAGCAACGATCTCAAGGGCCTGGTGCCGGCGCCGGGCTGGGACACGCGCTACGACTGGAACGGCTGGCTCGCCACCGACGCGCTGCCGCAGGAGCGCGACCCGGCGCGCGGCTGGATCGCCACCGCCAACCAGCGCGTGGTGGCGGCCGACTACCCGCACTTCATCACCAGCGAGTGGGCGCTGCCGTTTCGCCAGCAGCGCATCGAGCAGATGATCGCGTCGCGTCCGAAGCATTCGATCGACGACCTGCGCGCGATGCACGCAGACGTGTTGTCGCTGGCCGCACCGCCGGTGCTGCCGTGGCTGCAGCGCGCCAGCGCCGACCATCCGCTGGCCGCGGCGGCGAAGAAGGCGCTAGACGGTTTCGACGGCACGATGGCAGCCGACCGCGCGGCGCCGCTGATCCTGTGGTCGTGGCAGCGCCACCTCACGCAGCTGGTCTTCGCCGACGAGCTGGGCGCCGCTTACGAGCGAATGATCACCTCGCGCACGCTGCGCGATGCGCTCGACGGTGTGCTGGCGCGCAACGACGCCTGGTGGTGCGACGACAAGCGCACGCCCGAGGTCGAGAGCTGCGCGGCGCTGGCCGATCGGGCCTTCGCACTCGCGATCGACGAGCTGCGCGCCGCACAGGGCGACGATGTCGGCAAGTGGCAATGGGGCCGCGCGCACCAGGCCCGATCGGAGCACCGGCCTTTCTCGCGCGTCAAGGCGCTGGCGCCGTGGTTCGAGCTGCGCACGCCGGTGGGTGGCGACACCTTCACCGTCAACGTGTCGCGTGTGCTCTACAAGCCGGATGCCAGCACCGGCGAGCTGTACCTCGATGAGCACGGACCGTCGCTGCGTGCGCTGTACGACCTGGGCGACCCCACGCAGTCGCGTTTCATCCACAGTTCCGGGCAGAGCGGTCTGTCGTGGTCGAAGTGGTATCGCAACTTCATGCCGCTGTGGGCCAGCGTCGGCTACGTGCCGGTATTCACCCGCGAGCCACCGGTGGCGACACTGCAGCTGCAGCCGGGCCGCTGACGCCGTGCGGCAGGTGCCGCCGCGTCAGACCGCGCCGTACAGCACCTTGCGCTGCGCCGTGTAGCGCCACCACGGCGCCGGCGCGCCGCCGCGCATGAAGTCGGTGATCGCCATGAAGGTGTCGAGCACGCAGGGATCTTGCCGCTTGCCGGTGTGCACGCACAGCGCCTGGTACAGCACGAACGGATCGCGGTGCGCCAGCTCGCGCGGGTGCACGAGGCCGAGCGCACGCAAGTCGGCCGCCATCGCCGTGCCCACGTTGGGCAGCTGCTCGAAGCTTTCGCACTCGGCCGCACGCGCGGCCTTGCGCGGCTTGACGCGCAGCGGTGAACTGAGCAGCGTGTTCACATCAGCATCGTGTTGCGGACCAGGCCGACCGCCACGCCCTCGAGCTCGAAGTCGACGTCGCCGAACGGCACCACGATGGTCTTGAAGTCGGGGTTCTCCGGAATCAGCTCGATCGTGTTGCGCGTGCGCCGCAGGCGCTTGACGGTGACCTCGTCGCCCAGCCGTGCGACGACGATCTGGCCGTTCTTGGCCTCGCGCGTCTTCTGCACCGCAAGCAGGTCGCCGTCGAGGATGCCGGCATCGCGCATGCTCATGCCGCGCACCTTGAGCAGGTAGTCGGGCCGGCGCGGGAACATGCTGGCCTCGACCAGGTAGGTCTGGTCGATGTGTTCCTGCGCCAGGATCGGGCTGCCCGCCGCGACGCGGCCCACCAGCGGCAGCGCCAGCTGCGCCAGGCTCGGCAACGGCAGCGAGAACTGCTTGCCCCGCGACTCGTTGAGCGCGCGTAGAGTGTCGGCCTTCAGGCGAATGCCGCGCGAGGTGCCGCCGACGAGCTCGATGACGCCTTTGCGCGCCAGGGCCTGCAGGTGCTCCTCGGCCGCGTTCGGCGAGCGGAAGCCCAGCTCGGCGGCGATCTCGGCGCGCGTGGGCGGCGCGCCGGAGCGTTCGATCGCGCTTTGCACGAGATCGAGAATCTGTTGTTGTCGGGCGGTCAGCTTGGGGCTTTCTTCCACGCGGGGCTCCTGAGCATGCATCCAGTGGCTGTATTTTTATCCAGATGTGCCGAAAATGCAAAACAAGGTGGTGATCCTGGGTACCGGCGGCACGATTGCCGGGGTGGCATCCGATGCCGGCAACGAACTGCGCTACCGCTCGGCCAGCCTCGGTGTCGAGCAACTCGTCGCCGCCGCGCCCGAACTGGCGGCGCGGCCGATCGAGGCCGAGCAGGTGGCACAGGTCGACAGCAAGGACATGACGCATGCCATCTGGCAGGCGCTGGCGCAGAGGGTGGAGTTCCATCTGCGCCGCGTCGACGTGTCGGGCGTGGTGATCACGCACGGCACCGACACGATGGAGGAGACCGCGTACTTTCTGCACCGTGTGCTGGCGCCCGCCAAGCCGGTGGTGCTGACCGGCGCGATGCGGCCCGCCAATGCGCGCCAGGCCGACGGCCCGCGCAACCTGGCCGATGCGGTGGCGCTCGCCGCCGACGAAGCCAGCGGCGCGCAGGGTGTGCTGGTGGTGATGCAGGGCGTCGTGCACGGCGCGGCCGACGTGCGCAAGGTGCACCCGCATCACGTCGACGCCTTTGCCTCGGGCGACGTCGGGCCGCTGGCACGCCTGGACAGCGGCGCGCTGCACCGGCTGCGTGCCTGGCCGGCAGGCCAGGCGCTGGGCCTTGCGCTCGTCGAGCGAGACGTCGCCGAGTGGCCGGCGGTGGAGATCGTCACCAGCCACGCCGGCGCGAGCGGTGCGCTGATCGACGCGCTGGTGCGTGGCGGCGCACGCGGCATCGTGCTGGCCTGCACCGGCAACGGCAGCCTGCACGAACACATCGAGCAGGCGCTCGATCGAGCGGCGTGGGGCGGCATCCAGGTGCTGCGTGCCACGCGCTGCGTCGACGGCGCGATCCTCGAGGGCCCGGACGCGGCGCCCAAGTGGCCGGCCGCCGCGGCGCTCACGCCGGCCAAGGCGCGCGTAGAACTGATGCTGCGGCTGATGGCGGGGGCGAGCGCGCCGGCGCCCTGATCGCCTCAGCCGCCGGCGCCGGCGTTCAGCGCCTCGATCTGGCCCTGCAGTTCGAGCCAGCGCTCCTCGAGCACCGCGGTCTCGGCGGCGTTGTAGTTCAAGCGCCGGCCCGCCTCGGCGAGATCGGGGCCGGCGAGCGAACCGGCGACGAGGGCGGCTTCGATCTCGGCCTTTTCGGCGCCGAGCTTCTCGAGCTTGGCATCGATCTGCTGCAGTTCGTGGCGCAACGGCCGCGTGCGGTTGGCCGTCTGCGCGCGCGACTGGGCCTGCTGCTTGCGTTCGTCGCGGCGGCTGCCCGTCGACGACGGCACGGGCGCGGCGGCGCGTGCGTCGGGCGTCGGCTTCGCCGAGGCCGGCGGCGCGCTGGCCGCGGCCGCTGCCGCCACGTCGGTGTCGCCGCCCGGCCGTGCGGGCGGCTCGGTGCCGCGGGCACGGGCGCGCGACACGTCGAGCAGCCAGCGCTGGTACTCGTCGAGGTCGACGTCCAGCGGCTCGACGCCGCCGGCGGTAACCAGCCAGAACTCGTCGCACACCTCGCGCAGCAGCGCGCGGTCGTGGCTGACGATCATCACCGTGCCTTCGAACTCGTTGAGCGCCATCGACAGCGCCTCGCGCGTGTTGAGGTCCAGGTGGTTGGTCGGTTCGTCGAGCAGCAGCAGGTTCGGTTTCTGCCAGACGATGGTGGCGAGCACCAGGCGCGCGCGCTCACCGCCCGACAGCGTGCCTACGCGCTGGTGCACCATGTCGCCGGCGAACGAGAACTGGCCGAGAAAGTTGCGCAGCTCCTGCTCGCGCGTGTCGACGCCCAGCGTGCGGGCCAGCCGCGTGAACATCTGCAGCGCGGTGTCGTCCTCGTGCAGCAGGTCCATCTCCTGCTGCGCGAAGTAACCGATCGCGAGGCCCTTGCCCTGCGTCATCGTGCCGGCCAGCGGCGGCAGCGCGCCGGCGATCGTCTTCACCAGCGTCGACTTGCCCTGGCCGTTGGCGCCGAGGATGCCGATGCGCTGGCCGGCGAGCACAGTGCGGCTGACGTGATGCACGATGGCGGTATCGCCGTAACCACACTCGAGATCGCGGATCGCCAGCATCGGATTCGGCAGATTCGCCGGCTCGCGGAACTGAAACTGGAAGTCGCTCTCGGTGAGCACCGGCGCCAGCCGCTCCATGCGGTCGAGCGCCTTGACGCGGCTCTGCGCCTGCTTGGCCTTGCTGGCCTTGGCGCGAAAGCGCTCGATGAAGCGCGTGAGCTGGGCGATCTTCTCCTTCTGCCGCTCGAACGCCACCTGCGCCTGAGACAGCCGCTCGGCGCGTGCTTCCTCGAAGGCGCTGTAGTTGCCTGTGTAGCGCGTGACGCCGCCCTGGTCGACATGCAGCGTCACGCGCGTGATGGCGTCGAGGAACTCGCGGTCGTGGCTGATGATCACCAGCGTGCCCGCGTAGCGCTTGAGCCAGCTTTCCAGCCACACCAGCGCGTCGAGGTCGAGGTGGTTGGTCGGCTCGTCGAGCAGCAGCGCGTCCGACGGACTCATCAGCGCGCGCGCAAGTTGCAGCCGCATGCGCCAGCCGCCGGAGAAACTGTTGACTGGCTGGTCGAGCTGCGTGCCGAGAAAGCCCAGGCCCATCAGCAGCGCCTGCGCGCGGGCGCGTGAATCGAACGAACCGGCTTCCTCGAGCGCGAGGTGCGCCTCGGCCATCGCGTGGCCGTCGGCCTGGCGCTCGGCCTCGACCAACCGGGCCTCGGCGCGCATCAGCGGCTCGTCGCCCTGCAGCACGAAGTCGGTCGCACCGTCGTCGGTCTCGGGCATGTGCTGCGCCACCTCGCCGATGCGCCAGCGTGGCGGCAGCTCCACATCGCCGCGGTCGGCGTGCAGCCGGCCGGCGAGCAGCGAGAACAGCGACGACTTGCCGGCGCCGTTGCGGCCGACCAGGCCGACCTTCTCGCCGGCGTGCACCGTGAGGCTGGTGTGCTCGAGCACGACCTTGGCGCCGCGGCGCAGCGTGACGTCGCGCAGCGTGATCATCGCGCCGCCTCCAGCGCCGCGTGCGTGATCAGCAGCACCGCTTCGTCGCCGGCGCTGGTGGGCAGGCCGATCACCTCGAGGTCGCCGAACGCGGCGTCGAAGTGCGCCCGCTCGTGGCCGATCTCGAGCACCAGCAGGCCATCGGATGCCAGCCGCATCGGCGCGTCGGCGAGCAGGCGGCGCACGAAGTCCATGCCGTCGGCGCCACCCGCCAGCGCGAGCGCGGGTTCGCATCTGAATTCGGCGGGCAGGGCGGCCATCGACTGCGCATTCACGTACGGAGGATTGCACAGGATCAGGTCGTAGCCGTTGCCAAGGGCGGCAAAGCCGTCGCTCGCCACCAGCGTGATGCGCCCGGCGAGCCGATGGCGCTCGACGTTGCGCTGCGCGACGGCCAGCGCGTCGGTCGACACATCGGCGGCGTCGACCTGCGCCTGTGTCCAGGCCAGCGCCGCCAGCACCGCCAGGCTGCCGTTGCCGGTGCACAGGTCGAGCACGCGACGCGGCTCGTGCGGCAGCCAGGCGTCGAGCACGCCGTCGGCCAGCACCTCGGCGATCAGCGAGCGCGGCACGATCGTGTGCTCGTCGACGTGGAACGGCACCCCCTGCAGCCAGGCTTCGCCGGTCAGGTAGGCCGCCGGCCTGCGGGTGGTGATGCGGTCATCGATCAAGCTCTCCACGGCATGCCGTTCGGCAGTGGACAGCGGGCGCTCGGCGACGCCGTCCAGATCGTCCAGCGGCAGGCCGAGCCGCCACAGCACGAGCCACACCGCCTCGTCGAAGGCGTTGGTCGTGCCCTGGCCAAACGAAACGCCCGCCTGGTCGAGGCGGGCGCTGCTGCGCTCGATGAGCTCGAGGACGGTCATGCCAACAAGGTCTCCAATGTTCGCCGGTAGATGTTCTTCAGCGGTTCGATGTCGGCCACGGCAACATGTTCGTCGATCTTGTGGATGCTGGCGTTCACCGGACCGAACTCCACCACCTGCGGGCAGACCTTGGCGATGAAGCGGCCGTCCGATGTGCCGCCGGTGGTCGACAGAGTCGGCGTCAGGCCGGTCTCGGCGCGGATGGCAGCGGCCAGTGCCTCGCTCAGGCTGCCCGGTGTGGTGAGGAACGGCTCGCCCCCCAGCACCCAGGCCAGATCGTATTCGAGGCCGTGGCGGTACAGCGAATTGACGACGCGGCGCTGCAGCGACGCCGGCGTGCTTTCGGTGCTGAAGCGGAAGTTGAAGTCGACCACTACATGGCCCGGGATCACGTTGCCCGCGCCGGTGCCGCCGTGGATGTTCGACACCTGGAAGGTGGTGGCCGGGAAGTAGTCGTTGCCGGCGTCCCAGCTCGTCGACACGAGTTCGGCCAGCGCCGGCGCCAGCTGATGGATCGGATTGCGCCCGAGCTGCGGATAGGCCACGTGGCCCTGGATGCCCTTGACGGTGAGCTTGCCGGAGAGCGTGCCGCGGCGACCGTTCTTCACCATGTCGCCGAGCCGCTCCACCGACGTCGGCTCGCCGACGATCGCGCAGTCGAGCCGTTCGCCGCGCGCCTGCAACGCCTGCACCACGCGCACCGTGCCGTCGACCGACGGCCCTTCCTCGTCGCTGGTGAACAGCAGCGCCAGCGCGCCGGCATGGTCGGGCCGCGCGCGCACCAGCTCCTCGGCGGCCACGACCATCGCGGCGATCGAGGTCTTCATGTCGGCCGCGCCGCGGCCGTACAGCCTGCCGTCGCGGTGCGAGGGCACGAAGGGGTCGCTCTTCCACTGCTCAAGCGGGCCGGTGGGCACCACGTCGGTGTGGCCGGCGAGCACCACCGTCGGGCCGGGCCGCGGGCCGCGATGCACGGCCCACAGGTTGGTCACGCGGCCGTCGTCGGGGCCGAACAGCAGCGTCTCGCAGGTGAAGCCGAGCGGACGCAGCCGTTCGGCCACCAGGGCCTGGCAGCCCTCGTCGCGTGGCGTCACCGACGGGCGTGCGATCAGCGCCTCGAGCAGGCGCAGCGTCTCGGCCACGGGGGACT
>JBGAMU010000123.1:0-12982 GCA_044222685.1 Burkholderiaceae bacterium
GCCGACCTTGAAGAACACGTCGTTCTCCAGCCCGCGCACGCTCGCGCCCAGGATCACGCCCAGCACGCCCAGCGGCACGACGAGGATCACCGACAGCGGGATCGACCAGCTCTCGTACAGCGCCGCAAGACAGAGGAATACCGACAGCAGCGAGAAGGCGAACAGGATCAGCGCCGTCGAGCCGGAGAGCTTTTCCTCGCGCGCCAGGCCGGTCCACTCGTAGGCGAAGCCGGGCGGCAGCTGGGCGGCCAGGCGCTCCATCTCGGCGATCGCCGCGCCGCTGCTCACGCCGGGCGCCGGCTCGCCGGCGATGCGCATGGTCGGATAGCCGTTGTAGCGCACCTGCTGCATCGCGCCGGTGATCCAGCGCGTGCTCGCGAAGGCCGCCAGCGGCACCGGGTTGCCGGCGCTGTTCATCGCATTCAGGCGCAGCAGGTCCTGCGGCTGCATGCGCGTGGGCGCGTCGGCCTGCACCACCACGCGCTGCACGCGGCCGGCGTTGGGGAAGTCGTTGACGTAGCTGGAGCCCAGCGCCGTGGACAGCGCGCTGTTGATGGCCGTGAAGCCCACGCCCATGGCCTGTGCCTTGTCGCGATCGATGTCGAGCTGCAGCTGCGCGGCGTCTTCCAGGCCGTCGGGGCGCACGGCCACCAGCAGCGGGCTCTTGCCCGCCAGGCCGAGCAGCTGGTTGCGCGCGGCCAGCAGCGCGTCGTGGCCGTTGCTGCCGCGGTCCTGCAGGCGCATCGCGAAACCGTTGGCGCGGCCCAGGTCGCGGATCGCCGGCGGGCTGACCGGGAAGATGATCGCGTCGCGGATCTTGCCGAGCGCGCCGAAGGCGCGGCCGACCAGGCCCTGCGCCGAATGGGCCGCGCCGCTGCGCTCGCTCCAGTCCTTCAGCGTCACGAAGGCGAGGCCGGCGTTCTGGCCGCTGCCAGAGAAGCTGAAGCCCATCACCGAGACCATGTTCTGCACCTCGGGCTGCGCGAGCATGTACTGCTCGACCTGCTGCATCACCGCCAGCGTGCGGTTCTGCGTGGCGCCCGGCGGCAGCTGCACGTTGACGAGGATGTTGCCCTGGTCCTCGTTGGGGATGAAGGAGGTGGGCAGGCGCCCGAACAGCAGCACCACCGCGGCGACGATGGCCGCGTAGATGACCATATAGCGCGCGGCGCGGCGCAGGATGCGTGCGACCAGGCCCTCGTAGCCCTTGGCGGTACGGCTGAAGCCGCGGTTGAACCAGCCGAAGAAGCCGCGCTTGGCGTGGTGGTGGCCGGCCTCCACCGGCTCGAGCAGCGTGGCGCACAGCGCCGGCGTGAACGAGAGCGCGAGGAAGGCCGAGAAGGCCACCGAAGTCACCATCACCGCGGCGAACTGGCGGTAGATGTTGCCCACCGCGCCGCTGAAGAAGGCCAGCGGCACGAACACCGAGATCAGCACCACCGTGACGCCGACGATGGCGCCGGAGATCTGACCCATCGCCTTGCGCGTGGCCTGCAGCGGCGGCAGGCCCTCGGTGCTCATGATGCGCTCGACGTTCTCGACCACCACGATGGCGTCGTCGACCACGATGCCGATCACCAGCACCATGCCGAACATGGTGAGCACGTTGATCGAGAAGCCCAGCGCCAGCAGCGCCGCCAGCGTGCCGAGCAGCGCCACCGGCACCACCAGCGTCGGGATGATGGTGTAGCGGAAGCTCTGCAGGAACAGGTACATCACCAGGAACACCAACACCACCGCCTCGATCAGCGTCTCCACCACCTGGCCGATCGAGATGCCGATGAAGGTGGAGCTGTCGAACGGGATCGTCGCCTTCACGCCTTGCGGGAAGTACGGGCGCAGCTGGTCGAGCCGCTGCTTCACGAGTTTGGCGGTCTGCAGCGCGTTGGCGGTGGGCGACAGCTGGATGCCGATGCCGGTGGAAGGCTCGCCGTTGAGCCGCGTGCGCACGCTGTACCCTTGGGCACCGAGCTCGATGCGGGCCACGTCCTTCAGGCGCACGGTGGAGCCGTCGGCATTGGCGCGCAGGACCACGTTGCCGAACTGCGCCACCGACTCGAGCTGGCCGCGCACCACCACGGTGGCCGAGATGCGCTGGTCCTCGGTGTTGGGCAGCTCGCCGATGGTGCCGGAGGACACCTGCGCGTTCTGCGCCACGATGGCGGCGTTGACGTCGGCGGCCGAGAGCCGGTAGCCCACCAGCTTGGCGGGGTCGATCCAGATGCGCATCGCCCGCTCGGTGCCGAACAGCTGGGCCTGGCCGACGCCGGGCACACGCTGCATCTCGGGCAGCACGTTGCGCGCGGCATAGTCGCCGAGCGCCACCGGATCGAGCACGCCCTTGTCGCTCGACAGGATGATGAAGAGCAGGAAGTTCGGATTGGCCTTGTCGACCCGCACGCCCTGCTGCGTCACCGCCTGCGGCAGCCGCGGCGCGGCGCGGCTGAGGCGGTTCTGCACGTCCACCTGCGCGAGGTCGGGGTTGGTGCCGGGCTCGAAGCTCAGCGAGATGCTGCCCGAGCCGTCGGCCTGCGCCACCGACTCGAAATACACCAGCCCCGGCGAGCCGTTCATCTCGCGCTCGATCACGGCGATCACGCTGTCCTCGAGCGTCTGCGCCGAGGCGCCGGGGTAGCCGACGTTGACGACGATCGACGGCGGTGCCACCGGCGGGTACTGCGACACCGGCAGCTGCGTGATCGACACCGCGCCGATCACCAGGATGAAGAGCGCGATCACCCACGCAAAGATGGGCCGGTCGATGAAGAAGCGGGCCATCGGCTGCGGATCAGTTGCGCGCCGACGCCGCCGCGGCGGCGGGTGCCGCAGGGCCCGATGCGGCGGCGGCCGGCGCTGCCGTGGCGGGCTGCCAGGGCACCGGCGACACCGGCGCGCCGGGCACGGCCATCTTCTGGAAGCCCTCGACGATCACGCGCTCACCGGCTTTCAGGCCGTCGAGCACGATCCACTGCGACCCTTGCGCGGAACCGACCTTGATCACCCGGCGTTCGGGCTTGTTGTCGGCGCCGACCACCAGCACCGCATCACCCTGGTTGTTGCGCGTCACCGCCTGCTGCGGCAGCAGCACGCCGCCGGGCAGCTCGAGCTGCGCGAGGCGCACGCGCACGTACTGGCCCGGGAGCAGCATGGCATCGGGGTTGGGCACCTCGGCGCGCAGCGTCACCTGGCCCGAGGTGGCATCGACCGACAGGTCGCTGAACAGCAGCTTGCCCGGCCGCGGCGCCTCGCTGCCGTCGTCGAGCACGATGCGCACCTCGCCGGCACCGGCGCCGGGCTGGCGCGCCGTCTGCGCGGCCACCGCCTTGCGCAACCGCAGCACCTCGGTACTGGCTTGCGTGAAGTTGACGTACACGCTGCCGATCTGCTGGATGGTGGCCATCAGCGTGCCCTCGCCCGCGCTGACGAGCGCGCCCTCGGTCACCGCGGCGCGGCCGATGCGCCCGGCGATCGGCGCCGTCACGCTGGCGTAGGCGAGATTGAGCTTGGCGGTCTGCACCGCCGCCTGGCCGGCCGCCACGTCGGCCTCGGCCTGCAGGCGCTGGCCCTCGGCGGCCACGTACTCCTGCGCGCTGATGGCCTTGGCCTCGGCCAGCGGCTTGTAGCGCTGCGCCAGTTCGGTGGCGATCGCGCGCGTGGCCTGCGCCCGGGCCAGCGTGGCCTGCGCGCTGTCGAGCGCGGCCTTGTACGGCGCCGGGTCGATCTGGAACAGCACCTGCCCGGCCCGGACGTCGCTGCCTTCCTTGAACAGGCGCTTGAGCACCACGCCGTTGACGCGCGCGCGCACCTGCGCCACGCGCAAGGCCTCCACGCGGCCGGGCAGCTCGGTGCGCAGCGTCACCGCCTGCGGCTGCACGGTGACGACGCCCACCTCGGGCGGCGGCGCGGTCTTGCCCGCCGCGGCGGGCGCCGCGGCGTCCTTGGCGCCACAGGCAACCAGCAGCAACAGCGCGAGCAGCGCCGTGGCCTTGAAGCGGGACCCCACGCTCAGAACCCCGCGGCCAGGCCGTCGCGCCGCGAATCACTCGCCGCCACGTAACCTTCGCTGCCGGGGTCGCCCAGCCGCCAGATGAACTGGCCGGCTCCGAGATCCTGATAGCTGTCGACCAGCGGCACGATCCTGTGGCCGAGGTCGACGAGGCCCTGCACCGTCGTGCGCGGCATCTCGGGGTCGACGTCGAGGCTGAGGCCTGCATCGAAGCGCCAGCGCGGCGCGTCGCAGGCGGTCTGCGGGTTCTGCCGGTAGTCGACCATGCGCACGAGCGTCTGCAGATGGCCCTGCGGCTGCATGTTGCCGCCCATCACGCCGAAGCTCATCTGCGGCGCGCCGTCCTTCATCAGGAACGCGGGGATGATGGTCTGGAACGGCCGCTTGCCCGGCGCCACCACGTTGGGGCTGGCTCCGTCGAGGTGGAAGCCGTGGCCGCGATTCTGCAGGCTGACGCCGTATTCGGGGATCACCACGCCCGAGCCGAAACCCATGTAGTTGCTCTGGATGAAGCTCACCATCATGCCGCGCTCGTCGGCCGCGGTGAGATAGATGGTGCCGCCCTTGGCCGGATTGCCGGGTGCGAACTCGCGTGCGTGGTGCGGGTCGATCAGCTTGGCGCGCTGGGCCAGGTAGGCCGGGTCGAGCATCTGCGCCGGCGTCACCGTCATCGACGCCGGCTCGGCCACATAGCGGTAGACGTCGGCGAAGGCGAGTTTCATCGCCTCGATCTGCAGATGCTGCGACGCGGGGCCGTCGAGCGGCAGTTCGGCGAGATCGAAGTGCTTGAGGATGCCCAGCGCGATCAGCGCCGCGATGCCCTGCCCGTTCGGCGGGATCTCGTGCAGCGCATAGCCGTCGCGATAGTCCATCGACACCGTGTCGACCCATTCGGGCTCGAAGGCCGCCAGGTCGCTCGCCCGCATGGCGCCGCCCTCGGCCTTGGCATGCCGCTCGATCGCTTCGGCGATCTCACCGCGGTAGAACGCCGCGCCGCGCGTCTGCGCAATCGCGCGCAGCGCCTTCGCCGCACCGGGCATGCGGAACAGCTCACCCACCTGTGGCGCCCGGCCGTGCGGCAGGAAGGTCTCGGCAAAGCCGGGCTGCGACACCAGCTCGCGCACGCTGGCCGCCAGCGTCCACTTGCCCCGCACCACCACCGGCACCGCGTAGCCGCGCTCGGCGATGTCGATCGCCGGCGTCAGCAGGTCGGCGAACGGCAGCTTGCCGTAGCGCTCGCTCAGGCACACCCACGAGGCCACTGCACCCGGCACGGTGACCGAGTCCCAGCCGCGCGGCAGCGGCCGCGTGGCCTGCGCACCGAGCTTGCCGCGGAAGTAAGCCGGGCTCCACGCCTGCGGCGCCGGGCCCGACGCATTGAGACCCTGCAGGCGTTGACCGTCCCACAGGATGGCAAACGCGTCGGAGCCCAGGCCGTTGCTGCACGGCTCCACGATCGTCATGACCGCGGCAGCGGCGATCGCGGCGTCGACCGCGTTGCCACCGACGGCCAGCATGCGCAGGCCGGCCTGCGCGGCCAGCGGATGCGAGGTGGAGACGACGTTGCGGGCGAAGACCGGTCGGCGCTGGGTGGCGTAGCCGGCTGCGTAATCGAAGGGGTTGGACATGGGAGCTGTCAAAGTTGCCGTGCGGAACGTGCCGCGCATCGTATGCGATTCACTCGACCAGCGCGTCGGCCACGTAGCGGCGGACCACCGGTGGCGCGTCGCCGACGTGGAACGACAGGCGCTGTTCGCGCAGCCCCGCGTCACCGGCCGAGAAGCGCGCCAGCCGGCGCTGGTGTTCGAGCCACGATTCGTCGACGAAGTACTCGACATAGCGCCCCGGCTGCGCCGAGTCGCGGAACAGCCCCCACGACAGCGCACCCTGGCGCAGCCGCGCGCGGCGCGTGAGCTTCATCACCGCGGCGAAGTCGGCGGCGCGGGCCGGGTCGATCTGGTACTCCACCGTCACCATCACCGGGCCGTCGTCGGGATCGATCGCGATCGCCGGCTCGGCATAGGGCGCCGGCGCGGCGACGATCTCGTGTTCGTCGGGGTTGGGGTGTTCGATCGACAGCCGGCGCGTCAGCAACACCGCGGCCAGGCCGCAGCCGGCCGACAGCAGCACGGTGGTGCGCACGTCGGTCACCGCGGCGACCTGGCCCCACAGCGCCGCACCGGCCGCAGCGCCGCCCATCAGGGCCATCTGGTACAGCGCCATGCCGCGCGCGCGCACCCAGTCGGGCAACGACAGCTGGGCCGACACGGTGATCGAGTTGGCCGTCAGCATCACCGCGGCGCCCGACAGCAGCATGCCCGGCAGCGTGAGCCACAGGTTGGGCGCGAACACCACCGATGCGGCGGCCAGCGCGTGCAGCAGCGCGCCGGTGCGCACCGAGCGGTCACGGCCCAGCCGTTCGCGCAGGCGACCCATGAACAGCACCACGCCGATGGCGCCGACGCCGGTGGCCGCCAGCATGGCGCTGTAGGCGCCGGCACCGCCGTCGGGCAGGTGCTTGGCCAGCAGCGGCGTCAGCGCGGTCAGCCCGGCAGCCTGCAGCATGAACAGCGTGATGCGCACCAGCGCGACCTGCAGCCGCGGCGCCTGGCGCGCGTACTGCAGCCCGGTGCGCATGGCACCGACGAAGCGTTCGCCGGGCAGCGCGCCTTCCTTGCGTTCGCTGCGCCAGCGCACGATGACCACGAAGGCGGCGATCGACAACGCCGCGTTGACGGCGAACACCGCCGCGCTGCCGAGCGACGCCAGCAGCGTGCCCGCCAGTGCCGGGCCGACGATGCGCGGCAGGTTCATGGCCACACCGTTGAGCGCCAGCGCGGCGCCCAGATGGGCACGCGGCACCAGGCTCGGCACGATGGCCGAGAACACCGGCCAGCGCATCGCCATCGTGATGCCGTTCAGGAAGGTCAGCAGCAACAGCAGCGGCGCCGTCAGGTGGCCGGTCAGCGACACCACGACGAGCACCAGCGCGATCAGCGCCGCCCACAACTGCGTGGCGGCGAAGTAGCGGCGGCGGTCGACGATGTCGGCCAGCGCGCCGCTGGGCACCCCGAGCAGGAACATCGGCAGCGTGGACGCCGTCTGCACCAGCGCCACCAGCGCCGGGCTGGTCGTCAGCGAGGTCATCATCCACGCCGCCGCCACGTCGTTCATCCACAGCGAGATGTTGGCCGCCAGCCAGGCCAGCCACAGCATGCGGAAGACAGGGCTGCGCATCGGCGCCAGCGCGCCGGCGAACATCGACGGCGCAGCGCCGGCTGACGAGGACGCGTCCGATGTCTGCAACGTCATGCCCGGCAGCATAAGCGCACGAGCTTCGCCAACGCCGAGGCGTGACCCCGTCCCTACAGGGACATCACACGCGCAACGCGCCCCGGTGAACACCGCGGATCCGGCTCCGCCGGTCCGCCGGTGTTGCCCCCTGAGGGGGAGGCGGCCGCCAGGCCGCTCCGGGGGGGAGCCATCAATCCGGATCCTGGAACGCAACCTCGCGCTTGGCCTTGATCGACGGCAGCGTCACCACCACGATCATCAGCGCAGCCGCGATCAGCAAGCCGGCCGACAGCGGCCGCGTCATGAAGGTCGACCAGTCGCCGCGGCTGAGCAGCAGCGCGCGACGCAGGTTCTCTTCCATCATCGGCCCCAGTATGAAGCCGAGCAAGAGCGGCGCCGGCTCGCACTGCAGCTTGTAGAACACGTAGCCGATGACGCCGAAGGCGGTGGCCACGTAGACGTCGAAGCTGGAGTTGTTCAGCGTGTACAGGCCGATCGCGCAGAAGGTCAGGATCGCCGGGAACAGGAATCGGTAGGGCACCGTGAGCAGCTTGATCCAGATGCCGATCAGCGGCAGGTTCAGCACGACCAGCATCGCGTTGCCCACCCACATGCTGGCGATCAGGCCCCAGAACAGCTGCGGGTTGCTGGTCATCACCTGCGGCCCGGGCTGGATGCCCTTGATGGTCATCGCGCCGACCATCAGCGCCATCACCGCATTGGGCGGGATGCCCAGCGTGAGCATCGGGATGAACGACGTCTGTGCGCCGGCATTGTTGGCGCTCTCGGGTCCGGCGATACCGCGGATGTTGCCCTTGCCGAACGGCACCTGATCGGGCCGGCCCCGGCTCTTCTTCTCGAGCGTGTAGGCCGCAAAGGCCGCCAGCAGCGCGCCGCCGCCGGGCAGCACGCCGAGCAGCGAGCCGAGGGCGGTGCCGCGCAGCACGGCGGGCCAGGCGTCCTGGAAGTCCTGCTTGGTCGGCCACAGGCCCTTGACGTCCTTGGTGAACACCTCTCGGTGCTCGGCCGGACGACCCAGGTTGGCGATGATCTCGCCGAAGCCGAACACGCCCATCGCGATGGCGACGAAACCGATGCCGTCGGTGAGCTCGGGGATGTCGAAGCTGTAGCGCGGCACGCCCGAGATGACGTCGGTGTTGATCTGGCCGAGCAGCAGGCCCAGGATGATCATCGAGATCGCCTTGATCAGCGACCCCGAGGCCAGCACCACCGCGCCGATCAGGCCCAGCACCATCAGCGAGAAGTACTCGGCCGGACCGAACTTGAAGGCCAGCTCGGTGAGCGGCGGCGCGAAGGCGGCGACGATCATCGTCGCCACCGAGCCGGCGAAGAACGAGCCCAGCCCGGCCGCGGCGAGCGCAGCGCCGGCACGGCCGTTGCGCGCCATCTGGTAGCCGTCGATGGCGGTCACCACCGAGCTCGACTCGCCCGGCACGTTGATCAGGATCGCGGTGGTCGAGCCGCCGTACTGCGCACCGTAGTAGATGCCGGCCAGCATGATGAGCGCGGGCGTGGCGTCGAGCGCATAGATGCTGGGCAGCAGCATCGCGATGGTGGCCACCGGCCCCAGGCCGGGCAGCACGCCGATCAGCGTGCCGAGCAACGCGCCGAAGAACGCATAGGCCAGGTTCTGCAGCGTGAAGGCAACGCCGAAACCGAGCGCGAGGTTTTGCATCAATTCCATGGCGCGCTCCTCAACCCACCGCGCCGATGAAGGTCGGCCACAGCGGTATCACCAGCTTCAATCCGAGGATGAAGATCACCCACGAGCCCACCGTCAGCACGACGCACAGGATCAGCACGTCGCGCCAGTGGAACTCGCCGCTGGCCAGACTGGACACCATGATCAGGATCGGAATGGTCAGCGCCATCCCCAGCCGCGGCAGCAGGATGCCGAACAGCCAGATCGACACCAGGATGGTGATCAGCGGCTTCCAGGCGAAGCCGCCGACCGGCTCGCCGTCCTCGGTCTCGATGGTGAGCGCCTCGAACAGCGTGAACGCACCCAGCAGCGCCAGCAGGATGCCGAGCCCGAACGGAAAATACCCCGGTCCGGGGCGCGCCGAACTGCCGAAGCTGTAGAACGTGGCGCCCCATGAAAAACCCAGGCCGGTGGTGACGAACATCAGCCCGGCCCAGAAGTCGCGTTGGCTCTTGATCTTCACGCCTGCATCTCCTCGTGGCTGCGCGAAGCAGCCTCTCGGGGATTCTAGGGAGGCGTCACCGCGCCGGCGCTGTGGTTTTCCCATGTGACCGGTGCACCGGCGTGCACGGCGGGAAAACGCTAGTTCTCAGACCATCCCGGCGTGGAGCGCAAGACTTCGTCGATGGTCGTCAGCCCTTCGGCGATCTTCATCGTGCCGGCCAGGCGCAGCGGCCGCATGCCGTCCTTGAGCGCCTGGTGGCGCAGCGCGGAGATGTCGTAATGCGGATGCACGTGCGCGCGCGCCTCGGGCGTCAATGTCATCAGTTCGTACAGCCCGACGCGGCCGCGGAAGCCCGTATGGCGGCATTCGAGGCAACCCACCGGCTTGTACATGCGCACGCCGCCCGACAGCCGCCAGGGCTTGGCCACCTCGGCCAGCACGTCGCGCGCGTCGGTGTCGTCGGGCTGCTTGCACGACGGGCACAGCGTGCGCGCCAGCCGCTGCGCGAGCACACCGATCACGGTGGCGCTGATCAGGTACGGCGGCACGCCCAGGTCGGCGAGCCGGGTGATGGCGCTGGCCGCATCGTTGGTGTGCAGCGTGCTGAACACCAGGTGGCCGGTCAGCGCGGCCTGGATCGCCATCTCGGCGGTGGCCAGGTCGCGGATCTCGCCGACCATGATGATGTCCGGGTCCTGCCGCATCAGCGCGCGCACGCCCTCGGCAAAGCCCATGTCGATGGCGGTCTGCACCTGGGTCTGGTTGAAGGCCGGCTCGATCATCTCGATCGGGTCTTCGATGGTGCAGACGTTGACCTCGTCGGTGGCCAGCTTCTTGAGCGTGGAATACAGCGTCGTCGTCTTGCCGCTGCCGGTGGGGCCGGTGACGAGGATGATGCCGTGCGCCTGCGAGATCAGCTGCTGCCAGCGCTCGCCGTCGTGCGCCGAGAAGCCGAGGCCTTCCACGGTCTTCACCGCGGTGCCGGGATCGAAGATGCGCATCACCATCTTCTCGCCGAACGCGGTGGGCAGCGTCGACAAACGCATCTCGACCTCGAGGCCGGCGCCTTCGACGCCCTCGGGGCGCTTGGTCTTGATGCGGCCGTCGAGCGGCCGGCGCTTCTCGATCACGTCCATGCGGCCGAGCAGCTTGATGCGCGCGGTCATCGCGCTCATCACCGTCATCGGCACCTGGTACACGGTGTGCAGCACGCCGTCGATGCGAAAGCGGATCACTCCCATGTCGCGCCGCGGCTCGAGGTGGATGTCGCTGGCGCGCTGGTCGAAGGCGTACTGCCACAGCCAGTCGACCACCTGCACCACGCCGGCGTCGTTGGCGTCGAGCTGCTTGTTGGTCTTGCCGAGCTCGACCAGCTGCTCGAAGTTCGCGCTCGCCGAGCCGCCCTCGCCGGACTTCTGCGCCGCGCGCACCGACTTGGCCAGCGTGAAGAACTCGGTCGTGTAGCGCGCGATATCCAGCGGGTTGGCGACGACGATGCGCACGCTCTTGCGCGTGTAGCCCTCGATCTCGGGAATCCACGCGGTGTCGAACGGCTCGCTGGTGGCCACCACCACCTCGGCGGTGCCCACGGTGACGGGCAGCACGTGCCGCATCTCGGCGTAGTGCACGCTCATCACGTCGGCGACGCGGCCGACGTCGACCTTGAGCGGGTCGATGCGCAGGTACTGCAGGCTGAAGCGCTGCGCCAGCCATTGCGTCAGCACCTCGGTATCGATCTCGCCGCCTTGCCCCAGGCGCTTGAGCCCGGCGCCGCCCAGGCGCACCAGCGGGTGCTGGCTCGAGTCGGCGCCGCCGAAGCGCTTGACCACGCGCTCGGCATCCTCGGTGGTGATCCAGCCGTCCTCGCGCAGCCAGCCGAGCAGCGCGCGCCATTCGAGCTTGCCGCGGGCCGGGGCCGGCTTGGCTGCGGCGCTGCGGGCGCGCGAGGCGGTGGGGCTCACGCGAGCCCCCGGGCGCCCGTGACCGGACGCCGACCCCCCGAGAGGGTGTTCGCTTGCTTGGGGCGGCCCGGCTCGGCGCTCACGATCGGCTAAGGTAGGTTGTGTTCTGCGCGCCAGGGCCGGACCATGCGCAACCACTTGTGCGCGGGCAGCCCGTAGCGGCTTTCGATGTTATCCGCGCGCAGCAGCAAGGTGTGGCGATCGGGCACCGTCACGGCGTGTGTTGCTACCGCAATCGTGTTGCCTTCACGCGTCGGCTGCAGATGCCACAACTGGTCGCTGCCGAAGGCGGCGGCGATGCGCTGCATCGAGCGCTCGAAGCTGGCACGCCGGCCGAACAGGTTCACCGTCATGACACCGCCCTCGGCCAGCACGGCGCGGCAGGCGCGGTAGAACGCCTCGTCGTCGAGCACCGGCGCGGCCGCCTCGTGGTCGTACAGGTCGACACACAGCACCGTCACCGACTGCGGCTCGGCCTCCTCGGCGAGCCAGGCCCCGGCGTCGGCCTGCACCACCCGCAGCCGCGCGTCGTCGGCCGGCAGGTGGAACCACTGTCGGCAGACCGCGACGACCCGCGGATTGAGCTCGACCACCGTGGTCGGCATGCGCAGCACCTGGTGTGTGAACCGCGTGATCGCGGCCGCGCCGAGGCCGAGTTGCAGGGCCCGTCCGCCGGTGACCGCCGCCGCCGGCCGCCACAGCATCCAGGCCATCATGCGCTGCACGTATTCGAGCACGATGGTGCGCGGCTCGCCGATCTGCATCGCGCCCTGCACCCACGGCGTGTCCAGGTGCAGGTAGCGCACGCCGTCGGACTCCGACACCGTGGCCTCCGGCAGTGCCGCGCGCGATCCAGCAGCCGCCGCTGATCCGGCTCCGCCGGTCCGCTGGCGGCGCCCCCCTGGGGGGGAGGCGCCGAAGGCGCTTCGGGGGCTCGAACGACCAGCTCGCGTTGGCCGGGCTGGTGGACGGCAGCCGCACCACGGTGGGGCCGAGCGTGCGTGTCAGTCGCATCGAGCGTGCCGACTCGCCGCCGTTGTGCGCGATCGCGCGCAAGGCCGGCAACCGTGCCACCAGTCCGGCCAGGTCATTGGGCACCGCGTCCTCGATCGCCGAGTCGAGGCTGCCCTCGCGGCGACAGCTGGCATAGACGTCCCAGATGCCGAGACCGCGCCGCATCGCCTCGGCCAGCCGCGCCGGGTAGTCCATGGCCCGCAGGTCGCACCGCCACAAGGCGCCCAGTACGCTCCAGAACTGATTGCGCGGATGGGCGTAGTACTGCTGCGCGGCCAGCGACGCGACGCTGGGGAAGCTGCCCAGCACCAGCAGCCGGGTCTGCGGCGAGACGGCTGGCGCGAGGCCGACCCGCACGCGGGCACGCGGCCGGCGCGACACGGCGGCGCGGTCGGCCGCACTGCGGGAAGTGGAGGAAGCGGGCATCGGGGACGGCATTGTCTCAGCCGCGCGCGCGGCTCACGACAAGGCCGCCAGCCGCGGCAGCGCCGCCAGCGCGTTGGCCGCGGTGACGCGCGCGGTGTCGTCGAGCGACCAGC
>JBGAMU010000124.1:0-677 GCA_044222685.1 Burkholderiaceae bacterium
TGGCGCTGAGCTTCTCGGTCTACTCGAGCCAGTGGCTGGCGGTCATCGGGTTCCTGCCGGCCATCTACACGCAGGCCGGTGTGTCGGGCGCGGCCACCGGCGTGCTGACCGCGCTGGCGGCGGCGGTGAACATGACCGGGAACATGGCCGCCGGCCGGCTGCAGCACGCTGGCTTCACGCCGACGCGGCTGCTGACGATCGGCTTCGTCACCATGGGCCTGGCCGCCGCGGCGGCCTTTGCCGGCACTGAAGCGCAGGGCCTGCCGGCATGGGCGCGTTATGGCGCGGTGCTGGCGTTCTCGGCCGTTGGCGGGCTGATCCCGGGCACGCTGTTCTCGCTCGCCGTGCGGCTGGCGCCCGACGCGTCCACGCTGGGCACCACCGTCGGCTGGGTGCAGCAATGGTCGGCGTTCGGCCAGTTCGTCGGCCCGCCGCTGGTGGCCTGGATCGCCAGCCGCGTCGGCGGCTGGCAGTACACCTGGATCGCCACCGGCGCCTGCGCGCTGCTCGGGTTGCTGTTGACGACGCGCATCCGCCGCGCGCTGCCGCCGCGGTAGCCGGCCGCTGCGGCGTGGCACCATCGGGCCATGCGACAGGGCGATCGGGACTGGTGGCGCGGCGCGGTGATCTACCAGATCTATCCGCGCAGCTTCGCCGACGCCAACGGCGACGGCATC
>JBGAMU010000124.1:696-12672 GCA_044222685.1 Burkholderiaceae bacterium
GGCGACGGCATCGGCGACCTGCCCGGCATCGTGCAGCACCTGCCCTACGTGGCGGCGCTCGGCGTCGATGCGATCTGGGTGTCGCCGTTCTTCCGCTCGCCGATGAAGGACTTCGGCTACGACGTCGCCGACTACCGTGCGGTGGACCCGATCTTCGGCACGCTGGCCGACTTCGACCGCCTGCTGGCGCGCGCGCATCAGCTGGGCCTCAAGGTGATGATCGACCAGGTGCTGTCGCACACCTCCGACCAGCACGCCTGGTTCGCGCAGAGCCGCGCCAGCCGTCGCAACCCGCGCGCCGACTGGTACGTGTGGGCCGACCCGCGGCCCGACGGCACGCCGCCGAACAACTGGCTCAGCGTGTTCGGCGGCAGCGCGTGGACCTGGGATGCGCGGCGCCGCCAGTACTACCTGCACAGCTTTCTGGCCGAGCAGCCGGATCTCAACTTCCACCACCGTCCGGTGCAGGATGCGCTGCTCGAGGAGGTGGCGTTCTGGTGCGCGCGCGGCGTCGACGGCTTTCGCTTCGACGCCTGCAACCACCAGTTCCACGACCGGCGGCTGCGCAGCAACCCGCCGGCAAGGCGCGGCGGTGCCGTCAGCACCGTGCAGGCCGACAACCCGTATGCGCTGCAGCAGCACCGCTTCGACAAGAGCCAGCCCGACAACCTGGCCTTTCTGCAGCGGCTGCGCCGGGTGCTCGACCGCCACGGCGCGGCCAGCATCGGCGAGGTCGGCGACGAGCAGCCGGCGCCGCTGATGGCGCGCTACACCGAGGCCGGCAAGCGCCTGCACATGGCCTACAGCTTCTCGCTGGTCACCCGCGAGGGCAGTGCCGAGCACATCCGACGCGAGGTGCAGACGCTCGAGCGCGCGCTCGCGCGCACCGGCGGCTGGGGTTGCTGGGCTATGTCGAACCACGACTCGGTACGGGTGGCCACGCGCTGGTCGGCACGAGGCCAGCGCGACGCCGCGCAGGTGAAGATGCTGCAGGCGCTGCTGGTCAGCCTGCGCGGCAGCGCCTGCGTCTACCAGGGCGAGGAACTCGGTTTGCCCGAGGCCGACGTGCCGTTCGAACACCTGCAGGACCCATACGGCCGCGCGTTCTGGCCCGAGTTCAAGGGCCGCGACGGTTGCCGCACGCCGATGCCATGGCAGGCCGCGCGGCCGCACGCCGGCTTCAGCACGGCGCGGCGCGGCCAGCCGTGGCTGCCGCTGTCGCCCGCGCACGCGCCGCTGGCGGTCGACCCCCCGCTCGCCGACGCCGACTCGCCGCTGCACTGGCTGCGCCGCATGCTGGCGTGGCGGCGCGGCCAGAGCGCGCTGCGTCTGGGCGACATCCGCTTCCTCGACGCGCCGCCCCACGTGTTGCTGTTCGAGCGGCGGCTGGCCGCACAGCGCCGGCTGTGTGCGTTCAACCTCGGCCCGCGCCGCGTCGCGGTACCCATACCGGCGGGCTTCACGGTCGATGAGGCGGCGCCACTGCAAGCCGCCACCTGGTCCGCGCGCCAGTTGCGGCTTGGCCGCTACGGCGTGGCGTTCGGCCGCCAGGCGGACGCTGCATGACGGCCGTGCCGGCCCTCGACGCTGCGACGCTCGCCGCGCTGATGCGCGCCGAGCACGACGATCCGTATGCGGTGCTCGGCCTCCATGCCGACGGCGACGCGTGGATCATCCGCGCGCTGTTGCCCGGTGCGAGCGCCGTCACCGCGTGCCGCGCCGACGACGATGCGGCGATCGCGGCGCTGCAGCGCCAGGGCGCGAGCGACCTGTTCGCCGCGCGCATCGTCGGCCCGCGCCAGCGCTTCGCCTACCGGCTCCAGGTGCGGTGGGCCAGTGGCGACAGCTCGCGGCTGGACGATCCGTATCGCTTCGCGCCGCTGCTCACCGACATGGACCTGTGGCTGCTCGCCGAGGGCACGCACCACCGGCCGTTCGAGCGGCTCGGCGCGCACCTGGTCGAGCACGAGGGCGTGGCCGGCGTGCGCCTCGCGCTGTGGGCGCCCAACGCGCTTCGCGTGTCGGTGGTCGGCGACTTCAACCAGTGGGACGGCCGCCGCCACATGATGCGCCGGCGCCGCGAGGGCGGCGTGTGGGAGGTGTTCGTGCCGCAGATGGCGGCGGGCGACCTCTACAAGTTCGAGCTGCGCGGCAGCGACGGCGTCGTCGCCCTGCGCGCCGACCCCTATGCCTTCGCCGCCGAGCTGCGGCCGGGCACCGCGTCGCGCGTGGTCCGGCTGCCGCCGAAGGTGGCGCGCAGCGCCGCGCGCAAGAAGGCCAATGCCTTCGACGCGCCGATCAGCATCTACGAGGTGCACCTGGGCTCCTGGCTGCGCGCGCCGCACGAGGGCCAGCGCTGGCTCAGCTACCGCGAGCTGGCGGCGTCGCTGGTGCCGTATGCGCGCGGCCTCGGCTTCACGCACCTGGAGCTGCTGCCGGTGCACGAGCATCCGTTCGACGGCTCCTGGGGTTACCAGCCGACGGGCCTGTACGCGCCGACCTCGCGCTTCGGCAGCCCCGACGACTTTCGTGCCTTCGTCGAGGCCGCGCACGCGGCCGGGCTGGGCGTGATCCTCGACTGGGTGCCCGGGCACTTTCCGACCGACGCGTTCGCGCTGGCGCGCTTCGACGGCACGCATCTGTACGAGCACGCCGACCCGCGCGAGGGCCTGCACCAGGACTGGAACACGCTGATCTACAACTTCGGCCGCGCCGAGGTGCGCAACTTCCTGGTCGGCAATGCCCTCTACTGGCTCGAACACTTCGGCATCGACGGCCTGCGCGTCGACGCGGTCGCCTCGATGCTGTACCGCGACTACAGCCGCGAGCCCGGGCAGTGGATCCCCAACGTGCGCGGCGGCCGCGAGAACCTGGAAGCGGTGGACTTCCTGCGCCGCATGAACCACGTGGTCGGCACCGAGGCCGACGGCGCGATCACGATCGCCGAGGAGTCCACCGCGTGGCCGGGCGTCAGCCGCCCGCCGGGCGATCCGGGCCAGAGCGGCGGCCTCGGTTTCCACTTCAAGTGGAACATGGGCTGGATGAACGACACGCTGGCCTACATGGCGCACGACCCGGTGCACCGCCGCTACCACCACGACCGCATGCGCTTCGGCCTGATGTACGCCTGGAGCGAGAACTTCGTGCTGCCGCTGTCGCACGACGAGGTGGTGCACGGCAAGCGCTCGCTGGTCGGCCGCATGCCGGGCGACGAGTGGCAGCGCTTCGCCAACCTGCGCGCCTACTACGGCTGGATGTGGGGCCACCCGGGCAAGAAGCTGCTGTTCATGGGCGGCGAATTCGCGCAACGGCGCGAGTGGAACGCCGATGCCGCGCTCGACTGGCATCTGCTCGAGCAGGGCGATGCGATGCCGCTGCACGCCGGCGTGCAGCGCCTGGTGCGCGACCTCAACGTCGTCTACCGCGACTTCACCGCGCTGCACCGCTGGGATGTCGACCCGCGCGGCTTCGAGTGGATCCGCCACCATGACGCCGGGCATTCGCTGTTCGTCTTCCAGCGCCGTGCCGACGACGGCTCGGTGGTGCTGGTGATCAGCAACTTCACGCCGGTGGTGCGCCGCAACTGGCGCTTCGGCGTGCCGCTGCCAGGCCGCTGGCGCGAGATCATCAACACCGACCTGGTGGTCTACGGCGGCAGCGGCGTGGCCAATGCGGCGCAGGACACGGAGGCGTTCGCCTGCGACGGCCATGCGCAGTCGCTGAGGGTCGACCTGCCGCCGCTGGCCACGCTGATGTGGGCCTTCGAGAATCCTCCCGTCGCGCCGTGAACGTGCTGCTGGAGCCGGGTCTGGCCGCGCCGCTGGGTGCCAGCGTCGAGCCGGGCGGCGTCAACTTCGCGCTGGTCGCGCCCGAGGCGACCGCGGTCACGCTGTGCCTCTACGGCGACGACGGTCAGCACGAAACCCAGCGCCTGGCGATGAGCGCGCGCAGCGGCGGCGTCTGGCACGGCTGGCTGCCCGGCGCGGGCGCAGGGCTGGTGTACGGCTACCGCGTGCACGGCCCGTGGGCGCCGGCCGCCGGCCAGCGCTTCAACGATGCCAAGCTGCTGCTCGACCCCTACGCCCGCGAGGTGGTCGGCCGCTACGACGGCAGCGAGCTCTTCGTCGGCCACGACGCGGCCGATCCGTCGCGCGCCGACGCCCGCGACAACGCAGCCGTCGCGCTGAAGGCGCGGGTGGTGGCCGACCCGCCGCCGGTGCCGGCGTCCGAGCACGTGCAGGTGGCGCCGGGCGCCACCGTGCTGTACGAGATGCACGTGAAGAACCAGACGATGCGCCACCCCGAGGTGCCGGCGCCGTTTCGCGGCACCTACCGCGGCGTGGCGCATCCGGCGGTGCTCGACCACCTGCTGCGCCTGGGCATCACCACCGTGAGCCTGATGCCGCTGCAGCAGCGCGCCGACGAGCCGTGGCTGCTGAAACTCGGCCTCGTCAACCACTGGGGCTACAACCCGGTGGCCTGGTTCGCCGCCGAGCCGCGTTACGCCGCGCCCGACGACACCGATTCGCCCACGCAGCAGTGCCGCGCGATGGTGAAGGCGCTGCACGCCTGCGGCCTGCAGGTGGTGCTCGACGTGGTCTACAACCACAGTGCCGAGAGCGACGAGCTAGGGCCCACCTTCCACCTGCGCGGCCTGGGCAACGCCACCTACTACCACCTGCGCCCCGACGACGCCGCGCTCTACGAGAACTGGACCGGCTGCGGCAACAGCCTGAACCTGACGCAGCCGCCGGCGCTGCAGCTCGCGCTCGACTCGCTGCGCTACTGGTACCAGTGCATCGGCGTCGACGGCTTCCGCTTCGACCTGGCGCCGGTGCTGGCGCGCGACGCCAACGGCTTCGTGCCCGGCGCGCCGATCTTCGCCGCGCTGCGCGACGACCCGGTGCTGCGCCACGCGCGGCTGATCGCCGAGCCGTGGGACATCGGCCACGGCGGCTACCGGCTCGGCCAGTTTCCGCCCCCGTGGGCCGAGTGGAACGACCGCTACCGCGACACGATGCGCCGCTTCTGGCTGCTGCGCCACGCGCCGCGCGGCGCCTTCGTCGACGCGCTGGCCGGCAGCAGCCCGGCCTTCGAGGCGACGGCGCGGCCGCCGTCGGCGAGCGTGAACTTCGTGACCGCGCACGACGGCTTCACGCTGCGCGACCTGGTGAGCTTCAGCCACCGCCACAACCAGGCCAACGGCGAGCACAACCGCGACGGCCACCACCATAATTTCAGCGTCCATTGCGGCGTCGAGGGCGATACCGACGACCCGGCCATCCTGGCCGAGCGCCTCGCGCTGCGCCGCGCGCTGCTGGCCACGCTGCTGCTGTCGCTGGGCACGCCGATGCTGCTGGCCGGCGACGAGATCGGCCACAGCCAGCGCGGCAACAACAACGCCTACTGCCAGGACAACGAGTTCGCCTGGCTCGACTGGCCGGCGGCCGACACCGCGCTGGCCGACTTCGTGGCCCGTTGCATCGCACTGCGCCGGCGCCACGGCGTGTTCGCCCGCGACCGCTGGCTGCACGGCAGCGACGTGCAGTGGCTCGATGCCCAGGGCGCCCCGCTGCAGCCGCACGACTGGCAGGCGCAGGGCGTGCACGCGATGCAGGTCTGGCTGCACCCGGCCGACGCCCACGAGCCCGAGCTGCTGCTGATCGTCAACGCCCAGGCCGGGGCACAGGCCTTCGAGCTGCCGCCGGCGCTGGGCTCCGCGCCGCTCGTCTGGACCCTGGCGCTGGCCAGCGACGGCGATGCCGCGCCCGCCGCACTGCCGCCGCACGTCGATCTGCCCGGACGCTGCCTGTGGGTGGCCGAGGGCCATCGCGCCGACGGCAAACCACGGCGACGTGATGGCGGCTAAACCCATGCCGGGCGCACTTGGCGGATGATGCGGTTGCAGTCGCAGAACAAGCAGGAGACGACAAGCATGGAACGCCAGGCCCAGAGCACCCAGCTCGTCCGCCGCACCATCGCGCTGGTGCTGGCCGGTGGTCGCGGAGCACGCCTGAAGCAGCTGACCGACCGGCGCGCCAAGCCGGCGGTCTATTTCGGCGGCAAGTTCCGCATCATCGATTTCGCGCTGTCCAACTGCGTCAACTCCGGCATCCGCCGCATCGGCGTGATCACGCAGTACAAGTCGCACTCGCTGCTGCGCCACCTGCAGCGTGGCTGGAGCTTCCTGCGCGCCGAGATGAACGAGATGGTCGACCTGCTGCCCGCGCAGCAGCGCGTTGACGAGGGCCACTGGTACCGCGGCACCGCCGACGCGGTGTACCAGAACCTCGACATCATCAGCTCGAGCCGGCCCGAGTACATCGTGGTGCTGGCCGGCGACCACATCTACAAGATGGACTACTCGCTGATGCTGAAGGACCACGTCGAGCACGGTCTGGGTTGCACCGTCGGCTGCATCGAGGTGCCGCGCGAGGAGGCCAGCGCCTTCGGCGTGATGGCCATCGACGACGAGCGCCAGGTGGTCAGCTTCCTCGAGAAGCCGGCGGACCCGCCGAGCATGCCCGGCCGCCCCGACACCACGCTGGCCAGCATGGGCATCTACATCTTCAACGCCGACTACCTCTACAAGGTGCTCGAGGACGACCTGGCCGACCCGACGTCGAGCCACGACTTCGGCAAGGACGTGATTCCGCGCGTCGTCGCCGACCGCCGCGCGCTGGCGCATCCGTTCTCGATGTCGTGCGTGTCGACCGCGCCCGAGTCCAGGCCGTACTGGCGCGACGTGGGCACCATCGACGCGTTCTGGGCCGCCAACCTGGACCTCGCGTCGATCACGCCAGAGCTCGACATCTACGACAACGACTGGCCGATCTGGACCTATCAGCGCCAGCTGCCGCCGGCCAAGTTCATCCCCGACCGCGACGGCCAGCACGGCAAGACGGTGAACACCATCGTCTCCGGCGGCTGCATCGTCTCGGGCAGCGAGGTCGTCAATTCGGTGCTGTTCTCCAACGTGCGCGTGCGCTCGTTCTGCGTCGTGCACGACGCGGTCATCCTGCCCGGCGTGACGGTCGAGCGCGGCAGCCGGCTGCGCAAGGTGGTGATCGACCGCGGCTGCACCATCCCCGAGGGCATGGTGATCGGCGAGGACCCGGTGCTCGACGCGCAGCGTTTCGAGCGCACCGAACAAGGCGTGGTGCTGATCACGAAGCCGATGCTGGCCAAGTTATCCTGAGGGGATGAACTTCCGAGACCGCCCGCCGGGCGGTGGCCGCTGATGCGCGTGCTGCAGGTCAGCGCCGAGATCTATCCGCTGCTCAAGACCGGCGGCCTGGCCGACGTGGCCGGTGCGCTGCCGGGCGCGCTGGCGCGCGCGGGCTGCGAGGTACGTGTGCTGCTGCCGGGCTTTCCGGCGATCGCGTCCCAACTCGGCGATGCGGTCGACGTCGCCGAGTTCACCGCACCCTGGGGCGAACGGGCCCGGTTGCGCTTCGGCCGCTTCGAGCTTCTCGGCGGCCAGGCCGGCTACGTGGTCGACGCGCCGGCGCAATACGACCGGCCCGGCAACCCGTACCACGACGGCGCCGGCCAGGCTTATGCCGACAACCACCGCCGCTTCGCGCTGCTCGGCCTGGCGTCCGCGCGGCTGGCGCAGGGGCTCGACGGCCTGTGGGCGCCGCGCATCGTGCACAGCCACGACTGGCATGCCGCGCTGGTCAACGCCTACCTCGCGCTCGGCGCCGCGCCGGGCGCACGCACGGTCTACACGGTGCACAACCTGGCCTACCAGGGCCTGTTCGACGCCCGTGTGCTGGCCGAGCTCGGCCTGCCGGCGCGCGCCTTCGCGGTGGCCGGCGTCGAGTTCCACGGCGCGCTGTCGTTCATGAAGGCGGGCCTGTTCTACGCCGATCGCATCACCACCGTCAGCCCGAGCTATGCCCGCGAGATCCAGACCGCCGAGCAGGGCTGCGGCCTCGACGGCCTGCTGCGCGACCGCCGCGCCGTGCTGTCGGGCATCCTCAACGGCGTCGACGAGGCGGTGTGGAACCCGGCCACCGACGCGCTGCTGCCGTCGCGCTACGACGCGCAGCGCATCGCCGGCAAGGCGCGCTGCAAGGCCGCGCTGCAGGCCGAGCTGGGCCTGGCCGTCGACAACACGCAGCCGCTGTTCGGCATCGTCAGCCGCCTGGTCGAGCAGAAGGGCCTGCCGCTGCTGCTGGCGGTGCTGCCCGACATCGTCGCGCGCGGCGGCCAGCTGGTGCTGCTGGGCTCGGGCGACGCGGCGCTCGAGGCCGCCTTCGTCGAGGCCGCGCGCGCCCACCCGCTGCAGGTGGCCGTGAAGATCGGCTACGACGAAGGCTTCGCCCACCGCGTGTTCGGCGCCACCGACATTACGCTGGTGCCGTCGCGCTACGAACCCTGCGGCCTGACGCAGCTGTACGGCCTGCGCTACGGCAGCCTGCCGCTGGTGCGCCGCGTCGGCGGCCTGGCCGACACCGTGGTCGACAGCTCGCTCGAAACGCTGGCCGAGGGCACCGCCACCGGCGTGGTGTTCGACCGCTTCGATGCCGACGACATGCAACGCGCCGTGCGCCGCGCCTTCGCGCTGTACTGCCGCCGCACCGACTGGCGCGCCGTTCAGCGCCGCGCGATGGCGCAGGACGTCAGCTGGTCGGCTTCCGCCGAACGCTACGCCGCGCTGTATCGCGAGCTCGCCGGCGCCTAGTCGACAAGGCGCCTGAGCCTGCCGCGATGCGAAGTGCTTGGCCGGGGCGGCCCGCGTAGCAGCGCCGCAACGGTGCATCAGCCGTACCTTTGCCGCCCAAACAAGGGTGCGGCATGAATCTCGCTTGTGATGCAATGCTGCCGTGCACCCGGTGCAACCGAGATGACCCTCACCGACTTCAACTACGACCACCCGGACCGTGACGTCGCCGCCTTCAAGCGCGCGATCGCCAACAAGCTGATCTACGCGATCGGCAAGGACCCGATCACCGCCCGGCCCGACGACTGGCTGCACGCCGCCGCGCTGGCGGTGCGCGACCAGCTGGTCGAGCGCTGGATGCGCACCACGCGGGCGCAGTACCAGCAGGACGTGAAACGCGTGTACTACCTGTCGGCCGAGTTCCTGATCGGCCGCACCTTCACCAACGCGCTGCTCGCGCTCGAGATCGCGCCGGCCGTGCGGCAGGCGCTGGCCGACTTCGAGGTCGACTTCGACGCCGTGGTCGAGCTCGAGCCCGACGCCGCGCTCGGCAACGGCGGCCTCGGCCGGCTGGCGGCGTGTTTTCTCGACTCGATGGCCACGCTGGGCGTGCCCGGCATGGGCTACGGCATCCGCTACGAGTACGGCATGTTCCGCCAGACCATCGTCGACGGGCGCCAGGTCGAGGTGCCCGACTACTGGCTCACGCATGGCAACCCATGGGAGTTCCAGCGCCCCGAGGTGACCTACCGCGTGTGTTTCGGCGGCCATGTCGAGCACCAGCCCGGTGCCAAGCCGGGTGACCGGCGGCGCTGGCTGCCCGCCGAAGACGTGCAGGCCATGGCCTACGACACCATCGTGCCGGGTTACGGCACGCAGGCCACCAACACGCTGCGCCTGTGGCGCGCGCTGGCCACCGAGGAGATGAACCTCAAGGCCTTCAACCAGGGCAACTACTTCGCCGCGGTGGAGGGCAAGACGCATTCGGAGAACGTGTCGCGCGTGCTCTACCCCGACGACTCCACGCCGTCGGGGCGCGAGCTGCGGCTGCGCCAGGAGTACTTCTTCTGCTCGGCCAGCCTGCAGGACCTGGTGCACCGCTACCTGCGCACGCACAAGGGCTTCGACGCGCTGCCCGACAAGGTGAGCATCCACCTCAACGACACCCACCCGGTGCTCGCGGTGCCCGAGCTGATGCGGCTGCTGGTCGACGAGCACGCCGTGCCGTGGGACACCGCCTGGGCGCTGACGCAGCGCGTGTTCTCATACACCAACCACACGCTGATGCACGAGGCGCTCGAGACCTGGCCGGTCGACATGCTCGGCCGCGTGCTGCCGCGCCACCTGCAGATCATCTTCGACATCAACGCCGGCTTCCTGAAGCAGCTGACCGACCGCAACGGCCACGACGTCGAGGCGATGCGGCGCCTGTCGCTGGTCAACGAGGACGGCGAGCGCCGCGTGCGCATGGCCTACCTGGCGGTGGTGGCGAGCTACTCGATCAACGGCGTCTCCGAGCTGCACTCGCAGCTGATGCGCCAGAGCATCTTTGCCGACTTCGCCAAGCTCTGGCCCGAGCGCTTCAACAACAAGACCAACGGCGTCACGCCGCGGCGCTGGCTGGCACAGGCCAATCCGCCGCTCACCGCGCTGCTCGACCAGCGCCTGGGCACCGGCTGGCGGCGCGACCTGTCGCAGCTGCAGGCCCTGCGCCCGATGGCCGAGCAGCCGGCCTTCGTGGCGGCCTTCGCCGCCGCCAAGCGGCGCAACAAGGAGCGGCTGGCGGCGTGGGTCTCCAAGCACCTGCCGCAGCAGAAGCTCACGCTCGACCCCGACGCGATGTTCGACATCCAGGTCAAGCGCATGCACGAATACAAGCGCCAGCTGCTCAACCTGCTGCACGTGATCACGCGCTACCAGCGCATCCTGGCCGAGCCGCACCTCGACTGGGTGCCGCGCGTGGTGATCTTCTCCGGCAAGGCGGCCAGCGCCTACCAGATGGCCAAGCGCATCATCCACCTGATCAACGACGTGGCGCGCACCATCAACGGCGACCCGCGCATCGGCAACCGGCTCAAGGTGGTGTTCATCCCCAACTACTCAGTGAGCCTGGCCGAGATCATCATGCCGGCGGCCGATCTGTCGGAGCAGATCTCCACCGCCGGCACCGAGGCCTCGGGCACCGGCAACATGAAGTTCGCGCTCAACGGCGCGCTCACCATCGGCACGCTCGACGGCGCCAATGTCGAGATCCGGCACAACGTGGGCGAGGACAACATCTTCATCTTCGGCCACACCACCGAGCAGGTGGCCGACATCCGCATGCGCGGCTACCAGCCGCGCAGCTACTACGAGGCCGACCCCCGGCTCGCCGCCGCGGTCGACGCCATCGGCGACGGCACCTTCAGCCCCGAGGAGCCCGAGCGCTACCAGTCGATCTACGACGCGCTGGTCAACTGGGGCGACCATTACCTGCTGCTGGCCGACTACGCCAGCTACGTGGCCACGCAGGATCAGGTAGACCAGCTCTACCGCGACACCGCCGCGTGGACGCGCAAGGCCATCCTCAACGTCGCCGGCATGGGCCCGTTCTCGGCCGACCGCACGATCGCGCAGTACGCACACGAGATCTGGCACACCCCGCCGGTCAAGCTGCCGCCCGCGCAGCGCCCGTTCGCGCACCTGTAGCGGCGCTGGGCGCGCCCGCCGGCGCGCACGACAAATAACGTTACGCAGCGATACCGCGCCGAAAGGACGCGGCGCACCCCCGTCGGCACCATGAAGTCCTGTGTTCAACCACCGGGCGTACCGCCCAAAGGACCTCTCATGAAGACCTGGCTCAAGCGCACTCTCGTCGGCGTGTTCGGCGCCTCCATCCTGTTCGGCGGCCTGGCCGCCTGTTCGCACCGCCCGTATGGCGGCCATGGCTGGCAGGCCATGAGCGAAGAAGACGCGGCCAAGATGAAGGCCAAGGTCGTCGACCGCATCGGCGGCAAGCTCGAGCTCGACGAGGCGCAGAAGGCCAAGCTCGCCGTCGTGGCCGACAAGCTGCGCGAGCAACGCAACGCGCTCGTCGCCGGCGGCGACCCGCGCGCCGAGTTCGCCGCGGTGATTGCCGGCACCACCTTCGACCGCGCCAAGGCGAAGACCCTGGTCGATGCCAAGACCGGTGCCATCCAGAGCAAGAGCCCCGAGGTGATTGCCGCGATGGCCGACTTCTACGACAGCCTCAAGCCCGAGCAGCAGGCCAAGGTGCGCGAGTTCATGGCCAAGCGGGGTGGGCGACATGGCTGGCGCGGCTGATGGCC
>JBGAMU010000125.1:0-13222 GCA_044222685.1 Burkholderiaceae bacterium
CGAGGTTGTGCCTGTGGCTGCCACGCAAGAATGAGTGGCTGCCTCGGATGCACTTGCTTGAAACCTATGTGGCCTGGACCAGCGAGTGGCTGAACTACTTCGAAGAGTGGCTCGCCACGCGCGTGTGGGCAGGCGGCGGCGAGCACCCGCCACCATGCAAGAAGCGCCGGCATGGGGCAAACGGGCGAGCGACATCATGAGCATCATCACCGAAAGACAGCTCCACCCGACGATGCTCAGCCTCCTGCGAGCGCGCACGCTGGTCTACCGGCGCGCGAAGCGTTGCCAGGCACTCATGCTCGTACTCAACTTGCTGCTGCCGGTCGCGTCGGCATTCGCGGCGGCCTTGATGCCGGATGCTCGCCCAGCTATCGCCGTTATCGCCTTGTTGCTCGGCGTCTTTGACGCGACCACGATCGACGCCTGGTTGAAGGCCCGCCTGAAGGTCGGCGCCAAGCTGCAGGAGCAGTTCGACTGCGAAGTCCTCGACATCGACTGGAACGAATTCGTAGCTGGCACCAAGGTCGACGCGGAAGACACGTTCGAGGATGGCCGACGGACGCTGAGCGATAGCGACGAGAGACGGCTGCGCGACTGGTACCCCGTCGTCGTGGCTGAAGCGCCCATCGAGGTGGCTCGTGTAATCTGCCAGCGGGAGAACCTCGTCTACGACAGCGGCCTGCGCGTGGCCTACCGCCGCCTTCTGTTCTGGTTCGTCGTTGTCTTCGTCGCGCTGATAAGTGCAGCAGTCCTGGCCTTCAACCCGTCGTTCATATCCTTGGTACTTGCGCTGGCTCCCGCCACTCCGGCGCTGACCTGGGCGCTTCGTGAAAACAAGCGGCAGAGTGATGCGCTCGAAACACTGACCCGTTTGAAGACCGAGTCCGAGAAGCTTCTCAAGGTCACGATCAAGGGCGTCGATTCAGCCGAGGCACGGCGTCGGTCCCGCGAGCTGCAGGACGCGATCTTCGGCCACCGGCTGGCGAGCTCTCTCGTCTTCGAGTGGCTCTACAACCTCTTGCGCCGGCGACTGGAGGCCAAGCTCGTCCACGGTGCCGAGCACTGGGTCAGCGAGTACAAGATGCCGAGCAAGTGATGAAGCGCCTTCTAGGGGCCAATGTCAGCTATTGCGTCGATACCGAGGTTAGCGCGCGTATCGACTGCGGTTCTAGCTGGTCCACGGGTGCGCCTACAAGGCGAGCTTGGCCAAGGCGTTGGCTGCGACCTCGCTCCGCAAGTGGCCATAGTGGCGTTCGATCATCGCGACGCTGGTGCCCGAAATCTGCGCCACGGTCAGCAGGTCCAGCCCGTCGTGGACCAGATCGCTGATCACGCTGTGCCGTAGTGTGTAGGCCGTGGTTCCGGCGGGCAGCTTGGCGACGAGCACCGCGTCTCTCACAGGCCCTTTCCAAGCATCCTTGTTCCAAGCCTTGCCGTCAGCCCGGGCAAGGAGAGGTGCTGACGGCAACTTGTCCTTGGTGGCCGCTTCGAAGAACGTCGCGGTGACATCGGGCAGCTTGATGCGTCGATCCTTACCTGCCTTGTCCTGTCCGACCTTGAGGACCTTCAGGCGCTTGTCGAAGTCGCCCACCGTCAGCTTGGCCAGCGCGCCAGGCCGCAGGGGCAGCTGGCAAAGCCCGCGAAGGAACGCGGCCAGATCTGTGGGGGCCTTCTCGATGAACTTGAGCCGCTGGGCTCGATCAAGGTAGAGCTCACGCCGCCGGTCGGCGTTCTTGATCGGGCGGAGCTTGCTGCGCCATGCGAAGTCGCTGGTGACCAGCCCGTCCAGGAAAGCGAGGTTCAGCGCGGCCCGGAAGCAGGTCATGTCCCTGTTCAAGGTGCTTTCCGATCTCAGCTCTCCGCGACGGCCACCGCTGCGTGTCGGCAACTCCTTCAGGGCCTTGCGCCAGGCTTCGAGCTGCAACGGAGTCAACTTGGTCAGCTCGGTCGATGCCAACCTGCGGTTGCTCAAGACGTAGTTCTTGAACCGCGCATCGGCGTCATTCGCTGCCCGGTCGGTCTTGTGCGTGCACAGGTGCTTCACGTATCGGGAGCAAGCATCTGCCACTGTCGCGCCACTTGTGTTGCCGCCGCGGCCCAGATGCTCGAACCAGGCCTGGGCCGCCTTCAAGGCGGCGTCGAAGCGCAGATGGTCGGCAAGTTCAAGGAACTCGCCGAGTGGCTTGTAGAGCTGCTGCACGCCAGCTTCTTCGACCCGAGTTCGCGCCAGCCAGGCGCCATGACCGCTGGCGGTCATCTTGCGGTAGCCCACATAGCAACCCTTGATCACCCGATGCCAGTACGGGCCTCGTCGCGGCTTGAGCTTGTCGCGCGACGCGACGGTGTCGATGCGTGTGGCCATGTCATCCCCGGCTGCGGAAGTACCAAAAAAGTACCAAAAACTGGGGTGAATTTTAGTGGTCCTTCTGGGACCTCGAATGCCATTTTTACCTCGTAAACTTGCGTCCCATGAGTTCCCAAGAAGTCCCCGTTTCCCGCCTTGACATGGTGGGGGTCGGTGGTTCGAGTCCACTCGCGCCTACCAGGTATCCAACCGCCGGGCCCGGTCGCGAGATCCCGCCCGACGCGTCTTTAAGGGTCAGGTGGAAACCCCGCGGGGTGGGGGCGCGGCGCCCCCTAGAATCATCCTGCACTGCACAAGGAGTTCCAGGCGATGCCAGCCACCCGCCGCGCCGCGGCCCCTGCGCCTGCCCCCAAGGGCATGCGCATACTGAAGAAATACCCGAACCGCCGTCTCTACGACACGCAGTCGAGCAGCTACATCACGCTTGCCGACGTGAAGAAGATGGTGCTCGACGGCGAGGACTTCGAGGTGCGCGACGCCAAGAGCGGTGACGACCTGACGCGCAGCATCCTGCTGCAGATCATCCTGGAGGAAGAGGCGGGCAGCGTGCCGATGTTTTCGACGCAGACGCTGGCGCAGATCATCCGCTTCTACGGGCATGCCATGCAGGGCGTGATGGGCAGCTACCTCGAACAGAACATGCAGGCCTTCACCGACATGCAGCGCCGCCTCGGCGAGCAGACCCACGGCGTGTTCGACCCGAAGGGCTTCACGCCCGAGGTGTGGTCGCAGTTCATGAGCGGGCAGGCGCCGATCATGCAAGGCCTGATGGGCAACTACCTCGAGCAGTCGAAAGCCCTGTTCGCGCAGATGCAGGAGCAGATGGGCAAGCAGGCCGGAACGCTGTTCCCCGGCGTACCCGGCTTTCCCGGCACCAAGCGTTGAGTGCGGCACCGACGGTCGGCTTCGTGTCGCTCGGGTGCCCCAAGGCGCTCACCGACTCGGAGCTGATCCTCACCCAGCTGAGTGCGGAGGGTTATCGCACCTCCAAGACCTTCGCCGGCGCCGACCTGGTGATCGTCAACACCTGCGGTTTCATCGACGCGGCGGTGCAGGAGAGCCTCGATGCGATCGGCGACGCACTGGCCGAAAACGGCCGCGTCATCGTCACCGGCTGCCTGGGTGCGAAGACCGATGCCGATGGCCAGAGCGTGGTGCGGGCGAGGCATCCCAAGGTGCTCGCGGTCACCGGACCGCATGCCACGCAGGAAGTGATGGAGGCCGTGCACGCGCACTGCCCGAAACCGCACGACCCGTTCGCCGATCTCGTGCCGCCGCAGGGGATCAAGCTCACGCCCAAGCATTACGCCTACCTGAAGATCAGCGAGGGCTGCAACCATCGCTGCACCTTCTGCATCATCCCGTCGATGCGCGGCGACCTGGTGTCACGCCCGATCGGCGACGTACTGGCCGAGGCGCGCGCGCTATTCGAGTCGGGCGTCAAGGAGCTGCTGGTGGTGAGCCAGGACACCAGCGCCTACGGCGTCGACGTCAAGTACCGTACCGGCTTCTTCGACGGCCGGCCGGTGAAGACCCGTCTGGTCGACCTGTGCGAGCAGCTGGCCCTGCTGGCCGAGCCGCACGGCGCGTGGGTCCGTCTGCACTACGTGTACCCGTACCCGCACGTCGACGACGTGCTGCCGCTGATGGCCGAAGGGCGCATCCTGCCGTACCTGGACGTGCCGTTCCAGCATTCGCATCCCGACGTGCTGCGCCGCATGAAGCGCCCCGCCAGCGGCGAGCGCAACCTCGAGCGACTGTCGCGCTGGCGCGAGTTGTGCCCGCAACTCGTGGTGCGCTCGACCTTCATCGCCGGCTTTCCCGGCGAGACCGAAGCCGAGTTCGAGGATCTGCTGGGTTTCGTACGCGAGGCGGGCATCGATCGTGCGGGCTGCTTCGCGTATTCGCCGGTGGCCGGCGCCGCCGCCAACGCGCTGCCCGGTGCGCTGCCGGAAGCCTTGCGCGAAGAGCGACGCGCGCGCTTCATGGCGGTGGCCGAGGCGGCATCGGTCGAGCGGCTGAAGCGCCGCGTCGGCGCGCAGCTGCAGGTGCTGATCGATTCGGCGCCGGCGCTCGGCCGCAAGGGCGGTGTCGGCCGAAGTTATGCCGACGCGCCCGAGATCGACGGCCTGGTGCGCCTGTTGCCGCCGCAGAAAGCGTCCAAGCGATTGCTGGTCGGCGAATTCACGCAGGCCCGTGTGGTCGCCGCCGAAGGACACGACCTCGTGGCATTGCCGATGTGAGAACCGCATGAGCGAACCGATCACGCACCTGAGCACCGAGCTGATCCATCACGACTACCAGCCGCCGGCCGGCTTCGACGCGGTGCCGGTGGGCGTGTACAAGGCCTCGACGATCATCTTCCCGAACGTGGCGGCGCTGCGCGCGCGCGACTGGCGCTACAAGAACGGCTACACCTACGGCCTGCACGGCACGCCGACCACCTTCACGCTCGAGGAGCGGCTCGCCACGCTGGAAGGCGGCACGTACTGTGCGCTGGCGCCGAGCGGACTGGCGGCGATCGCCACCGTCAACGTCGCGCTGCTGCGGCGCGGCGACGAGGTGCTGCTGCCCGCCAACGTGTACGGGCCGTCGCGCGAGATGGCGCGCACCCTGCTCGCCGACTGGGGCGTCACGCACCGCCTCTACGACCCGATGGACGCCGCGGCATTCGCGGCGATGCTGAACGAGCAGACCAAGCTGGTCTGGCTCGAGGCGCCGGGCTCGATCACGATGGAGTTTCCCGACCTGCGGGCGCTGGTGCGGGCGGCGCGCGCGCGCGGCGTGCTGACCGCGCTCGACAACACCTGGGGCGCCGGCATCGCGTTCAAGGCCTTCGACCTCGGCGACGGGCTCGCGGTCGACCTGGCCATGCATGCGCTGACCAAGTACCCGTCGGGCGGCGGCGACGTGCTGATGGGGTCGGTCGTCACCCGCGACGAGAAGCTGCACCACCAGCTGCTGCTGGCGCACATGCGGCTCGGCACCGGCGTGGCAGGCAACGACGCCGAGTTCGTGCTGCGCTCGTTGCCCTCGCTGGAGCTGCGTTATCGCGCGCACGATCAGTCGGCGCGTCGGGTCGCGCAGTGGTTGCAGCGTCAGCCGATGGTCACGCAGGTGCTGCATCCCGCGCTGCCCGGCTCGCCCGGGCACGACCACTGGGCGGCACTTTGCCGCGACGCGGCGGGCCTGTTCTCGATACTGATCGATCCGGCGCTGCCGGCGGCGCGCGTGGATGCCTTCGTCGACGCGCTGCGCCGCTTCAAGCTCGGATACTCGTGGGGCGGTCCGGTCAGCCTGGTCGTGCCCTACGACCTGAAGGCGCTGCGCGGGGACGCCACACGCTTGCACGGCCATTTGGTGCGCTTCTCGATCGGCCTCGAAGCGGCGGACGATCTCATCGCCGACCTCGACCAGGCGCTGCAGACGCTACGCTGAGCTTCGGCGCGGCAGCAGGCCCATCGCCAGCGCGGTGCCGACCAGCACCACGCCGCAGGCGACGACCATCGTCACGCTGATCGCCTCATCGAGGAACAGCCAGCCCCACAGCACGGCGAACGCCGGGATCAGAAACGTCACCGCGCTGGCGTTGGTCGCGCCCGCATGGGTGATCAGCCGGAAGTACAGGATGTACGCGACGCCCGAGCACAGCAGTGCCAGCGCGATGGCGGCCGCCCAGGCCGTCACGCCGGGCATCTGCGCCGGCCGCAGCCACCAGGCCGGCAACGCCAGCACCAGCGCGGCCGACAGCTGGCTGCCCGCCGCCATCGCCAGCGGCGGCACCTGCGGCAGCTGGCGCTTCGTGTAATTGCCCGAGAAGCCGTACAGCGAAGTCGCGATCAGGCAGGCCGCGATGGCCCCGCCGGCGCTGACGCCGTGCTCGCCACCCTTGAGGCCGGCGCGGTCCCAGGCCAGCCAGGCCACGCCTGACAGCCCGATCGCCATGCCGAGCCAGCGGGTCGAGGTCAGCCGTTCGCGCCACCACAGGGCCGCAATCAGTGCGGTGGCCAGCGGCGTGGCGGCGTTGAAGATCGACGACAGACCGGCCGTGATGGCGAGCGCGGCGATACCAAAGAGCACGAACGGCAGCGCCGAGTTCGTCACGCCGACCAGCAGGATGCCGCGCCACGATTGACGCAACGCGCCGAGTTGGCCGCGCGAGGCGAGCAGCGGCACCAGCAGCAGCGCGGCACCACCGCAGCGCACGGCCGCCAGCGCCACCGGGCCGAACTCGCCGGCGCCCATGCGCATGAAGAGGAACGAGCCGCCCCACAACGCGGCGAGCGTGATCAGGTCGACGACGTCGCGCGCGGTCATCGGTGCAGCCTTCGCGCGCCGCGCGGTCCCGCCGAGCGAGCGCATGGGCCCTTCGGGCGGCCGTGCGGGCTCATACCAGCAGCGCGCCTTCGAGCTGCAGCAGCCGCTCCTTGCGCGGCAGGCCGCTGGCGAAGCCGGTGAGCGAACCGTTGCTGCCGATGATGCGGTGGCACGGCACGATGATGGCCACCGGGTTGCGGCCGATTGCCGCGCCCGCCGCGCGTGCCGCCTGCGGCGCGCCCACCTGCCGCGCGATCGCGCCGTAGGTGCTGGTCCGGCCGGGCGGCACCTCGAGCAGAGCCTGCCACACCGCGCGCTGGAAGGCGGTGCCCTGCAGATCGAGCGGCACGCGGAATCGCGGCGGGCAACGGCCGTCCCAGTAGCCGTCGAGTTCGTCGGTCGCCTGCGCGATCCAGCGCTGCCGCGGGTCTTCCGGCGCCTCGAGCGTGTTGACCGCGTGGTATTCGGGGTCGACGAACCACAGATAGGCCAGTCCGCGCTCGGTGGCACCGAGCAGCAGCGGGCCGAGGGGCGAGTTCAGCGTGGCCTGCGCCACCAGGTTGGTCGTCATCATGAATCCTCCAGTGTGAGCCACAGCCGCATCACGGCATAGCTGCGCCACGGTTGCCATGCAGTGGCCTGCGCGGTGGCCAGTTTCGGATCGCGGATCTTCAGCGCATTCAGCACACCCATGTCGCTGGCCGGGAACGCATCGGGCCAGCACAGCACACGCATCGCGACCAGCTGCGCCGTCCATTCGCCCACGCCCGGCAGTTCGCGCAGCCGCGCCAGCGTGGGCTCGAGCGGCGCCGCGCGGTGCAGCTGGATGCGGCCGTCGCGCACCTCGCGCGCCAGCGCCTGCAGCGCCGCGACGCGCTGGCGCACGATGCCGAGGCGGCCGATGTCGTCGGCGTTCGCATCGGCCAGGGTGGCGGCGGTCGGGAACAGGTGGTCCAGGCCGGCGAACGGCGTCGCGATCGGCGCGCCGAAGCGCTCGATCAGCCGGTGCGTCAGCGTGCGGGCCGCGGCCACCGTGACCTGCTGACCGAGCACGATGCGCACGGCGGTCTCGAAGCCGTCGAACGAGCCCGGCACGCGCAGCCCGGGTCGCAGCGGCCATGGCAGCGTCGCCATCACCGCGTCGATCAGCTGCGGCTCGGCGTCGAGATCGAGCGCCTGGCGCGCGCGTTGCACCAGCGTGCCCGCCACCGCCGCCAGCTCAGGCGCGATGGCCAGCTCGACCTCGTGGCGCTTGGGCGCAAAACGCCAGGCGATCCAGCCGCTGAGCGGCTGCTCGCGGTGCTGCACGGTGATCGTGCGTGTCATGCCGGCGGCATCGGCCAGCTCGACGCCGCGGAGTGCGCGCGCGTGCAGGAACGACAGCAGCGCCGCATGGTGATAGGGTGGCCGGTAGCCGAGCCGCAGGCGCAGCGCGTCGCGCGGCACCGCGGGTGCCTCGGCGCCTTCGCGTCGCAGCGCGCTCGGATTCATGCGATAGCGCTCGGCAAAGGCGGCATTGAATCGACGCAGGCTGGCATAACCGCTGGCCAGCGCGACCTGCGTGACGGGCAGCGCGGTGTCGGTCAGCAGTTGCTTGGCGAGCAGCAGGCGTTGCGTCGTCAGGTAGTCGATCGGCGCCACGCCGACCTGCTGCACGAATATGCGCCGCAGATGGCGATCGGTGATGCCAAGCCGCGCCGCCAGCGCCGGCAGTGCGATGTCGTGGCCCTCGTGCGCGGCCTGTTCGATCCAGCGCGCGGCCTGCTGCGCCAGTGCCTTCGACGAGTCCATCAGCGACAGGCCAGGCGCCAGCTCCGGCCGGCAGCGCAGGCAGGGCCGGAAGCCGCCCGCCTCGGCCAGCGCGGCGTTGGCGAAGAAGCGGCAGTTCTCGCGCCGCGGTGTGCGCACACGGCACACCGGCCGGCAGTAGACCCGCGTGCTCGTCACGCCGACGAACAGGCGCCCGTCGAAGCGGGCGTCGCGGGTGGTGATCGCGCGGTAGGCGGCGTCGTCCTGCAAGGTCATGGCCTGATGATAGGCGGCGCATCGAACAGGACTCGCCGTTTTCGGACCTGTGCCTGCGCGGGCCATGAGGGGCCGCGCGCCCTCTGCGTGACGGGGTCGCCTTGCTCGGGCTGCCTACAATCGGCGCAGTCCACCGGATCACCCATGAACCCTTCCGCTTCGATCTTCAAGGCCTACGACATCCGCGGCATCGTCGGCCGCACCATCGACGAGACGTTTGCCGAGCATCTGGGCCGCGCCTTCGGTTCGCAGGCGGTCGCCGCCGGCGAGAAGGCGGTGGCGGTCGGCCGCGACGGTCGCCTGTCCGGCCCGGGTCTGGTGGCCGCACTGGCCAAGGGGCTGGCGTCGACCGGCCTGGACGTGGTGGACCTCGGGCCGGTGACGACGCCGATGCTGTACTACGTGGCGGCCACGCGCAGCCAGCATGGCTGCCGCTCGGGCATCCAGGTGACCGGCAGCCACAACCCGAAGGACTACAACGGCTTCAAGATGGTGCTTGCCGGCCGTGCCATCTACGGCGAGGACATCCAGGCGCTGCGCCGGCGCATCGAGGCCGAGGACGACGTGCGTGGCCGCGGCCGCATCGGCCACATGGACATCGGCACCGAGTACAGCCATCGCATCGTCAGCGACTGCACGTTGGCGCGGCCGATGAAGATCGTGGTCGACTCGGGCAACGGCATCGCTGGCGCCTCGGCGCCGGGCATTCTTCGCAGGCTGGGTTGCGAGGTGGTCGAGCTGTACTCCGAGGTCGACGGCGACTTCCCGAACCACCACCCCGATCCGAGCAAGCCGGAGAATCTGGTCGACCTGATCGCGGCCGTGGCCGCGCACGACGCCGAGGTCGGCCTCGCCTTCGACGGCGACGGCGACCGCCTGGGCGTGGTCACGCGCGACGGCCACAACATCTTCCCCGACCGGCAGCTGATGCTGTTCGCGCGCGACATCCTGACGCGCCAGCCCGGCGCGACGATCATCTTCGACGTCAAGTGCAGCCAGCGCCTGGCGCTCGACATCCGCGAGCGCGGCGGCGTGCCGTTGATGTGGAAGACCGGTCACTCGCTGATCAAGGCGCGGCTCAAGGAGACCGGTGCGCCGATCGCCGGCGAGATGAGCGGCCACATCTTCTTCGGCGAACGCTGGTACGGCTTCGACGACGCCACCTACACGGCGGCGCGGCTGCTCGAGATCCTGTCGCGCAGCCAGCACCCGAGCGCGGTGCTCGACGCGCTGCCCACGTCGTTCAGCACGCCCGAGCTGAATGTGCCGTGCGCCGAAGGCGAGCCGCAGAGGGTGATCGAGCAGTTGCGCGCGCAGGCGAGCTTTCCCGGTGCGCGCGAGGTCATCACCATCGACGGGCTGCGTGCCGAGTTCGACGACGGATTCGGCCTGGTGCGCGCGTCGAACACCACGCCGGTGCTGGTGCTGCGCTTCGAAGGCCACACGCAGGACGCGCTGCACCGCATCGAGGCGCAGTTCATGACGGCACTGCGCGCGGTGAAACCCGACGCGCAGTTCGCGAGCGCAGCACACTGATGCCGGCGCTTCGCCGACACGGCTGAACCGGGCCGATGCTCGCGCGCGCGCTGTGGTCCTGGTCGTTGCGCGCGCTGCTGCCGCTGGTGTTCCTGCGGCTCTGGTGGCGCGGCCGTCGCGAGCCCGGTTACCGGCACGCCTGGGGCGAGCGGCTGGGCTACGGCGCCGTGGCTGCTTCCCCCGGGGCCATCTGGATCCACGCCGTGTCGCTGGGCGAAACGCGCGCGGCCGCCGCGTTGGTCGATGCACTACGTGAGCGGCGCCCGGGCGTGCGGCTGCTGCTGACCCATGGCACGGCTACCGGGCGTGAGGCAGGCGCCGCGCTGCTGCGCGAAGGCGACCACCAATGCTGGTTGCCTTACGACACGCCCGGCGCGACGCGGCGCTTTCTGCAGCGCCAGCGGCCTTCGATCGGCATCTTGATGGAGACCGAGATCTGGCCCAACCTGATCGAGCGTGCGTCACGCGAGCAGGTGCCGGTGGTGTTGGCCAATGCGCGTCTGAGTGCACGCAGCGCCCGCAGCGGCCGGCGTCTGGCGGCGCTGCTGTACCCGGCCGTGGCGCGGCTTGATCTCGTGCTGGCTCAGACCGGCGACGATGCGCAGCGCCTGCGCGACGCCGGTGCACGCGTGGTCGAGATCTGCGGGAACCTCAAGTTCGACATGGCGCCGGCGCCCGAACAGGTGGCGCGCGGCCGTGCCTGGCGCCACGCGCTCGACCGGCCGGTGGTGATGCTGGCCAGCAGCCGTGAAGGCGAGGAGCAGCCGCTGCTGCAGTCCTGGGCCGAGGCGCCCGCACCGCGTCCGCTGCTGCTGCTGGTGCCGCGTCATCCGCAGCGCTTCGACACGGTGGCCGACATGGTGCGCGCAGCTGGCTTCAGCCTGGCGCGACGCAGCGCGTGGCAGGACGCGCCCGACGCGTCTCAGCACGACGCTGACGTCTGGCTCGGTGATTCGATGGGGGAGATGCCGCTCTACTACGGCGCGGCCGACGTGGCGCTGCTCGGCGGCAGCTTCGCGCCGTTCGGCGGGCAGAACCTGATCGAAGCCGCGGCCTGCGCCTGTCCGGTGGTGATGGGACCGCACACCTTCAACTTCGCCCAGGCGGCCGAAAACGCGCTGGCCGAGCGCGCCGCGGTGCGGGTCGCAGACCTGGCGCAGGGCGTGCAACGGGCGATCGACCTGGTGCTCGACGCCGAGCGGCCGCAATGGGCGCAGCGCGCGCTGGCATTCGCGACGAGGCATCGCGGTGCCGCGCAGCGCATGGCCGAGCGGGTGCTGCAGCTCGTCGATCGCGCTCGGTCGCGGTCGAGCCCGCGCGAGACGTAGGTCCTCCGCCTTTAGCCGCGCAGCAGCTCGAGCGGCGTCACCGCAGCGCTGCCGGGGAACACCACCTCGTCGAGCGTGCGACGCGAGACAGCCAGGTGATCGTGCAGCACACCCTTCAGCAGCGCCCGCACATCGGTCGTCGTGCGCAGGTCGCGGCCCTCGAAGCGGTCCTTCGGTGCCAGGCCGGGCCAGTCGGTCCACACGCGGCCACCCTGTACCGCGCCGCCGAGCACGAACGCCGCGCCGCCGCTGCCATGGTCGGTGCCCTGGGTGCCGTTGATCGCCACCTCGCGGCCGAATTCGGTGAGCACCACCACCAGGCTTGATTGGCATGCGTGTCCCAGCCGCCGAGCTCGAGCACCGCAGCCTGCGGGCCACCGGGCCGCAGCAGGAACTCGCCTGCGCGCCGCGCCAGCAGGACGGCCTGCGCGCGGGCGCCGCCCGGCGTTGCCATGGCGGATTCGTCGCGGCCGGGCATCGCCTCACCGGTCTCGCGCAAGCCCCTGGCGCGTGCCAGTGCCTGCGCCAGCGCCGGGTCGTCTGCATACAGGCGCTCGACACGCGCGACCAGGTCCGCCGACGGGTCGGGCAGGAACGATGGCGCCCAGGTGTCGATCTCGCCGGGCCCGCGCAGCACCAGTGGCACCGCGGTCTGCACCGCGAGGCCCTTGCGGCCGCTGGCGGCCAGCGCACGGCCCAGCCAGCCGGTCGACAGTTCGTAGGGCTTGAGCCCGCCGGACTCGAGCAGTTGCTGCGCATCGAAATGCGAGCGCTCGCGGTACGGCAGGCCGATCGCGTGCGTTACCAGCAGCTCCTGCTTCCGATACAGCGCATTCAGTTCGACCAGTGCCGGATGCAGCGCGAAGCCGGCATCGAGCGGCAACGGCGGGCTGGCGTACTGCGCCAGCGGCCCGCGCGCGGCGACGAACTGCGGATCGGCCGGCACCGGCACCGCGGCCAGGCCGTCGAGGCCGCCGCGCAGGATCACCAGCACCAGCCGTGCGTCGTCGCCGGCGGGTGCCGATCCGGCCAGGCTGAGCGCGCTCCAGGGCGCCAGCGCGGTGCCGGCCAGCAGCGCGCGGACGAACTCGCGGCGGGGTGGAGGTGGTGTCGTCTTCATCGCTAGCGGCGTTGGAATTCGGGCGACATCAGCAGCAGCGCGAGCGCCTGCGGTCCATCGGCAGCGCGCTCGAGCTGGCGCGCGGTGTTCTCGCCGAGCCAGGGCCCGAGCGATTGGCGCGACAGGGCGCGCGCATCGAACTGGCGGCCGAGCCGTTCGCCGACGCGGGTGGACCATTCCAGCCGCTTCCACACCGCCTCGGGCCCCAGCCACTCGTCGGCGCGATCGGGCCAGCCGGCGGGCGAGGGTGCGGCCTGCACGCGCTGGCCCATCAGCGCGATGCCGGCGTCGCGGCCGCGGCTGACGAAGGCTTCGCCGCCGCGCAGCATGCGGGCGGTGGACACGACGAACTCTTCGGGCGTCTTTAGCTTGGCCGGCTGCGTGGACCAGCTTTCGGGTGCGCGCACGAGCTCGCTGTACACGCTGGGCAGGTGGCCGGCCGTGTCGGCGTAGGTGCGTGCCAGTCGATCGACCAGTGCGGCGGGCGGATCGTCGGCGACGAAGTGGCGTGCCAGCTTGGTGGCGATGAAG
>JBGAMU010000019.1:0-101708 GCA_044222685.1 Burkholderiaceae bacterium
CGAGCTGTCCTTCTCGATGAACAGGTCGCGTTGAGGCACGTAAGCCTCGGGCTGGTAGTAGTCGTAGTAGCTGACGAAGTACTCCACCGCGTTCTTCGGAAAGAACTCGCGGAACTCGCTGTACAGCTGCGCGGCCAGCGTCTTGTTCGGCGCGAACACGATCGCCGGCCGCCCGAGCCGCGCGATCACGTTGGCCATGGTGAAGGTCTTGCCCGACCCGGTGACACCCAGCAGCGTCTGATAGGTCAGGCCATCGCGCACGCCTTCGACCAGTTGCTCGATGGCGATCGGCTGGTCGCCGGCGGGGAAGTACGGTTGGAACAGCTGGAACGGCGAGTCCGGGAAGGTGATGAACTCACCCACCGGCGCCACGGCCTCGACGACTGACTGGTCGGACATTCGGATTGCACTTTCCCTGGGCGGTCATTCGGTGCGGCCCCGATACAATTCGTCTGCGCGACTGTGGTGCAGATGGGCCACCCGTCAGCGTAATGCAGTCGCCACCACTTTGCGAGCCGCCTGCTGCGGCTTGGGAAACTTTGATCCTTCAGGACGGACCATGACGCTCTTCTCGGCGGTCGAACTGGCCCCGCGCGACCCCATCCTCGGTTTGAACGAGCAGTTCGCATCCGACCCCAACCCGGCCAAGGTCAATCTCGGCGTCGGCATGTACTACGACGAGGACGGCAAGCTGCCATTGCTCAAGTGCGTGGCTGCAGCCGAGCAGGCGATGGTCGAGGCGCCCAAGCCTCGCGGCTATCTGCCGATCGACGGCATCGCCGCCTACGACAAGGCGGTGCAATCACTGGTGTTCGGAACCGACAGCCAAGCCGTCCGCGAGCAGCGTGTCGCCACCGTCCAGGCCCTGGGCGGCACGGGTGGTCTGAAGGTGGGCGCCGATTTCCTCAAGCGCCTGCAGCCGCAGGCACGCGTGCTGATCAGCGACCCGAGCTGGGAGAACCACCGCGCGCTGTTCACGCTCGCCGGCTTCCCGGTGGAAAGCTATCCGTACTACGACGCCGAACGGCGCGGCGTGCGCTTCGATGCGATGCTGTCGACATTGAACGGCGTGGCGCCGGGCACGATCGTGGTGCTGCACGCGTGCTGCCACAACCCGACCGGCTACGACCTGACTGCCGAGCAATGGGATGCCTTGGTCGCTTCGGCTGCCGCGCGCGGTTGGGTGCCGTTTCTCGACATGGCGTACCAGGGCTTCGGACAGGGCATCGCCGAAGATGGCCTGGCGGTGGCCAAGTTCCTGCGCTCCGGCGTCGATTTCTTCGTCGCGACCTCGTTCTCCAAGAGCTTCTCGTTGTACGGCGAGCGCGTCGGTGCGCTGTCGGTCGTCTGCGCGAGCAGGGACGAGGCCGCCCGCGTGCTGTCGCAGCTGAAGATCGTGATCCGCACCAACTACTCCAACCCGCCGACGCATGGCGCGCAGGTGGTAACGGCGGTGCTGCTCGATCCGGCGCTGCGCCGCCTATGGGAGGACGAGCTCGGCGGCATGCGGCGGCGCATACGGCAGATGCGTTCCGATCTGGTCGAGCGGCTGGCCGCCGCCGGTGCGCGGCGCGATTTCGGCTTCATTGCCCAGCAGCAAGGCATGTTCAGCTACTCGGGACTGACGAAGGAGCAGATGCAGCGCCTGCGCACCGAGTTCGGTGTCTACGGCGTCGACTCAGGACGGATCTGCGTGGCAGCGCTCAACAGCCGCAACATCGGACATGTCGCGCAAGCGATCGCCCAGGTCCTCTGACGTCATTGCGCCGCCATGCGGAATCTGCCGTGGCCGGTGGGCGACGAAAACAGGCACAGTTAGGAGTGGCAGCTCGGACAATCCCCCGCGACTGATCGATGTCAGGCTATTGCCAGTAGTATTCGTCAGAATGCTGCATTGCACAAATCATGTGCTGCCCGCACCGGACCTGCCCCACTGCAGGCGGCTCGGCAGGCGGACGTGACACAACCAGGAGTCGCTCGGCCATGCTCTATCAGCTCTACGAATCCCAGCGCGCCTTGATGGCGCCCTTTGCCGAGTTCGCCAGCGCCTCCTCCAAGCTGTACAGCCACCCGCTGTCGCCGTTCACGCACGTGCCGATGGCGCAGCGTTATGCCGCCGGCTTCGACCTGATGCACCGGCTGGCCAAGGAATACGAGAAACCCGAGTTCGACATCAAGTCCACCACCGTGGCCGGTGTCGAGGTCGCGGTGCAGGAACAGGTCACGCTCGCGAAGCCTTTCTGCCGCCTGCTGCGCTTCAAGCGCTTCACCGACCATGCGCCGGTGCTGGCTCGCATGAAGACGCAGCCCAAGGTGCTGGTCGTGGCGCCGCTGTCGGGGCACCACTCGACACTGCTGCGCGACACCGTGAAGATGCTTCTGCGCGACCACAAGGTCTTCATCACCGACTGGACCGACGCGCGCATGGTGTCGCTCGAGCACGGTCCGTTCCATCTCGACGACTACGTCGAGTACGTGCAGGAGTTCATCCGCACGATCGGCCACGACGTCAACGTCATCTCGGTTTGCCAGCCCACGGTGCCGGTGCTGGCGGCGGTGTCGCTGATGGCCAGCCGCGGTGAGCGCACGCCACCCGCCCTGGTGATGATGGGCGGGCCGATCGATGCGCGCCGCTCGCCGACAGCGGTCAACAACCTGGCGATGAACAAGAGCTTCGACTGGTTCGAGAACAACGTCATCTATCGCGTGCCGCCCAACTATCCGGGGTGCAACCGTCGCGTCTACCCGGGCTTCCTGCAGCACACCGGCTTTGTCGCGATGAACCCGGATCGCCACATGAGCTCGCACTACGATTACTTCCTGGACCTGGTGCGCGGCGACGAGGACAGCGTGGACGCGCACCGGCAGTTCTACGACGAGTACAACGCGGTGCTCGACATGCCGGCGGAGTACTACCTCGACACCATCAAGACCGTGTTCCAGGATTTCGCGCTCGTCAACGGCACCTGGGACGTCGCCGGTGAGCGTGTGCGCCCGCAGGACATCACCACCAGCGCCGTGCTCACCGTCGAAGGCGAACTCGACGACATCTCCGGCGCCGGCCAGACCCGCGCGGCGCACTCGCTGTGCACCGGCGTACCCGCGTCGCGCCAGCAGCACTACGACGCGATCGGTGCCGGCCACTACGGCATCTTCTCCGGCCGGCGCTGGCGCGAGCAGGTCTACCCCGAGGTGCAGCGCTTCATCGAGCGCTACAACCGGCCGGGCGCTCTGCTCAAGCCGCCGGCGGCCAAGAAGGTCAATCGCGCCGCCGCGAAGCGCCGCAAGTAGCGCCCGATAATCTGCGGGTGGCTTCGCCTTCGCCCCTGACAGACCCCCTGACAGACCGCATCGATTCCGCGCTGCCGCAGACGCAGTGCACGCGCTGCGGCTTTCCTGACTGCCGCGCCTACGCGACGGCCATCACCACCGAGGCAGCCGCGATCAACCGCTGCCCGCCCGGCGGAGCCGAGGGGATCGTCCGGCTCGCCACCCTGACCGGCCGCGATCCATTGCCGCTCGATCCACAACGAGGCGTCGAGGGTCCGCGTGCGCTGGCCGTCATCGACGAAGGCTGGTGCATCGGCTGCACCTTGTGCATCAAGGCCTGTCCGGTGGACTGCATCGTCGGCGCTCCCAAGCGCATGCACACCGTGGTCGACGAGCAGTGCACCGGCTGCGAGCTGTGCCTGCCGGCCTGCCCGGTGGACTGCATCGTCATGCAACCGGTTAGCGGGCAACGCACCGGCTGGCAGGCCTGGAGCGCAGCGCAGGCCGCCGAGGCGCGAACGCGCTACCAGCAGCGAGCGCAGCGGCTCGAACGCACCGCCGAGGAAGACGATCTGCGGCTGGCCGGCCGAGCGGCGGAGAAGCTCGCCGATCTGGAACAGAGCAGTTCGCTCGTCGACGCCGCGGCGCTCGAGCGCAAGCGCGCCGTCGTGCAGGCCGCGCTGGAGCGTGCGCGGGCGCGCGCTCCCAGGTGAGCGCCAGTCGCATGAAGCCGGCCGACGTCGAGTTCCTGTTCACCACACTGCTGGCGGCCAACCCACACCCGCGAAGCGAACTCGAATACAGCAGCGTGTTCGAACTGCTTGCGGCCGTGTTGTTGTCGGCGCAGGCGACCGACGCCGGCGTCAACAAGGCCACGCGCCGGCTGTTCGCCCGGGCACCCACGCCGCGCGCGATGCTGGCGCTCGGAGTCGACGCGCTGAGCGAACACATCCGCACGATCGGCCTTTACCGCAACAAGGCGCGGCATTTGCTGGCCACCTGCGCCATGCTCGTCGAGCAGCACGGCGGCAAGGTGCCGCGCGATCGGGCGGCGCTGCAGGCGCTGCCGGGCGTCGGCCGCAAGACGGCCAACGTGGTGCTCAACGTCGCCTTCGGCGATCCCACGATAGCGGTCGACACGCACGTCTTTCGTGTCGCCCATCGCACGGGGCTCGCCGACGGCGCCACACCCGAGGCGGTGGAGCAGCAACTGCTCGCCGTCGTGCCGGACGCGTTTCTCGGTGAGGCCCATCACTGGTTGATCCTGCACGGGCGCTACGTCTGCACGGCGCGCGGCCCGCAATGCAACGCCTGTGCGATCAGTCGGGTGTGCGCCGCGTATCCGGTGCTCCAGCGCCGTTCACCGCTAACGGCCTGACAACTCCGGCGGCGGGAAGCCGACCGACGGTCCGCGAGAGCCGACCTACAATGCCGCCACCGTAGGTCGGTGGACGCCGATGGCCACATTGCAGGACCTTGCCGAGCGGATCGAACGACTCTTGCTGCGGCACGAGGAAGTCAAGCGCACCAACTCGTTGCTCGAGGAGCAATTGACGCAGGTGAGCCATGAGCGCGACAACCTCAAGTCGCGCCTGTCGGCCGCGCGCTCGCGCATCGATGCGCTGCTCGAGCGCCTGCCAGCCAGCGGACCGGGCGCGCGCGAATGAGCCAGCTCGAGGTCACGATACTGGGCCAGAGCTACGTGCTGGCCTGCCCCGATGGTGGCGAGCGCGACCTGCTCGAGGCCGTGGCTGCGGTCGATCGCGAGATGAGTGCGATTCGCGACGCCGGCAAGGTGAAGGCGCGCGAACGCATCGCCGTGCTGGCCGCACTGAACCTGGCTTACCAGCTGGCCGAAGCGCCGCCGCGCGACAGCCCACCGGCGCAGGCCCCGATGGCCGCGGCTGAGTTGACGCGCCTGATCGAGCGCATCGACTCGGCTCTCGAGCACGACGGCCGTCTGCTGTAGCGCGGCACCTGCGCCGACTAAGCGCCCCGCGACCGGCCGCCGGGCGCACAGCGCTTGCGGAAATCACGCCAAACATGGTGCGTCGCGCGAACATCGCGGCGTAGAATCCTCATCGTCCGTCGCGTTCGCGGAGGTTTTATTTCCTTGAACCGATGCTCCTTGAGCTAGGGACTGGAATATTGCTTGGCGGGTGTGATCGTCTCGCGTCAGATGAACCCGAAGCCTTGCTGACCGGGCCCACCTGAATCCCCTGGGTTCAGGAATGCGGCCTCCGGTGCGCGGCGGACACATACCTCCTCATCCTTCGCCTGACCAGCCCTCGCAACGGCCGAGCCGTCGCCCGACCATGCCGCAATACTGGCTCATGAAGAGCGAGCCCGACGAGGTCTCGATCGACGACCTGGCGCGCGCTCCCGGCAAACGGGTGCCGTGGACGGGCGTGCGCAACTACCAGGCACGCAACTACATGCGCGACCAGATGCGCATCGGCGATGGCGTGTTGTTCTACCACTCGTCGTGCGCCGAGCCCGGTGTCGCCGGCATCGCGTCGGTGTGCAGCGCGCCGTATCCCGACGCCACGCAGTTCGACCGGCGCAGCAAGTATTACGACCCGAAGTCGGATACCGACGCGCCGCGCTGGATGCACGTGGACGTCAAGCTGGTCAAGTGCACGCGGCTGCTGCCGCTGCGCGAGATGCGCACCCGGCCCGAGCTCGCCGACATGCTGTTGCTGCGCAAGGGCAACCGGCTGTCGATCACGCCGGTCACCGAGGACGAGTGGCGCGCCGTGCTGGCCTTGCTCGAGTCCTGAGCGAAGGCCACGTTTGATCTCGCTGCTGGAGCCGGCGCTCGCGCTGCAGTTGCTGGTGCTCGGTGCCGTCGCCGGCTTCCTGGCCGGGCTGCTCGGCGTGGGCGGCGGCATGATGATGGTGCCGTTCGTCACCTGGATGCTGTCGTCGCGCGGCGTCGAAGCCGGGCTTGCCGTCAAGATGGCGATCGCCACGTCGATGGCCACCATCGTGTTCACGTCGATATCGAGCCTGCGTGCCCACCACGGACGCGGCGCCGTGCTGTGGCCGATCGTGCGCACCATGTCGCCGGGCATCGTGGCCGGCGGCCTGCTGGCCGGCGCGGGAGCGTTCGCCCTGATCAAAGGCGCATGGCTCGCCTTCGGCTTTGCCGCATTCGTCGGCTACTCGGCGACGCGCATGCTGATGCGCCGCAACGGCGTGCCCAGCGGTACCTTGCCGCGGCCGTGGGTGCAGTCGGCGGTCGGCGCCGGCATCGGCTTCCTGTCGGGCCTGGTGGGTGCCGGCGGCGCCTTCCTGTCGGTGCCGTTCATGACCCGCTGCAGCGTGCCGATCCACAACGCGGTCGCCACCAGCGCCGCGATGGGTTTGCCGATCGCACTGGCCAGCACGATCGGCTACGTGCTCGGCGCCTGGAACCTGCAAACGCCGGTCACGGGCAGCGTGGGTTATGTCGTGCTGCCGATGCTGGCGCTGATCGCACTGGCCAGCATGAGCACGGCCCCGCTCGGCGCACGTGTCGCGCACGCCACCGACACACGGCGACTCGCCGGCGGCTTTGCGACGCTGCTCTACCTGCTGGCGGCGTACATGGTATGGCGGGGCGTGACCGCCTAGGCAGTCACGCGCTCGCCGCGTCGAAGCGGATGCTGGCCAGCGCCACCGTGTTGCCGCCGCGCCGGCGCGCCTCGGACAACGCGGATTCGCAGGCGTTCAGCAGATCTTCCTGCGAATGCGCCGTGTGCGGAAAGCTCGCGACGCCCATCGATACCGAGAAGCCCAGTTCCTCGCCATCGAGCACGACGATCTGCGTCGCGCATTGCCGGCGCAGACCTTCCATGCGCGAATGCGCGGTGGCCAGGCCCACGCCCGACAGCAGCACGCCGAAACGGCGCGCCTGCAGCCGGCAAGACGCGTCCATTGCCCGGGTGTTGCCGCGCAGCAGGCGCCCCATCGCCTCGAGCACGCGGTCCTGCGCACGGCTGCCCAGGGCGGCCACACGCTCGCTGTCGTCGTCGAGTTCGACCAGCACCAGCGCGAACTCGCGGTGCTCGCGGGTCGACAGATCGACTTCACGGCGCAACTGATCGTCGAAATGCGCGCGGGTGCTCAGACCTGTGGCACTGTCGCGCATGACCTGCTCGCCGAACTCGCGGCGCAATTGCAGGTTGGCCGCCTGATGCTCTTCGATCTGCTCGAGTGCCGATTGCAGCTGCTGCTCGCGCATGCGCTGCGGGGCGATGTCGCGCCACACCGCAGCCAGCACCCGTCGGCCTGCCTGATCGCCGACGACGCGCATCACTTCCCAATCGTGGCGCGCATCGTGCCAGTCGAAGCGGTGTTCACTGGTGATCTGCCTGCCATGCGCCAGCGCCGTCTGATCGGCCGCACGCATCGCGGCCCCGAGCGTCGGGTCGAGCAACTCGGTGTCGCTTCGACCACACACCTCGGATACCGGGCGGCCGTAGAACGACGCCAACGAGTCCGAAACCCACAGGTAGCGACCGTCGGCGGCATCCTTCACACCGACCATCACGCCTGGCTGCGCGGCCAGCGCCTGCAGCGTGTGCCCGAGAACACCGAGCAGCCCCGCGTCGGTATCGCGCGGTGAGGCGAGCGGTGAGGGATTGATCTCGGCAGCAGCGGCCATGTGGCTCGACCCCGTCCTGGCTAAGCGGACGACACGGGGCATGATAGCGACCTGCTTTGCATGCGTCTTTGTTTTGCGACGCAGCATGCGTCATATCACCCCCCTCGAATGCATACCCGTCGGGCCACGCGGAAAACCACCCTGTCTTCTGTTCATGAGCATCGCGGCGTACCTGCGTGAGATCGGCCGCGGCCAACAGGGCTCGCGACCGCTATCGACCGAGCAGGCCCACGACTTGATGGGCCAGCTGCTCGACGGCGGACTGACCGACCTGGAGGTCGGTGCCTTCGCGATCGGCATGCGCATCAAGGGCGAGACGGTGGCCGAGCTGGTCGGCTTCCTCGACGCCCTGCACGAGCGCCTGATGCCGGTGGCCAGCGACCGTCCGCTGGTCGTCATTGCGAGCTACAACGGCGCCCGCCGCCTGCCCAATCTGGTGCCGCTGCTGGCCTGCCTGCTCGCGCGGCGCGGTGTGCGGGTGCTCGTGCACGGCCCGATGCAGGACCCCGGCCGTGTGACCACGGCGGCCATCTTCGAGGCGATGAACCTGCCGCCGGCCACCGCGTTGTCGTCGATCGGCAACACCTGCTCGGCCGGCCTCCCGGCATTCGTGCCCATCGAACTGCTCAGCCCCGCGCTGGCGCGGCTGCTGCAAGTGCGCCGCACGATCGGGCTGCGCAACAGTGGCCACACCATGGCCAAGATGATGCTGCCGGTCAAGGGCGCCCCGGCCTTGCGGCTGATGAGCCACACGCACCCGGAGTTCGGGCAGTTGATGGCGTCCTACGCCGAACGCAGTGGTGCGCACATGATGCTGCTGCGAGGCACCGAAGGCGAGGCGGTGGCCGACGCGCGCCGCCAGCCGCGCCTGTCGACCTGGTTGCACGGCACCGCCCGGCCCGAGTTCGGCACCGTCGCCACCGAGGGCTCGCTGCCGTCGCTGCCGGACCTGCCGCACGACATCGGCGCTGCTTCGACCGCGGCCTACATCCAGCGGCTGCTGGACGACGAGACGGCGGTGCCGCCGGCCATTGCGCTGCAGGCACGCCTGCTGGGCGACGCCGTGGCCGAATTGGGTCGATCGGCCGGCGGCACGGCGCCGACATGACGACGAAGGGCGCCGCAGTCGAGACCTTTGACGTCGTCGTCATCGGTGCGGGCGCAGCCGGCCTGCTGTGTGCCGCCCTCGCCGGGCAACGAGGCCTGCGGGTGCTGCTGATCGACCACGCCCCCAAGCTGGCGGAGAAGATCCGCATCTCCGGCGGCGGGCGCTGCAACTTCACCAATCGCGCGGTGGGCGCGGAGAACTTCCTGTCCGAGAACCCGGACTTCTGCCGCTCCGCCCTGGCCCGCTACACGCCGAACGACTTCCTCGCGCTGCTGGCGCGCCATCGCATCGGCTGGCACGAGAAGCACAAGGGCCAGCTGTTCTGCGACGACGGCAGCGGCCGCATCATCGACATGCTGGTGGCTGAGTGCGCAGCCGGCAACGTCACGCGCTGGCAGCCCTGCCCGGTGGCGGGTGTGCGCCACGAGGGCGGCCGATACGTGCTGGCTACAGGTCAGGGCGCGGTGCAGGCGGACGCCCTGGTCGTGGCCACCGGTGGCCTGTCGATTCCGGCCCTCGGCGCCACCGATTCCGGCTACCGGCTCGCCCGCCAGTTCGGTCATCGTGTGGTCGACCCGCGTCCTGCCCTGGTGCCGCTGGTCTTCGACCCCGCCGGCTGGGGCGACCTGACCGCCCTGGCCGGCGTCGCGCTCGAGGTCGTCGTCGAGACCGGCTCGGGGCGGCGCCGCGCCCGCTTCCAGGAAGACCTGCTGTTCACCCATCGCGGCCTCAGCGGCCCGGCCGTGCTGCAGATCTCCAGCTACTGGCAGCCCGGTACCGAGATTCGGATCGATCTGACCGACGGGCACGATCTGGCCGCGGCGCTGCAGGTGGCGAAGCAGGCCGGCTCACGCCACCATCTGGTGACCGAACTGGCGACCCACCTGCCGCAGCGTCTGGCCGCGACCTGGCTGAAGAGCGGCGGTCCCGATGCCGGCCTGCCGCTGAACCAGTGCCGCGATCGAGACCTCCAGGCGCTGGCCCGACGCTTGCGGGATTGGGTCGTCACACCATCCGGCACCGAAGGCTGGCGCAAGGCCGAAGTCACCGCCGGGGGGGTCGATACGCGCGACCTGCACTCGCAGACATTGGAGAGCCGGCACAACCGGGGGCTGTACTTCATCGGCGAAGTGGTCGACGTGACCGGCTGGCTTGGCGGCTACAACTTCCAGTGGGCCTGGGCCAGCGCGGCGGCCTGCGCCACAGCGCTGGCAGCGGCGCATGGAAGTGCGGCCGATTCACGCTAGAATGGTGGTCTTTGTCCGCGCCCGGACGCCCATTTCCAAGAGCCTCCCGCAGAGGATCCACGCCCTACATGACCACGATTCGCGTCAAGGAAAACGAACCGTTCGATGTCGCGCTGCGCCGCTTCAAGCGCACCATCGAGAAGCTCGGCCTGCTCACCGAACTGCGCGCCCGCGAGTTCTACGAGAAGCCCACGGCCGAGCGCAAGCGCAAGAAGGCCGCGGCGGTGAAGCGCCACTTCAAGCGCGTGCGCAGCATGCAGCTGCCCAAGAAACTGTTCTGACGCGCGGGCCTGCACTTCCCGCCAAGCCCGCACGGCCCGCCGCTGCGGGCTTTTGCATTCGCGGACGCCACCAGTGGAGTTGCCGATGAGCCTGAAAGACCGGATCACCGAAGACATGAAGGACGCGATGCGCGCCAAGCAGGCCGATCGCCTGTCCACCATCCGCATGCTGCTGGCCGCCTGCAAGCAGCGCGAGGTCGACGAGCGCATCGTGCTGGACGACGCCGCGGTCATCGGCATCGTCGACAAGCTGATCAAGCAGCGCCGGGACTCGGTAACCGCGTTCGCGCAGGCCGGCCGCACCGACCTGGTCGACAAGGAGACCGCCGAGATCGCCGTGCTGCAGGGCTACCTGCCCCAGCGGCTCGATGCGGCGCAGATCGCCACCGAAGTCGCGCGCATCGTGGCCGAGACCGGTGCCAATGGCCCCGGCGACATGGGCAAGGTGATGGCCGCGGTGAAGGCCCAGCTGGCCGGCAAGGCCGACATGGGCCAGGTGTCGGCGGCTGTCAAGGCGGCGCTGGCTGGTTAAGCTGTCGACCCATGAGCGATCTGCTGCCGTTTCGCCCCGTCGCACCGGATGTGTGCGTGGCACCGCAACTGCAACCCGAGGCGATGGCCGAAGCGGCACGCGTAGGGTTTCGCAGCGTCATCAACAACCGGCCCGACTACGAGGAAGGGCCGCAACAGCCCACCAACGCCAGCATCGAGGCCGCTGCGCGAGCAGCCGGGCTCGAGTACCGCTTCCTGCCGGTGCAAGGTGGCTATCAGACGCCTGAAGAGATCGCCCAGTTCGCGCGTCTGATGGCCGAGCTGCCGAGGCCGATACTCGCATTCTGCCGCTCAGGCGCTCGCTCGACGCGCCTGATCGTCGCCGCCGCATCGGCCTGACGCGCGACCCCAGGGTCCTGCGCGTTATCACGGGCCTGCGGCCGCAGACGTTCTCCCTAGAATCCCGCAGCCGCGCCCGCTACAGGCTGGCGCGAAGCCTGAGACCGCAATCGTTGAGGGGGCGCCGAACGTGTCCGCACTGCTTTCAATTTCGCGCTGGATCGATCGATTCAGCGAGTTCATCGGCCGCTGGGTGGCCTGGCTGGTGCTGGCCGCCGCGCTGGTCAGTGCACTCAACGCCTCGGTGCGCAAGGCCTTCAACTTCAGCTCGAACGCGTTCCTGGAGATCCAGTGGTACCTGTTCGCCGCCGTCTTCCTGCTTGCCGCCGGCTACACCCTGATGCGGCAGGAGCACGTGAAGATCGATGTCGTGTCCGGACGCTTCTCCAAGCGCACGCAGATCTGGATCGACATCATCGGCCTGAGCTGCTTCCTGTTCCCCTTCGTCATCATGATCATCATGCTGGCGATGCCGCTGGTGATCAACGCGTACGTGACCGGCGAGGTGTCGTCCAACGCCGGCGGCCTGATCCGCTGGCCGGTGTTTGCGCTGCTGCCGCTCGGGCTGGCGCTGCTGGGCATGCAGGGCGTTTCGGAGCTGATCAAGCGCATCGCGTTCCTGAAGGGGCTGGTGCCCGACCCGACGAAGAAGCAACAAGCCAAGACACCCGAGGAAGAGCTGGCCGAGGCCTTGCAGAAGGAAGTCGAGGCGCGTGAAGCAGCCGCCGCAGCGGGAGCGCGCAAATGACCGCCTTCCTGATCGAGAACATGGCGCCGATCATGTTCGCGTCGCTGATCGTCTTCCTGATGTTCGGCTACTCGGTGGCTTTTTCTCTTGCGGCGTGTGGCCTCTTCTTCGGCTTCGTGGGGGTCGAGCTGGGTGTCATCCAGCCGGCGTTCCTGCAGAGCCTGCCGCTGCGCATGTTCGGCATCATGCAGAACGACACGCTGCTGGCGATTCCGTTCTTCACCTTCATGGGACTGATCCTCGAGCGATCCGGCATGGCCGAGGATCTGCTCGACACCATCGGGCAGCTGTTCGGTCCGATCCGCGGCGGGCTGGCCTACGCGGTGATCCTGGTCGGCGCCATGCTCGCCGCCACGACCGGCGTGGTGGCCGCCTCGGTCATCTCGATGGGCCTGATCTCGCTGCCGATCATGCTGCGCTACGGCTACGACCGGCGTCTGGCCACCGGCGTGATCGCAGCCTCGGGCACGCTGGCGCAGATCATTCCGCCATCGCTGGTGCTCATCGTGCTGGCCGACCAGCTGGGCAAGAGCGTCGGTGATCTCTACAAGGGCGCGTTCATCCCCGGCTTCGTGCTGACAGCGCTGTACGTCGGCTATGTCCTGCTGGTCACCTTCTGGCGGCCCCAGGCCGCGCCCGCACTGCCCGCCGAGGCCCGCACGATTCGTGAACCCGACGGCACGCCGGGCTTGCGCTCGCTGGGCGTGCTGGTGGTGATTTCGGTGGCCGCAGCCATTGCTTTCGCGAAGACCCGGCCGGCCAGCACGCCGACCGACGAGATGATCGTCGTCTCGATGTGCGTCGGCGTCGGGCTGGCCTTTGTGCTGGCGGTGATCAACAAGGTGACCAAGCTCGGCCTGCTGTCGCAGATGGCCGAACGCGTCACCTTCGTGCTGATCCCGCCGCTGGGGCTGATCTTCCTGGTGCTGGGCACCATCTTCCTGGGCATCGCCACGCCGACCGAAGGCGGCGCAATGGGTTCGGTGGGCGCTCTGGCGATGGCGATTGCCCGACGGCGCCTCGACCTGCGGCTGTTGCGCCAGGCGATGGATTCGACGATGAAGCTGTCGTCCTTCGTGCTGTTCATCCTGATCGGCGCCACGGTATTCAGCCTCGCCTTCCAGGGTGTCGACGGTCCGAAGTGGGTCGAGCACCTGCTCACCGGCCTGCCCGGCGGTCAGCTCGGCTTCCTGATCGTCGTCAACATCCTGATCTTCGTGCTCGCGTTCTTCCTGGACTTTTTCGAGCTCGCGTTCATCATCATTCCACTGGTCGGTCCTGTGGCGGACAAGCTGGGCATCGATCTGGTGTGGTTCGGCGTGCTGCTGGCGGTGAACATGCAGACCTCGTTCATGCACCCGCCGTTCGGTTTCGCGCTGTTCTACCTGCGCAGTGTGGCCGCACACGACGACTACACCGACAAGGTCACCGGAAAACGGGTGGCCAAGGTCACCATCGAGCAGATCTACTGGGGCGCGGTGCCTTTCGTGATCATCCAGGTGATCATGGTGGGTCTGATCATCGCCTTCCCGGGCCTTGTGTCGAGCGGGCTGGGCAAGGAAGAGAAGATCGATGCCGACAAGGTGTTCCAGCAGATGCAGATGGACTCACGCAGCAGCACGCGAGACGCGGCCTCGCAACCCGGAGCCGACGCCTCCGCACCCGAGGGCGGCAAGGAGGCCAAGGAGGATCCGATGAAGGGGCTGATGGAATCGCTCAAGGAGGATCAGGCGAGGGAGAAGGAGAAGGACAAGAAGCCCTGACGCCCGGCCCGAGCGGACTCATCCGCTATGGCACGCACGCAAGAAAAAACCCCGCCGCGGCGGGGTTTTGCGTTCCGAATGCCGGTTCGAGCCGGGCAGGCCCCTCAGAGCTTCTGGGCCTGCATGAAGTCGTCGAAAGCCGCCTCGGAGAAGCGGAACCACAGGTTCGCATCGCGGCGATAGGTCGAGTAGTCGTCGTAGATCTTCTTCCACGCCGGGTTGCTGGCGCTCAGCTCGGCATAGACCTCCATGGCCGACTTGAACGAGGCGTCCATCACGTCCTTCGGGAAGCGATGCAGCTTGACGCCGGCACTGACCAGCGACTTCAACGCAGACGCATTGCGGTAGTCGTATTTGCCGACCATGTCCATGTGCCCGAACGCAGCCGCCGATTCGATGATCGCCTTGTACTCGCTCGACAGGCCCTCGTAGGCCTTCTGGTTGACGTACAGCGACAACTGCGGACCGCCCTCCCACCAGCCGGGGTAGTAGTAGTTCGGCGCCACCTTGTGCAGACCCAGCTTGAAGTCGTCGTACGGACCGACCCACTCGGCTGCGTCGATCGTGCCCTTCTCCAGTGCCTGGTAGATCTCGCCTCCGGGGATGTTCTGCGGCACCACGCCGATACGCTCGGCCACCTTGCCACCGAACCCGCCGACGCGGAACTTCAGGCCCTTCAGGTCGGCCACCGACTTGATCTCCTTGCGGTAGAAGCCGCCCATCTGGGCGCCGGTGTTGCCCATCGGGAAGTTGACGATGCCGACCTTGGCGTAGAACTCGCGCGTCAGCTTCAAGCCGTTGCCTTCATACATCCAGGCGGCCATCTGGCGCGCGTTGAGCCCGAAGGGGATCGCGCAGTCGAGCGCGTAGGTCGGATCCTTGCCGAAGAAGTAATACGGCGCCGTGTTGGCCATCTCGACGGTCGCGTTGGACACCGCGTCCAGCACACCGAACGCCGGCACCAGTTCGCCCGCGGCGTGGGTGGTGATCTGGAACTTGCCGCCCGACATGTCGCTGACCTTCTTGGCGAACACGTCGCACACGCCGAACAGCGTATCGAGCGACTTCGGGAAACTCGACGCGATACGCCAGCGGATGTTGGCCTGGGCATGCACGATCGCCGGCGCCGCACCGGCAGCCAGCACACCGGCCAAGCCGGCACCGCGAACAAATGAACGACGTTCCATAGAGGAGGCTCCTGATCGGAAGGAAAACCGCAAACGCGGACGCGCGAATTCTAGAAGTGGGCACCATGGGCCCGACCGGGGTTTTCCCCCGACAACGCGAAGCCCGAACGACCGCGGCAGCGTCAGCTGCCGGCCAGCGTCATGCGCCCGATCAAGACCGAACCCACCGTCTTGCCGCCCCAGGTGTAGGCATCGCTTCCGACCGCCTGGATGTCGCGCAGCATCTGCGCCAGGTTGCCGGCGATCGTCACCTCCTGCACCGGATGCACCATGCGCCCCCCCTCCACCCAGAAGCCCGCCGCGCCGCGCGAGTAGTCGCCGGTCACATAGTTGACGCCCTGCCCCATCAGCTCGGTGACGAAGAGGCCGCGATGCAGCTTGCGCAGCATCTGCTCGAGGTCGTCGCCCGGCTGCGTGAGCCGGCTCGTCAGCCGCAGGTTCTGCGCACCGCCGGCGTGGCCGGTCGTGCGCATGCCGAGCTTGCGCGCCGAATAACTCGACAGGAAGTAGCCCTGCACCACGCCGGCGTCGACCACCCGCCGTTCGCGCGTGCGCACGCCCTCGTCGTCGAACGGCGCGCTGGCCTTGCCCTTGCGCTCGTGCGGTGTCTCGTCGAGGTCCAGATGCGCGGCCAGCGCCGACTTGCCGAGGCTGTCGAGCAGGAAGCTGGCCTTCCTGTACAGCGCGCCACCGCTGGTGGCCTGCACGTAGCTGCTGATCAAGCCGGAGGCCAGCGTCGATTCGAACAGCACCGGCACCTCGCAGGTGTCGACCTTGCGCGAGTGCAGCCGCGACAGCGCGCGTTCGGCCGCGTAGCGGCCCACCGCCTCGGGCGAGGCCAGCTCGCTGGCGTCGCGCATCGAGCTGTACCAGGCGTCGCGCTGCATGCCGGCACCGCGCCCGGCGATCGGCGCCACCGAGATCGAGTGGCGCGAGCTCGCGTAGCCGCCGCGAAAGCCCCGCGAGTTGCCGGCGTAGAAATGCGACTGCTGCGCCGACACGCCGGCGCCTTCGGAATTGGTGATGTGCTTGTCGGTGGCGAACGCCGCTGATTCGCAGCGCATGGCCAGTTCGGCGGCCGTGTCCGCGTCGACCGCCCAGGGATGGAACAGATCGAGATCGAGCGACGCCTCGGCGGCGGTGGCCAGGTCGTCCGCCTCGGGCAGGCCGGCGGCCGGGTCGTCGGCGGTGAAGCGCGCGATGTCGTAGGCGGCCTTGACCGTCTGCTCGATCGCGGTGCGCGAGAAATCCGAGCTGCTCGCGTTGCCGCGGCGCTGGCCGATGAATACGGTGACGCCCACCGACTTGTCGCGGTTGCGCTCGACGTTCTCGAGCTCGCCCTTGCGGATCGACACCGACAGCCCCGAGCCCTCGGACACCTCGGTGGCCGCGTCGCTGGCGCCCATGGCCCTGGCGATGCCGAGCACGTCCTCCACCAGCGACTGGAACTGCTCGCGCGAGTAGGCAAAGCCTTGCGCGGTGGTGGGTGCGGACATGAAGGCGGCGTCGAGGTGATGGGGGCGCGACTATCATAACGACCGTCACTCCAAACACATTGCCATGCGCGCGCGACGCCACGCCCCGAGCGACGACATCGCATCGACCCCCCCGCCACCGGACGACGACGCCGACGCGCCGAGCAAGTCGCAGCGCAAGCGTGAGATGCACGATCTGCAGGCGCTGGGACAGGCACTCGCCGAGTTGCCGGCCGACCGGCTGGCGGCCGTCGACATGCCCGATTCGCTGCGTGGCGCGATCGACGACTACCTGCGCACGCGCTCTCACGAGGGCCGGCGGCGGCAGATGCAGTATGTCGGCAAGCTGATGCGCCAGGCCGACGCCGAGCCGTTGCGCGAGGCGGTCGCCGCCTACCGGCTCGGCTCGGCGCGCGATACGCTGCAGTTGCACGAGGCCGAACGCTGGCGCGCCGAACTGGTGGTCGACGACGACGCGGTGAATCGCTGGGCACAGGCCTTCCCGGGCAGCGACCTGCAGCAACTGCGCAGCCTGGTGCGCGCCGCGCGCGCCGAGAGCGCCGCCGATGTCGGACAACGCCACGGCCGCGGCTGGCGGGCGCTGTTCCAGTTCGTCAAACCCCATCTGACGCAGGTCACGGGCACCCCATGAGCGACTTCGATCCCGTGCGCATCGGACTCGTCTCGGTCAGCGACCGGGCGTCCAGCGGTGTCTACGAGGACAAGGGCCTGCCCGCGCTGCGCGACTGGTTGCAGCGCGCGCTGCGTAATCCGGTGCACTGGGAGTCGCGCCTCATTCCCGACGAGCTGTCGCAGATCAGCGCCACGCTGCGCGAGCTGGTCGACGATGCGCATTGCGATCTCGTGCTGACCACCGGCGGCACCGGCCCGGCCCGGCGCGACGTCACGCCCGAGGCCACGCTGGCCATCGCCGACAAGGAGATGCCCGGCTTCGGCGAGCAGATGCGGCAGATCTCGCTGCGCTTCGTGCCGACCGCGATCCTGTCGCGGCAGGTGGCCGTCATCCGCGGTCGGGCGCTGATCATCAACCTGCCGGGCCAGCCCAAGTCGATCGCGGAGACGCTGGAGGGCCTGCCCCAGGCCACGCCGCCGGTGCACGGCCTGTTCGCCGCGGTGCCCTACTGCATCGACCTGATCGGCGGCCCCTACCTGGAGACCGACCCCGCCGTCTGCACGGCGTTCCGCCCGAAGTCGGCGCAACGCGCGCCGAAGGCCTGATCCGCGCGGCTACTTGACCAGGCGGTTGAGCGCAGCGGCGTCGAAGGCTTCGGTCGTCTGCGCGTCCTGTGGCACGCAGTCATCGCTGGGCAGCTCGCGCGAGCGCGCCGACAGTTTCTCGATCGCCTGCCACAGCAGCATGATCTGGTGTTCGTGGCCCGATGCGTTGTCGATCAAGCCCTTCATCGCCAGTGCCAGCGGGTCGTCGCCCTGCGTCACCCCATAGGCCGAGAAGCCCATCTTGGCGGCGGCCTGCTCGCGCAACGCATCCTTGTCCTTGACGACGATGCGAGCCGGAATGCCCACCGCGGTGGCACCCGCCGGCACGGGCTGCAACAGCACCGAGTTGGCACCCACGCGGGCGCCGTCACCCACCGTGAAGCTGCCCACCACCTTGGCGCCGGCGCTGACGATCACGCCGCGGCCGAGCGTGGGGTGCCGCTTGGTGCCCGGCGTCAACGAGGTGCCGCCGAGCGTGACGCCCTGGTAGATCGTGCACTCGTCGCCCACCTCGGCTGTCTCGCCAATCACCACGCCCATGCCGTGATCGATGAAGACCCGGCGGCCGATGGTCGCACCAGGATGGATCTCGATGCCGGTGAGAAAGCGGCCGACGTGCGAGATGAAGCGGCCGAGCCAGCGCCAGCCGCGCACCCACGCGCGGTGCGCCCAGCGATGCAGCACCAGCGCGTGCAGGCCCGGGTAGCAGGTGAGAACCTCCCAGGTCGAGCGCGCGGCGGGATCGCGCTCGCGGATGCACTCGATGTCTTCGCGCAGACGGTGAAACATGGTCTACAAAGCTGCCGTGGCCTTCGGTCAGCCAGTGTATGCGGCCTCGCAGCGGCGTGCAGAGGGCGCAGTCAGCCCTTGCCACCCGCCTTGGCGTCGGCCACCGCGCGCGCGATGCCACGCAGAATGTGCACCTCTTCGCGCCGCAAGGCGGCCCGGTTGAGCAGCTGGTTCAGCCGCGGCATCAGGCGCTTGGGTGATGCCGGATCGAGAAAGCCGATGTCGATCAGCGCCTGCTGCCAATGCACGAGTGTGGCCTGCACGTCCGCGGCATCGGCCAGCTCGGGATCGCCGGTGCGCGCCACCACGTCGTAGCCGCCGAGCGCCAGCCGCCACTCGTAGGCCAGCACCTGCACCGCCTGCGCCAGATTGAGCGAGCCGTAGCCCGGCGCGGTGGGGATGCTCAGGCAGCCGTGGCAGCGGTAGACGTCGTCGTTCGACAGGCCGAAGCGCTCGCCACCGAACACGAAGGCCACCGACTGGCCCTGGCCAGCCAGCGACGGCAGGCGCTCGCGCGGCGCGAACACCGGCGGGCCGAAGTCGCGCGGCGTCATCGCCGTGGCCCAGACCTGCTGCATGCCGTCGATGGCAGCCGTGAGGTCGTCGACGACGCGGGCCCTGGCCAGCACGTCGTCGGCGCCGCTGGCCATCGCGAGCGCCTCGTCGTGATGCAGCACGTCGGGAAAACGCGGGCGCACCAGCACCAGATCGTCGAAGCCCATCACCTTGATCGCGCGCGCCGCGGCGCCCACGTTGCCGGCATGGCTGGTGTGCATCAGCACGAATCGGGTCGGCGCGGCGATGGAGGTCACAGGTCGCTAAAATCGGCGGGCCGGGTGTGCCAAGGTTGTTGCCGAGGTTGTGCCAAGTCGGTGCGGGTCATTGTCGCTGCAGCGCGTCCCCCGGTCGCCCGTTCCCCTTCCACGCTCCCCAGCCCGCCCCCACCATGTCGCAATCGCTGCACCCCATGCTCAACGTCGCCATCAAGGCGGCACGGGCCGCCGGGGCGATCATCAACCGCGCCGCGCTCGACCTCGACCTGCTGAAGATCAGCGTGAAGGGCCCGAACGACTTCGTCAGCGAGGTCGACCGCGCGGCCGAGGCCGCGATCATCGAGATCCTGCTCACCGCCTACCCCGGCCACGGCATCCTGGCCGAGGAGTCGGGCCGCGCGCACGGCGCCAAGGACAGCGAGTTCACCTGGATCATCGATCCGCTGGACGGCACCACCAACTTCCTGCACGGACTGCCGATCTACGCGGTGTCGATCGGTCTCACCCACCGCGGCGTCGTGCAGCAGGCCGTGGTGTACGACCCGGCGCGCAACGACCTGTTCTTCGCGTCGCGCGGGCGCGGCGCCTTCCTCAACGACCGGCGGCTGCGCGTCAGCAAGCGCATCAGGCTGTCCGATTCGCTGGTCGGCACCGGTTTTCCGTTCCGCCGCGGCGACAACTTCGACCGCTACGTGCAGATGTTCCAGACCGTGATGCAGCACTGCGCGGGCGTACGCCGGCCGGGCGCTGCCGCGCTCGACCTGTGCTACGTGGCCGCCGGCTGGTACGACGGCTTCTTCGAGACCGGCCTGAGCCCGTGGGACGTGGCGGCCGGCTCGCTGATGGTCACCGAGGCCGGTGGGCTGATCGGCAACTTCACTGGCGACGCCGACTTCCTGCATCAGCGCGAGGTGGTGGCCGGCACGCCCAAGGTGTACGGGCAGCTGGTGCAGTTGCTGGCGCCCTATACCAAGATCGTGGCGTCCGAGGCGTCGCCGCCCGAGCCGCTGATCGAAGGCGGCGCGCCCGTCAAACGCCGCACGGTCGTCGCGCGCAAGGGCCCGCCCGCGGCCGGCTGATCGCGCATGAACGACTCGATGACATCGAAGACCGCCATGCTGCCGCCCGATGGGCCGGCCGCCCTCTCGCCCGCCGGGATCGTCGACGAGTACCTGCGCCTGCTGATGGGCCCGGAGCCTGCCGCGGCCCGCCGCCTGGCTGCGCCGGAACTGCAGATCCGCTACGTCGGCGGCCGCCTGATGCGCGACCCGGCCGAAGCGGCGCGGTTCACCGCGAGCCGCTACCGCTGGATCAAGAAGCGCATCGAGGCCACCGAGACCGTGGCCGGCGGCACACCCGAAGCCACCGTGGTCTACAGCATCGGCATGCTGTACGGCGAGTGGGCCGACGGCACGCCCTTCGACGGCAACCGCTACGTCGATCGCTACCTGGTCCGGCATGGCCTGATCGCGCAGATGGACGTGTGGAACGACAGCGCCGAGTGGATGCTCGTGCGCGCCGGCCTCGCGCCGGCCTGAGCCCGGCGGGCTGCTGCGTGCCCCACGGCCGACGCCGGTCCCGCGCGAGCGTCGCCTAACATCCCGGCTCGCATGGACCGCCCGCCGAACCCTGCGTCGCCCGCGATGGGCGACTTCTCCGCCCACACGCCGATGATGCAGCAGTACCTGCGCATCAAGGCCGAGCACCCCGACACGCTGGTGCTCTACCGCATGGGCGACTTCTACGAGCTGTTCTACGACGATGCGCGCCGTGCGCATCGCCTGCTCGACATCACGCTCACGCAGCGCGGCGCCAGTGCCGGCGAGCCGGTGGTGATGGCCGGCGTGCCGGTGCATGCGCTCGAGAACTACCTCGGCAAGCTGATCAAGCTTGGCGAGTCGGTGGCCATCGCCGAGCAGGTGGGCGACGTGGCCACCGCCAAGGGGCCGGTCGAACGCAAGGTCGTGCGCGTCGTGACGCCCGGCACCGTCACCGATGGCGAGCTGCTCGACGAGCGCGCCGACACCACGCTGCTGGCGATGATTCGCGAGCCGCGTGGCCGCAGCTGGGGCCTGGCATGGCTGACGCTGACGAGCGGCCGCTGCGGCCTGACCCAGTGCGCCGAAACCGAGCTCGCAGGCTGGCTGACCCGGCTGGGCCCGGCCGAGATCCTGCTCGCCAGCAGCGACGTGCCGCCGGCCGTCGCCGGGCACCGCGCCGCGCGCACGGCGCGCCCGGCGTGGCAGTTCGACGCGGCGCTCGGCGTGCGCAAGCTGTGCGAGGCGCTGCGCGTGGCCTCGCTGGCAGGATTCAATGCCGATGGCCTGCCGCTGGCCCATGCGGCGGCGGCCGCATTGCTGTCGTATGCCGAGCGCACGCAAGGTGACGCGCGGCCGCACGTGGCGCAACTCGTCGTCACGCAGGCCGCCGAGCTGCTCGCGCTGCCGCCGGCCACGCACCGCAACCTCGAGCTGACGCAGACGTTGCGCGGCGAGAACGCGCCGACGCTGCTGTCGCTGCTCGATACCTGCAAGACCGGCATGGGCAGCCGGACCCTGCGCCACTGGCTGACGAATCCCCTGCGCGATCGCGCGGTCGCGACGGCACGGCACGATGCCATCGAGCGCCTGCTCGGCGCGCCGGGCCACACGCTGCGCGAATCGCTGAAGAACGTGAGCGACGTCGAACGCGGCGCCGCGCGGCTGGCGCTGCGCCAGGTGCGTCCGCGCGAGCTGGCCGGCCTGCGCGACACGCTGCGCGCACTGCCGGCGTTGCGCACGCAGGTGCCTTCGGACTGCGAGCTGCTGCGATCGGCGCATGCCGCGCTGCAGCCCGACGCCGCGATCCTGGCGTTGCTGCAGGGCACGCTGGCCGAGGAGCCGGCGGTGCTGCTGCGCGACGGCGGCGTCATCGCCAGCGGCCACGACGCCGAGCTCGACGAGCTGCGTGCGATCGGGCAGAACTGCGACACGTTCCTGCTCGAGCTCGAGTCGCGCGAGCGCGCCCGCACCGGCATCGGCAACCTGCGCGTGCAGTTCAACCGCGTGCACGGCTTCTACATCGAGGTCACCGCCGGCCAGGTCGACAAGGTGCCGGCCGACTACCAGCGCCGGCAGACGATGAAGAACGCCGAGCGCTACATCACGCCCGAACTGAAGCGCTTCGAGGACAAGGCGCTGTCGGCGCAGGACCGTGCGCTGGCGCGCGAGAAGCTGCTGTGGGACACGCTGCTCGACACGCTGCAGCCGCATGTCGACGCATTGGCCGCGCTCGGCCGCGCGCTGGCCACGCTGGACGTGCTGGCCGGCCTGGCCGAACGCGCCGCCACGCTCGACTGGAGCCGGCCGCAGTTCACCACGCACCCGTGCATCGATATCGAGCGCGGCCGCCATCCGGTGGTCGAGGCGCGACTGGCCGAGACCGCCGGCACGCCGTTCATCGCCAACGACACGCGGCTCGATGCGCGCACCCGCTTGCAGGTGATCACCGGCCCCAACATGGGCGGCAAGAGCACCTACATGCGCCAGGTGGCGCTGATCGTGCTGCTGGCGGCGATAGGCTCGTACGTGCCGGCCCGGGCCTGCGTGCTGGGCCCGATCGACGCCATCCACACCCGCATCGGCGCCGCCGACGACCTGGCCAACGCGCAATCGACCTTCATGCTCGAGATGACCGAGGCCGCGGCGATCGTGCATGCGGCGACCGACCAGTCGCTGGTGTTGATGGACGAGATCGGCCGCGGCACCTCCACCTTCGACGGCCTGGCGCTGGCCAGCGCGATCGCGACCCATCTGCACGACCGCAACAAGGCCTTCACGCTGTTCGCCACGCACTACTTCGAGCTCACCGAGTTCCCGGCTCGGCATGCACAGGCGATCAACGTGCACGTGTCGGCGGCCGAGTCTGGGCACGACATCGTGTTCCTGCACGAGGTGCAGGCCGGCCCGGCGAGCCGCAGCTACGGCGTGCAGGTGGCGCGGCTGGCCGGCGTGCCCGGTGCCATCGTGCGGCAGGCGCAGCACACGCTGGAGGCGCTGGAGCGCCAGTCGCGCGAGGGTTCGGCGCAGGTGGACCTTTTCACGGCACCGCCCGCCGCCGCGCCCGCGAGCGAGCCGCCCGCGGCGCTGGCCGCATTGCGCGCGCTCGAGCCTGATACCCTGACGCCCCGCGAGGCGCTCGACGCGCTGTACCGACTGAAGGCCCTGGCCAAGGACGATCCCGCATGACCTACTGCATCGGCATCCGGCTCAACGCCGGCCTCGTGTTCCTGTCGGATTCGCGCACCAACGCGGGCATGGACCAGATCAGCACCTATCGCAAGATGATCATCTACGAGAAGCCGGACGACCGCTTCATGGTGCTGCTGTCGGCCGGCAACCTGTCGATCTCACAATCGGTGCGCGAGCTGCTGCAGGTGGAGAAGATCGACCGCGGCCCCAAGGAACCGCCGCTGACGATCTGGAACGCGACCAGCATGTTCGACGCCACGCGCGTGCTCGGCGCCACCGTGCGACGCGTCTACGCCGAGGACGGGCCGGCGCTCAAGTCGGCCGGCATCGAGTTCAACGCCTCGATGATCTTCGGCGGCCAGATCCAGGGCGAGGCGATGCGCTTGTTCCTGGTCTATTCGGCCGGCAACTTCATCGAGGCCACGCGCGAGACCTGCTACTTCCAGGTCGGCGAGTCCAAGTACGGCAAACCGGTGCTCGACCGCCTGATCACGCCCGCCACCCCGCTGGAAACCGCCGCCAAGTGCGCGCTGGTGTCGATGGACTCGACGTTGAAATCCAACCTCGGCGTCGGGCTGCCGCTGGACCTGCTGGTCTATCGCGCCGGCGAGATGCGCAGCGACCGCGTCGTCTGCATCGACGAAGGCAACCCGTACTTCCAGATGATCCGCGGCAGCTGGGGCCAGCGCCTGCGCGAGGTGTTCGACAGTCTGGAAGACCCGCGCTGGGACGGCGGCAGCACGCAGTACCCGCTGCGCGTGGATTCCCCACGCTACGAGCCGATGCGCAAGATCACGCACCCGGGCGAAAAGGTCGTCTAGCGTCGCCGGGCAGCCGCGCGCCGGCCCGGCGGCGGCCCGCAATGGCACGAACTGCCCGCACAAATGGCCCTTGATGGCGCGCCATTGCCGGCGCTACACCTGTGCCATTGTGAACACACCGCTGCAGGCCATTGCCGAACAACCTTCGACGCGCACGCCTGCCGACCTGGTGCCGCCGGGCCGCTGGGTGCAGGTGATCTGCGACGACCTCGAGGCCGCGCTGCCCTGGACGCGTGCGCTCGCCGCCGAGGGCCTGCGCCCGCACGCCCGCAGCTGGGACGCCGCGCTGGGCTCCGAGGTCGACGGCGACCGCCCCGACGCCTGGATCGTGCACCTGTCGCGTGCGCTGCCCGAGCAGCTCGCCCGCCTGCGCCAGCTGCGCGCGCAGGCGCCTCGCGAGCCGCTGCTGACGGTGTGCACCGCGCTGCGCGACCTCGACCATGTGCTCGCGCTCGAGATGGGCGCCGACGACGTGCTCGATGCCGGCGTCGGCGCGCCGGTGGTGGCGGCGCGGCTGCGTGCGCTGTGGCGGCGCTGCGACGCCGCCCGCGACGCGCCGCTGCGTCATCCCGAGCAGCTGCAGTTCGGCGAGCTGACGCTGCGGCTGCGTGAGCGCCGCGTCACGCTGCGCCGCGTCGAGGTGCCGTTGACCGAGGCCGAATTCGAGGTGCTCTGGCTGCTGGCGCTGCGCGCCGGCCACGCCGTGTCGCGGCTCGAGCTGGTGCGGCAGATCCGCGGGCTCGATTACCAGCGCCTCGACCGCTCGATCGACTGCCGCGTCTACCGCATCCGGCTCAAGCTCGGCGACGGCGATGCCGCGCACCAGCGCATCCGCACGGTGCGCAACCGCGGTTATCTCTTCGCGCCGTCGCCCTGGTAGCCGCCGCCGCGCTCCAGTTCGTGCAAGGCACGGCCGATCACGCGCACCGACTGCTCGATGGTCCGCGGATCGAACGCACCGTAGCCCAGCACCAGTGCGTTCCAGCGGCCCGGCTGGATGCAGGTGGACGACAGGGCGATCGCGATCACGCCCTGCTCGCGGATGCGCCGCACCACCTCCATGTCGCGCACCGCGGGCGGCAGGTGCAGGCAGGCGAAGGTGCCGGCGGCGGTGGGCCCCAGGCGCGCCCATGGCGGCACGTGGCGGCGCACGGCGGCGACCAGCGCGTCGCGCCGTTCGCGCGACAGCTGGCGCAGCGTGCGCAGATGGTTGCTGAGATGGCCTTCGTCGATGAAGGCGGCCATCGCGAGCTGCAGCGAGGTGTTGGTGTGGTCGCCGAGCAGGCCGCGCATCGCGATGAACACGTCGACCAGCCGCGTCGGCACCACCAGGTAGGCCAGCCGCAGCGCCGGAAACATGATGCCCTCGAAGGTGCCCATCAGCAGCACGCGGTCGGAGCGGTCCATCGCCTGGAACGCCGTCGGCGCCTCGGCATCGTGCGCGATCTCGTCGTTGAAGTTGCCCTCGATGATCCAGGCTCCGCTCTCGTCGGCCCACTGCAGCAGCTCGGCCCGGCGCGCACTGTCGGTGCGCACACCGAGCGGAAACTGCGTCAGTGGGTGCAGATACACCGCCGCCGCGTTCGGCGCCGCGGCACGGCCGGCGGCCACGTCGAGGCCGCGCTCGTCGAACGAGACGCCCACCACCCGGGCGTGCAGGGCCTGGAACAGCGACAGCAGGCTGGCGTGTCCGGGGTCCTCCAGCCACACGGGGTCGCCGGGCTCGAGCAGCACGCGGGCGATCAGCTCGACCGCCTGGCTCGGGCTGTTGAGCACCAGCACCTGTTCGGGCAGGCACAACGTGGCCCGCGTCAGCGACAGGTGGCGGGCGATCGACTCGCGCAGCGCCGGCAGGCCGGCCGCCGGCCCGTAGCTCAGATGGTCGCGGTAGGGCTCGCCGAGCGCGCGGGTGACCAGCCGGCGCCAGGTGGACAGCGGAAAGGCGTCGAGCATCGGTGCCCGCGCAAACAGCGGCGCCGGTGCGATGAGCCGGTGCGGCAGCTCGATCTGCCGCGGCTTGCCGAGATAGACCGCCATGCGGTTGAGCACCTGCCCGGCCGACTGGCTAAGCGGCCGCACCACCGACTTGGCGGTCTCGGGGCGCGCCGGCTGCGGCCGGCTCGCCACGTAGGTGCCGTCGCCGACGCGGCGCTCGAGGTAACCCTCCATCTGCAGCTGCGCGAAGGCCTCGTCGACCGCGCCGCGGGCGACCCGCCAGTCGGCCGCCAGTTGGCGCGCAGACGGCAGCCGTGTGCCTGGCTTGAGGTGGCCGCGCTGGATCGCGTCGAGCACCGTCTGGTAGACGCGCAGCCGCCGCGGCATGCGGGCGTTCGACGCCGGCAGCAGCGGCTGGATGATGGCGCCCGCAGCTTGTTTGGCCAATGTCGGATTCCGAGTCCCGGCAGCCGCGACTTTAGGCGTGCGGCGCGACAGGCGGCGCCGGCATGCGATGGACGGCCGACCGGGGCTCCCGAGCCGCGGCCGGCATGCAATGGCCTGCAGCGCGTGGCCACAATGGTTCTTGTCGCGCCGCCAACGCCTGCCCATGATGCGGTGGAACATGGGTTATCACCGCGAGCCGCCGACGAGTTCGTTCGAGCACACGCCGGCACCGCTGCGCACGCTGGATGCCGGTGCACCCGCACGGCTGGTGCTGGTGGTCGGCGCGCAGAGCCGGCCGCAGCGGGCCTGGGCCGACTGCCTGGCCGAGCGCGGACTGCGCTGCATCTGGGAAGCCGACGTCGAACACCTCGCCGGCCTGCAGGGTCAGGTGCTGTTCGACGCGGTCGTTGCCGACGTCAGCGGCGTCGATGACGGCCGCATGGTCGGCCTGCTCGCACGCGTGCGCCAGCTGTATCGCGGCCGCGTGCTGGTGGTGTCGGACTCGCACGACGAGGTCGACGAGATCATGGCGCTCGAGCTCGGTGCCGACGACTTTCTCGTCACACCGCTGAGCGCCCGGCGGCTGCGCGCGCGTCTGCTCGCGCTGCTGCGGCCGCAGCCGGGCGGCGCCGCCGTCGCGTCGCGCCCACTCGAACCGGCCGCGCCGATGGCCACGCTCGGCGGCTGGCGCCTCGACGCCGCTCGGCTGCGCCTGCAGCGCGGCGAACACATCGTGGAGCTGACGGCCACGCAGGTGCAGTTGCTGCAATGCCTGGCCCACCACGCCGGCCGGCTGGTGCCGCGCGCCGAACTGCACGAACGCATTTGCCCCGGCGCCTCGGACATCCGTGCGCGCACGATCGACGTCTACGTGCATCGCCTGCGGCGCCGGCTCGCCGAGGCGGGGGTCGGCGACATCCACATCGAGGCGGTGCGCGGCCGCGGGTTCGTGCTGCATGCCGGGGTCGAGACCCACGCCGCGATCGAACCCGACCCGGGCCCGACCGCGGCGCCGTTGCACGGCGTCTACTTGAAGGCGTAGGTCAGTCCGAGATAGACGAAGCGGCCGCGCGGGTCGGCGTACTGCGGGTCGTAGCCCGACTGGAAGGAGATCTGGCCTCCCGAGTTGGTGTACGGCGGATCACGGTTCAGCAGGTTGCGAGCGCCGAGCGTCAGCGTCATGTTCTTGACGCCGGTGTATTGCACCTGCGCGTCGATCGTCTCGTAGGTGCCGACGCGTCGGACCGGCAAGTCCTGCGCCGGGGCATTGAGTACGTCGTAGTAGCGGCTTTGCCAGTTGTAGGCCAGCGTGCCGTTCCAGTCGCCGCGCGCGAGGTTCGCCGACAGGTAGGTCCTGATGCGCGGGATCACCCCGCCTGTCGCGCCGTTGACCTGGCTGATCGCCCCGGTGTAGCTGCCGTCCGGGTTCTGCGCCTCGTACTTGATGAAGTAGGTGCCGTTGTAGGCCAGCGTCAGGCGGCCGATATCGGCGGCGTTGAGTCGCCACTTGGCATCGAAATCGATGCCGGTGATGTGGATCTTGCCGATGTTCAGGTTGCTCTGGTCGATCTGGACGATCTGTCCCGGCAAGGCCGGAAACGCCGGATCGACCGGGCCGCGCGTGATCAGGCTGCCGTACTTGGCGAGGCTGTCGAGGTCCTGCAGGATCACCGCCGGGTTGATGCCGTTGTTGATCTGCTCCTCGAGGTTGATCTTGAACCAGTCGACTGCGAGCGACGCGTTGGCCACCGGCTCCAACACCAGCCCGAGGGTGGCGTTGGTCGACTTCTCGGGCTTCAGCGTCGGCGTGCCGGAGAACACCACCGGGAACTGCGTGCCGCAGTCCTTGACGCCGTCGCCTGTCGTCGGGCAGCGCGCCGGGTCGCTCAGGCCGTTCACGGTCACGCTGCTCTGCTGCGGCAGATAGAGGTCTTGTAGGCTCGGCGCGCGGTATCCCTTGCCCAGCGAGCCGCGCGCGACCACCTCGCGCAACGGCTGCCAGCGCAGGCTGAACTTCGGCGTCGTCGAGTTGCCGACACCCTGGTAGCGGTCGAAGCGCACGGCCGCCGAGCCCTCGAGCCCCTTGCTGATCGGCACCACGACCTCGCCGAACACCGAATCGACATTGCGCGAGCGATGCGTGTCGAGGAAGTTGCCGCCGTAGCCCGACACGTCGCCGGTCTGGATCTCCGGGCTGGCGACGAAGTCGTACTTCTCCTTGCGCGCCTCGACGCCGATCGCGATCGCCAGCGGGCCGCCGGCCATCTGCAGCAGGTCGCGCGAGCCCTTGACCTGCAGGCTGTCGAGCTGCGAATCGATCTCGAACGCCTTGCCGACGAAGTTGGCGGCCTTGATCTGCTGCTCCACCGCCGGCGTGTTGGGTCCGAAGAAGTTGACCGTGCCGCTGTTCAGCAGCGGCATGATCCGGGTCAGCATCGGGAAACCGTCGTTGACCTGCTCGGTCACCTTGCTCTGCGAATGCAGGAAGCCGGCGTCGAAGTCCCAGCCGAAGCGGCTGCCCTTCACGCCGGCCGTCAGCCGCGGCGACTCGGCGATGTCGGTGATGTCGCGATTGCCGCTGACGGCGGCGCGGTAGCGCACCAGCAGGTCCGGCGTCGCACCGCCGGTCTGGCTCTGCACATAGGCCGTCGGGTAGAACGGGCTCGCCGGCGTGAGCAGGATGGTCGACGACGGAAACGCGGTGAAGGTGTTGTACGGCGCCTGGCTGGCCAACGGATTGTTCAGCGGAATGTTGAACTGGTCCGACAGCGGCACCGGCTGGATCACGTTGTTCTGCTTGTTGCGGTTGAACGAGGCCTGCACATAGGCCTCCAGGTCCGGCGCAATCGCGAACGACGCCGAGGCGTAGACGCTGGCCCGCTCGGTATCGGGCAGCAGCGATACCAGCGGCGACGGGTCGAAGCGGCAGGACGCCGTCGAGCGGAACGGAATGAACGACGAATACGGTCCCGGGCAGGTCGGCGCACTCGGGTTGCCGGCGAACGACCCGTCGACCGCAGCGATGTTGGCCGGGAACGTGTTGCCCGAGCTGGTGTCGTTCTGCGCGTCGAGATTGGTGCCCGACGCGGCGAACGCACGGTCGCGACCGAACAGCGCCGCCTCCTTCTGGTACGACGCGCCGATCATCACGTTGAAGCGGTCGCGCGCCAGGTCGCCGTAGCCCCACAGCACGCCGACGCGCTTGCTGCTGGCGCCGCCGTCGCTGGTGTCGCCGTAGGTCGCGCTCAGCTCGAGGCCGGTGTAGTCCTTGCGCAGGATGAAGTTGACGACGCCGGCGATCGCGTCGGAGCCGTAGACGGCCGAGGCGCCATCCTTCAGCACCTCGACGCGCTCGATCGCCGACAGCGGGATGCTGTTGACGTCCACCGACACCGAGTCGCCGGTGAAGCCGATGCCGTAGGGCGCGATGCGCTTGCCGTTGAGCAGCACCAGCGTGCGCAGCGAACTCAGGCCCCGCAGCGAGATCGACGAGATGCCGCCGGTGGTGGCGCCGGAGACGGCCGACGCGGTGAAGCCGCCGGAGCTCGCGACCGAGCTGACCGTCTGCATCAGCTGCTCGACGTTGACCGCGCCGCTGCGCGCGATCTCCTCGCGCGTGAGGATCTGAACCGGCAGCGCCGTCTCGGCATCGATGCGCCGGATCGACGACCCGGTGATTTCCACACGCTGCGCGTCCTGCGCCCACGCGCCGCACAGCGTGGTGGTGAGCGCGCCGGCGCACACCCAGCGTGCGGCCTGAGTGACCGCCCTGACTTCGAAACCTGTCATGTCGCCTCCGATTGAATGACCTCGTCGTTGCAAGCGGCTTCGCCGATTGCTTGCCGGCAATCTAGGCAGCACGGACGGACACAACCGAAGCGAAAGATGGCGCCAATGTCGCCATGGCGATGCAGCGCCGCGTGTTCGTCGCCCACGTCTCAGCCTGGTGTCGCTGGCGACACCGAACGCGCGCCGCGCAGCCCGCCGTGCGGTCCGTGCTTTCCCGGGTGTGTGGCGGTCTTCACACACTGACCGCTCTGCCCCGGCCTGATAGCCTTGCGGCAGATGGCCGCCCGACACCTGCCCGCGCCTGCATCGTCCGACCTGCGGACGATCGTCTTCAGCCACGCCAACGGATTGCCCGCCGGCATCTACGGGGCGCTGTTCGCCACCTGGCGCAGTGCCGGCTGGCGCGTGCTGGCGCTCGAGCGTTTCGGGCACGACCCGTCGCATCCGGTGACCAGCGGCTGGCCGCATCTGCGCGACGAACTGCTTGCCTTCATCCGGCACGAGGCGCGGGACGAACCGGTGGCGCTGGTCGGCCACTCGATGGGCGGCTACCTGAGCCTGCTCGCCGCCAGCCGGCTGCCGACGCAGGTGCGCGCCGTGGTGCTGCTCGACTCGCCGATCGTCGCCGGATGGCGCTCGCACGGCTTTCGCCTGCTCAAGGCCGCCGGGCTGTTGCGTCGCGGCGGGCCGGGCAAGGTGTCGGCGCGTCGACGCGACCACTGGCCCGACATCGCCGCGGTGCGCGAGCACTTCCGGTCCCGGCGCGGATTCGCGGCCTGGGATGCACGCTGCTTCGAACACTACCTGCAGCACGCGTTCGAGGCGGCACCGGGCGGCGGCGTGCAGCTCGCCTTTCGCCGCGACGTGGAGACGCGCATCTACGAAACGCTGCCGCACCACGTCGAGCCGCTGCTGCGACGACGACCCCTCGCGTGCCCGGTGTCGTACATCGAGGGCGCGCACTCGACCGAAGGGCGGCAGCTCGGTCTGGGCTTCGTGCGGCGGCTCGCCGGCACACGCTGGCGCACGGTCGACGGCTCGCATCTGTTCCCGCTGGAACAACCCGACACCACCGCGCGCGCGGTGCTCGAGTTGCTCGGTCGGGAGGCCACGGGAGCGCACCTATAATCGCGCTTTCCACCACAGCCTTCATGCGTCGCGGCGCACCACAAGGCTGAACGACATGACCAAATACGTCTTTGTCACCGGTGGCGTGGTGTCCTCGCTCGGCAAGGGCATCGCGTCGGCCTCGCTGGCCGCGATCCTGGAGTCGCGGGGCCTCAAGGTCACCCTCATCAAGCTGGATCCCTACCTCAACGTCGATCCGGGCACGATGAGCCCGTTCCAGCACGGCGAGGTGTTCGTCACCGACGACGGCGCCGAGACCGACCTCGATCTGGGCCACTACGAGCGCTTCATCGCCACGCGCATGCGGCGCAGCAACAACTTCACCACCGGGCAGATCTACAAGAGCGTGCTCGAGAAGGAGCGCCGCGGCGACTACCTCGGCAAGACGGTGCAGGTGATCCCGCACGTCACCAACGAGATCCAGGATTTCATCCGTCGCGGCGCCGGTGTCGGCACCGTCGACGAGGCCCAGGTCGCCATCTGCGAGGTCGGCGGCACCGTGGGCGACATCGAGTCGCTGCCGTTCCTGGAGGCCGCGCGCCAGTTGAGCCTGAAACTCGGCCCGACCAACACCGCGTTCGTGCACCTCACCTACGTGCCGTGGATCGCCGCTGCCGGCGAGCTGAAGACCAAGCCGACGCAGCACACGGTGCAGAAGCTGCGCGAGATCGGCATCCAGGCCGACGCGCTGCTGTGCCGCGCCGACCGCCGCATTCCCGACGAGGAGCGCGACAAGATCTCGTTGTTCACCAACGTGCCGGCGCAGGGCGTGATCTCGGTGTGGGACGCCGACACGATCTACAAGGTGCCACGCATGCTGCACGAGCAGGGCCTGGACGAGCTGATTTGCATGAAGCTGCAGCTGCTCACCCGCCCGGCCGACCTGAAGCGCTGGGACCGCCTGGTGCACGAGGTGGAGCATCCCAAGACCTCGGTGCGCATCGCGATGTGCGGCAAGTACACCGACCTGTCCGACAGCTACAAGTCGCTCAATGAGGCGCTGCGCCATGCCGGCATCCACAACCATGCGCGGGTCGAGATCGAGTACGTCGACTCCGAGACGCTGACGCCGGCCAGTGCCGGGCAGCTGGAGCAGTTCGACGCGGTGCTGGTGCCCGGCGGCTTCGGCAAGCGCGGCATCGAGGGCAAGATCGTCGCGGCGCAGTACGCGCGCGAACACCGCGTGCCCTACCTCGGCATCTGCCTGGGCATGCAAGTGGCCTCGATCGAGATCGCGCGCCACAAGGCGGGACTCGAGGACGCCAACTCCACCGAATTCGAGCCCGACACGCCGCATCCGGTGATCGCGCTGATCGACGAGTGGCACGACCGCGATGGCACGCTGCAGAAGCGCCATGCCGGGTCCGACCTCGGCGGCACCATGCGGCTCGGCTCGCAGAGCAGCGACGTCAAGCCCGGCACGCTGGCGCACCGCATCTACGGCAGCGTGGTCACCGAGCGGCACCGCCATCGCTACGAGGCCAACGAACGTTATCTCGACAAGCTGCAGGCCGCGGGCCTGGTGATCTCGGCGATCACCCAGCGCGAGAAGCTGACCGAGATCGTCGAGCTGCCGCAGGCCGTTCACCCGTGGTTCGTCGGCGTGCAGTTCCACCCCGAGTTCAAGAGCACGCCGTGGGACGGGCATCCGCTGTTCATCAGCTTCATCCAGGCCGCGCTGGCGCACAAGGCCGAGCGCGAAGGCGCCGGCGAGCAGCGGGCCGCCGCATGAAGGCCCGCGCCCGATGAAGCTCTGCGGTTTCGAGGTCGGCCTCGACAAGCCCTTCTTCCTGATCGCCGGCCCTTGCGTGGTGGAGTCCGAGGCGCTGCAGACCGAGGTCGCCGGCCGCCTGAAGGAGATGACCGGCGCGCTGGGCATCCCCTTCATCTTCAAGTCGAGCTACGACAAGGCCAACCGCTCCAGCGGCACGTCGTTCCGCGGACCGGGCATGGACAAGGGCCTCGAGATCCTGGCCAAGGTGAAGCGCGAATTGAATGTGCCGGTGCTGACCGACGTGCACACCGAGGCCGAGATTCCGGCCGTGGCCGCGGTGGTCGACGTGTTGCAGACGCCGGCCTTCCTGTGCCGGCAGACCGACTTCATCCGCGCCGTCGCGCAAAGCGGCAAGCCGGTGAACATCAAGAAGGGCCAGTTCCTGGCGCCCCACGACATGAAGAACGTGATCGCCAAGGCGCGCGACGCCGCCCGCGAGAAGCGCCTGAGCGAAGACAGCTTCATGGCCTGCGAGCGCGGCGTGAGCTTCGGCTACAACAACCTGGTGTCCGACATGCGCAGCCTCGCGATCATGCGCGAGACCGGCGCGCCGGTGGTGTTCGACGCCACCCATTCGGTGCAGCTGCCGGGTGGACAGGGCACCAGCAGCGGCGGGCAGCGCGAGTTCGTGCCGGTGCTGGCGCGCGCCGCCATCGCGGTGGGCATTGCCGGCATCTTCATGGAAACGCACCCGGATCCGGCCAACGCCCTGTCGGACGGCCCCAACGCGGTGCCGATGAAGCACATGCGCGCCCTGCTCGAGCAGCTGCTAGCGCTCGACCGCGTGGTCAAGAACCAGCCGCTGCTGGAAAACGACTTCTCCTGTTGAGTGCTGAAGGAGACCGCCCGTGACGACACCCGCCTACCTGATCGTCGAGATGAACGTCAGCGACCCCGAGCGCTACAAGGACTACATGGCCGCGGCGCCCGCCGCCGTCAAGGCCGCGGGCGGCGAGTACCTCGTACGCGGCGGCAAGCACGAGTCGCTCGAGGGCGACTGGCAGCCGCACCGGGTCGCGATGCTGCGCTTCCCGAGCTACGAGCAGGCCAAGGCCTTCTACGACGGCGCCCAGTACACCGCCATCCGCGCCAAGCGCAAAGGCGCCACCGAGTACTTCAACATGGTCTTGGTCGAGGGCGTGGCAGCCCCCGTCTGAACACACAAGCAACGAGAGGAACTGCATGAGCGCCATCGTCGACATCGTCGGCCGAGAGATTCTCGACAGCCGCGGCAACCCCACCGTCGAATGCGACGTGCTGCTGGAGTCGGGCACCATGGGCCGCGCCGCGGTGCCCAGCGGCGCCTCCACCGGCAGCCGCGAGGCGATCGAATTGCGCGACGGCGACAAGAGCCGCTACCTCGGCAAGGGCGTGCTGCGCGCGGTGGAGCACGTCAACACCGAGATCAGCGAAGCGGTGCTGGGTCTCGATGCCAGCGAGCAGGCCTTCCTCGACAAGACGCTGGTCGACCTCGACGGCACCGAGAACAAGTCGCGGCTCGGCGCCAACGCCACGCTGGCGGTCAGCATGGCGGTGGCGCGTGCGGCGGCCGAAGAGTCCGGACTGCCGCTGTACCGCTACTTCGGCGGCTCGGGCGGCATGAGCCTGCCGGTGCCGATGATGAACGTGATCAACGGTGGTGCGCACGCCAACAACAACCTGGATCTGCAGGAGCTGATGATCATCCCGGTCGGCGCACCGAGCTTCCGCGAGGCGGTGCGCTACGGCGCCGAGGTGTTCCACGCGCTGAAGAAGATCATCGACAACAAGGGCATGAGCACCGCGGTCGGCGACGAAGGCGGCTTCGCGCCCAACGTGGCCAGCCACGAGGCGGCGCTGCAGATGCTGATCGAGGCGATCGACAAGGCCGGCTACACACCGGGCGAGCAGATCGCGATCGGCCTGGACTGCGCGGCCAGCGAGTTCTACAAGGAAGGCAAGTACCACCTCAGCGGCGAAGGCATGATCCTCTCCGCCGCCGAGTGGACCGACATCCTCGCCACCTGGGCCGACAAGTACCCGATCATCAGCATCGAGGACGGCATGCACGAGGGCGACTGGGACGGCTGGAAGCACCTGACCGACAAGCTGGGCCGCAAGCTGCAACTGGTGGGTGACGACCTCTTCGTCACCAACACCAAGATCCTCAAGGAAGGCATCGCCAAGGGCGTGGCCAACTCGATCCTCATCAAGATCAACCAGATCGGCACGCTGTCCGAGACCTTCGCCGCCATCGAGATGGCCAAGCGCGCCGGCTATACCGCGGTGATCAGCCACCGCAGCGGCGAGACCGAGGACGCGACCATCGCCGACATCGCGGTGGGCACCAACGCCGGCCAGATCAAGACCGGCTCGATGAGCCGCAGCGACCGCATCGCCAAGTACAACCAGCTGCTGCGCATCGAGGAAGACCTCGGCGACGTGGCGCAGTACCCGGGTCGCGGCGCTTTCTACAATCTGCGCTGACATGCCGACCCGCGCTCGCACCGTCACCCTGGGCCTTGCGCTGCTGCTGTTGCTGGTGCAGGCCGGCCTGTGGTTCGGCAAGGGCAGCGTGCCGCACGTGTGGAGCCTGCAGATGCAGCTGAAGGACCAGGGCCTTGCCAACGAGGCGGCACGCCAGCGCAACCAGCGCATCGTCGCCGAGGTCGGCGACCTGCGCGAAGGCCTCGAGATGATCGAGGAAAAGGCGCGCAGCGAGCTCGGCATGGTGCGGCCCGACGAGGTGTTCGTCCAGATCACCGGCCGGCGCTGAGGCGCTGCGTCCGCGCATGCCGGTCGCGCTCGAGTGGGCCGCTCCGGCGTTGGCGCCGGCCTTCACGCTGTGGGGCTCGCCCGTCACGTGGGTCGAGATCGTGGCGTTCGTGTTGTCGCTGTGGATGGTCGAGCGCAACATACGCGTCGATCCGCTGGCCTGGCCGCTGGCGATCGCCGCCTCGCTGCTCTACGCCCTGCTGTTCGCCGCCAACCGGCTCTACGGCGAGGCCACGCTGCAGTTCTTCTTCGTCGCGGTGTCGGTCTGGGGCTGGTGGCAGTGGCTGCGCGGGCACGGCGCCGACGGAGGCGCGTTGCACGTACACCGGTTGCCCACTACGGGCAGATGGCGGGTGGCGCTGCTCACGCTGCTGGCCTGGCCGCTGCTGGGCCTCGCGCTGCAACGCGGCACCGACAGCGACGTGCCGTTCCTCGACGCATTGCCCACCGTAGGCAGCGTCGCCGGCCAGCTGCTGCTCGGGCGCAAGCTGATCGAGAACTGGGTCGTCTGGCTGGCAGTCAATGTGTTCAGCGTCGGCCTGTTCGCCTGGAAGGGCCTGTGGTTGACGGCGCTGCTGTACGCCCTCTTCGCCGCGCTGTCGGTGGCGGGCTGGCGTGCCTGGCGCCGACTCGCCGCCGACAATGGGTCATGAGCGCGCCCTTCGTCATCGCCATCGTCGGCGCCGAGAGCACCGGCAAGACGCAACTCGCGCGCGACCTGGCACAGGCGCTGGCCCAGCACACGGAGCTCGCGGCCACCTGGGTTCCCGAGGTGCTGCGAGACTGGTGCGAGGCCCACGGCCGCACGCCACGCGCCGATGAACAAGCCGCCATCGCGCGCGAGCAGCAGGCGCGCATCGACGCGGCTGCAGCCACACATCGGGTGGTGGTCGCCGACACGACCGCGCTGATGACCGCGGTCTACAGCCGGCTGCTCTTTGCAGACGACTCTCTGCGCGACTTTGCCATCGCACAGCACCGACGCCTCTCCCTCACGCTGCTCACCGCACTCGACCTGCCGTGGCGGCCCGATGGCCTGCAGCGCGACGGGCCGCACGTGCGCGCGCCGGTGGATGCGCTGGTGCGCGAGTGGCTGATCGCGGGCGGAATCGAGTGGTCGGTGGTCAGCGGAGAGGGCGATGCGCGACTGCAGTCGGCGCTCGACGCCTTGGCGCCGCGTCTACGCGCGTGGCCCGCGCCCGGCCGCGGCCTCTTCACGCGGCTGGCCGCGCGCAATGCCGCGCCGTCGGCCCGGCCCTGGTTCTGCGAGAGCTGCGACTCGCCGGAGTGCGAACACGCGTTGCTGATGCAGCAGCGGCGAGGCTGAACGTCGTCACGCCAGCGCGGGCAGACCCTGCAACCAGCTGCGCAGGCGCAGCGGCATCACCGGCTTCTGCAGCCAGGGCTGGCCTGCATTGTCGAGCAGCTTCAGACGGTCCGGAGTCACGTCGCCGGTGACGACCAGGGCCGGCAGAGGGTGGCCGAGGCGGGTCTGCAGTTCGGCGATCGCCTGCAGGCCGGTGCGCCCGTGGCGCAGGCGCAGGTCGACGATGGCCGCATGCACCGGCGGCCGGCTGGCACCGAGCCAGTGCGCGATGGCATCGGGCGCATCGGCACCCGGCAGCACGCGATGCCCCCAGCGCTCGAGCACCGCGGTCAGCGCATCGCGAACCTGCGCATCGTCGTCGATCACGATGAGGGTCAGTACTTCGGTCCCGCCGTCGTGCCCTGGCGCAGGCGCGTGATCGACGTGCCACGGCACTCGCGGCAGGTCGATCCAGAAACAGCTGCCGGCACCGGGCCGTGAGCGCAGGCCGAGCGGATGCCGCAGCAACGCGGCGGTGCGCTTCACGATCGACAAGCCCAGGCCCAGGCCCCTGCTGCGGTCGCGTTCGTCGTTGCCGACCTGGAAGAACTCCTGGAACACCAGCTCCTGCGCGGCCGGCTCGATGCCGGCGCCGGTGTCGCGCACCTCGACGCGCCAGTGCGCGGGTCCGGCCTCGCGCAAACGCACCACGCAGCCGCCGCGAGCGGTGTACTTCAACGCGTTGTCGATCAGATTGCGCAGGCAGCGCTCGAGCAGGGCCGCATCGCTGTCGGCCGCGGCGGCCGGCACGGCCCCTGGCAGATGCAGTCGCAGCTGCAGGCCGCGCTCGCGCGCGCCCAGCTGGTGCTCGTCGACCAGCCGCTGCAGCAAGGCGTCCAGCCGCAGCGGCGCACGATGCAGGCGCACCAGCCCGGCATCGAGTTGCGACAGATCCAGCAAGGCATCGAACAGGCGGCCGAGCGACGTCAACGACGCGCCCATGCGGCCGACCAGCGAGCGCCGCTGCGCGGCAGCCGGCTCGCGCTCGAGCGCGGCCAGGTACATCGCCAGCGCCTGCACGGGTTGGCGCAGATCGTGGCTGGCCGCAGCGAGGAAGCGCGTCTTGGCGGCATTGGCCGCCTCGAGCTCGTCGTTCAACGCTGCCAGCCGCGCCTGCTCCTGCGTGGCGCGTTCGCGCTCGCGCAGCGCATCGTCGCGGGCGCGGTGCGCGGCGTCGAGCTCGTGATGAATCTGCAAGGTCAGCCGGCGCGCATGTGCCGATTGCACGGCCGCCTGTTCACGCGCCGCGGCCGCCTGTCGTTCATACGCCAGCGCCGCGGCGAAGTCGCCGAGCGACTCGCTCGCCAACGCGGCCTGGGCATACAACTGCGCCCGATCCTGCGGAAACCGACTGCCGTTCAGCCGATCGTGGTGCCGCTCGATGTAGGGTCGCGCCAGGGCCAGCGCCTGCGCGGCGCGGCCGGTGCGGTTGAAGACGAGGGCCTGGATCCAGACCCACTCGGCCCGTTCGTGCTGGATGTCGCGCTGCTCGGCCTGCGCCTGATCCAGGAACGCCTGCGCCCGTTCCCAGCGCTCGGCGCGCGCCAGCGCCATCGCGCACAGCGTCTGCCGAATGTCGCGGTGGCGAGCCGGAAAGCGGTCTTCCAAGGCAATCATGCGGTCGGCCATCGCCACCGCTTCGTCATGGCGACCCAGCAGGCTCAACACGCACATGCGATTGGCACCGGCGAGATAGATCACGCCGTACCACTCGGTGTGCTCGCACAGCGACCACGCCTCCTCGCACAGCGGCAGCGCATCCTCCAGATTCAGCAGGCTGGACTGCAACCCACCCAGTGAGCCCACCGCAGGCGCAATCAGCTCGGGCTCACCGAGGCGACGGCTCATCGCCACCGCCTGGTAGTGCGCGCGCAGCGCGTCGTCGTAGCGCCCCATCATCTCCAGGGTGGCCGCGCGGCGCGTGATCTCCATCTGCCGCACCTGAGGCAACAGCGCACCGTCGGGCATTGCCAGTGCCTGGTCGGTGACCTGCAGCGCTTCGGCGAGCCGCCCATCGCGCACCCACAGTCCCGCCTGGATGCCGCGGCTCAACACAAGCGCGTCGATGTCACCGACGTGCTCGAGCCGCGCCTTCGCGCGAGCCAATGCCTGCTCGCAGGCCGGCCGGTCCCCCTGCGCGAGCATGCCCCACGCCGCGAACAGGTCGGTATAGATCGGCACCCGGCTGTCGAGCGCTGCATCGCCGCGCAGTCGATCCACATAGACCAGAAGCGCTCGTGGATCGGACTGCCGCAGCCGCAGACCCTGCAGCAGCACGCCGCGGGCGTCCATCGGGGCTGGCGCAAGCGGGGGCCGATGCAGCATGGGGGTGATCGTAGGGCAAGGCAGTGCCCTGCCATCAGCGGCCATGCGCCCGCTGCGGCCGAGTGGACCCCAGCGGGCGCGACGAGCTCGTCAAGCCGTGCCGCCGTCAGCGGAAGCTGGCCGCCTGCTGGGCCTGGCCCGACGTGCCGCCATACACCAGCGTGGCGTTGCCACGGGCGCCCATGGTCACGTGGGTCAGCTGGTTGTTGCTGTCGCCCACTTCCACCGTGTCGCGCCAGCCGGACAGGCGGTCGTGGAAGCGCCGCGCGAACACGTGACTCACCGGTGTGTCACCGGACGACACGCGCTCCTGCCAGGTGACGATGAAGTTGTTGTCGGCATCGACGTCGGTCACCTTCGGCGCGTAGACGCCGAGTGCGGTGTTCAGGAAATTGCTCGTGCTCGGGGCGCTGACGGGTTCAGGCGCGGTCCACTGGCCGTTGCCCTGGTCGATCCAGCGGTACAGGCGCGTCGAGCCGCCCGAGCCGCAGCAGGAGACGCCGAAGACGTGGATGCGGTCGTTGTTGTCGACCACCGCATCCGGGCCCGACGCGTAGGCATTCGCCACCGGCGCAGGGCCGGCCAGCACGACGTTGCTGGCCGCGAGGTCTAGCCGCGATGCCAGCACCGAGCCGAGTCGGTTGCTCGTCAGCAGCACGGCCTTGCCGCTGCGGTTGGTGCGCAGCACCTCGAGCGGTTGGGTACTGGAGTCCACCGTGGTCAGCGTGGTGCCCCAGCCCTGGCCGGCCGGGCGGCGGTTGACCACCGTGCCCACGCCGGTGTGCCGCCAGGCGGCCAGCACGTTGCCGGCAGCATCGGCCACGATGCGCGGCGACTCGGTCTCGGTGGACTCCAGCTCGACGGCCACCGGCGTGCCCAGTGTGTTGCCGTTGATCGTGTAGGTGCGGGCCACGACATCATGCGGACCCGAATTGCCGACGCGTTCGCGCCAGACGATCTCGAAGCTGTCGTTGCCCACCGCCGCCACCGCCGGAGCGAGCGCGCTGGTGGCGTTGAAGGAGTTGATGCGTGTGGGCAGCAGGGCCCACGAGCCGGCGGCATTGGCATCCGGGCCGGGCGTGTACAGCGCGCCGCCCACGATGCCGTTGCGATGCCACACGGCCAGCACGTGGCCGGCCCCGTTGGCCGCCGCGGCGATCGAGGTGGAGGCCACGCTCAGCGCATCGGACGTCTGCAGCACGTCGTTGCCGGGCGCCGTGAAGGCGTTGGCCTGCGTGGAGTCGTTCGAACGCAGCTGGATGCGGGCCATGACACCGGCCGCCAGGTTGTTGCCGTTGATCGCCAGCAGATGGGTATGACCGTTGCTGTCGACCACGGTGGCCACATCGCGTGCACCGCTGCCCAGCGCGTCGAGCGGCGGGCTCCACGTGCGCTCGTTCACCGTCACGGCGGCATCGGCGCTGGTGGTGGTGCCCATCGTATTGGTCAGGCCCACCCGGTACTGCTGGCTGCCGACCACGAGCGCGGCCGGGCCGATGTCGAGCTCGCTCGCGTTGGCACCCAGGACGTCGGCCTGGCGTGCCAGGTCGAACCACTGGTAGGCGATCGCGCCGGCGTCGGTCGTCGCCGCCACCGACATCGTGCCGACGGCGCCCTCGGCGAGCGTCAGGCTCTCCGGCTGGGATGTGATCACCGGCGCACTGCCGGTGGGCGGCAGCGGAACGAAGTCGCCGCCGCAGGCAGTCACCAGCGCGGTGATCGAGGCGAGCGCCAGTGCGTGGCGAGCGGTTGGCAGCTTAAGGGAAACGGGCATGTCGGCTCCTTGGGTTGTGGACGGAGCGGACTGTGCGAACGCGGCCCCCGGAACGGACCTGTCCGCCTGGCCAGTTCGTGAGTCTTGCCCGCCCGTCGAGCGGACATCGCGTGATGCGCGGCACGAACGCGCGCACGGGCCCGATGCCGATCGCCACGGTCTTCGAGCGGCGGAACCTGTCCGAACGGACAGGGTGCGAGCCCGACACCCGGCGATATCATCGGCCGGCCATGGTGATCATCGAGCGCGCAGAAGTCCTGATCGTCGAGGACCATCCGCTGTACAGCGACGGCGTCGTCAGCCTGCTGGCGCGACACGCGCCGCAGGTGCGATGCCAGGTCGCGGCCGACGCACCGAGCGCGCTCGGTGCGCTGATGCACAACGGTGGCGTCGACCTGGTCCTGGCCGACCATCGCCTGCCGGGCGGGATGGACGGGCTGGCGCTGCTCGAACAGGTGGTGCGGCTGTACCCGACCGCCGGCCGGGTGCTGATGTCCGGCAGCGACGATGCCCAGCTCGCGGCGCGCGCGCGAGCCATTGGTGCGATGGGCTATCTGCCGAAATCGCTCGAGCCGTTGGCCTGGATCGCCGCGCTGCGGTCGGTGCTGGCCGGTGAACCGTGGTTTCCGCCTCGCTCGGCAGAAGGCGCCGGTGGCCTCACGCCACGTCAGCGGCGCATCCTCGAACGCATCGCCTGCGGGCAGACCAACAAGCTGATCGCGCGCGAGCTCGGCATCACCGAGCGCACGATCAAGTACCACCTGGCCGAGATCTTCGAACGCCTCGGCGCCGGCAGTCGGGCCGAAGCGGTGGCGCGCGCGTCGGCGCAGGGCTGGATCGCGCTGCGCGAGCGCGCAGCCTGAACGCCGCACGCGCCCGCCCGCGCGGCGCGGCCCGGCTCAGTTGACCGCGTCCGAGCCGCCCGCCTGGTCGCGCACCGGCGTGAACAGCCCGCCGGCGTCGACCGCGTCGAAGTGATAGAGCTGGCCGCAGAAGTCGCAACCCACCTCGGCCTCGCCGCGCTCGGCGATCAGCGACTCGACTTCCTCGCGACCGAGCCCGCGCAGCATGCCGGCGACGCGCCCGCGCGAGCAGGTGCACGAGAAGCGCGGGCGCAGCGGCGAGAACACGCGCAACGTCTCCTCCCAGAACAGCCGCCGCAGGATCGTCTCGGGCGCCAGCGTCAGCAGCTCCTCGCGCGTCAGCGTGGCGGCCAGCAGCGCGATGCGATTGAAGTCCTCGCTGCGGCCGATCTGGTCTTCGTCGCCCGACTTCCAGGCCGTGCCCGACAGGTTGGCCTGGCCCTGCGCGGGCAGGCGCTGGATCAGCAGCCCGGCCGCGGCCTCGTCGTCGGCGGCGAGCACCAGGCGTGTGTCGAGCTGCTCGGACTGCAGCATGTAGTGCTCCAGCACCTGCGCCAATGCCTGCAGCGGCTCGCGCCGGTCGCCATGCAGCGGCACCACGCCCTGGTAGGGCTGTTGTCCGGGCAGGCGATCGGCCGGGTCGAGCGTGATCGCGCAGCGGCCGCCGCCGTGCAGGTTGAGCAGCGCCTCCAGGCGCGCGTCGGCGGGCACGTCGCCCACCACCTTGGCGGTCGAGCGGAAGCCGAGGTCCGAGCGCGCCTCGGCCACCGCGAGCTTGACCGGCCCGTCGCCGTGCATCTGCAGGATCAGCGCGCCGTTGAACTTGATGTTGGCCTGCATCAGGCAGGCCGCCGCGCTCATTTCGCCGAGCAGCGCACGCACCGGCGCCGAGAACGCGTGGCCGCCATCGCTGGCCGTCGCGCGGCGCGACAGCAGCTCGCGCCAGCCCTCGCGCAGCTGCACCAGGGCGCCGCGCACCGGAAGGCCTTCGAAGAGGAACTTGTGCAGGCTGTCGGACATGACTTCTCGGTGAAACGAAATGGGCGGCTTCGCCCGGGGCCCGAGCACTGCGCCGATATCATCGCAGAGATGGAATTGCGGCACCGGGCGCTCGGCTTGCTGGCTTGCGCCGATGTCGCGGCCAAGGTGGACGGCGCCCGTGCGCTGGGGTTGAACGCAGCCGATGCACCGCTCGACGCCGGGGCGGTGCTCGATGCCGGCGAGCAGGCCCTGCCCGGCCGGCCGGCCCTGCCCCGGCTGGTCGAGCCGGCGAAAGTGCCGCGGCGCTCGGCCTTCACGCCGGAGGGTCGCGCAGCGCTGCTGCACGCGGTGGCGCACATCGAATTCAACGCGATCAACCTGGCGCTCGACGCGATCTGGCGCTTCGCCGGGCTGCCGCCCGACTACTACACCGACTGGGCGCGTGTCGCCTCCGAAGAGGCGCTGCACTTCTCGCTGGTGCAGCAACACCTGCACACGATCGGTCGGCGCTACGGCGAGTTCGACGCCCACGACGGCCTGTGGACGATGGTCGAGCGCACGCGCGGCGATGTCGTCGCGCGCATGGCGCTGGTGCCGCGCACACTCGAGGCGCGCGGCCTCGACGCCACGCCGGCGATGCGCGCCAAGTTCGCCGCCGCCGGCGACACGCGAGCGGCCGAGATCCTCGACGTCATCCTGCGCGACGAGATCGGTCACGTGGCGATCGGCAACCGCTGGTACCGATGGTTGTGCGCACGCGATGGGCTCGACCCGTTCGAACACGCGCGGCAACTGGCCCGTCAGCACCGCGCACCGCCGCTGCGGCCGCCGTTCAACCGCAGCGCGCGGCTGGCGGCCGGCTTCTCGGCCGAGGAACTCGATCACCTCGAAAGCGCCGCGCGCGCGGCCGCCGCGTTGCCGCGCTAGCCGCGCGGGTGGTGCTGCGCGTGCAGCTGGCGCAGGCGCTCGCGCGCGACGTGGGTGTAGATGGTGGTGGTCGAGATGTCGGCATGACCGAGCAGCATCTGCACGGCGCGAAGGTCGGCGCCGTGGTTCAGCAGGTGCGTGGCGAACGCATGGCGCAGCGTGTGCGGCGACAGCGCGGCGCGCAGCCCGGCCGCCTGCGCGTGGCGCTTGATGATCTTCCAGAACATCTGCCGCGTCATCGCCGCGCCGCGCCCGGTGACGAACAGCGCGTCGGTCGTCTGCCGGCCGAGGATGGCCTGGCGTGCCTCGCGCAGGTAGCGCTCGATCCACACCTGCGCCTCGGCGCCGAACGGCACCAGGCGCTCCTTGGAGCCCTTGCCCATCACGCGCAGCACGCCTTCGTTGAGCGACAGGTGCACCGATTTGAGCTCGACCAGCTCGCTGACGCGCAGGCCGCTGGCGTACATCAGCTCCAGCATCGCGCGGTCGCGCAGACCGAGCGGCGTGCCGACGTCGGGCGCTTGCAGCAGCGCGTCGACCTGGGCCTCCGACATCGTCTTCGGCACCCGCATCGGCTGCTTGGCCGAGGCCAGGCGCAGGGTCGGGTCCGCCTGCACCAGGTGTTCTCGCAGCGCCCATCGGAAGTAGCGCTTGAACACGCTCAGTCGCCGATTGGCCGTGGTGGCACGGCTGGCGCCATGGCGGTGCGCCATGTACGCGAGCAGGTCGGACTCGACGCTGCTGTCGATCGCACGCGCATGCGTGTCGGCCAGCCAGCGCGCGTACAAGGTCAGGTCGCGCGCATAGGCGGCGGTGGTCTGCGCGACCAGCCCGTCCTCCAGCCATAGCGCCTCGCAGAACCGGCGCACACCGGCCTGGCTGGCCCGCAGGGCCGGCGTCGGCGCCGCGGCGGCCTCAGTGGTCACGGTGCAGGCTGCGCCAGCGGCGCAACTCGCCGTCCAGCGCGCCGCCTGCGTCGTCCTCGGCCCAGGCCTGGGCGATCGGCGTGGCGGGCAGGCCCAGCTCCTTCAGCCCCGGCAGCGCACCGCTGGCGACATTGGGATGCGCCATCGAGCGCAGGTTGTCGCGCGACATCAGCGGTTCGCCGGGCAGGTGCTCGAGCAGCCAGGCCTGCGCGGAACCGAGCAACGCCGGCAGAGGGAGCACCGGCCGCGCATGCCCGTCGCGCGCACCGGCCAGGCGGACGAGTTCGGCCAGTGTGTAGACCTGCGGGCCGGCGATCTCGTAGGTGCGCCCGACGGTGTGCGGGTCGTCGACGCAGCGCTGCAGCGCCGCCGCCACGTCGCGCACCCAGACCGGCTGGAATTTCGCCGTCGCGCTCGGCAAGGCCAGCAGCGGGAGCAGGCGCTGCAGCCGGCGGAACAGGTTGAGGAAACGATCCTCGGCACCGAAGATGACCGACGGCCGCAGGATCGTCAGCGGCACGCGGGCCGCCTGCAGCGCCAGCTCGCCCTCGGCCTTGCTGCGCAGGTAGTCGGACGTCGCGGCCGGCCCGACGCCCAGCGCGCTGACATGGACCACCCGCACGCCGCCAGCCGCGTGACACGCGGCGCCGAGCCGGCGCGGCAGCTCGACATGCACGCGTTCGAACGCCGCCGGCGTGCCGTGCAGGATCGCGACCAGGTTGACCACCACGTCGGCATCGGCGACCAGCCGGGCCAGCGCATGCGGATCGTGGACGTTGGCCTCGACCAGCTCGAGGTTCGGGATCGTGCGCAGCACGGAGCCGCGGCCGACACGGCGCGTCGGCACCCGGAAGTGCCAGGCCGCGCCATCAGCGGCACAGCGGATCAGGAAGGTCCGTCCGACGAAGCCAGTGCCCCCCAAGACGACAACTCGACGTGTCATGGACGCGAGTTCAGTCGAGCTTGAGTTTCTGCGACTCGACGACCTTCTTGTACACGTCGAACTCGGCGCGGATCTGCTCGCCGAACTCGCCCGGGCTGTTGGCCACGATCAGCGAGCCGGTCTCCTCGATGCGCTTGCGCACGGCGGGATCCTCGAGCGCCTTCTTGACGGCGGCCGACACCTTGTCGATCACGTCCTTCGGCAGCGCCTTCGGACCCAGCACGCCGTAGTAGGCCATGCGGTTCACCGGCTCCAGGCCGACCTCCTTGAAGGTCGGCACGTTGGGCAGCACGGCCAGCCGCTGCGGCGCAGCGACGACGATCGGGATCAGCCGGCCGTCCTTGATGAAGGGCAGCGCCGACGGCAGGTTGTCGAAGATCATCGGCACCTGGCCGGCCACCGTGTCATTGAGCGCGGGGCCTGCGCCGCGGTACGGGATGTGGGTGATGAAGGTGCCCGACAGACTCTTGAACAGCTCGGTCTGCAGGTGCCCGATGCCGCCGGTGCCGCTGCTCGCGTAGCTGTACTTGCCCGGGCTCTTCTTCAGCTCGGCGATCATGCCCTTGTAGTCGCGCGCCGGGAACGACGGGTGCACCGCGATCACGTTCGGCGTGGCGGCGATGTTGATGATCGGCGTGAAGTCGGTGGTCGGGTTGTAGCCGATCTTGGTGTTGATGGCGGGGTTGGCCGCGGTGGTCGACACCGTGGCCATGCCGAGGGTGTAGCCGTCCGGCGCCGCCTTGATGACCTCGAGCGCGCCGATCGAGCCGCCGCCGCCGGCCTTGTTCTCGACCAGCACCTGCTGGCCCAGCGTGCTGCCCATGCGCTCGGACACGATGCGCGCGACGATGTCCGTGGTGCCGCCAGGCGCAAACGGTACGACCAGCCGCACCGGCTTGGCCGGATAACCTTGCGCCGCCACGCCCAACGGCAGCGCGGCCGCCAGGACAACGAACCACTTCAACCCGTGACGGACCATGCTCTGAAGCTCCTGTTGCCCGCTGGGCAGTGACGATGGGCGTATTGTGCCGCGCAGGTGCTGGCCCTCGGGGCAACGCGGAGTCAGCGCCCGGTCGACGGCGCCACGGCCTCGAGCGCCCAGTCGATGTGCTCGCGCACCAGCGCATCGGCCGCCGGCCGAGCCTCGCGCAACGCCTGCTCGACCGCGATGGCGTCCTGAAGAGGCTGCGCCCGCAATGCATTGCCCAGCGCGACGGCCAGGTTGCGCCGCCAGCGTGGGTAACCGATGCGGCGGATCGCACTGCCCTCGGTGCGGCGCAGGAATTCCTCCTCGTGCCACGCCCACAGCGCCAGCAGCGTCGAGCCGGTCCACTGCGCCTGCGCATCGAAGTCCGGCAGGCTCGAGCGCCGGGCGTACTTGTTCCACGGACAGACGAGCTGGCAGTCGTCGCAGCCGAGGATGCGATTGCCCATCGCCGCCCGCAGCTCGCGCGGGATCGCGCCGGCATGCTCGATCGTCAGGTACGAGATGCAGCGCCGCGCATCCAGCCGGTACGGCGCCACGATGGCGCGGGTGGGACACACGTCCAGACAGGCCTGACAACTGCCGCAATGTTCGCTGACGGGCGGCGTGAGCGGCAGGGCCAGGTCGACGAAGATCTCGCCAAGGAAGACCATCGAGCCGGCTTCGCGCGACAGGGCCAGTGTGTGCTTGCCGCGCCAGCCCAGGCCGCTGCGTGACGCGAGCTCGACCTCGAGCACCGGCGCCGAATCGGTGAAGACACGGTGGCCGAACGGACCGATGGCCTGCGCCAGCCGCTCGGCGAGCCGCTGCAGCCGCTGGCGCAGCACCTTGTGATAGTCGCGGCCGCGCGCATAGATCGACACCACGGCCTGTCCGGGTTCGCGCTGCCGCTGCGTCTCGCTGCTCACCCAGTCGGTCGCGCTGTCGCGCGGCAGGTAGTCCATGCGCGCGGTGATCACGCGCACGGTGCCCGGCACCAGCTCGGCCGGTCGCGCGCGCTTCATGCCGTGCGCGGCCATGTAGCCCATCTCGCCATGGAAGCCGGCAGCCAGCCAGGCGCACAGGCCGGGCTCGGCGGCGCCCAGATTCGCGTCGGCCACGCCGATCTGTGAAAATCCAAGCTCCAGCGCCCACGAGCGCAGCTGTTCGAGGGTTGCGTCGCCATCGATCGTGGTGGCCCGCGGCCCGTCTTCGTGACGCATACGCCGATTCTAGGAAGCCGCCACTGTGTTTGGTCCGACGAGACCGAATGTGCTGCCTTCGCCGCCCACCTGGCCGGCAAGCCGGCGTTGAGCGACGCGTTCGTCGCACTGGAAGGGCCGCTGGGTGCCGGCAAGACCACCTTCACGCGCCACCTGCTGCGCGCACTCGGCGTGCCGGGGCGCATCAAGAGCCCGACCTACGCGCTGCTCGAGCCCTACGAAGTCGATGGTCTGGCCATCTCGCACCTGGACTTCTACCGTTTCGACGACCCACGCGAATGGATCGACGCCGGCCTGCGCGACGTGTTCGCCGCGTCGGGCCTGAAGATCGCCGAGTGGCCCGACAGGGCCGCGGCCGTATTGCCGATACCGGACCTGCAGATCCGCATCGAGCCGCAGCTCGATGAAACACGGCGTGTCGAGGTCAACGCCTGCACGCCGCGCGGCGTGGAGTTGCTGTGATTCAACGGCGTCAATGGATCGTCAGCGGCGGCGCACTCGTGCTGTCGCTCGGCGCGCACGACATCGCTTTCGGGGCCGCCATCGTGGCGGTGCGCGTCTGGCCGGCCGCCGACTACACGCGGGTGACGATCGAGTCCGACCAGCCGCTGGCCGTCAAGCACTTCGTGATGTCGGAGGGCCCGCCGCGGCTGGTGGTCGACATCGACCAGCTCGAGCTGAGCCCGACGCTGCGCGAGCTGGTCGGCAAGATCCGCCCCGACGACCCCTACATCGCCGGTGTCCGGGTGGGCCAGAACCAGCCGCGTGTCGTGCGCCTGGTGGTCGACCTCAAGCAGGGCATCGCGCCGCAACAGTTCACGCTGCCGCCGGTGGCGGCTTACGGCCATCGACTGGTGTTCGACCTCTACCCGCTGCAGGAACGCGACCCGCTGCTCGAGCTCATCCGCGACAAGGAGCGCGCCGAGAATCAGGCCGAACAGGCCGTGCGCGATTCGCTCGGCGAGCTGATGCGGCGTGCCGAGCGCGGCGACGCGGGTGCTGCGCCGGCACCGCGACCGGGTGCATCGGCGCCACGGCCCGGCGCATCGGCGTCGGCGCCGCTCGGCACGCCGGCACCACCGCCGCCGCCCTCGGCCGAGGCCAGGCGCAAGGTCGAACGCCTTACCGTGGTCGCGATCGATCCGGGCCACGGCGGCGAGGATCCCGGCGCCAGCGGCCCGAGCGGCCTGAAGGAAAAGGACGTCGTGCTCGCGGTGGCGCTCAAGCTGCGTGATCGCCTGAACGCCCTGCCCGGCACACGCGCGATGCTGACGCGTGATGCCGACTATTTCGTGCCGCTGCACGAGCGGGTGCGCAAGGCGCGCCGCGTGCAGGCCGACCTGTTCGTCTCGGTGCACGCCGACGCGTTTCTGACGCCGAAGGCGCGAGGCGCGTCGGTGTTCGCGTTGTCGTCGGGTGCCGCCACCAGCGCGGCGGCGCGCTGGATGGCCGACAAGGAGAACGCGGCCGACATCGTGGGCGGCGTCAATCAGCGCGCCGTCAAGGATGCGCCAGATCAAGGACAGCCTGCGCGTCGGCCACGAGGTGCTGCAGGGCATCGGCAAGGTCGGTCACCTGCACAAGGGCGCGGTCGAGCAGGCCGGCTTCGCGGTGCTGAAGGCACCCGACATCCCGTCGATCCTGGTCGAGACCGCGTTCATCTCGAACCCCGACGAGGAAAGGCTGCTGCGCAGCCCGCGTTACCAGGACAAGCTGGTCGACGCGCTGGTCACCGGCATCCGGCGCTACTTTGCCAAGCACCCGCCGCTGGCGCGGCAGCGCGTGCTGTAGCCGGCGCTCAGGCGGCGCGCGTGCGCCGCGAGCGCCACAGGCCGAACAGCGCGAGCGCGCCGGGCAGCAGCACCAGCGCCCAGATGATCTTGCTCAGGTGTGTCTGCACCCAGGCGATGTTGCCGAACAGATAGCCCGCCGTCACCAGCGACAGCACCCACAGCGCACCACCGGTCACGTCGTAGAAGGTGAACTTGGCGCGTGTCATCTGCGCGACGCCGGCAACGAACGGCGCGAAGGTACGCAGGAACGGCAGGAAGCGCGCGACGACGATCGTCACGCCGCCATAACGCTCGTAGAAGGCATGGGCCTGCCGGAACGCGCGCTTGTTGAAGAAGCGCGACTGCTCCCACTGGAACACCCGCGGCCCGACGATGGAGCCGATCGTGTAGTTGGTCTGGTTGCCGAGGATGGCCGCCGCGATGAGCAGCGCCACCACCAGCGGGTAGCTCATTAGGCCGGCGCCGCACAGCGCGCCGACGATGAACAGCAGCGAGTCGCCGGGCAGGAACGGCATCACCACCAGCCCCGTCTCGACGAAGATGATGAGGAACAGCAGCGCGTAGACCCAGTTGCCGTACAGCTCGACGAACTCGCGCAGGTGGCGGTCGACGTGCAGCACGAAGTCGATCAGGAAGGCAACGATCTCCATCGGGGCCATTATCAAGGCCCGGCCGACCCCCTCCTACAATCGCTGCAATGCACGCCGACGTGAACACCCGGACGCGACGTCCGATCCGCGAACTGCCTCACGAACTGGTGAGCCAGATCGCCGCCGGCGAGGTGGTGGAGCGGCCCGCCTCGGTGGTGCGCGAGCTGGTCGACAACGCGCTCGACGCCGGCGCCACGTCGATCGTCGTGCGGCTGTCGGCCGGCGGCTCCCGTGCGATCGTGGTCGAGGACGACGGCGTCGGCATCCCGGCCGACGAACTGGCGCTGGCGCTGCGCCGCCATGCGACCAGCAAGATCGCCTCGCTCGACGAGCTCCAATCGGTCGCGACGATGGGTTTTCGCGGCGAGGCGCTCGCCGCCATCGCCTCGGTGTCGGAGCTGGCGATCGTGAGCCGCACCGCCGACGACGACCGTGGCTGGCGTGTCGACGCCCGCACCGGCGAGATCGGCCCGGCCGCGCGCACCCGCGGCACCACGGTCGAGGTGCGCGAGCTCTTCTTCAACACGCCGGCACGCCGCAAATTCCTCAAGACCGACGCGACCGAGCTGGCGCATGGCGTCGAGGCGCTGCGCCGGCACGCACTGGCCCGGCCCGATGTGAGCTTCATGCTGTGGCACGACGGCAAGGCGGTGCAGCAGTGGCGCAGCACGACGCCCGAACAGCGGCTGCGCGACGTGCTGGGGGACGAGTTCGTCGCCGGCAGCCGCGTGCTGGCCAGCGAAGCCGGACCGGTGACGCTGCACGGCCGCATCGGGCTGCCCGATCTGGCGCGCGCCCGCGCCGACCAGCAGTACCTGTTCGTCAATGGCCGTCATGTGCGCGACCGGCTGGTCGGTCACGCCGTGCGCTCTGCCTACGACGACGTGCTGCACGGCCAACGCCAGCCGGTGTATGCGCTCTTCCTGCGCATCGCGCCCGAAGCGGTGGACGCCAACGTGCACCCGACCAAGATCGAGGTGCGCTTTCGCGACGGCCGCGCGGTGCACCAGGCGGTGCAGCGCGCCGTCGAGGCCGGCCTGGCGGTGTCGCGTGCGGCGGCGGTGGACGTGGCCGCCGCGACCGCGTCACCGGCGGTGACCGGGTCCTGGCGCAGCGCAGCGCCGACGTCTTCGTCGTCGACGATCAGTGCGCGTTTCGAGGCCTGGGAGCCGCTGCCCGAGTGGCCGGCATCCGGCTCCGCAAGCACGGCGGCGACCGAAGTCGGCGAGCGGGTCGGCGAGGCGAGCTGGCCGCTCGGCCGCGCGCTGGCCCAGCTGGGCGGCGCCTACGTGCTGGCGGAGAACGACCACGGCCTCGTCGTCGTCGACATGCACGCCGCGCACGAGCGCATCGTCTACGAACGGCTGAAGTCGCACAGCGGTGGGCCTGCGCTGCAGGCGCAGCCGCTGCTGATCCCGGTGACCTTCGCCGCCACGGTCGCCGAGCTCGCCACCGCCCAAACGGCGCACGACGCGCTGCTCGAACTCGGCCTCGACGTCACGCCCTTGAGCGCCGCTACGCTGGCCGTGCGCAGCCGGCCGGCGGCGCTGCCCGATGCCGATCTGGTCGAGCTGACGCGCGCGGTGCTGGCCGACCTGGCGCACACCGAATCGAGCCGCGTCGTGCAACGCGCCCGCGACGACCTGCTGGCCACGATGGCCTGCCACGGCGCAGTGCGCGCCAACCGCCGGCTGACGATCGAGGAGATGAATGCGCTGCTGCGGCAGATGGAACGCACCGAACGGTCGGATCAGTGCAACCACGGACGTCCGACCTGGCGGCAGGTCACGTTGAGGGAACTCGACTCCCTCTTCCTGCGTGGGCGATGACGGCAATGGCACTCTTCCTTCGCAAGTACTGGCGCCGGCTGCTCGGCGCCGCCTTGGTGGCCACGCTCGGCCTGACCGCCGGCTGCGCCGTGCTCGACGAGCAGCAGCGCAAGTGGATCTTCCAGCCGAGCAAGCAGACCTGGTGGGGTGGCACCGCGGCAGCCGAGGGCATGCTCGACCGCTGGATCGAGTACGTGCCACCGGGCGACAGCGAGGCGGTGCGGCTGCACGCGCTGTGGCTGCCGCAGCAGCGTTCGGACGCGCCCGTGCTGCTGTACCTGCACGGCGCACGCTGGGACGTGCGCAGCAGTGCGTTTCGCATGCGGCGGATGCACGAACTCGGCTTCGCGGTGCTGGGTCTGGACTATCGCGGCTTCGGCCAGAGCACCGAGGCGCTGCCCTCGGAATCGTCCGCCTGCGCGGACGCCCGAGCCGCCTGGGACTGGCTGCGTCGCGAGGCGCCCGACGCCCCGCGGCTGATCTACGGCCATTCGCTGGGCAGCGCGATCGCCGTGCAGCTGGCCGCCGACGTCGACGACGAGCGGGGTGTCATGCTGGAGGGCAGCTTCCCGTCGGTGCTGGATGTCTTCAACAGCATGCGCTGGGGCTGGCTGCCGCTCGGGCCGCTGATCACGCAGCGTTTCGACGCCGCCAAGCGCATCGCGGAGATCGGCTCACCGGTGCTCGTGGTGCACGGCGCGCGCGACCAGTTGATCAAGCCCGAGCTCGGTCGCGCGCTGTTCGAGCGTGCCAAGTCGCCCAAGCGCTTCGTGCTGGTCGAGGGCGGCACGCACCACAACACCAATGCGGTCGGCCAGGAGCAATATCGCGACGCGCTGAGCAGCCTGTTCGGGCTGCCGATCTGACACCCGCGATGCCCGACCTCGCGCCCAGCGGCACCCGCCTGTCGAAGGTGATGGCCGAACGCGGGCTCGCCTCGCGCCGCGAGGCCGACGAGTGGATCGAGGCCGGTTGGGTGCGCGTCGACGGCAAGGTGGCGGTGCTGGGCCTGCGCATTCGTCCCGAGCAGACGATCACCATCGACCCGGCCGCGCGCACGGCGCAGGCCAAACAGGTGACGGTGCTGCTGCACAAGCCGATCGGCTTCGTCAGCGGCCAGCCCGAGGACGGCCACGCCAGCGCAGCGACGCTGGTCACGGCCGCCAACCAGTGGGACGGCGGCGCGGCGGGGCCGCGCTTTGCGCCGCATCACACCCGCGGCCTGGCACCGGCCGGCCGGCTGGACATCGACTCCACCGGCCTGCTCGTGCTGACGCAGGACGGCCGCATCGCGCGCCTGCTGATCGGCGACGACAGCATGGTCGAGAAGGAATATCTGGTGCGCGTGCAGCCCGCCGGGCCCGGTGCGGTTGCCGCCGATGCGATCGAACGGCTGCGCCACGGGCTCGAGCTCGATGGCCGTCCGCTTCGGCCGGCCAAGGTGAGCTGGGCCAACGAGGATCAGTTGCGTTTCGTGCTGCGCGAGGGCCGCAAGCGGCAGATCCGCCGCATGTGCGAGCTGGTGGGACTCGCCGTCACCGGCTTGAAGCGTGTGCGCATCGGCCGTGTCGTGCTCGGTCGCCTGCCGCCCGGGCGCTGGCGCTACCTGGGTTCGCACGAGCGCTTCTGAGGCGCCTGGGCTTCAACCGGCCAGTCGCCGCGGCTCCGCGGCAGCGTCGGCGATGCGGGCGTTGAGCGCCGCCAGGTCCTCTGTGGTGTCCAGATCGATCAGGACGCCGGGATCGTCGATCTCGACGCCGATGGAAGGGAAGCGCGCCACCACGCGGCGCGCGCCCTCGTCGCCGGTCAGTTGCACCAGCTCCGAATAGAGCTCGGCCGAGAAGCCGACCGGATGGCCGCGCCGACCCTGATGTTGCGCATAGACGACCGCATGCATCGGCAGCGCATCGGCCACCGCGACCAGCGTGGCCGAACGCACCAGCGGCATGTCGCCCGGCAGCACCAGCCAGCCTGCGGCGTCGGCGCTGGCCGAGACGCCGCTCGCGATCGAATAGCCCATGCCCAGATGATCGCTGCCGGCGCCGACCGCTTCGGGCAACTCGACGATGTCGCGCAGCGCGACATGCCGCGAGGCCTCCGCCGTCAGGCCGGGCGTGGTGACCACGCGGACCGGCAGCCCGCTCTCGATGGCGCGCTCGAGCGTGGTACCCAGCACGGTCGACCCTGCGAACGGTTGCAGCAGCTTGTGCGCGTTTGCCTTGAAGCGGCTGCCGCGGCCTGCGGCGAGGACGATGACGGTGGGTTGGTTTTGCATGCGATGCGCCACCTTCGCACCGGCTTGTCCCCCCTCAGAGCAACCGGTGCGACGGGTCTCGTTGCCGGCTAGCATGGGTGCGCAGCCGATGCACAAACAGTGGGAGCTTCACTTAGGGCGTTCCACGTAGGGTGCAGTCCGTAGAGGAGCGACGATGCATACTGCCAGCATGGACAAGCCCTCCCTGGCCGAGTTGCGCAAGAGTTACGAGCGTGCCGAACTCGACGAGAGCTCGTGCGCGGACGATCCGCTGCAGCAGTTCTCGGGCTGGCTCGACGAGGCGATCAAGGCCGAGCTGCCCGAGCCCAACGCGATGACGCTGGCGACGGTGGGCGCCGACGGCCGGCCGTCGACGCGTGTGGTGCTGATCAAGGGCTGCGACGCGCGCGGCATCGTCTGGTTCACCAACTACGACAGCCGCAAGGGCCGCGAGCTGGCGCAGCAACCCTACGCCGCATTGCAGTTCCACTGGGTCGAACTCGAGCGCGTCGTGCGCATCGAAGGGCGCGTCGCCAAGGTCGACGAGGCCGAGTCGGATGCGTACTACGCGACCCGGCCGCTCGACTCACGCATCGGCGCCTGGGCATCGCCGCAGAGCCAGCCGATCACGTCGCGCGCAGTTCTGGTTGGAGCTGCCGCTAAATTCGCGGCACGTTATGCGCTGAATCCGCCACGGCCGCCGCATTGGGGCGGTTATCGCCTGACGGCCGACCGCTGGGAGTTCTGGCAGGGCCGGCGCAGCCGGCTGCACGATCGCATCCGCTACCAGCTGATCGACGGCAACTGGCAGCGCTCGCGCCTGGCGCCCTGACCTGCCGCCGACCCGGCGTCAGGGCTGGATCGCCGAGGCGTCGACGATGCGATAGAAGAGCCCGTATGGATCGTTGCTCAGCACGGACAGACGGCCTTCGAGCAGCACCGCATCCATCGTGTACCTGACCGGCGTGCGCGTGCGCACCTCGACCAGCCCCTCCGGCCCGGCGGGCACGCAGAACGAGCAGGTCGTCGGCACCGACGACAGCAGGAAGTGGCGCTGCTTGTCGCCCGGCTCCAGCGGCATCATGAAGCCCTCGATCTTGACGGTCTGGTTGTTCAGCGCCTGCACCGGCTGCGGAAAGATCGGCACGACGCGGTTCTTCTCGGTGCGGATCGACACCGACGACAGCGTCTGCCACGGCACCACGCCTTCACGCGCCGCGATCGGCTTGAACGGGCTGCGTGGATCGTGAAAGCCGGGGCCCTGGCCGGCGCTGGCCGGGCCAGCGCTCGACGCCGCCGCCGGAGTCGCGACGGGGCCACCTGGCGTCTGCGCCAGCACGACGGGGATCGAGACGGCGACGAAAAGAAGCGCCATCGAGGTCTTCAGCGTGGTCTTCATGGGCCTTTCGCGTTGCGGTGCAATCCCGGACCGCGCCCGCGGCCCGGTGGCAATTCTGGCATCGATCCCGATCAGGATGGCGACTGCAGCAACCGGGTGACGTCGAGGCGGATCACGCGCCAGGCCGGCAGCGCGGCCGCCAGCACGGCCAGCGCCAGCACGGCCAGCAGGCACCAGAGTTCACCCACCGACCAGTACAGCCCCTGCACGGCCAGCGAGCGGTCGCGCGCGAGCATCGTGCCCAACAGGCCGGCCAGCCCGTGGCCGAGCGCCAGACCGAGCACCGAGCCCAGCACTGCGAGCCACAGCGATTCGAGGCCGACCAGGGCCGCCAGCCGCCGCGGTGGAGCGCCCAGCATGCGCATCATCGCCAGGTCGCTCTCGCGGTCGCGCACGGCATGCAGCAGTGCCACCCACACCGACACGGCACCGACCACCATCAGGAGCGCGGCAAATCCGCGCAGCACGTCGGCGCCGACGCCGATCATGCGAAACAGCCGCGCGCTCTCGAGCGCCGGCGAGGCGGCCTGCAGGCCGTCCTGCGCGTTGACCCAACGTGGCAGGGTCACGGCCGCCAGCGGCGAGCGGTACTTGACGAGCATCAATGTCACCTCTCGGTCGTCGTCCGCCTGTTCAGTGCTGCGTTCGCGCCCGGCGTCGTGCGCCTCGTGCACGGCCCAGACCGACTCGACCCCGGTCAGGACCAGGCGGTCGAGCACACAAGCGCACCGCGCCAGGATGCCGACGACCGTATAGGGCGACGACGCATGCGCAGCGCCTTCGCTGCCGAGGCCATGCGAGCCGGCGAACCGGTGCCCTAACTGCATCGCGAGCTCGTCTGCCGCCTGGTGGCCGAGAACCGCTTCGAACGGCGCTATCCACAGTCGGCCCTGGCTCGGCACGGCACCGTACAACGCCGCGTAGTCCGGCGAACTGCCCACGATGCGAAAGCCGCGCAGGCTGTCGCCAAGCGCCAGCGGGATGACTTGAGCAACCATCGGGTTGTCGCGCAACGTCTGCACGGCCGCGAGCGGGACATTGCCGGTCGGCGCGTCGAGATGGAACACGCCGGCGAGGATCAACTGCAGCGGGCTGCCCTTGGCGCCGACCACGAGGTCGATGCCCGCCAGATCGCGCTGCAGCGAGCGCTCGACCTGTGCACCCACCACGAGCAGGAACACCATGGCCGCGACGCCGAGTACCAGCAGCGCCAGGTTGAGCGCCGCGACAAGCGGCCGCGCCCACAGGAAGCGCCAGGCCAGGCCGGGCAGATTCACGACACCGGCTCCATGACCGTCCGCGCCAGGTGCAAGGTGCAGGCCTCGGGCCACGTCCGCGTCACCCGGCTGTCATGGGTGGCGATCAGCAGTCCGGATTCGGCGTCACGGGCGCAGCGCTCGATCAAGGCGAGGACGGCGAACACGGCGTCGTCGTCGAGATTGGCGGTCGGCTCGTCGACCAGCAGCAAGTCCGGACGCCGGACCAAGGCGCGTGCCAGAGCGACGCGCTGGGCCTGGCCGACGCTGAGTTCGTGCGGCCGGCGGTCGGCCAGCGAGCCGATGTCGAGCGCATCCAGCAGCATGCGCAGGCGCGGACGGTCCACCGGCGCGCCGACGCTCACGAAGGGCAACACGAGGTTCTCGGCAACCGTCAGGCTGGCGCTCAGGTGCAGGCGCTGCGGCACCACCCCAAGTCGCGCGCCGCGCCAGGCGTCGCGCTCGGATGCTGTCGCTCGCACCAGGTCCAGGCCCGCCACGCGCAATTCGCCGGACTGTGGTGACAGCAGTCCGGCGCACAAGGCGATCAAGGTCGATTTGCCGCTGCCGGACGGGCCGCCGAGCACGACGCGCTCGCCGGCCGCGGCATCGAAGTCGGGGAATTGGAGCGTCGAGCCGATCGGATAGCGGTAGGTCAGCCCGCGCAGGTGCAGCACGTCAGGCCTTGCGCACGCGGGCCGCAAAGGTCTTGCGGAACTTCTCCACCTTGGGTCCGACCACGAAAGCGCAGTAGCCCTGGCCCGGATTGCGGGCGAAGTAGTGCTGGTGGTAGTCCTCGGCGCGCGAGTAGTTGTCCAGCGGCTTCAGTTCGGTGACGACTCGGCCGCCGAGCTTGGTGTTGGCCTCGTCGATCACCGCACGCGCGAGCGCTTCGTGCTCCGCGCTCTGGTAGTAGATGCCCGAGCGGTACTGCGGTCCGATGTCGTTGCCCTGGCGATTGCGCGTGGTCGGATCGTGGATCGTGAAGAAGATCTCGAGCACCTCGCGCAACGTGATGCGCGCCGGATCGAATTCGACGCGCACGACCTCCACGTGTCCCGTCCTGCCCTCGCAGACCTGTTGGTAGGTGGGGTTCAGCACATGGCCGTTGCTGTAGCCCGACTCGACCGCGACGACGCCGTCGACCAACTCATAAACGGCCTCGAGACACCAGAAGCAGCCGCCGCCCAGGGTGATGGTTTCAGTCATCGGATCGATGCCTTCGCGTTGATGGGTGAATCTGGGTCGCCCGACGGCGGGTCGGGCTTACGGCCGCCATTGTGCCGAGCGGCCAGAAGGCCCTCGAAGCCTCCTGCCGATCGCCTGGGCGCCAGGCGCAGCGATCAGCCGTAACAGCGGGTTGCGAGGCGGTCTTATTGCACGCGGTTGCAGCGACACCGCGGCGCAGAATTCCCGACGCCGCTCTCTCGGCGCCGGACGACAAGACCCCAGTGAACGATCTCTTCGTGTTGATGGGCATCCAGAACTGGAAGCCGGTCCTGACCGCCTTGTTGCTGCCGCCGGTCCCATGGCTGCTGGTGATGCTGGTGGGCGCGCGCCTGACGTACTGGCGGCGTTCGATCGCCTGGCTGACGCTGATGATCGGCGCTGCGGGCATCTGGCTGTGCAGTTGCAGTGCCGTCGGCGAGTGGCTCGAACGCTCGGTGCTCAAGTCGCCGCCGGCGCTGGCGACCGAGCGAATCGCGGAGGTCAAGAAGGCCGTCGGTTCAGGGCGCAAGGTGGCCATCGTGGCGCTGGGCGGCGGCCGTGAAGCGCTGGCGCCCGAGTACGGCCTGTCGCACCTGAATCCGGTGTCCTTGCACCGGCTTCATTACGCTATCTGGCTGTCGCGCCAGACGGGAGCGCCGGTGCTCTTCTCCGGCGGGGTCGGGCTGGCCGAGAGCGTCGGCGTTCCGGAGGCCGAGGCCGCCGCGCGCATTGCGGAGCGCGACTATGGCCGACCGCTGACCTGGGTCGAATCGGAGTCACGCGACACGCGGGAGAACGCGACGCGCAGCCTCTCGATGCTCAACACGGCCGGCGTCACCGACATCGTGATCGTCACCCATGGCTGGCACATGCGGCGTGCGGTGCGCGCGTTCGAGTACGAAGCGCAGCGCGCGGGCATGTCGGTTCGTGTCACCGCCGCCCCCATGGGGCTGGCGACATCGAGCGACCGCTCGCCACTGCAGTGGCTGCCGACCACCGAGGGCATCACCCGGGTGCGCTGGGTGCTGCGCGAGCTCGGCGGCCTGGTGATGGGCGCTTGAACCCGGTAGCGTCGGCCAAGAAACGAAACCCCTCCAACCCGTGAGGGACTGGAGGGGCGGGTGACTGCCGTCACCTGTTGAAGCTCCGGCATATTGGGTCCGGGGCCCCTGTCGTGCAGCGACTGCACGCTCTGAAATGCCTGCGAGCAGGCAAGCGCAAGATACCCAATCGGCGAGCGCAAATCAAGCGGCGCGATCAGCGGCGTGGCTCGATGGGCAGTCCGGCCAGCCGATCGTAGAGGTCGGTCATCCGGCGCTGGATGGCTTCGTCGTGGCGGATGGGGCTGCCCCACGCGCGCGCGGTTTCGCCGGCCCACTTGTTGGTGGCGTCCAGGCCCATCTTGCCGCCCAGTCCGCTCACGGGCGAGGCAAAGTCCAGGTAGTCGATCGGCGTCTGGTCCACGAGCACCGTATCGCGCACCGGGTCGACCCGCGTCGACAGGGCCCACACCACCTGCTTCCAGTCGCGCACGTCGACGTCGTCATCGGTGACGATGATGAACTTGGTGTACATGAACTGGCGCAGGAAGCTCCAGACACCGAACATCAGCCGCTTCGCATGCCCGGGATAGCTTTTGCGCAGCGAGATCACGGCGACGCGGTAGCTGCAGCCTTCTGGCGGCAGATAGAAGTCGACGATTTCCGGAAACTGCTTCTGCAGGATCGGCACGAAGACCTCGTTGAGCGCCAGCCCCAGTACGGCTGGCTCGTCGGGTGGCCGCCCTGTGTAGGTCGAGTGGTAGATCGGCTTGTCGCGGTGGGTGATGCGATCGATGCGGAAGACGGGGAACCACTCCTGTTCGTTGTAGTACCCGGTGTGGTCGCCGAACGGGCCCTCCAGCGCATGCAGATAACCGCCCGTCGATCGAACCGGCACGCCGCCTTCGCTGCGCCCCTCGAAGCCGTGATCGGCGACCGGAATGTGGCCCTCCAGCACGATCTCGGCACGGGCCGGCACCTGCAGGGGGTGACCGGGCTCGCCGACGCCCGAATCGACCAGTTCGGTCGGAGAACCCCTCAGGAGGCCGGCAAACTGATACTCCGACAGCGTGTCGGGCACTGGCGTCACGGCACCCAGCGTGGTCGCCGGATCAGCGCCGAGCACGACTGCGAGCGGGAATGGCTGGCCCGGGTTGGCCATCGCAAAGTCACGGAAGTCGAGCGCCCCGCCACGATGCGACAGCCAGCGCATGATGACTTCGCGCCGGCCGATCACCTGCTGTCGGTAGATGCCCAGGTTCTGCCGTCGACGCGGCCGGTCGATCCGTTGCGGCCCGCGGGTCACGACCAGTCCCCAGGTGATCAAGGGGCCGGCATCTCCGGGCCAACAGGTCTGGATCGGCCAGCGGGATAGATCGACCTGGGGGCCATCCAAGCGCACCTGTTGACAGGGACCCGACCTGCGCAGCGTGGGCCGCATGTTCCAGACGGTCTTGACCATGTCGAGCAGCCGACCTGCGTCAGCCAAGCCTTTGGGCGGCTCCGGCTCCTTCAGACGCGCGAGCAATTCGCCGATGAGGCGGAGTTCACGCGCGTCGGATGCCCCCATGCCACGGGCCACGCGACCGGGGGTGCCGAACAAGTTCGCCAGCACGGGCACGTCGCTGGCCGTCGGGTGTTCGAAAAGCAATGCCGGGCCGCCCGATTGCAGCGCACGGTCCGCAAATGCCGTCATCTCGAGGTTTGGCGAGACCGGTTCGGGCACTCTGAGCAGCTCCTGATGGCTTTCCAGCCCAATCAGAAATTCGCGCAGATCGCCGTACTTCACTTTGACAGCATAACGAATGCATTCGTTATGATTGACTGGTTATTTACCATCTTCCTAGAATCCAAACCATCCTGTCTCAGTCGGGTTTACCCGAGGTTCACGAGGGATGGTGATTTGATGACAGCCGGCGCATTATGGTCGGCGGTCAAGCCCGATCCCTCCAACGAGCAGATTGCCTGACCCACCTCGATGACCTTCCGCCACAGCCTTTCCACCATCGGCAGCGCATGCAGCCGTGCCGCCGGCACGTTTGTCCGCGACGTGGCTGCCGGCATGCTGGAGGTCAGTCACAACAGCCTGGCGATGCTCGGGCTGGTGGTCGTCGCTGGCGTGCTGGTGTTTTCGACAGCGCGTCATGAGCTTCGTGCCGGTGCCGAGCAGCATGTCCTCGATTGGTTGTTGGCTCGGCAGGAGGCCCGCGATACGGAGCAAGGCGTGCTGCCCCGCGATGCGACCGCCGTCGACGCGGTCACCCGCGCGACCGCCGCCGACCCGGCCTCGCTGCCACGCCAGCAAGCCAGCGTGGCCACCTGGCTTGCGCGCCGCTACCGCGTGGCGCCGGAGCCGATCAGCCGCCTCGTACAGGAAGCCTGGACGGTCGGCCTGCGAGTTGGGCTCGACCCGACGCTGATCCTCGCGGTGATGGCCGTCGAATCGAGCTTCAACCCGTTCGCGCAGAGCCCGGTGGGTGCGCAGGGCCTGATGCAGGTGCTGACCCACGTGCACGACGAGAAGTACGAGCCGTATGGCGGCGTCAAGGCCGCTTTCGACCCGGTGACCAACCTGCGCGTCGGTGTACAGGTGCTCAAGGAATGCATCGCGCGGGCGGGTGGACTGGAAGCCGGCCTGCGCTACTACGTGGGCGCGGCCAATCTCACCGACGATGGCGGCTACGTCGCCAAGGTCCTCGCCGAGCAGAGCAACCTGCGTCGCGTGGCTGAAGGCAAGGCGGTAGCCGTCAACTCCTCGCTGGCGGTGCCTAGCCCCAGCGTCCCCGCGACGCGGGAGCCGTTGGCACCCGCCGCAGCCGACACGCACGAGGCCCCGGCCGCCGAGGCCACCGAGGAACACGTCGCCTTGCTGCGTTAGCGGGCGAGCGCCCCGCGTCGGGTCGCTCGGCTCCGCTAGACTTCCCACTTCGCGCGACTGGCGACAGAGCCCCTCACGGGGCCCGAGGTGGTTCACCACCGTGGAGCGCGACCGGTGTCACCCGATCCCGGTGTCGGCCGATCGCCTGGGCAACCAAACGATGAGATGCTTCTGCAAGGCAGAAGCCTGATCGCTTGGCACGAACGCCACCCGACGACACACAAACATGTTCGACCGCAACAGCCAAACCGTCGCAAACGTCGACCCGCAGACCTGGGCCGCCATCACCGCCGAGAACCGACGCCAGGAGGAGCACATCGAGCTCATCGCGTCGGAGAACTACGCCTCGCCGGCCGTGATGGCCGCGCAGGGATCGCAGCTGACCAACAAGTACGCCGAGGGCTACCCCGGCAAGCGCTATTACGGCGGCTGCGAGTTCGTCGACCAGGTCGAACAACTGGCGATCGACCGCGCCAAGGAGCTGTTCGGCGCCGAACACGCCAACGTGCAGCCGAACTCGGGCTCGCAGGCCAACCAGGGCGTGTTCTTCGGCCTGCTGCAGCCGGGCGACACCATCATGGGCATGAGCCTGGCCGAAGGTGGCCACCTCACGCACGGCATGTCGTTGAACATGAGCGGCAAGTGGTTCAAGGTGGTGAGCTACGGACTGAACAGTCGCGAGGAGATCGACTACGACGCGATGGCGCGGCTGGCGCAGACGCATCGCCCCAAGCTCATCATTGCGGGCGCGTCGGCCTACGCCCTGCGCATCGACTTCGCGCAGTTCGCGCAGGTGGCCCGTGACGTCGGCGCGCTGTTCATGGTGGACATGGCGCACTACGCCGGCCTGATCGCGGCCGGCGAGTATCCGAACCCGGTGCCGCATGCCGACGTGGTGACCTCCACCACGCACAAGACGCTGCGCGGTCCCCGCGGCGGCCTGATCCTGATGAAGGAACCCTTCGCCAAGGCGATCAACAGCGCGATCTTCCCCGGGATCCAGGGTGGCCCTTTGATGCACGTGATCGCGGCCAAGGCGGTGGCCTTCAAGGAGGCACTGCAACCCGACTTCAAGCGTTACCAGCAGCAGGTCGTCAAGAACGCCATGGTCATGGCCGAAACGCTGACGGCGCGTGGTCTGCGCATCGTGTCGGGGCGGACCGAGAGCCATGTGATGCTGGTCGACCTGCGCGCCAAGGGCATCACCGGCAAGGATGCCGAGACGGTACTGGGCGACGCGCACATCACCTGCAACAAGAATGCGATCCCGAACGATCCGCAGAAGCCGATGGTCACCAGCGGCATCCGGCTCGGCTCGCCCGCGATGACGACCCGCGGCTTCGGCGAGGCTCAGGCGGCGCAGACGGCGCACCTGATCGCCGACGTGCTCGATGCGCCGCGCGACCCGGCGGTGATCGCGGCGGTGCGCGACAAGGTCGGTGCGCTGACCCGCGAGTTTCCGGTCTACCGCTGAGCTGCAAAGGCTCACCGCCGAGCCCCCGCTGCTTCGCCGCCATGCGCTGTCCGTACTGCAGTCACGCCGAAACGCAGGTCGTCGAGACCCGCGAGTCCGACGAGGGCGACGTGATCCGCCGCCGTCGGCGCTGCCTGAAGTGCGACAAGCGCTTCACGACCTACGAACGCGCCGAGATCTCGCTACCGGCCGTCGTCAAGAAGGATGGCGCGCGGGTCGAGTTCGATCCGGCCAAGCTGCGCGCCTCGATGCAGCTCGCCTTGCGCAAGCGGCCGGTCAGCACCGAACAGGTCGACGCGGCGCTCGACCGCATCCAGGACAAGCTGCTGGCCGCCGGCGCGCGCGAGCTGCCGAGTGCGCGCGTTGGCGAGCTGGTGATGCGCGAGCTCAAGCGCATCGACAAGGTGGCCTACGTGCGCTTCGCATCGGTCTACCGCAGCTTCGAAGACGTCGACGAGTTCCGCCAGCTGATCCGCGACATCTGAAGCGGGCGCGGTGCGCCGAGGGCCGTTCCCCCTTCCGGGGGCACCCGGCCGGGCGAACCGATCAGGGCGGGGCTTCGAGCCCCACTGTGGGCGACGCGGCACGCGGCACGGGTTTCTACAGTGAGTGGCATCGCAACCACTCTCAGTCGGAGCCCGTCATGACCCAGCGCCGTGTGCAACAACAAGGTGTCAGCCTCGTCGAGGCGATGATCGTCCTGTGCGTGATCGCGCTGGTCGCCGGGATCAGCGCACCCAGCTTCGAGTCGGTCCGCCAGCGGGCCGAGCTGTCCGGCGTGGCCGGTCAAATCGAGACTGACGTCCACTTCGCCCGCAGCGAGGCGGTGGCGCGCAACCGCACCCTGCACCTCACGCTGAAGGAGGCGGCGGACGGGACGAGCTGCTATGTCGTGCACGAAGGGCCAGCGCCGGACTGCAGCTGCGGCCAGTTGGAGCGAGCTGCGTGTGCCGGTGCCGAGGGCGTGGTCCGCGCCATGGTGCTGGCCGGCGCAGGCCGGATTCGCGTGAGGTCCAACGTGCAGACGCTGCACTTCGACCCGCTCAAGGGCACGGTGACCCCGGCCGCGACGCTGCGCGCCGAGGCGCGCGACGGCCTTGCGCTGCACCAGGTGGTCAGCCTGGTCGGGCGGGTGCGCACCTGCAGTCCGCAGGCCCGCATGGCAGGTGTGCCGGCTTGCTGAGGCCAGGCGATTCGATGAGCGGTCGCGACGGGCTGACGGGCGGCACCCCGACGATGGTTACAAACCGTCGCGTGTCCGGATAATCGTGACATGCATCACGGTGCCAGCACCTCTGGCCGCTCCGACGGCTTCACGCTCATCGAGCTGATGATCGTGATCGCCGTTGTCGGCGTGTTGCTCGCGATCGCCCTGCCCTCGTACCAGGAATCCACGCGCAAGAGCCGCCGCTCCGAGGCGGTGACCGCGCTGACCCAACTGCAGCAGGCGCAGGAGCGCCACCGGGCCAGCAACACCGGCTACGCCGCCAACTTTGCCGCCCTGTCGGCATCGGCGCCGTCGACGACGCCTCACTACAACCTGAGCATCGATTCGGCCGGGCCGGGCGGCTATCAGATCACCGCATCCGCAAGGGCGGACTCGCCGCAGTTCGGCGATAACGCCTGTCGCGGGTTGATCGTTCGGGCCGCCAGCGGCGTGATGGTCTACGAATCGGTCAACGCAGCCAGCGCCGTCGACACGACCAACTCCAACCGGTGCTGGGCTCGATGACCGCACTTCGCCACCGCCCGCGCCGGTCGTTCGGCCTGACGATCATCGAGTTGATGACCGTGCTGGTCGTGCTCGGTGTGCTGATCACGCTCGTCGCGCCATCGTTCCGCGGCATGATGCAGCGGCAACGCGTCCAGGGCATTCAGGACCAGCTGATCACCGATCTGCACCTGGCCCGCTCCGAACTCGCCGTGCGCGCCAGCGCCAGCGCCTCGTCGCCGGTGGCCGTCACGTTCGGCGGCGATGGCGCGGTGAGCTGCTACACGATCCACACCGCTGGCGTGGGCGCCACCTGCGACTGCACGCGTGCGGTCGGCCAGGTCTGCCAACCGCCCAACGTGCTGCAGGAGATCAAGACCGTGCAGCTGCCGCGCGTTGGCGGCATCACGGTGGCGGCCTCCAGTCCCAGCGGCACGTCGGTCGCGTTCTCGCCACCGCAGGGGCTGGCCACGCCGGCCGACCTGACGATCAATCTGACCGGCGACATCAGCGGCCAGGTGCGCACGACGGTGGGTGACCTTGGCCGACCCCTGGTGTGTTCTCCGGACGGTTCCATTCGAGGAGTGCCGCAATGCTAGTTGCCGAACGATCACGCCGTGCCCGAACGCGCGGGGCCCAGCGTGGCTTGTCGCTGGTGGAGCTGATGGTCGGTGTGGCCATTGGCCTCTTCGTCGTGGCCGGTGCCACTATGCTGGTGTCGAACCAGCTCGGCGACAACCGCCGCCTGCTGCTCGAAACACAGATCCAGCAGGACCTGCGCGCCGCGTCCGACATCATCGTGCGCGACCTGCGGCGCTCGGGCTACTGGGGCGCGGCGCAAACCGGCGTCTGGCACGCCGGCGCGGTTGCCGTGTCGACCAACCCTTACACGGCGCTCTCGGCCGCCAGCGGCGTGCCGGCGAGCGAGGTCACCTTCGACTACTCGCGCGGCGTCGAGAACGACGCGGTCGACGCGCCCGATCAGGCGGGATTCAAGCTGGAGGGTGGCGCCATCAAGATGCGCGTCGGCGGCAACTGGCAGCCTCTGACCGACGATCGCACACTGCGCGTCACGACCTTCAGGATGACGTTGACCAGCCAGCCAGTCACCTTGTCCTGCTTGCTCGATTGCGGCGGCGCCGCGAACTGTCCGCCGACGCAGTCGCTGCGCGAGCTGCGCGTGGAGATCGCAGGCCAGGCGGCCAACGACGCCAGCGTGCGGCGCTCCGTCAGCAGCAACGTGCGCCTGCGCAACGACATCATCACCGGCGCATGCCCGGTCTGAGAGGGAGAACGGCGATGCGTGATGTCCGCATGACGAAAATGGCCGCTGCCCATCGGCAGCGCGGCGCTGCCGCACTTCTGGTCGTCGTGGTGCTGTTCTTCATCCTTGCGCTGGTGACCGCTTATGCCAGCCGCAACCTGATCTTCGAACAGCGCATCTCGGCCAACAATCTGCGGGCGACCCAGGCCTTCGAGGCCGCGGAGGCCGGCATCGAGTTCGCGATCGCTGCGCTCGGTGGCGGCCGTGTTGCCGGCAATTGCACCAGCACCGTCAGCACAGCCAACGACACCTTCAGGCAACGGTATCTGCAGAACGTCGACGGCACCTATGGCATGTCGGGAGCACAGACCGTGCTTCGGCCCACCTGCATGGTGTTGTCCACCGGCACCGAGTGCAGTTGCCCGACGGCGGGCAACACACCGGATTTGGCCGCTCAAGTTGGCCCGGTCCCCACGTTCCAGGTCCGCTTCGATACGACCGGCATCGCGCAACCCGGCGTGGTGCGTGTGTACTCGCAGGGCTGCAGCAACGTCGGCGCGCCGTGTTACGGGCTGACCCCGGCCGACGCCCAGGCCGAGGTGTCCGTGCTGCTGGGCCTCAACTCGGCACTGGCCACGCCGCCGAGCGCGGCGTTGACTGCCCGCGGCGCCGTCGACCTCGGCGGTGGTGCCGTGAGTGTGTCGAACGCCGACGTGCCCACCGCCGGCATCACGATCAACGCCGGTGGCGACGTCACCAACGCCGGCAACGCCCGCCTGCTCGGTGTGGCGGGGACGCCGGGACCGTCCTCGATGCAGGCGAACGACCCATCGCTCAACGAGCTCGACGGCAACCGGATGTTCGTGTCGCTGTTCGGCATGGACAAGGCCACCTACCGATCTCAACCCGCGGTCGTGCGCGTAGTGTGCAACGGTGCCTGTGGCCAGACGATCGCCGACACCGTATCGGCCAACCCGGGACGCGTGGTCTGGGTCGAGGGCAACGCGACGATCGATTCGAACCAGGTGATCGGATCGGCCGCCGACCCGGTGCTGCTGATGGTGCACGGCAATCTCACGGTTGCGGCCAACCTGCAGATGCATGGCGTGCTGTACCTGCATGCCAACGGCGGCACGACCTGGAGCACGACGGCCGGCAGCACGACGATCAACGGCGCGGTGGTCGCCGAGGACGGACTCACCTTCGTCGGCGCGCCGACGATCTCGTTCGATCCTGCCGTGCTGCGCGTCATCAGGTTGACGCAGGGCTCGCTCGTTCGCATTCCGGGAAGCTGGCGCGACTTCGCCGCGGGGAGCTGACATGCAACAAAGCAAGAATCAATCGCGTGGTGTCTCGTTGGTCGAGGCCATGGTCGCGCTGGCGATCATGGGCTTCGGCATGCTGGCGGTGGTCGGTGTACAGGCCACGATGCGCCTGAACGCCGACATCGCGAAGCAACGCTCCGAGGCGACCCGCTACGGTCAGGAAGAGATGGAGAAGTTGCGTGCGTTCACCGCCATCGACGACACGCCTGGCGAGCGCACCTGGGCCGGCAGCATCGTGGCAGGAGCCGCCGCCGACGTGGTCGGGCTCAATGCGACCTATCGCATCAGCCGCGCCGTACAGACCTACGCCAACCCGCCGGCCAAGGCGCTGACGATCACCGTGTCGTGGAACGACCGCACCGACCAGCCGCAGCAGGTGACGATGCGCAGCGTGATCGCGGCCGCGGCACCAGCCCTTTCGGGCACCCTGTCTGTTCGCCCAGGTACGGCGGCGGCGGGGCCGGTGCGCCGACCGTTCCGCCGCCATACGTCGATCCCGGTCATGGCACGCGACTTCGGCAATGGCAGCAGTGGATTCGTGCCGCCATGGCAATCTCGCTATGTGTTCGTCTTCAACAACGTCACCGGGGTCATCACCGGCGTCTGTGACTTCGGATTCTCCGGTTCTGGGTTGACCAACGACACCATCACGCAGTCGGACGTCGCATCCTGCAGCAACACGCAGGCCCAGTTGCTCAGTGGCTTCGTACGATTCTGGCGCGACCCAAGTGGCCCCGCGCTGACGGCTGCAGATGTCGAGGACCCGGCAGGTCCGGCACTACGGCTGCGCATGCGGCTGACGCTCACGAGCACAGGGCACCCGACTGGAACGTTCTGCATCGACGACGCCAGCGGTGCGTCGACGGCGCTGTTCAACCAGACGCTGCTGCATGTCACCTATTTCTGCGTGATTCCCTCGAACACGCCGGCCTTGTGGTCTGGAAGGACCGAGATCGAAGCTCAGGACACCAATACAGCGGGCGGCGACATCGATTGGCACATTAGCGACATCGCGGCCGGACCCGTTGACGAGCCGCCGTTCCGCATCTGCCGCTACACGCCGGCCACGAGCGACAGCGACCCGGTCGCCAACCGCGATCATCCGCGCAACTACGCGGATGTGAGCGGCAATCTGACCAACCAGAACTTCGTGGCGATCCCATCCAGCAAGCAATGCCCCACCGACGTGCCGGCCGATCCGGCGAACGGCGACCTGGTCAACAGCAACACCTTGCAGCACCAACCGGCGACCTGAGGCGAATCTCCCGATGGCGATCGACGAGCGCGACCTGCTCCAGTTGCAGCGTGCGCTCGACCTGGCCGAGACGGCTATCGGCCGCAGCGATCCGAACCCACGCGTCGGTTGCGTGCTCCACGACGCAGGAGGTCGCGTCGTCGGCGAAGGCGCCACCCAGCCGGCCGGCGATGCACACGCCGAGGTGGTCGCCCTGCGACAAGCCAGTGCGAACGGCGCCGACCTGCGCGGCGGCACGGCCTGGGTCACGCTAGAGCCCTGCTCGCATCACGGTCGCACGCCACCCTGCTGTGACGCACTGATCGCCGCCCGTCTGGCGCGTGTGGTCGTTGCCACGATCGACCCCAATCCGCAAGTTGCCGGCGCCGGCGTTCGACGGCTGCGTGAAGCGGGCCTCAGCGTCGAGCTGGCCGATGGCCTGCCGCTGGCACGGCGGGCACGCGAACTCAACATCGGGTTCTTCTCGCGCATGATGCGCGGCCGGCCCTGGGTGCGCATGAAGCTGGCCGCGTCACTCGATGGCAAGACCGCCCTGCCCGACGGCCAGAGCCAGTGGATCACCAGTGAGGCCGCCCGCACCGACGGCCATGCCTGGCGGCGACGCGCCGGCGCCCTGCTCACCGGCGCCGGCACCGTGCTGGCCGACGACCCACGACTCGATGTCCGCCTGGTGCCCATCGAGCGCCAGCCGCTGCGCGTGGTGGTCGATGCGCGGCTTCAGTGTCCGGCGCAGTCGCGCATCTTCGCGCCGCCCGGCCAGGTGCTGGTCTACTGCGCGACGGACGCCGCTGCGCCGGAGGCCGCGGCGGCTGGCGTCGAACGCATCAAGCTGCCGGACGCCAACGGCAAGGTGCATCTGCCCGGCATGCTCGATGATCTGGCGCGCCGCGGCATCAACGAACTGCACGTCGAGGCCGGCGAGAAGTTGAACGCCTCTTTCCTGAGGGAACACCTCGTCGACGAACTGCTGCTCTATTTCGCGCCCACCGTTCTCGGTGCAGGCCTCGACATGTTCGCCGGACCGACACTGGCGCGACTGTCCGACGCTCCGAGGCTGGCATTCGCCGAAGCCACGCCGGTAGGACACGACCTGCGCGTCCGTGCGCGCTTCGTGGGCCGGGACGCCTTCCTGGCCTGAGACAATCGGGGCCATGTTCACCGGCATCATCACCGGCGTCGGTCAGATCGTCGCCGTCACGCCGCTCGGGGTCGGCCAGGCGTACGGCAAGCGGCTGCGGGTCACGACACCCGCCGGCTTCCTGAGCGATGTGACGCTGGGCGACAGCATTGCGCTCAACGGCGCCTGCATGACGGTCGTGGCGTTCGACGCGGGGGCCGACTGGTTCGAGATCGACATTTCGGTGGAGAGTCTCTCGCGTACGGCCGGACTGCAGAACGCGCGGGCCGTCAATCTCGAGCTCGCGCTACGCGCCAGTGATCGCGTGGGTGGCCACTGGGTGTCGGGCCACGTTGACGGCATCGGGCAGGTCGAGCGTTTCGAGCCGGTCGGCGAGTCGTGGCGTCTCGTGCTCGCTCTTCACCGAGACATCGCGCCATTCATGGCGGCCAAGGGCTCGATCGTCGTCCAGGGCGTCAGCCTGACCATCAATGCGGTCTCGGATCGGCCGAACGACTGCCAGGTCGAGATCAACCTGGTCCCGCACACCCTTCAGCGCACCACATTGGGTGGTCTGCGTGCCGGCGATGCCGTCAACATCGAGGTCGATCTGATCGCGCGTTATGTGGAACGGGTCCTTTCCGCCCGCATGGCGGGTTCATAGTCGGTTTTCGCGACCATGAACTAGGGATTTGAGGGATGGTTGCGGGGGTCGCGCTCGCAAGTTGAAACACTCTGCGGGTCGCCTTGTCGGATACTCGGGCCGTGTACTAGTGCCGTGAGAACGGCCCACAAGACTTGGGAGCCTCCTCGGACATGCACGACTTCGACGATTCCACTTTGTGGCGAATCAGCGAGTTCGAACGCATCCGCATCGAAACCGGCAACAGCGGCTACGCGAAGCTCGGTGGGCCGACAGTCCTGCCGACCACGCTGGTCAGCGAGTTGGCCCGGCTGGAATACTCGCCGACCGGATCGGAACCGCTCGAAGTCATCGCCGCATGCATGCGGCACCGGGAGCCTGCGCTCATCTACCTGCAGTACTCCGGCTTGATCTGGCCGATCACCGTGTTCCCGCGTGAGCGTCTCTATCATTCGCCGCGCGATATCACGCCCGAACTGCAAAAAGGGGTGCGCGATCTCAGGATTCACAGCGTCGAGCCCCCCGGTGTGCGCGCCCCAGGCCACTTCATGACTGAGAGGGTCGCCGAGGAAAAGCACTACCGGCGCCTCGACGAGTTGCTCTGGGCGCTCGGATTGCACGGTCCGCGCGGCACGCTGCTGGGCGAGATCAGCGGAAATGCAGCCTACCGCGTCGCCTCGGATTTCCATGTCGGCACGCTGCCGCTGGCCGGTGCGCTGGGTCCGGCGTTCACGCGCCTGCGCCGCGAAACGGCGTCGCTGAAGGTCATCGCCAAGTGGCCGGGCATGAACATCGATCGGGCGACGCGCCTGCTCAACTCGCTGTACCTGCTGTCGGGCCTGATGGTGCTGCGCATGCACCCGGCGGCCCGCAAGGAGCCCTCCACCACGACGGGGCCCGAGTGGCTGTCGTGGATGCGCCGCAGCCGCTGAAGCCGCGATCGGCGCGGCTTGCCGGCTGACTGCGCTGGCATCGCGTCTGCGACATCGGTCGGCGGACCCCCCGCCTACAATCGGTGCATGCCGATTGCGCCGATTCCCGAACTGGTTGCCGATCTTGCCGCCGGCCGCATGATCATCCTGGTCGACGAGGAGGATCGCGAGAACGAAGGCGATCTGATGCTCGCGGCCGACCACGTCAGTGCCGAAGGCATCAACTTCATGGCCAAACACGGCCGTGGACTGATCTGTCTGACCCTCACGCGCGAGCGCTGCGAACACCTGCAACTGCCGCCGATGGCCGCCCGCAATGGCACCGTTCACGGCACCGCGTTCACCGTGTCGATCGAAGCCGCTCGCGGCGTTACCACCGGCATCTCGGCCGCCGACCGGGCCCGTACGGTCAAGGCAGCGGTCGCCCGCGAGGCCAAGCCGAGCGACCTGGTCCAGCCCGGTCACGTGTTCCCGCTGCAGGCTCAGGATGGCGGCGTGCTGATGCGCGCCGGCCACACCGAGGCGGGGTGCGACCTGGCGGCGATGGCCGGCCTGACGCCCGCGACGGTGATCTGCGAGATCATGAACGACGACGGCAGCATGGCGCGGCTGCCCGATCTGGAGCGCTTCGCCAAGGCCCACAGCCTGAAGATCGGCACCATCGCCGACCTGATCGCCTTTCGCAGCCATAGCGAAAGCCTGGTGACGCGGGCCGGTGAACGTGAACTGGCCACGCCCGTCGGCACCTTCCACTGCGTGGTCTACCGCGACCGCGGCCACGGTTTGCATCTGGCGCTCGTCAGGGGCCGTTGGCAGCCGGGCGACGAAGTGACGGTGCGGGTCCACGAACCGTTCACCGCGATCGACCTGCTCGAGACCGACGCCGGCCAGCACTCGTGGCCGCTGCTGCGAGCGCTGGAGGCGCTGCAGCGCGGACCGAGCGGTGTGGCGGTCCTGCTGAACTGCAATCACGATGCCGGGGTGCTGTTGCCGCAACTGCTGCAAGCACGCCCGATCGAGGCGCCGTCCGCGCGCTCGGCGCTCGATCTGCGCACCTACGGCATCGGTGCCCAGATCCTGCGCGACCTGGGCGTGACGCGCATGCGCCTGCTCGGCAGTCCACGCCGCATGCCCAGCATGACTGGCTACGGACTCGAAGTGACCGGGTTCCTCGCGCACACCGACTGAAAGCAGCACCATGCAGATCGCCGACAAGGGCAACAGCGAACCACTCGACGGCGACGGCCTGGTCATCGGCGTCGTGCAGGCGCGCTTCAACGCCGCACTCACCGACAAGCTGGCGCAAGCCTGCCTGTACGAACTGGCCGCACTCGGCGTCACCGAGAAGCACATCGTCCATATCAAGGTGCCCGGCGCGCTGGAGATCCCGGTCGCCTTGAAGGCGATGGCCGACAGCGATGACTTCGACGCGCTGGTCGCGATCGGTTGCGTGATTCGCGGCGAGACCTACCACTTCGAGCTGGTCGCCAACGAAAGCGGTGCCGGCGTGACGCGCGTGGCGCTCGACCACCAGATTCCCATTGCCAACGCCATTCTCACCGTCGACACCGAGGCGCAGGCCTGGGAACGCGTTGAGGAGAAAGGGCGTGATGCCGCCCGCGTGGCCGTCGAGATGGCCAACGTGATGGGCGAACTGTGAGCGACGCACCGGCCAGGAGCACGACGCGGCCGCGCCGCGCTGGCGCCAAATCGGCCCGCCGACGCTCGCGCGAGCTTGCGCTGCAGGGACTCTACGAATGGCTGGTCGGCCGCGGCGATATCGCGGCGATCGATGCCCACATGCGCGAGCAGGAAGGCTTCGACAAGTGCGACCGCCTGCACTTCGACGCGCTGCTGCATGGTTGTGCCGGCGGGCTTGCCGAGCTGGATACCCTGCTGCTGCGGCACATCGACCGCAAGACGAGCGAGCTGTCGCCGGTGGAGCATGCGGTGCTGCTGATCGGCGGCTACGAACTGCAGCACTGCGTCGATGTGCCCTACAAGGTCGCCATCAACGAGGCGGTGGAACTGGCCAAGACCTACGGCGGCACCGACGGCCACAAGTACGTGAACGGCGTGCTCGACCATCTGGCGCCGGAGCTGCGCGCCGTCGAGGTCCAGTCCGCTCGCGCGGCACGCGCGTCTCCTGCCTGAGGCGCCACGATGAAGACCGCGCGCCGGCTCGACCACATCGAGCCGTTCTACGTGATGGAGTGTGCCAAGCTGGCTTTCGAGATCGGCGCCAGCGCGGCCTGCGATCCCGCACGCGGTGGCACGCCGATGATCTACCTGAACATCGGCGAACCCGACTTCGGTGCGGCCCCTCGCGTGCGCGAGGCGGCCTGCCGCGCCATTGCCGAGGGTCGCACCCACTACACGCAAGCCACCGGACTGCCCGAGCTGCGCGAGCGCATCAGCCAGTGGTACCGGCAGCGGTTCGGCCTGCGCGTGCCGGCCGAGCGCATTGTCGTCACGGCTGGCGCGTCGGCGGCGCTGCAGCTGGTGTGCACGGCGCTGTTCGAGGCGGGTGACGAAGTGCTAATGCCCGACCCGTGTTATCCGTGCAACCGACACTTCGTCGCCGCCACCGACGCGCAGCCACGGCTGCTGCGCACCAGCACCGGCACGCGCTTCCAGCTCGACGCACTGGCGGTGCGGCAGGCCTGGAACGCTGCCACCCGCGGCATGCTGCTCGCGTCACCATCGAACCCCACCGGCACCTCGATCGCGCCGGACGAGCTCGGCCGCATTGTCGACATCGCACGCCAACACCGCGGTGTCTGCATCGTCGACGAGATCTACCTCGGTCTCAGCTATGACGACACCTATGCGCACAGCGTGCTGCGCTGGGCCGAGGGCGACGACGACTGCGTGGTCTCGGTCAACAGCTTTTCCAAGTACTTCGGCATGACCGGCTGGCGTCTCGGCTGGCTGGTCCTGCCGCAGTCGCTGGTGTCGTCGGTCGAACGGCTGGCGCAGAACCTCTACATCTGTCCGTCGACGATTGCGCAGCTTGCGGCACTGGCCTGCTTCGACAAGGCCTCGATCGATGAATTCGAGCGACGCCGCGCCGAACTGCGGGTTCGGCGCGATTACTGCGTGTCGGCGCTCGCCTCGCTCGGGCTGCCGGCACCGGTGCCGCCAGACGGCGCGTTCTACGCGTATGCCGATTGCTCGCGGCATGCCGACAACAGCTGGGACTTCTGCCTCGACATGATGCGAAAGGCGCACGTCGCGCTGACACCGGGGCGTGACTTCGGCCGGCACGATACGCAGCGTTATCTGCGCTTGTCATTCGCCAGCTCGATGGCGCAGCTCGAGGAAGCGATGGCCCGGCTCAAGCAGGCGCTGTGAACACCCCTCGTGACATTTGCCCATCGGCCGGACGCCGGAGCGTGACAAGGCGTTAACGACACGCACTACCCCACGCTTTTTGTCGCGAGCACGGCGGTGACAGCGCCTAAGCTCCGTCGTCGTGAATGCCTCGACAGACCGGCACGAGCCGCCTCAACGCGACGAGCAGCCCGGCAGACCCCAACCCGTCGATCTGAACCCAGCCGATTCGCCCGAGTCATCACCCTCGAGTGTCGGCAGCGGAGCCGACTCGGCCACCGACGATGCGTCGGCACAGCCGCTGACGATCGGCCATATCGGCCGCTACGCCCTGAAGCAGCGGCTCGGCGAAGGCGGGCTGGGCACGGTCTACGCGGCCTACGACCCGATCCTGTCGCGCACCATCGCGGTCAAGACGCTGCACCTGAGCGCCGTGGAGGGTGACCGCGCCGCGCTCGACGCGCTGTTCCTCAACGAGGCACGCGCCGCGGCCGGCCTGAACCACCCCAACATCGTGACGGTGTACGACGCCGGCCTGTCCGAACAAGGCGTCTACATCGCGATGGAGCGCCTGCGCGGCCGCGACCTGCGCCAGCTGATGGCCAACAACTGGCGGCCCGACATCGTGCAGACGGTGCAGATCGTTCGCCGCGTGGCCGACGCACTGTCGTACGCGCACACCAAGGGCGTGATCCACTGCGACATCAAGCCGGCCAACATCTTCATGGTCGGCCGCACGCTGCCCAAGGTAGTGGACTTCGGTATCGCGCGCGTCGCGCACGGCCAGGTGATTCCGGCCCTCGAAGGCATGGTGGCCGGCTCGCCGCACTACCTGGCGCCCGAACAGCTGCGCGGCGAGACGGTCGATCGCCGTTGCGACGTCTATTCATTGGGCGTCGTGCTCTACGAGCTGCTGGCACAGCGCAAGGCCTTCAATGGCCAGTCGCTGGCGGAGATCGTCGACGCTGTCCAGCATTCGAATCCGCCGCCGGTGCATGACGTGCGCCCCGAGGTGCCCGCGTCGCTGTCACGCATCGTGCAGCAGGCCATGGCCCGCGAGCCGGCGCAACGCTACCGTTCGGCGCGCCATCTCAGCCGCGACCTGCGCGACTGGCTCGAGGCCGAGGGCGACCTCGTCGGCGACGATGCCGCCGCGCCGCGGCTGTGGCAGCGGCCGATCGTCACCACGACCGCGACGATTGCCATCGCGCTGGCCGCGGGCGCGTGGTGGTTCTGGAACGATTCGACGAGTCACCCTGCCGCCGAGGAGTCACTGGCGACGGCAGCGCCCCTGCTGGTGGGGGCGCAGCCGCCGGCTGTGCCAGCTGTTGCCTTGTTGCCAGCCGATCCGGCACGCGCCGATGCCGGCGCGGCCGCCCCCGCAGCCCTCCACACGCCACCCGCGCGAGCCGAGCCCGACAAGCAAGCCAGGCGTCCACCCGCGGAAACGACATCTCGCGAACGCCAGGCCCGCCCGGCCGTCAAGGCGCAGTCATCCGTTGCGCAGAGCAAGCCGGCCGTCGTCGCCAACGGTGTGGTGCAGCTGGCGATCACGCCGTGGGGCCAGATCGAAGTGGACGGTGCCGCGGCGGGCGTGACGCCGCCCCTGGCGCGGCTGTCGCTGTCGGTCGGCGATCACGTGGTCACCGTGCGCAACGAGGACTTCCCGCCTTTCACGACCACCGTCCGCGTCACGGCGGATCAACCGGTGGTCGTGCGGCATCGATTCGGTTCGTGAGGAGGGCGCGATGAAACCCGCATGTGGCTCGATAGGGATCCCGCTGGCGCTGGCCGCGACGCTGCTGCTGGGCGGCTGCGCGGCACCGCTGCCGTCGGCTGGCCTGGCCGAAGTCATCGAGCGCCCCGCCGAGCGCGCACTGCTCACCGGCATGCGGGCCTACGACGACGCCCAGTATCCGCAAGCCGAACGCGCGCTCAGCACCGCGCTGGGCGCCGGCCTGACCAGCCCCAAGGACCGCGCCAACGCGCACAAGCTGCTGGCGTTCATCTACTGCACCAGCAGCCGTCCGACGGAATGCGAGGCCTCGTTCCGCGCGGCGCGCGAGGCGGACCCGGCCTTCGTGCTGAGCCGCTCCGAAGCCGGCCATCCGGCGTGGGGCCCGGTGTATCGGCGCATGACCAACTAGCGGACTTCGCTCACGTATCATCCACGTGAGCCCATGTCCGCTGCCGCCGAACCGCTCTATCGCCACCCGGTGCGGGTCTATTGGGAAGACACCGACGCCGGAGGCATCGTCTTCTACGCCAACTACCTGAAGTTCTTCGAGCGGGCGCGCACCGAATGGCTGCGCAGCCTGGGCATCGGGCAGCAGGCGATGCGCGATCGGACCGGCGCGATGTTCGTCGTCAGCGACGCGTCGATCCAATTCCGGGCGCCCGCCCGGCTGGACGATCAGCTAGACGTCACGGTCGACGTGCATCACGCGGCTCGCGTATCGCTGGTACTGCGCCAGCAGGCGCTTCGCCAAGGTGAACTATTGGCCGGGGGCGAGATCCGAATTGCGTGCGTCGACGCCGCTACGCTGCGGCTGCGCCGCATTCCCGACGACATCCTGCAACGCCTGCAATGAACCAAGACCTCTCGATCATCCAGTTGGTGTTGCACGCGAGCTTCGTGGTGCATCTGGGCATGGTGGGACTGCTGGCCGAGTCGCTGGTCAGCTGGTCGATGATCATCGGCAAGGTGTTCGGCCAGAAGCGCGTGCGCCAGCTCAACGACAGCTTCGAGCGCGAATTCTGGTCCGGCAAGAACCTGGCCGAGCTCAATCAGAACGCCGGCGCCAAGCATGCCAGCGCGCCGATGGAGCGCATCTTTGCCTCCGGCATGCGCGAGTTCCTCAAGCTGCGCGAACGCCACCTCGATGCGGTGGCTCAGCTCGACGGGGCCCGGCGCGCCATGCGGGCCAGCTTCCAGCGCGAGCTCGACACCATCGAGGGCAACCTCGGTTTCCTGGCATCGGTGGGCTCGGTGAGCCCCTATGTCGGCCTGTTCGGCACGGTGTGGGGCATCATGCACGCGTTCGTCGGCCTGTCGAACTTGCAGCAGGTGACACTCGCCACGGTGGCGCCGGGCATCGCCGAGGCGCTGGTCGCCACCGCGATCGGCCTGTTCGCCGCTATTCCTGCGGTGGTGGCCTACAACCGCTTCGCGCGCGACATCGACCGCATCGCGACCCAGCTCGAGACCTTCATCGAGGAGTTCCTCAACATCCTGCAGCGCAACGCCGGCGCGCCATCGGCCGCGCCGCGGCCGAGCTGATCCGCCATGCCCGCCGTCATCGCCCACAGTTCGCGCCGTCGTCGCTCGATGAGCGAGATCAACATGGTGCCGTTCATCGACGTGATGCTGGTGCTGCTGATCATCTTCATGGTCAGCGCACCCCTCATCACCACCGGCGTGGTCGACCTGCCTTCGGTCGGCAAGAGCAAGCAGCGACCGCAGCATGTGGTCGAGATCGTCGTCGGCGTCGACGAACGGCTGAAGATCAAGGTCGATCAGGGCGAGTCCAGCGTGGTCGGCCTGCAGCAGCTGGCCGCGCGGGTGAAGGACATGCAGGGCGGCAACGCCGAGACGCCGGTCGTCATCTCGGCCGACCGCAACGTCAAGTACGAGCAGGTGGTCAAGGTGATGGACATGCTGCAGCGCGCGGGCATCCAGCGCGTCGGACTCACCGTGCGCCAGGCGAGCTGATTGCTCCGAATGGCCATGGACAGCACGCTCAAGCGCCACGATGGTCTGATGCCGCAGCGCGTCGACGGCATGCGCCAGGGCACGGCGCTGGCGCTGGTCGTACACATCGGGTTGATCGTCGCGCTCGCGTTCGGCGTCTCGTGGCGCAGCCAGACACCGGCCGGCGTCAGCGCCGAGCTGTGGGCCGCAGTGCCGCAGCTGGCGGCGCCTGCTGTCGTCGAGCCGACGCCTGCGCCGGTGGCCAAGCCGTTTCCGCCGCCGCCCGTGCCCAAGGCCGTCGAGCCGCCGCCCAAGCCCTCGCCCACCGACGCGCAGATCGCCATCGAACGCGAGAAGGCCGATCGCCTGCGCAAGGAGCAGGAGCGCAAGGAGCTCGAACGGCTCGAGCACGAAAAGGCCGAGAAGCTGGCCGCACAGCAGAAGCGTGAGCGCGAACTCGAACAGAAGCGCGAGCGCGAACTCGAGCAGAAGCGCCAGAAGGAAGAAGAGGTCCGCATCGCCAAGCTGCGCGACGAAAATCTGAAGCGTGCACTCGGCGAGGCTGGCGGCACCGGCGCGCCGAGCTCCACCGGCACGGCCGCCCGTGAGGCCGGGCCGTCGGCCAGCTATGCGGGCCGGATCAAGGCCTACATCAAGCCCAAGATCCTGCTGACTGACGAGATACCGGGCAATCCGACCGCCGAAGTCGAGGTGCGGTGCGGCCCCGACGGCACCATCATCAATCGACGCCTGCTCAAGTCCAGTGGCCAGAAGGCCTGGGACGATGCGGTGCTGCGCGCGATCGACCGCGCCGAGGTGCTGCCACGCGACACCGATGGCCGCGTACCGGGCACGATGGTCATCGAGTTCCGCCCGCGCGAATAGGCGTCAGCCGTGGGCCGTGCCCGGCGATGCATAGCGCGCGATGAAGCGCCGGTCGATGATGTCCTTCCAGGCCCAGACCCAGCGCCCCTGCGCCGACCAGTCGCCCCAGGATGCAAGCGCGCGGCGCTCGCCGCACGACAGCAGATACAGCGAGCGCGCCGTCGTGCGCCACTCCTGCAGCTGGCCGCCGGCCAGGGCGCGGCGCAGGTTGAGCGCCAATGCCGGGCCGGCGCGCACCGCGAACACGCCGCTGCGCGGCAGTGGCGTGTCCTGCCGCGTCGACACGTCCCCTGCCGCAAACACCTGCGGATGCGAGGTGCTCTGCAGCATCGCATTGGTGGCGATGAAGCCCTGAGCATCCAACGCGAGCCCGCTGTCGGCCAACCAGGTGGGCGCGACCGTCGGCATCGCCATCACCGGCACGTCGCAGACCACACGGGCGCCGTTGTCGAGCAGCACGTGCGTGTCGCCGATCTCGACGCAGCGCTGGTTGATCACCGTCACGCGCGCGCGGCGCAGCGCCTTCACGGCGCGCTGACACACCGGCTCGGCAAAACCAGCGAGCACGCTGGCGTCGCCGGTGATCAGGCACACGCGCGCCTGCGCGGCGGCGCCGGCAGCCGGCGACAGGCGATGCTGCAACGCCAGCGCGATCTCGAAGCCGGCGGCACCACCGCCGACGACCACGATGTCGAGCACACGCGTCTGCGCCAGCGTCAACAGGCCTTCGTACAGCTTGACGAAGTGCTCGATCGGGCGGATGAAGAGGCCATGCGTGCGGCCGCCGGTGATCGCGTCGCGGTCCTGCTGCGCACCGGTGTCGATCGACAGCACGTCGTATTCGGCGACGCGGCCGTCGGACAGCGTGACGGTGCGCTCGGCGACGTTCAGTGACGTGGCGCTGGCCAGCGCCAGTTCGGCCTGCGCCGCCTTCACCAACGGCTCCAGCGCAATCGCGCATTGATCGAGCGCGTAATGGCCGGCCACCCAGCCCGGCACCATGCCGCTGTAGATCTGGCGCGCAAATGGCGTCACCAGCACCGTCTGCACGCCCGGCATCGGCTCGCGCGCCATCGCGGCCAGTACCTGCACGTGGGCGTGCCCTCCTCCCAGCAGCACCAGTCGCTTCATCGTCCCTCAGATTCCACTTGTTCGTTCGCTCACGGGCTCAGCAGCAAATCGTTCAATCGGGCCAGACTGCGCCCCTGGGTATTGTCGGCGTCGCCGGCCACCAGCACGCCACGCAGCGGCGGCAACTGCGGCGACTCGTCGCCGAACAGCCGCACGAAATCGGCGCGCAGGTCGCGCTGTTCCCGGCGCCAGGTGCCGAGCGGTTCGCCGCCGCCTCGCAGGATCAGCCAGCGCACGCGCCGGGTGTACGGGCTGTCGAGCTGGGTATCGGCTGCCTGCCGGGCGTCCCATCCATAACACAGCGTCGCCGCGGGGAGCGCCTCGCCGGACATCGCGCGTGCCAGCCGCAGCGCCTGCCGCTCCCAGAACGGCACCGCATGCAACGGCATGTCGAACATCAGGCAGACCGCCACCGCGTGATCGTCGCCGGCCTTGCTGCGCAGATCGGTGTTTGGATTGTCCATGTCGATGCGCCAGCGCCACGCCAGCTGCCGCGCCTGGACGCCAGCCGGCCATTCGTGCACCAGGTTGCCGTACGAGCGTTGTGCGTCGATCTCGAGCGCACGTCCGCCGTCGGCCTCGACCACGCGATAACGTGTCAGCGGCTTGTCCTGTCGCGGCAGACCGACCACGCGCCAGGGCGGCGCGGGATCGGGCATGGCGCTGGTCGGATCAGTCAGCAGATTGGTCGCCTGCGCCGCCGCCACGCCCGCCATCAGGCAACAAAACCCACACGCGATCGCCAGCGCCCCCTGCGTCATTGGCCGCAGGATAACCCGGCGGTCCGGGCCGGCCCCTCGCGGCACTCAGCCGCGCCGCCAGGCATGCAGCCGTTCGACCCAGCGCAGCAGCGCCAGCGGCTGGTGCGCGCGCTTCCACTCGCCGGCGGCGTACTTGTTGGCCTCGGCCAGCGTCGGATAGGTGTGGATGGTGCCGAGGATCTTGTTGAGACCGAGGCCGTGCTTCATCGCCAGCACGTATTCGGCCAGCAGGTCGCCCGCGTGCTCGCCGACGATGGTGACGCCGAGGATGCGGTCCTTGCCCGGCACCGTGAGCACCTTGACCCAGCCCTGCGTAGCCGAGTCGGCGATCGCGCGGTCCAGATCGTCGATGCCGTAACGCGTCACCTCGTAGGCGACGCCCTTTTCCTTCGCCTCTTGCTCGTTGAGGCCCACGCGGGCCACCTCGGGGTCGATGAAGGTGGCCCAAGGGATCACCGAGTAGTCGGCCTTGAAGCGCCTGGCAAAGCCGAACAGCCCGTTGACCGCGGCATACCAGGCCTGGTGCGCCGCGGTGTGGGTGAACTGGAACGGCCCGGCCACGTCCCCGCAGGCCAGGATGTTCGGATAAATGGTCTGCAGGTATTCGTTGGTCTCGATCGTGCGCTGCACCGGGATGCCCAGTTCCTCGAGGCCGTAGCCCTTGAGACGGGCCACGCGGCCGACCGCGCACAGCAGCGCGTCGAACTCGATGCGCTTCTCCTGACCCGCGCTGTCGACGACGATCGTCTTCACCTCGCCCGAGCGCTCGCAGCGCAGCGCCTTGTGTCCGGTGAGCACCGTCACGCCGTCGGCCTCGAGCGCCTTGCGCGCATAGGCCGACACCTCCTCATCCTCGCGCACCATGATGCGCGGCAGCATCTCGATCTGCGTCACCTGCGAGCCGAGTCGAGCGAACGCCTGCGCCAACTCGCAGCCGATCGGGCCGCCGCCCAGCACGACCAGCCGCTTCGGCAGATCACGCAGGCTCCACAGCGTGTCGCTGGTCAGCACGCCCACCTCGGCCAGCCCTGGCAGCGGCGGCACGAAGGGCGCGGCACCGGTGGCCACGACGATGGCGCGCGTCGACAGCGTCTGCATGGTGCCGTCCGCACCGGTGATCTGCACGTGCCACGGGTCGACGATCTTCGCGCTGCCCTGCACCACGTCGACGCCAAGACCGGTGTAGCGCGCCACCGAATCGTGCGGTTCGATCTCGCGGATCACGTGCGCCACCCGATCCATCGCATCGGCGAAGTTCATCGTCGCCGTTGCGCTGTGGATGCCGTACTGCCGGCTGTGGCGCATCTGGCGCATCAGCTTGGCGGTCTTGATCAGCGCCTTGCTCGGCACGCAGCCGTAGTTGAGGCAGTCACCGCCCATCTTGTGGTGCTCGACCAGTGTCACCTTGGCCTTCACGGCCGCGGCGATATAGCTGCTGACGAGCCCGGCCGCGCCGGCGCCGATGACCACGAGATTGCGGTCGAAGCGCTTCGGCCGGCGACCCGCCCAGCGCGCGTAGTGCGGACGCGCCTTCCACCAATCGGTGATCCGCTCGACCAATGGCGCCAGCAGCCGCCGCGCGATCCACGGGAACAGCCCCAGCAGCACGAACGACCCGATGATCGCCGGCGACAGGATGCCGCGCAGCGACTCGATCTTCGCCAGCTGCGTGCCGGCGTTGACGTAGACCACCGTGCCGGCCAGCATGCCGAGCTGGCTGACCCAGTAGAACGTAACGGCCTTCATCCGGGTCAGGCCCATCAGCAGGTTGATCACGAAGAACGGGATCAACGGCACCAGCCGCAGCGTGAACAGGTAGAACGCGCCCTCCTTCGCCACACCCTTGTCGATCTCGGCCAGCCGCGCGCCGAAGCGGCCCTGCACGCTGTCGCGCAGCACGAAGCGCGAGGCCAGGAACGCCAGCGTCGCACCCAGACTGGAGGCGAACGACACGACGATCGTGCCCACCACCAGGCCGAAGATGCCGCCCGCCGCCAGCGTGAGCACCGCTGCGCCCGGGAACGATAGCGCGGTCAGCGCGACGTAGCCGACGAAGAAGCCGGCGATCACCGCTACCGGCTGCGCCTGGTACAGCGCGCTGAAGTCGGCCTGCCGCGCCTTCACGTAGTCGAGGCTCAGGAAACGTCCGAGGTCGAAGGCGAAGAAGGCGATCACGGCGGCGGCCACGATCAACAGCGTCACCAGCTTGTTCTTGTTCATCGTGGGTCGTGCCTTTCGTGCGCGCGCTCACCGTGCTGGCGTATCGGTCGCCGGCGACGCGCGCACCTTACAGCAGATCAGCCGAACGCGCGCCAGCCGGCGACGATGCGCGTCACCAGCGTCACCACGCACAGCGCGGCAAAACCATAGGCGAACACCGCGAACCAGCCCGGCAGCAGGCACATCAGGACGAAGCAGATCAGCGTCTCGCTGGCTTCGGTGAGGCCGCCGAGGTAGTAGAAGCCCTTGCGCGGATAGGCCGTACTGCTCATGCCGCGGCGCTCGGCCAGCACGGCATAGGCCAGGAAGCTCGCGCCGGTACCGACGAAGGCGGCCAACAGCGTGGCGGCGGCCAGCGCACGCCCCGGCGGATCGGCGATCGCGAAGGCCAGCGGAATGCTGGCGTAGAAGACGAAGTCGAGCGCGATGTCGAGGAAGGCACCGCGATCGGTGGCGCGAGTCTGCCGCGCCACGGCGCCGTCGAGCCCGTCGCACAGGCGGCTGGCCAGCATCAACCCCAAGCCCGTCGGGTAGGCGCCGATGGCAATCGCAGTCGCCGCACCGAGGCCGAGCGCAAACCCGGTCCAGGTGAGCGTATCGGCGCCGACATGTGCACGCCGCAGTCTTGCCGCCATGCCATCCAGCAGCGGCCGCAGCAGTGCGATGGCGGCGCGATCAAGCATGGTCGGCGCCACCGGCTGCGGGCGGGCGCAGACGCCCGAGATCGATCAACTTGCCGCCCGGTGGCACGTCGGCCACGTCGTGGGTCACCAACACGGCGCACACCTGGGCGGACTTGAGGCGTTGCCAGACGAACTCGCGCATCTGCGCGCGCAACGCCGCATCGAGACGCGAGAACGGCTCGTCGAGCAACACCGCGCGCGGCTCGGCCAGCAGCGCCCGCAGCAGCGACACACGGGCGCGCTGCCCGCCCGACAGCGTATGCGGCAGCCGATCGCCGAAGCCGGCCAGACCCGCCTCGGCCAACGCGGCTTCGGTGCGGGCCTGGCGCGATGCGCGCGAGCCCGGCGGCGTGGCGAAGAGCAGGTTCTGCTGCACCGTCATGTGCGGGAACAGCAGGTCGTCCTGGAACAGCAGGCCGATGCGGCGCTGCTCGATCGGCAGCGCGCCGATCTCGCGCCCGTCGAGCCGCACCGCACCGGTGGCATGCAGCGGCGGCTGCAGGCTGCCGGCCAGGTAGGCCAGCAGCGAGCTCTTGCCGCAACCGCTTTCGCCCATCAACGTGAGCACCTCGCCCGGCTCGACCCGTGCCTGCAGCCCGGCGATCAGCGGGCGCTGTGGCAGCGACAACGCCAGGTCGACCAGTTCGAGTGCCATGGCCCGAGTGTCGCCCGCCGTCACGCGGTGACGGGCGGCCGGCCCGGTCGCGGGTGCCTCACAGCGGCCGCCAGCGCGAAACCCAGCAGCGGCAGCAGCGCCTGCCACAGCGCGTACACCACGGCCGACTGGCGTTGTCCGCCGGCCGACAACGTGACGGCCTCGGTGGTCACGGTGGCAAAGCGGCCGGCACCGACGAACAGCGTCGGCAGATACTGCGCCAGCGCGACGGCGAAGCCGACCGACAGCGCGGCCGCGATCGGTGCGCGCTGCATCGGCCACTTCACCCGCCACCAGAACGCGAGGCGGCCGCGACCGAGCGCGAGTGCGGTGGTCTCGAAGCGCGCGTCGTAGCCGCGCCAGGCTGGCGCCAGCACGATGAACGCATAGGGCAGCACGACGACGACGTGCACCCACAGCAAGCCCCACACGCTGCCGTCGAGCCGCAACCACAGCGCGCCCTGATACAGGCCGATCAGCAGCAGCAGCGGCGGAATCACCAGCGGCGCCAGCAGCACCGGCGTCAGCGCGGCGTCGACGCGCGGTGGCGTGGCCTCGAGCCAGCCGATGGCCAGCACCAGCGCCAGCACGGACGCCGCCGCCGCCAGCGCGGCGCTGAAAGCCAGCGTCGGCCACAACGCCGCCCGCAGCGCAGCCAGCGGATCCCACGACGACGGCAGCAGCGCGGGAAACGGCCACGGTCCGGCGCTCGCGGCCAGCACGAGCATCAGCGCCACCAGCGCGTACGTGAGTGCGACGGCCAGGCTCAGCAGGCGCGCGAGCCGCGAGCGGTCCACGCGTCGACCCGCGGCCGGTCGGTGTCCGGCGGTGGCCACGCGCAAGGCGACGCGGCGCCACAGCGCGCCGGCCAGCCCGGCCAGCCCCGCCAGCGCGATCAGCGTGACCGCCAGCACCACGACCTGCACCGCGCCGAGCGCCTGACTCGCCGGATCGCCGTCGAGCAGCGACTGCCAGGCCAGCGCCGCCAGCGTCGGCGGCGACAACGGACCGATGACGAGCGCGACATCCACCACCGACAGGCTGTACGCCAGCACCGCGAGCAACGGCCAGGCCAGACGCGGCAGCAGCATCGGCCACAGCACGCGCCACCAGAGCACCGGCGCGCGATAACCGAGCGTACCGGCGAGCAGCACATGCCGCTGCAGTTGAGCGGACAGCTCCGGCCGGGCCAGCAGCGCCACCAGGTTCCACAACAGGAACGGCAGCTCCTTGAGCGCCAGCACGACCATCAGCACCAGTCCCTGCGGATCGTTGACGCTGCGCCAGTCGGGCGGGTCGATCCAGCCGGTGGCCAGGGCCAAGGCCCGCGCCGCCAGGCCGCTGGGCATCAGCAGCAGCGCGAAGCCGATGGCGAATGCCGCGTGCGGCAACGCCAGCATCGGCGCCAGCGCCGACGACACACGCGGCCACCAGCGGCTGCCGTGCAGATGGGTGGTGATCACCATCGCCATCAGCAGCGCCGACAGGCTGGCACCGACCGCGGTGCCCACGCTCAGGCGCCAGGCGGGCAGCGTCTGCGGATCGGCGAGCAGCGCCCGCCAGGCGCCCGGGTCGGCGGCCTGCGCCAGCGCCAGCACCAGCGCCACCGCCAGCGGAGCCACGAAGACCACGGCCCACAGCGCACGAACGGCCTGCCGCGCCACGCGCCACGCCAGACCGGCCGGCGCCACGCTCATCGCCGGCGTGGACAACAACGGCGACGGTCGATCAGGACACCCCGTAGCGGCGGGACCATTCGCGCTCCAGCGGCTCGACCCAGCTGCCGTGCGGCTCGGGCCAGGTGGGTGCGGGCCTGAGCACGGCACCCGGCACGCCCCCCGCGGCGTCGAAGGCGCGCCGCTGGTCGGCCGGCAGCTTGGCCGGCGCGAGCACCGTCGGATCGCCCCAGACCGCGATGTCGGCCTTGCGCGCCTGGGCGGCGGGTGACAGCAGGAAGTCGATCGCAACCTGCGCGCCTTCCTTGGCCCGCGCATTGAACGGGATCGCCAGGAAGTGCGTGTTGCCGATCGTGCCGGCGCTGTGCTGGTAGCTCACCACCGTGGCCGGCAGCGCCTTGGCGGCGATCTGGTTGGCCGCCTCGTTGGGGTTGAAGGCGGTGCCGATGAAGAGCTCGCCGTCGGCCAGCATCTGCCGCGCCGCGGCCGGCGAGGCCGGGAACTGCTTGCCCTGGCGCCACAGGTGCGGGTGCAGCGCGTCGAGGTACCGCCACAGCGCCGGCGTCACCGCGGCGAAGCTCTGCGGGGACATCGGCTGCGCGAGCGGCTGGCGGTCGGCCGACAGCTCGAGCAGCGCCTGCTTGAGAAAGGTGGTGCCGAGAAACTGCGGCGGCCGCGGATAGGTGAAGCGCCCCGGGTGCCTGCCCGCCCAGTCGAGCAGCTCGGCCATGCTCGACGGCAGCGGGCCGGCGCGGCCGGGTTCGGCAAAGAAGGTGTACTGCGCCATGCCCCAGGGCGCTTCCAGGCCGTCGACGGGCTCGGAGAAATCGATGCGCGTGGTCGGCTTGCCGACGGTGTCGACGTACCGATACGACGGCAGCGCCTCGGCGAACGGACCGAACAGCAGCGCCTCGCGCTTCATCGCCAGGAAATTCTCGCCGTTGATCCACACCATGTCGACCGAGCCGTCGGCGCGCGCGGCGGCCTTCTCGGCGCGCACGCGGCGTACGGCCTCGGCGGTGTCGGTGATCTTCACGTGCTCGAGCTTCACGCCGTGCCGGCGCTGCAGTTCGCCTGCGGCCCACTGCAGATAGGCGTTGACGCGTTCGCTGCCGGCCCAGGCGTTGAAGTAGACGGTCTGGCCGCGCGCGGCCTGTTCGATGCGGCCCCAGTCGCCCTGCGCGACCAGCGGCAGCGGCAGCCAGGTAGCGCCGCCGATCAGCAGCTGCCGGCGCGTGAGTCGTGGCGTCATGACGCGGATTCTGCCCGCGGGCTCGTCCGGCCCTTCTTCATGCGGCACGCTGGCGCGCCCGCCAACGAGGTGCCAGCCACCGGTCGTCGAGCGACCAGCGGCCCGGGCCCCACAGCAGCAGGCCCAGCAGCAGACTGCCCCAGAACATGTGCTGCTGCAGCGCGGCGTCGGCCACGTCCATCAGGCTGATCACCGCCACCGCGTTGAGCACGAACAGGCCCAGCGCCGCCATCCGCCCGCCGAGGCCCAGCACCAGCAGCACGGGCAGCACCAGCTCACCGCCGGTGCCCAGCCAGGCGGCGAGTTCCGGCGGCAGCAGCGGCACCTTGTATTCGTCGGTGAAGAGCGCAAGCGTCACATCCCAATCGCGGATCTTGGTCAGACCCGAGCGAAAGAAGACCAGCGCCACGTAGATCCGCGCTGCGAGCAACGCCAGCGGTTGCAGCGCCTCGAGCAGCCGCAGGCTGCGTTGCAGCGGCCCGTTGACGGCCCTGACGAGTGCAGTGTTCATCGGGATTCTCCTGTAGGTCGAGGTTCGTCGTCGCCGCCGCCCCCGGCGTCGAGCCACTGCCGCGCAAGGGCGTCGCGCAGCCACTGTTCGAACGAGAAGCCGTCACCGGCCGCCGCCAGCGCGGCGTCGACGCTGTCGCCCACCAGCACACGCCCGACGAAGCGCGCCTGAGGTTCGTCGACCGCATCCACGGCCGCGCGCCAGCCGTCGCGCCAGACCCAGGCCGTCTCGCCCCGCCCGGTCTGCAGCGCCGCGCGGACCCCGTCGAAACGGTAGTGCGCGCTGCTGCGATGGGCCTGCCAGATCGTGACCAGCGGCCAACGCGAGCGGATCAGCGCGGCGCCGGGCCGCAGCACGAGGCGCAGTCCGGCCGCGTCGTCGCTGGCGAGCCGCTGCAGCCCTGCCGGCTGCGCCGGCGCGTCGGCGGCGCGCTCGATGGCATGCACGGCCCAGTCGAGCCGCGCCACGTCGGCGAGATAGGGTTCCGAGGCCAGCTGCGCATCCGCTTCGATGAAGATAGGCGGTCGCCAGTGCGCGCGCCGCGATGGCCGCGGCGTTGCCGCGATAGGCGGCGAGCGCCTGCACGTTGCGCGCGGCGCCGTCGCGCACCCACAGCGCCACCGACCGGTCGTCGCCGCGCCGCCAAAGCGCGCGCAGCAGCTGCTGCTGGCGGATAGCCTCGCGCTGCCACGCGTCGGGGGCGGCCACGTCCCCCTTGGCGCCTGTGGCGCTGTCCCGCCTAGGGAGAGCGGGCGATCCTGAGGCGGCCCGGTGATCGCTCATGCCAGCACCTCGGCGTCACGCGGCGACAGCACCTGCTGCGCCAGCGACGCTTCGTCGAGCAGCACGTCCAGCGGCGGGATCGCGGTGTCCCACTCGATCAGCGTCGGCCGCGCACCCAGGCGCGCCACCGCGTGGCGGAACACCTGCCACACCGGCGGATGCACGCGGCTGCCATGGTCGTCGATCACCAGCGCGCCGCTGTCGTCGTAACCGGCGAGATGGATCTCGGCCACGCTGGCGGCGTCGATCGTGTCGATGAAGGCGCACGGCGCGGCCACCGGATCGGCGCCCTGGTTGATCGCGTTGACGACCAGGTTGTTCACGTCGAGCAGCAGCTGGCAGCCGGCCCGCCGCGTCAGCGCATTGAAGAAGTCGGCCTCGGCGATCGAGTCGTCGGCCCAGCGCAGGTAGGCCGACAGGTTCTCCACGGCCAGCGGACGGCGCAGGCGCTCCTGCACCTGCTGCACGTGGCGCACCATGATGTCGAGCGAGGTCTCGGTGAAGGCGATCGGCAGCAGATCGCTGCCATGGACCACTGGTGTGCCCGCGGCAAGACGGCCGCGCGCAAAGCTGGCGTGGTCGCTGACGCGCACCGGGTCGATGCGGTGCACCAGGCGAGCCAGCCGATCGAGGTGCCAGGGGTCGAGCCCGGCGGCCGAGCCGAGTGCCAGGCCGACGCCGTGCAGGCTCACCGGGTACAGCACGCGACCGCGCTCGAGCACCGCCAGTGCCGCGCCGCCGTCGGCGAAGAAGTTCTCCGAGTGCACCTCGATGAACCCGAGCGCCGGCCGGCGTTCGATCAGCTCGGCGTAGTGCGGCTGGCGCCAGCCGATGCCGGCAAGCGGGGCGTTCATGGCGGGCAGCACGGCGGCGCGAGCGGGCGATCAGCGCAATTACTTCTTCTGCGCCTTGGCTTCGGCCTCGGTCATGCCCTTCATGTCCTTGCACGTGCCCTTGGCCACGTACTTCCACTCGCCCGGGTCGTTGTCGACCTTGTTCTGGCCGGCGCACGAATGCGTGCCCGCCAGGTTGGCGCAGTCGTTCTGCCCGGCCTTGGCAATGCCGAAGCACTTTTCCTTTTCCTTGGCCTGGGCCACGGCCTGGCCGGCCAGACCCAGCGCCAGCATCGAAGCCAGGGCCGAAGAGGCGATCAGTCGGTTGTTCATGAGGTCAGCTCCTTGAGGGTTGTCGGGTTCATCACCGCAATTGTCTGGCGGCGACGCGACGTCTGTCGGACCGACGGTGAATTCCTTACACTCGCCGACAGTTCCGCCGAGCCCAAACCCTAGCATGAGCGAGTTCGCCCGACAGGTCGAGTCGCTGCGGCCGCAGCTGCTGCGTTATGCCCGCTCCCAGCTTCGCAACGACGCCTGGGCCGAGGACGCCGTCTCCGACACGCTGCTGGCGGCGCTGGAGAAGCCGCAGGCCTTCGGTGGCCAGTCGCAGCTGAAGACCTGGCTGGTCGGCATCCTGAAGCACAAGGTGATCGACCAGCTGCGCCGGCACAGCCGCGAGGCGACGATCCTCAGCCACGACGACGAGACCGACGTCGACGAGTTGCTGTTCGACGCCAACGACCACTGGCGCGACCAGCCGCAGGACTGGGGCAACCCCGAGGCGTGCCTGGGCCAGCGCCAGTTCTTCGAGGTGCTCGAGGCCTGCATGGAACACCTGCCGGCCACACAGGGCCGTGTGTTCATGATGCGCGAGTGGCTGGACCTGGACACCGACGAGATCTGTAAGGAGCTGGCCATCACGTCGACGAACCTGTGGGTGCTGCTGCACCGCGCGCGGCTGCGTCTGCGCGAATGCCTGCAACAAAGCTGGTTCGCCAGCCATGGCCGGACCACCTGATGCGTTTCGAGCGAAGCTGCCGTGAAGTGACCCGCCTGGTGCTCGAAAGCCAGGACCGCGACTTGCCGCTGGCCGACAAGCTGGCGCTGCAGATCCACTGGCGCATCTGCGACGGCTGCACCAAGTTCAAGAACCAGACCGAGCTGATGCGCGAGGCGATGAAGCGCTGGCGCGGCTACCGCGACGAGTAGCGCGCGCGGCCCGCGCCCTTACTCCGGCGCGCCGTAGCCGCCGCCGCCCGTCGTCTCGATCACGAAGCAGTCGCCGGGCGCCATCTCGGCCGAGCCGATGTGCGTGAGCATCTCGACGTGCCCGTCGGCGCGTTCGACGCGGTTGATGCCCAATGCGCCCGGCTGGCCGCCGGCCATGCCGAACGGCGCAATGCGCCGCCCGTTGCTGAGCACGCTGGCCGTCATCGGCTCGAGAAAACGGATGCGCCGCACGCCACCGTCGCCGCCTCGCCAGCGGCCCGCACCGCCGGAACCGGCGCGGATCGCATAACTTTCCAGCCGCACCGGAAAGCGGAACTCCAGCACCTCGGGATCGGTGAGCCGCGAATTGGTCATGTGGGTCTGCACGACGCTGGTGCCCGGGAAGCCGCCGACCACGCGACCGCTCGCGTCGAAGAGCGCACCCGCACCGCTGCCACCGGAGATCGTCTCGTAGTACTGGTAGGTGTCGTTGCCGAAGGTGAAGTTGCTCATCGTGCACGGGCTGGCCGCCATCACGCCGAGCGCGCCGAGCAGCGCGTTGGTCACGCTCTGCGAGGTCTCCACGTTGCCGGCGACCACGGCCGCGGGCGGATTCGGATTGAGCATGCAGCCCTCGGGCACGACGATGCGTAGCGGCTTCAGGCAGCCGGCGTTGAGCGGGATGTCGTCGTCGACCAGCAGGCGGAACACGTAGAGCACCGCGGCCACGGTGACGGCCTTGGGCGCGTTGAAGTTGTTGGGCAGCTGTGCGCTGGTGCCGGTGAAGTCGATCGTCGCAGTGCGTTCGGCAGCGTTCACCGTAACCTTGACGACGATTCGCGCTCCGTTGTCGAGCTCGAGCTCGTACGAGCCGTCGTGCAACGCCGTGATGACGCGGCGCACCGACTCCTCGGCGTTGTCCTGCACGTGCAACATGTACGCGGCCACCGTCTCGCGGCCGAACTGGGTGACCATCGCACGCAGTTCCTGCACGCCCTTCTCGTTGGCGGCCACCTGCGCGCGAAGATCGGCGATGTTCTGGTCGGGGTTGCGCGATGGATGGTCGCCGGATTGCAACTGCTCGCGCAGCGCCTGCTCGCGCAACTGGCCGCCGCGCACCAGCAGGAAGTTGTCAAACAGCACGCCTTCGTCGCCGATGGTCTTCGAGAACGGCGGCATGCTGCCGGGCGTGATGCCGCCGATGTCGGCATGGTGCCCGCGGCTGGCCACGTAGAAGCTCGGCCGCGCGTCGCGATCGTCGAGGTATACCGGCGTCACGACGGTCACGTCGGGCAGATGCGTGCCGCCGTGGTACGGGTCGTTGAGCACGTACACGTCGCCAGGCTGCATGTCCGGGTTGCGCGCGATCACCGTCTTGATGCTTTCGCTCATCGATCCCAGGTGCACCGGCATGTGCGGCGCATTGGCGATCAGCTGGCCCTGCGCGTCGAACAGCGCGCACGAGAAGTCGAGCCGCTCCTTGATGTTCACCGAGTAGGCGGTGTTCTGCAGCCGCAGGCCCATCTGCTCGGCGATGTTCATGAACAGGTTGTTGAACACCTCCAGCATCACCGGGTCGGCGTCGGTGCCGATGGCATGGCGCGTCTCACGCGGCACCACGCGTTGCAGCTCGATCGGCCCGGCGGCGGTGAGCGTGGCCTGCCAGCCCGGCTCGACCACCGTGGTGGCGTTGCGCTCGGCGATGATCGCCGGTCCGTCGATCGTGGCGCCGGGCTTGAGCGTTTCGCGCACGAACAACGCCGCGTCGAGCCAGCGCCCGCTGTGCATGCGCACGGCGGCATCCGGTGCCGGCCGGTGCGCCTGTGTTTCGCTCGCCGCGCTTGACTCGGCGTGGCGCTCCCCCGCCCCGACCGCCTCCACCGACACCGCCTCGATGATCAGGTTGCGCCCGGGCATCAGGAACGCGAAGCGCTGGCGGTAGGCGGCTTCGAAGTCACGGCGGATGGCGTCGAGGCTGCCGAAGGCCACGTCGAGCGCCGTGTCCGTGCCCTGGTAGCGCAGATGCAGGTGGCGCCGCAGCTCGACGCGCTCGCGCGCCACGCCCTGGCGGGCCACCTCGTCGGCCGCAGCGGCGCCGAGTTCGTCGAGCCGGCGCGACGCCGCCGCGAGGCCGGCCGCGTCGATCGGCAGCTCGAGCGAGGACTCGCGCATCGCGATCTGGTCGGCCAGGCCCATGCCATAGGCGCTCAGCACACCGGCCAGCGGGTGCACGAACACGCGTGTCATGCCGAGTGCGTCGGCCACACCGCAGGCGTGCTGGCCACCCGCGCCGCCGAAGCACTGCAGCGTGTACTGCGTGACGTCGTAGCCGCGCGCCACCGAGATGCGCTTGATCGCATTGGCCATGTTCTGCACCGCGATCTGCAGAAAGCCCTCGGCCAGCGACTCCGGCGTCACGTCGCGGCCACTGGCGCGGCGCACCTCGGCGGCAAGCGCCTCGAACTTCGCGACCACGCCGTCGCGGTCGAGCGCCTCGTCGCCCTTCGGCCCGAACACACGCGGAAAGTGCGCCGGCTGCACCTTGCCGAGCATCACGTTGGCGTCGGTCACCGCCAACGGGCCGCCGCGGCGGTAGCTGGCGGGTCCCGGATTGGCGCCCGCGCTCTGCGGTCCGACACGCAACCGGGCACCGTCGAATTGCAGGATCGAGCCGCCGCCGGCGGCCACCGTGTGGATGCTCATCATCGGCGCGCGCATGCGCACGCCGGCGACCTGGGTCTCGAAGGCGCGCTCGAATTCGCCCGCGTAGTGGCTCACGTCGGTGCTGGTGCCGCCCATGTCGAAGCCGATCACGCGCTCGTGCCCGGCGGCGAGTGCGGTGCGCACCATGCCGACGATGCCGCCCGCGGGCCCGGAGAGGATGGCGTCCTTGCCCTGGAAGCGGTGCGCCTCGGTGAGGCCGCCGCTGCTCTGCATGAAGAACAGGCGCACGCCCGGCATCTGCTCGGCCACGCGGTCGACGTAGCGGCGCAGGATGGGGCTCAAGTAGGCGTCCACCACCGTGGTGTCGCCGCGCGAGACCAGCTTCATCAGCGGGCTGACCTGGTGCGACACGCTGACCTGCGTGAAGCCGACCGCGCGCGCCAGCGCGGCGGCCTCGGCTTCGTGCGCGCTGTGGCGCCAGCCGTGCATGAAGACGATCGCCACGGCGCGGATGCCGCTGTCGTACGCGGCCTGCAGCTGGGTGCGCAGCGCGGCCCGGTCGAGCGGCTGCACCACGCTGCCGTCGGCACCCACGCGTTCGTCGGCCTCGACCACGCGCTCGTACAGCAGCTCGGGCAGCACCACGTGGCGCTCGAACAGGCGTGGACGCGCCTGGTAGGCGATGCGCAGCGCGTCGCCGAAGCCACGCGTGATGACCAGCAGCGTGCGGTCGCCCTTGCGCTCGAGCAGCGCGTTGGTGGCCACCGTGGTGCCCATCTTCACGCAGTCCACGCGCGCGGGCGTGATGGCTTCGCCGGGGCGCAGGCACAGCAGCCGGCGGATGCCTTCCACCGCCGCGTCGGGGTAGTGCTCGGGGCTTTCGGACAGCAGCTTCAGGGTGTGCAGTTGCCCGTGGCCGTCGCGGCCGACCACGTCGGTGAAGGTGCCGCCACGGTCGATCCAGAACTGCCAGCGTGGGCCGGCGGGGGTGTCGCTCATCGTCGGTCTCCGCGGCCGTCGCGTTGACGGCCGGATTCAGCCTCAGGCCACCGGGCGCAGCACGCGGCAGCGGTATGCGTGGTCGATGCGGCGGCCGCCGGCCGGGTCGGACAGCTGCAGCCGCATCTGCGTGGCCGGCCGCACGCCGCGGCCCTGCGCGTCGGGCAGCGCGCCCAGCGTGCCGCAGAACAGCACCAGCCCGTCCTCCACCGCCACATCGTCCGGCAGGCCGTCCAGCAGCGAGGCCAGCGGCCGGATGCGCTCGAGCGCCCCCTGCTGGTAGACGACCCACTGCCCAACCTCGTGGATCTCGCTGCGCAGTTGCAGCCCATCGGCCTGCGCGGCCACCTCGTCCCAGTCCCAGGCCTGGCGCGCCAGCGGCTTGGCGCACAACTGCTTGGACAGCGCCACGCCATGCGCCTCGGCCTCGCGGTCGGTGTGGTCCGAGCCCACCGTCAGCCACCAGCGCCCCTGCGCGCGCACCAGCACCGGTTCGACCTCGCCCGAGCTGCCGCCGCCCAGCACCTCGATCGTGTCCTCCTGCGTCAGCAGCGATGCAGCGACGCGGTAGTACAGCGGCACCGTCGACGGGCGCGGCACGCCCAGCGCCGCCAGCTCCTCGATGTGGTGCTCGATGGCGGCGGCGTCGCGGCCGGTCCAGCCGGCGATCACCAGCCGCAGGGGTGCGAAGTCGAGGCGGGCGCCACCGCCGATGTCGAAGCTGAGGGTGTTCATGAACCCATCACCTGCGGCAACCACAGCGCCAGCCCCGGCCACAGCGCCAGCAGCGCCAGCAGCACGAACAGCGACAGCACGAAGGGCAGCGTACCCACGATCACATCGTTCATCGACCCGCTCCTGCGCAGGTTGTGCACGACGAACAGGTTGAGCCCCACCGGCGGCGTGATCAGCGCCGTTTCCACGAGCACGATGACGACGATGCCGAACCACACCATGTCGAAGCCCAGCGCCTGCATCACCGGCGCGATCACCGGCACCGTGGTGATCATCATCGACAGCGTCTCCATGAAGCAGCCCAGCAGCAGGTAGAACACGATCACCGCCAGCAGCATCTCCCACTTGCTCCAGCCCAGTCCCTGGATGGCATCGGTGAGCTTCGTCGTCAGGCCGATCGACGACATGACGAAGTTGAGGAAGTACGCGGCCACGACGATGAGCATGATCATCCCGGTGCTCTTCATCGTGCCCAGCAGCGCCTCGCGCAGCATGGCCCAGGACAGCGCCTTGCTCCACGCGGCCAGCGCCAGGCCCATCATCACGCCCAGGCTGGCGGCTTCGGTGGCGGTGGCGATGCCGGCGTAGATGGATCCGACGACGACGAGGAACACGCCCAGCGGCGGCACCAGGTGCACCAGCGAGGCCAGGCACTCGGCCAGTGTCGATCCCAGCCGCTGCCCGCCCCAGGCCGGCCGCCACAGGCAGGCCGCCAGCACCACTGCCATGAAGCCCAGCGAGAGCACCAGCCCGGGGCCGATGCCCGCCAGGTAGAGCTTGGGCACCGACGTGTTGGTGAGCGCCGCGTAGACGATCATGTTGATCGACGGCGGGATCAGGATGCCCAGCGTGCCGCCGGCGGCCAGCGTGCCCAGGAACAGCGGCTCGTGGTAGCCGAAGCGCCGCGCCTGGGGCAGCGCCACCGTGCCCACCGTGGCCGCGGTGGCCACGCTCGATCCCGAGGTGGCGGCGAACAGCGCGCACGCGGCGATGTTGGAGTGCATCAGCCCGCCCGGCAGCCAGCTCAGCCACTTGGCCAGCGCGCCGTACATGCGCTCGGCCAGCCCGGCGCGCAGCAGCAGTTCGCCGAGCAGGACGAAGAGCGGCAGCGACACGAGCAGGAACTCGTTGCTCGAGCTCCAGGCGATCTCGCCCGCCGCCTTGCTCACGGGCAGGAAGGCGAAGACTTGCCCCAGCACCAGCCCCAGCACGCCCATCGCCGCGGCCACCGGCACCGCCAGCGCCATCAGCACCAGCAGCGTGAGCAGCGCGGTCGGGATCATCACGCCGCCCCGGGCCCCGCCCCACGCCGGGCGGCCAGCGCGTTGGCCAGTTCGCCCTCGGCCTCCTCGGCCACGCTGCGCGCGCCCATCAGTGCCGCCACACCGGACCAGTCGCGCCGCGTCAGGCGCGCCGCGGTGCGCGCCAGCAGCAGCAGCGCGCAGGCCACGAACCACAGCCACCCCGCCCACCAAAGCGCCTGCGGCACCACCAGCGGCACCGCCAGCGCGCTGTTGGAGTGCGAGTGGCTGGCCCAGGACTGCGTCACCACGCCCAGGCCGTGCCACATGACCACGCCGCCGAAGACCACCAGCGAGAGCACGGCGCCGGCGTCGCACAACGCCGCCAGCGGCCGCGGCAGGTGCTGGTAGAGCGCGTCGATGCGCACGTTGCCGCGCTCGAGCAGCACGAAGGAAAAGCTCCAGGCCGAGCCGATGGCCAGCGCATAACCCGACAATTCATCGGCTCCACCCAGTGTCACGCTGGCCAGCTTGCGCAGCAGCACGTCCACCGACACCAGCAGCGCGGCGGCCAGCACCAGCAGCCCGCCGGCCAGCGCGCCGGCCAGCGAGACGCGCCGCGCCGCGGCCAGCGCAGGGTCGGCGTGCGGCGATGCGCGCATGGCCTGCAGCCGAGGTGGATTACTTCTTGACCACCGACACGCCGGTCACCTTGCCGACGGTGGCGTTGTAGTCGGCCACGCAGGCGGCCGAGCAGCGCTCGCTCCACTTGGGCAGCGTGATCTCCGACACCACCTTCTTCAGCAGCTCGCGGTCGGCGGCGCCGGGCTGCACCACCTTCATCCTGCCCTTGGTGCCCAGGCGGCAGGCGTCGGTGCCGGCGTTGCATTCGTAGCCCTGCTGGGTGAACAGATCGGCAGCGTCCCAGAGCTGCTTTTCCAGCGTCTTGATCTGCTCGTCGAGGAATGCGCGCAGCTTGGGGTCCCAGCCCTTCCAGGTCTTGGCGTTGACGGCATAGCCGATCTGGCCCCAGGACACCGGCAGCGCCAGCAGGTGCGTGGTCACCTCGTGCCACTTGGCGGCGTTGCCCGACAACGTGCCGGTGATGGCGCAGTCGACGGTCTTGTTCTGCAGCGCCGGCACCACCTCGCCGAAGGCCAGCGTCACCGGCGTGCCACCGAGCGCGGCCACCAGCTCCGACTGCGAGCGCCCGGCGGCGCGCACCTTCTTGCCCTTGATGTCGGCCAGGCCCTTGATCTCGCCGACGCAATAGAACACCTGCCCCGGATAGGTGCCGAAGCCCAGCAGTTCGACGCCGAACTTGTCGCGATAGAGCCTCTCGTACACCGGGCGCACCGCGTCGGTGACCTTGCGCGCGGTGCCCACGTCGGTGAGCAGCCCGGCCACGTCGATCATCTCGTTGGCCGGGTCGTCGGCGGCGAGATAGGCCACCACGGTGGCGCCGATCTCCATCACGCCCTGGCCCATCAGGCGCAGCACCTCCGGGCCCTTGAGGCCCATCTCGTTGAAGCCCTTGATCTCGGCCGTGACCGCGCCGCCCGACTTCTCGGCCAGCTGCTTGGTCCAGAACGGCACTTCGTAGTCCTTGTACTGCGTGAGGCTGCTGATCGAGCCCACCACACGCAGGTGCGTCTTGGGCACGGCCTGCGACCAGGCCGGCAGGGCAACGGTCACAGCCAGCGCGACAGCGGCAACGAGGGTCTTCGACATCGGGTCTTCTCCTGGGGGTTGGCGGGACGGGAGCGTGATGATGGGGATCAGAGCGCAGCGAGCTGGGGGTTGCGCAGATCGGTGACCAGCATCGATCCGGGGGCATGCGTGATGCACAACCCGGGCCGGGCCGCAGCCAGTGTCGCCTGCGGCGTGACGCCGCAGGCCCAGAACACCGGCAGTTCGTCGGTGCGCACCTCGACGGCGTCGCCGTAGTGCGGCTGCATCAGGTCGTCGATGCCGATCAGCGCCGGGTCGCCCAGGTGCACCGGTGCGCCATGCACCGCCGGAAAGCGCGAGGTGATCTGCACCGCGCGGATCGCGTCGGCCGCCTTCAGCGGCCGCATCGACACCACCAGCGGCCCGGCGAAGGGGCCGGCCGCTTCGGTGGCGATCGAGCTGCGGTACATCGCGACGTTGCGCCCCAGCTGCTGGTGGCGCAACGGCACGCCGGCCTCGGCCAGCGCCCACTCGAAGCTGAACGAGCAGCCGATGACGAAGGCCACCAGGTCGTCGCACCAGTGCGCGCGCACGTCCGTGGGCTCGTCGATGAGCTCACCGTGGCGCCAGACCCGGTAGCGCGGCAGATCGCTGCGCAGGTCGATGCCCTGGCCCAGCGACCGCACGGCAAAGTCGCCGGGCGAGCCGACGGCCAGCAGCGGGCAGGGCTTGGGATTGCGCTGGCAGTAGAGCAGGAAGTCGGCGGCGTACGCCTGCGGCAGCACCACCAGGTTGCCCTGCACCAGGTCGGCCGCGGCGCCGCTGGTGTTGCCGGTGAATCGGTCCTCGCGGATCTGTCCGCGCAGCGCAGCGCCGCGCGCGGCGGCGTCGGGATCGAAGCGGGGACGGGTCGGATGCATGGGCGCGGATGGTGGCGCGCCGCCCCCGGCCGGGCAAGCAGAAGTTTTCTCGCTCAGGTCATCGAGTTTTTCGATGTCTTCCCACGTCGGCTGGCACGCGCTGGGTCTCGAAGGTGTCAGAAGCCGCGTTGGTCAACCTTGGCGATCCCTGCGCGCGCCGGGCTCGAAAGGCGTTGTCGCACACGTGGTGCTCGCCGAGTTTGCCGTTGCAGCCTTCGAAGCTGAAGTTGTAAGGCGTCGTCCACGAACGGAAACCGCCCGCGTCAGCGCCGCTTCGAATGCACCCGCGCCGGCAGGCTGTCCAGCAGCCCGCGCAGCGCGCTCGAGGCCGGGTCGTCGCGCCAGCTGGCGTGGATGGGCAGCGGCGGCAGCGCGGCGTCGCAGGCCAGCACCTTCAGCGGCAGCCGCTCGGCCAGGCGCTCCACGACCGCGCGCGGCAGTGTGGCCACACCGAGGCCACCCTCCACCAGCTGGGCCATCGCGCTGATCGACGACACCGCATGCAGCCGCAGCGGCTCCAGCCCGTGCTGCGCCAGCAGCTCGGCCAGCGCCACCTGCGGCTGCGAGCCGCGCTGGAAGGTCAGCAGCTCCAGCGCGGCGATCTCGCCCAGCGTCCAGCGCCGGCGGCGGTGCAGCCGTGCATGGCCGACGAAGACCATCTCCATCGCCGGCAGCGCGCGCGTGGCCAGCCCGCCGCCGGAGGGCAGCGCAGCCAGCGCGATGTCGAGCGCGCCGCGCGAGAGCTGGTCCAGCAGCACGGGCGTCGCCTCCACGGTCAGCTCCAGCGCCAGCTGCGGCTGCGCCTTGCGCAGTCCGTTGACCCAGTCGATCAGCCACGAGTGCAGCACCGACTCGATGGCGCCCACGCGCAAGCGCGTCGGCCGCGCCGCACCCGAACCGAGCTCGGTCTTGATCTCGCGCTGCAGCGCCAGCAGCCGCTCGGCATAGGCGAAGAAGCGCTGACCGGCCACCGTGACGCGGAAGCTGCGGTCGCGCCGGTCGAGCAGCAGCGTGCCCAGCTCCTGCTCGAGCGCGGCGATGCGCGAGGACATGGCCGACTGCGTGAGGTGCAGCTTCTCGGCCGCACGCGTCACGCTGCGCAGCGTCACCACCCAGTAGAAGGCCTCGACGAAGCGCAGGTTCATGCGGCCCGTGCGCCCGTCAGCCGGCCCGCCCGGTCCGCCAGGCGGCCCGGATGCGCGCCCCGCAGACGGCCGATTCGCGCGCCGGACGCT
>JBGAMU010000126.1:0-22387 GCA_044222685.1 Burkholderiaceae bacterium
CATCGCGGTCTACGAACAGGCGCCCGACGCGGCGACGCTGCTGATCGCCGGCGGCACCACCACCGCGACTGAAGAGGAGGCCGAGGAAGCCGCCGAAGCGGCGCTGTCGACGGTGGACTCGGAGTTCGGACGTACCACCGACCCGGTGCGCATGTACATGCGCGAGATGGGCTCGGTGGAGCTGCTCACGCGCGAGGGCGAGATCGAGATCGCCAAGCGCATCGAGGGTGGCCTGCAGTCCATGATGCAGGCGATTTCCGCCTCGCCGACCACGATCGCGGAGATCCTGTCGATGGCCGACCGCCTGGCGGCCGGCGAGATGCAGATCTCCGAGGTGGTCGACGGCTTCGTCTCCGACGACGAGGCCGACGACTATGTGGCCGAGGAGGACTTCGACGAGTTCGACGAGGAGGACGACGACGACGGCAACGGCGGCAGCAAGGCGCTGACCAAGAAGCTCGAGGAGATGAAGACGCAGGCGCTGGAGAAGTTCGCCACGCTGCGCGGCCACTTCGAGCGCATGCGCCGCGCCTTCGAGAAGGACGGCTACAAGTCGCCGTCGTACAACAAGGCGCAGTCGTCCATCACCGAAGACCTGATGACGATCCGCTTCACGGTGAAGACGATCGAGCGGCTGTCGGACATCCTGCGCTCGCAGGTCGACGACGTGCGCCGCTTCGAGCGCGAGATCCGCAAGATCGTGGTCGACCGTTGTGGGATGCCGCAGGACCACTTCATCCGCACGTTCCCGTCCAACTCGCTCAACCTCAAGTGGGCCGAGAAGGAGATCGCGCTGGCCAAGCCCTACTCGGCGATCATGACGCGCAACCTGCCGGCGATCCAGGAACTGCAGCAGAAGCTGATCGACCTGCAGGCGCGCGCCGTGGTGCCGCTGGAGGACCTGAAGGAGATCAACCGCAAGATGAACGCGGGCGAGAAGGCGAGCCGCGACGCGAAGAAAGAGATGATCGAGGCCAACCTGCGCCTGGTGATCTCGATCGCCAAGAAGTACACCAACCGCGGCCTTCAGTTCCTCGATCTCATCCAGGAAGGCAACATCGGCCTGATGAAGGCGGTCGACAAGTTCGAATACCGGCGTGGCTACAAGTTCTCGACCTATGCGACGTGGTGGATCCGCCAGGCCATCACGAGGAGCATCGCCGACCAGGCCCGCACCATCCGCATTCCGGTGCACATGATCGAGACGATCAACAAGATGAACCGGTTGTCCCGCCAGCACCTGCAGGAGTTCGGCTTCGAGCCGGATGCGCCCACGCTGGCCGAGAAGATGGAGATCCCCGAGGACAAGATCCGCAAGATCATGAAGATCGCCAAGGAGCCGATCTCGATGGAGACGCCGATCGGTGACGACGACGATTCGCATCTGGGCGACTTCATCGAGGACACCAACAACGTGGCCCCGGTCGATGCGGCCATGCAGGCCGGGCTGCGCGACGTGGTGAAGGACATCCTCGACAGCCTGACGCCGCGCGAAGCCAAGGTGCTGCGCATGCGCTTCGGCATCGAGATGAGCACCGATCACACGCTCGAAGAAGTGGGCAAGCAGTTCGACGTCACCCGTGAACGCATCCGCCAGATCGAGGCCAAGGCGATCCGCAAGCTCAAACACCCCAGTCGTTCTGACAAGCTCAGGACCTACCTCGACAACCTGTAACACCGGCGCAAGCTCGGAGGTAAACTGCGCTCGCCATGACGCGGATCTCCGAGCGCACCGTCCTGTTCGCCGACCTGCGCGGCAGCACTGCGCTGTACGAGACGCTCGGCAACGCCGAGGCTACATCCGTCGTCACGCACACGGTGACGGTGATGGCGCGCACCATCCCGGCCTGCAACGGACAGCTGATCAAGACGCTCGGTGACGGCCTGATGGCCGTCTTCGACGACTCGGTGTCCGGCCTGCGTTCGGCCGGCATGATGCACGAGGAGCTCGAGCACCTTGTTTCCCGCGGACGCGAGCACGGCGCGTCGCCGGGGCTGCGCGCGTTGCGCCTGCAGGTCGCGCTGGCGCGCGGCGAGGTCGTCGAGATGGGCGGCGACTGCTTCGGCGATGCGGTCAACGTGGCTGCGCGCCTGCTCGACCACGCCGGCGACAACGAGACGCTGATCACCGGCGGCGTGCTGAGCGACATGCCGGCCGACCAGCGTGCGCGCTTTCGCAGCCTCGACTGGATGCACCTGCGCGGCCGGGCCGAGCCGGTGCAGGTCCACGTGCTCGGTGGCCGGCGCCATGCCGACGCGGCGCCGGCCACGCAGTTCGGCCCGATCGAACCGTCGCCCGACCCCGAGGGCATCCGCCTGGCCTGGCACGACATGGTGCGCGTCTACGCGGCCGAGCATCTGCCGATCACGCTGGGCCGCAGTCCGCAGGCGACGTTCCGGCTCGAGGACTCCAAGGTGTCGCGCTCGCACGCGCGCATCGACTGGACCGGCGGCACCTTTCACCTCGTCGACCTGAGCTACAACGGCACCTATGTGCGCTTCGGCACCTCCGACGAGGTGATCAGCCTGCGCCGCGGCAGCTGCACGCTGCACGGCCATGGCGTCATCGGCCTCGGCGGCGCGCCCACCGACGCCAACGCGCCGACGCTGCGTTTCGACGTGCTGTCGATCGTCGACACGGTGCCGCACCTGGTATGACGCCGGCGCGGGCGGGATGAGCTTCGCCGCGGAGCCCGCGCACGAGCATGGCCGGCCCGAGCGCACGGCCGTGCTGCTGGTCAACCTCGGAACGCCGGACGCCCCGACCGCGGCGGCGGTAAGACGCTACCTCGCCGAGTTCCTGTCCGATCCGCGCGTCGTCGAGATCCCGCGTCTGGCCTGGTGGCCGATCCTGCACGGCGTCATCCTGCGCGTGCGGCCGGCCAAGTCGGCCGCCAAGTACGCGACGATCTGGACGCCCGAGGGGTCGCCGCTGCTGCACTGGACGCGGCGCCAGGCCACGTTGCTGGCCGGCTACCTGGGCGAACGCGGTTACCCGGTGCCGGTGCAGGTCGCCATGCGCTACGGGCAGCCGTCGGTGGCGCAGGCGCTCGATGCGCTGCGGGCCGAAGGGGCCACGCGCATCCTGGTGCTGCCGATGTATCCGCAATACGCCGCCGCCACCACCGCCAGTACCGTCGACGCGGTCGCGCAGTGGACGCTGCGCACCCGGCGCGTGCCCGAGCTGCGCACCGTGATGCAGTACCACGACGACGACGGCTACATCGGCGCGCTGGCGGCCAGCGTGCTGGCGCATTGGCAGCGCGAGGGTCGCAGCGGCATGCTGGTGATCAGCTTCCACGGCCTGCCCGCGCGCTCGCTGCAACTGGGTGACCCCTACTTCTGTCAATGCCAGAAGACGGCGCGCCTGCTCGCCGAACGCCTGGGCCTCGCGAACGACGCCTATCGCGTGACGTTCCAGAGCCGATTCGGCAAGGCGCGCTGGCTCGAGCCGTACACCGAACCCACGCTGCGCGAGCTGGCGCGCCAAGGCCATGCGCGGGTCGACGTGATCTGCCCCGGCTTCACCGCCGACTGCCTGGAGACGCTGGAGGAGATCGCCGTCGAAGCCCGTGCCGCATTTCTGGCCGCCGGCGGACGCGAGTTCCATGCGATCGCCGGCCTCAACGATCGCCACGAGTGGATCGCCGCGCTGGCCGGCATCGCGATCCGCCACTTGCAGGGCTGGCCCGTCGCGCCGGAGGCGCCCGCGCGCCTGCAGGCCCAGGTCGGATACGCGCGCGCCGCTGGCGCCCCGCGTTAGGTCTTCCTGCCGCCGAACAGGCGGACCAGCCGCGGCAGCACCAGCACGGCCACCACGACGGCCAGCAGGGCAGCCGACATCGGACGCTCGATGAAGACGCTCCAGTGCCCCTCGCCGATCGACAACGCGTTGCGCATCTGCGCCTCGGCCAGCGGGCCGAGGATCATGCCGACGATGACCGGCGCGGTCGGGAAGTCGAAACGCCGCATGACCACGCCGACGAGGCCGATGCCGAACATCAGGAACAGATCGAAGCTGCTCTGCCGCATGCCGTAGACGCCGACGGTGGCGAAGATCAGGATGCCGGCGTACAGCTGCGGCCGCGGGATCTTCAGCAGCTTGACCCACATGCCCACCAGCGGCAGGTTGAGGATCAGCAGCATCACGTTGCCGATGTAGAGCGAGGCGATCAGCGCCCACACCAGCGCCGACGAGGTCTGGAACAGCTGCGGCCCGGCCTGGATACCGTAGTTCTGGAACGCGTTGAGCAGGATCGCCGCGGTCACCGAGGTCGGGATGCCCAGCGTGAGCAGCGGCACCAGCGTCGCCGTCACCGCCGCGTTGTTGGCCGCTTCGGGGCCGGCCACGCCCTCGATGGCGCCTGTCGTGCCGAACTCCTCGGGGTGCTTGCTCAGCTTGCGCTCGGCGGCATAACTCAGGAAGGTCGGGATCTCCGAGCCGCCGGCAGGCACGGTACCGAACGGAAAACCGATGAAGGTGCCGCGCAGCCAGGCCGGCCACGAGCGCCGCCACTCGGCGGCCGTCATGTGCACCTTGCCGGCGCGGTTGAGCGTCGCGACGCTGCGGCCTTCGTAGAGCGCGTTGTAAAGCGTCTCGCCGACAGCGAACAGGCCGACGGCGACCAGCACCACCTCGATGCCGTCCATGAACTCGGGCACCCCGCCGGTGTAGCGCACCTGCCCGGTGATCTGGTCGAGCCCGACCAGGCCGATGGCCAGGCCGACGAAGAGCGCGGTCATGCCGCGCAGCGTGCTCTGGCCCAGCACCGCGCTGACGGTCGTGAAGGCGAGCAGCATCAGCATGAAGTACTCGGGCGGCCCGAGCTTGACGGCGAACTCGGCCACCACCGGCGCGAACAACGTGACGAGCACGGTGGCGATGGTGCCGGCGACGAACGAGCCGATCGCCGACGTCGCCAGCGCGGCGCCGGCGCGGCCGCTCTTGGCCATCTTGAAGCCCTCGAGCGCGGTCACCATGGTGCCGGTCTCACCGGGGGTGTTGAGCAGGATCGACGTGGTCGAGCCGCCGTACATGGCGCCGTAGTAGATGCCCGCGAAGAAGATCATCGACGCGGTCGGCTCCACCTGCGTCGTGATCGGCAGCAGCATCGCCACCGTCACCGCCGGGCCCAGGCCGGGCAGCACGCCGATGGCGGTGCCCACCGCGCAGCCGAAAAAGGCCCACAGCAGGTTGATCGGCGTGCCGGCGGTGGCGAAGCCCGCCAGCAGTTGTGCCCCGATGTCGCCCATGTCGGCCCCCTACAACCAGCCGCTGGCGGTCAGGCCCGGCAGGTTGATCGCCAGCACCTTGGTGAACATCCAGTACACCGGCGCCGCGATCGCCAGGCCGGTGCCGGCATCCGCCAGCATGCGGGCCAGCCCGCCCGCCGCCTTGCCCTCCGAGGCACGCAGGCCACGCACCGCGAGCACGAAGCACAGCGAGCAACTGAGGATGAAGCCGATCGTCGTGATCAACGCCGCGTTGGCCAGCACGCCGGCCGCCACCCAGGCGAGCGCGGGCCAGTCGCCGCGCTCGGCGCCCGAGGGTGTCTCGAGCAAGCGAAACCCGCCACGCAGGGCCTGCCAGATCAGCAGCGCGCCGCACAGCATCAACACGACGGCGACGAGCCACGGCAGAAAATTCGGCCCGACGCCGGCATAACCCGCCGTCGACGGGATCGCCACGGCGCCCCAGGCGATGAGCAGGCCGATCAGCAGCGTGGCCACGCCGATGGCGGCGTGCCGCGGGTTGCCGCGGGGCGGATGCGTCATGCTGCCTCCTCCGAGTTCTGCGGGGCCGGCACGGCGTGCCGACCCGTCCGATGACCGGGCCCGCGCCCGGTCAGACCATGCCGGCCTTGACCATCGTGGCGCGCAGACTGGCGAACTCGCGATCGACGAAGTCGTCGAACTCCTTGCCGGTCAGCACCGCGGGCGTCCAGTTGTTCTTCTCCAACGCCTCGGCCCACGCCTTGGTCTTCATCGCCTTGACGATCATGTCGGTCAGCGCCTTGCGCTGCTCGGCGGTAATGCCGGGGCCGCCGTAGACACCGCGCCAGTTGCCGATCTCGACGTTGAAGCCCTGCTCCTTCATCGTCGGCACGTTGATGCCCTTGAGCCGTGCGGCCGAGGTGACCGCTATGGCCTTCATCTTGCCGCTGTCGATGTACTGCTGGAACTCGCTGTAGCCGCTGCCGCCGACCGTGACGTTGCCGCCGAGGATCGCCGCCACGGCCTCGCCGCCGCCACGGAAGGCCACGTAGTTGATCTTCGCCGGGTCGACGCCGACCTCGCGCGCCAGCATCGCCGCCGCGATGTGCTCGGTGGATCCGCGCGAGCCGCCGCCCCATTTGACGCTGCCCGGGTCCTTCTTCAGCTGTTCGACCACGTCCTTCATCGTCTTCAGCGGCGAGTTGGCCGGCAGCACGAAGACGTTGTACTCGCTGGTCAGCCGGGCGATCGGCGTCGCCTGCGACAGGCTCACCGGCGGCTTGCCGGTGATGATGCCGCCGAGCATCACGGCGCCCATCACCATCATCGCGTTGCCGTCGCCCTTGGCGGCATTGACGAACTGCGCCAGGCCGATGGCACCGGCGGCGCCGCCCTTGTTGTCGTAGGTGATCGAGGCCGCCACCCCGGCGTCCTGCAGCGCCTTGCCGAGCGCACGGCCGGTGCCGTCCCAGCCGCCACCCGGATTGGCCGGGATCATCATCTTCAGGTTGGCGCTGGCGCGCGCCGTCAGCGGCAGCGCACCGGCGGCCGCCAGCGCGGCCAGGGATTTCAGGAACACGTCGCGACGCATGAGTTGTCCTCTCGATGTCGGAACCAGGATGCCGCATCATCGCGGACCGCGCTGTCATTCGGCTGTCGGTCGTATTAGGACAATCGCTAGGTTGGCAGGGAACCCGGCTTGAAACTGCTGTTGATCGAAGATGATGCGGCGATGCGCACGTCGCTGGAGCGCAGCTTTGCGCGCCGCGGCGACACGGTGGTGAGCTGCGCCGACGGCCAGCGCGCGCTCGACCGCTGGCGCGCGAGCCAGCCCGACGTGGTGCTGCTCGATCTCAGCCTGCCGGGCCGCGACGGCCTCAGCGTGCTCGAACAAGCGCGCGCCGAAGGCCTGTCGACGCCGGTGTTGATCATCACCGCACGCGGCACGGTGGGCGACCGCGTGCTGGGCCTGAACACCGGCGCCGACGACTACCTGGCCAAGCCGTTCGACCTCGACGAGCTCGAGGCGCGCGTGCGTGCGCTGGCGCGCCGCGGCCTGCCACCGGCGGACACGTCCGCCCGCTACGGCTGCCTGCGCATCGACCTCGAGCAGGGTGCCGTCTACTGTCGCGACGCGCCGTTCGAGCTGCCGCCGCGCGAGACCGCGCTGCTGCGAGCGCTGATGCACAAGCCCGGCCACGCCGTGGCGAAGGAGCGGCTGTTCGAGCTGGTCTTCGCCGGCGAGCCGGACGTGCAGATCGAGGCGGTCGAGGTGGTGGCCTATCGGCTGCGCAAGCGCCTGGCCGCCACCGACGTGCAGCTGGTGACGCTGCGCGGCCTGGGTTATCTGCTCAAGTCCAGCACATGAGGCTCACCGCGCTGCAGCCGGCTTCGCTGCGTCGGCAGCTTCTGATCGGCATTCTGGTGCCGGTGTTCGTCTTCGTGCTGATCAACACGGTGAGCCTGTACCGCCAGGCGCTGCGTGCGGCCGACACGGCCTACGACCGCACGCTGCTGGCGTCGGCCAAGTCGATCGGCGAGCTGCTCGAACTGGTCAGTACCGACGGCCGCGTGCAGGTGAAGGCGAACCTGCCGTACTCGGCGCTCGAGCCCTTCGAGGCCGACAACCGCAGCCGCATGTACTACCGTGTCACCGGCTTCGATGGCGAAATGGTCTCGGGTTTTGCCGACCTGCCGCCATGGCGCGGCCAGCTGCCGGCGCAGGGCCAGTACGCCGCACTGGTCGACTTCTACGACGAGCGTTATCTCGACGAACCCGTGCGCGTGGCCGTGCTGCTGCAGCCGGTGGCCGGCGTCGAAGGCCAGGGCATGGCGACCGTGCAGGTGGCCGAGACGCTGGAACTGCGCGAGACGCTGGCCCGCCGCATCCTGCTCGACACGCTGTGGCGGCAGGCGGTGCTGGTGGCGGTGATCGCCGCGGTGGTGATCTGGGCCGTGCAACGCGCCACCCGGCCGGTGCGCGAGGTCAGCCGCACGCTGCGCGAGCGAGCCGAGGGCGACCTGGCGCCGCTGGTCGACCCGCGGGCGCCGCGCGAGCTGCAGCCGCTGCTGGAGGGCATGAACCTCGTGATGGGCCGGCTGCGCCATCTGCTGGCGCATCAGAAGCGCTTCGTGCGCGACGCCTCGCACCAGCTGCGTACGCCGCTGGCCGTGCTGAAGGTGCAGACCCAGTCGGCGATGCGCGGCGACGTCGAGCCGGCCCAGGCGCTGCGCGAGATCAATGCGACGATCGACCGCGCGACCGAGCTGGCCAACCAGATGCTCGCGCTGGCCCGGGTCGAGCAACTGCGCGCGTTGCCCGCCGACGCCGCGCCGGTTGACTGGGGCGCCATCGTCCAGGGCGTGGCGCTCGACCTGTCGGCGCTGATCGCCGAGCGCGGCATCGACTTCGAGCTCGCCGTGCAGGCGGTGCCGGTGCGCGCCGACGAATGGGCGCTGCGCGAGCTGGCGCGCAATCTGCTGCACAACGCGATCCGCCACGGCGGAGCAGGCGCGCTGCTGGTGCGGCTGCAGCCGGCCGCGCCGTGGGCCGAGCTGGTCGTGGCCGACAGCGGCCCGGGGCTCGGCGACGAGCAGCGCGGGCGCCTGTTCGAGCCGTTCGCCGCGTCGTCGGCGCCCGGCAGCAGCGGCCTGGGCCTGGCCATCTGCCGCGAGATCGTCGCCTCGCTCGGCGGCACGCTCGAACTGCGCAACCGCCTGCGCGACGGCCGGGTCGTCGGCCTCGACGCCACCGCGTTGCTTCCGCTGGCCGACAATCGGCCACCATGAGCGACAGTGTCCGGCTCGACAAATGGCTGTGGGCCGCGCGGTTCTTCAAGACGCGCAGCCTTGCCGCCGAACAGATCGCGCTCGGCCGCGTCGAGGTCAATGGCCTGCCGGCCAAGGCCTCGCGCGAGGTGCATACCGGCGACCGCATCGTGCTGCGCCGCGACGGGGCGGTACTGGCGTTCGACGTGCTGCTGACCTCGTCCCAGCGGGGCCCCGCCCCGGTGGCGCGCACGCTGTACCAGGAGACTGCGGACAGCCTGGCCGCCCGTGAGCGCGCCGCACAGGCGCGCCGCCTCGCGCCCGAGCCGGCGGCAACGCTGACCGAAGGTCGCCCGACCAAACGCGACCGCCGCCAGCTGGCCGACTGGGACCGCTGGAGCGCCCGGCTCGACGAATGACGAGCCCGACGAGCCGCCCTTGAAAAGCGGCTCGTCGCCCCAAGGTCGATTGGAGACGCTTTCCCTGGCCCGAAATGAACATTCACGACAACAACCCCCAAGAACCTTATCTGCCGCCGGCCGATGCCGAGCCGGCGGCGACCGCTGCGGCAGCCCGGGCCGACACGGCTGGCCTGGAACAACAGCTGGCAGAGCTGCAGGCCAAGCACACCGAGGCGTCCGACGCTTATCTGCGGGCCAAGGCCGAGGTCGAGAACACCCGGCGCCGCGCCGACGAGGAAGTCGCCAAGGCGCGAAAGTTCGCGGTCGAGTCGTTTGCCGAGTCGCTGCTGCCGGTGCGCGACAGCTTGGAGGCGGCGATCGGCATCGCCAACGCCACTCCGGAGCAGCTGCTGGAGGGCACGCATGCCACGCTGCGGCTGCTGAGCCAGGCGCTCGAGCGCAACCGAGTGGTCGAGGTCAACCCGCCGGCCGGCACGAAGTTCGACCCGCACCAGCATCAGGCGATCTCGGTGGTGCCGGCCGAGCAGGAAGCCAACACCATCGTCGCGGTGCTGCAGAAGGGCTACCTGATCGCCGACCGCGTGCTGCGGCCGGCGCTGGTCACGGTGGCGGCGCCCAAGTGAGTCCCGGCGCCTGTCGCCGGGCCCTTGAAACCCCACAGCTTATCCACACCTCCTCCACATCCTTTTCCAAGTCTCAGGAGCAATAGAACATGGGCAAGATCATTGGCATCGATTTGGGTACGACCAACTCGTGCGTCGCGATCATGGAGGGCAACACCACCAAGGTGATCGAGAACAGCGAAGGTGCGCGCACCACGCCGTCGATCATCGCCTACCAGGAAGACGGTGAGATCCTCGTCGGCGCCTCGGCCAAGCGCCAGGCGGTGACGAATCCAAAGAACACGCTGTACGCGGTGAAGCGGCTGATCGGCCGCAAGTTCACCGAGAAAGAAGTGCAGAAGGACATCGACCTGATGCCTTATGCCATCAAGGCGGCCGACAACGGCGATGCCTGGGTCGAGGTGCGCGGCAAGAAGCTCGCGCCGCCGCAGGTGAGCGCCGAAGTGCTGCGCAAGATGAAGAAGACCGCCGAGGACTACCTCGGCGAAGAGGTCACCGAAGCGGTGATCACCGTGCCGGCGTACTTCAACGACAGCCAACGCCAGGCCACCAAGGACGCCGGCCGCATCGCCGGCCTCGACGTCAAGCGGATCATCAACGAGCCCACGGCCGCGGCGCTGGCCTTCGGCCTCGACAAGCACGGCAAGGGCGACCGCAAGATCGCGGTATACGACCTCGGCGGCGGCACCTTCGACATCTCGATCATCGAGATCGCCGACGTCGACGGCGAGAAGCAGTTCGAGGTGCTGTCGACCAACGGCGACACAGAAGGAGCAAGGCGTCGACCTGACCAAGGACGTGCTCGCGCTGCAGCGCCTGAAGGAGGCCGCCGAGAAGGCCAAGATCGAGCTGTCCAACAGCACGCAGACCGACGTCAACCTGCCCTACATCACGGCGGATGCATCGGGCCCGAAGCACCTGAACATCAAGCTCACGCGCGCCAAGCTCGAGAGCCTGGTCGACGAGTTGATCGAGCGCACGATCGAGCCGTGCCGCATCGCGATCAAGGATGCCGGCGTGAAGATCGGCGACATCAACGACGTGATCCTGGTCGGCGGCATGACGCGCATGCCCAAGGTGCAGGACAAGGTCAAGGAGTTCTTCGGCAAGGAAGCGCGCAAGGACGTCAACCCCGACGAGGCGGTGGCGGTCGGCGCAGCCATCCAGGGCCAGGTGCTGGGCGGCGAGCGCAAGGACGTGCTGCTGCTCGACGTGACCCCGCTGTCGCTCGGCATCGAGACGCTCGGCGGCGTGATGACCAAGATGATCAAGAAGAACACCACGATCCCGACCAAGTTCGCGCAGACCTTCTCCACCGCCGACGACAACCAGCCCGCGGTGACGATCAAGGTGTTCCAGGGCGAGCGAGAGCTGGCCGCCGGCAACAAGAGCCTGGGCGAGTTCAACCTCGAGGGCATCCCACCGGCGCCGCGCGGGCTGCCGCAGATCGAGGTCACGTTCGACATCGATGCCAACGGCATCCTTCACGTGGGCGCCAAGGACAAGGCCACCGGCAAGGAGAACAAGATCACCATCAAGGCGAACTCGGGCCTGAGCGAGGCCGAGATCGAGAAGATGGTCAAGGACGCCGAGCTCAATGCCGTCGAGGACAAGAAGAAGCTCGAGATCGTGCAGGCACGCAACAACGCCGACGCCATGGTGCACTCGGTGAAGAAGAGCCTCGCCGAGCACGGCGACAAGCTCGATGCCGGCGAGAAGGACAAGATCGAAGCCGCGCTGAAGGATGTCGAAGAAGCGCTCAAGGGCGACGACAAGGCCGCGCTCGAGTCACGCACCGAAGCGCTGATGACCGCCAGCCAGAAACTCGGCGAGAAGATGTACGCCGACACGCAGGCTGCCCAGGCCGCCGCGGGTGCGGCAGGCCCGAGCGGCGGTGCCGCAGGCGCAGACTCTGGCGCCAAGGCGCAGTCGAACAAACCGGCAGACGACAACGTGGTGGATGCCGAGTTCAAGGAAGTGAAGAAGTGACGCTCCGGCGCGCCCTCCCCGAGGGCGGCCGCACCCCTCGCCGCGCCCGACAGGCAGACTGCATCTGCCGGCCGGCGCGGCGGCTTCGTTGGACTGACCGGACCTGACCCAGATGGCCACCAAGCGCGACTACTACGACATCCTCGGTGTGGCGAAGAACGCCACCGAAGAGGACATCAAGAAGGCCTATCGCAAGCTGGCCATGAAGCACCACCCTGACCGCAACCAGGGTGACGATGCGAAGAAGTCGGAAGAGAAGTTCAAGGAGGCCAAGGAGGCCTACGAGATCCTTTCCGACGCCGAGAAGCGCGCTGCCTACGACCAGTACGGCCACGCCGGCATCGACCCCAACATGGCCGGCGGCTTCCGCGGCGGCCCCGGGGCCGAGGGCTTCGGCGGCTTCGCCGAGGCGTTCGGCGACATCTTCGGCGACATCTTCGGTGGCGCGGCCGGCGGCCGGCGCGGCGCCGGCGGGCAGCAGGTGTACCGCGGCTCCGACCTCTCCTACGCGATGGAGATCACGCTGGAGGAAGCCGCCCACGGCAAGGACACGCAGATCCGCATCCCGAGTTGGGACACTTGCGAGACCTGCCGCGGCACCGGCGCCAAGCCCGGCACCAGCGCCAAGGCCTGCAACACCTGCAACGGCAGCGGCACGGTGCACCTGCGGCAAGGTTTCTTCAGCATCCAGCAGACCTGCCCGCATTGCCACGGCAGCGGCAAGATCATTCCCGAACCCTGCGTCACCTGCAGCGGCGTGGGCAAGATCAAGAAGCAGAAGACGCTCGAGGTCAAGATCCCCGCCGGCATCAACGAAGGCATGCGCATCCGATCCGCCGGCAACGGCGAGCCGGGCACCAATGGCGGACCGGCCGGTGACCTGTACATCGAGATCCGCATCAAGCAGCACGACATATTCGAGCGCGATGGCGACGACCTGCATTGCACCGTGCCGGTGACGATGACGCTGGCCTCACTGGGCGGTGGCATCGAGGTGCCCACGTTGTCGGGGCGCGCCGAGATCGAGCTGCCCGAGGGCACGCAGCACGGCAAGACCTTTCGCCTGCGCGGCAAGGGCATCAAGGGCATCCGGTCGAGCTACCCGGGCGACCTGTACTGCCACGTGACCGTCGAGACGCCAGTGCGCATGACCGAGCACCAGCGCAAGCTGATGCGTGAACTCGATGAGTCGTTTCGCAAAAGCGGCGACCGGCACTCGCCCAACGCGAAGAGCTGGACCGACCGCGTGAAAGACCTGTTCAAGTAGCGAGAGAGCAGCGGCGCCGCAGCCGCTCGCGCCAGCAACTAGAACAACGAGCCCTGCCCCGCCTGCGCCGCCGGACGGCGGAACTGCGTGAGGTCGAGCTCGATGCGCTCACGGTCGAGCCCGAGCCGCGCGACGGCCTTGTCGAAGCGCTGGCGGATCAACTGCGCCCACACGCCGGTGCCGGTCATGCGAGAGCCGAAGCGCGCGTCGTTGTCCTTGCCGCCGCGCATCTCGCGCACGCGGGCCATCACGCGGGCCGCTCGGTCGGGAAAGTGCTGTTGCAGCCACTGCTGGAACAGCGGGCTCACTTCCCACGGCAGCCTGAGCACGATGCTGAAGGCCCGGCTGGCGCCGGCTTCCTGCGCCGCCTCGAGGATGCGCTCGAGCTCGTGCAGGTTGAGAAACGGCACCACCGGCGACACGCTCACACCCACCGGCACGCCGGCCTTGGCCAGCGCGCGGATGGTGTCGAGCCGCCGCTGCGGCGACGCGGCGCGCGGCTCCATCACGCGGGCCAGATGCGGGTCGAGCGTCGTGATCGAGACATAGGCCGCGGCGAGCCGCCGCTCGGCCATCGGCGCGATCAGATCGAGGTCGCGCTCGATGCCGGCCGACTTGGTGATGATCGAGAACGCATGCGAACACTCGTGCATCACCTCGAGCACCGAACGCGTGATCTTGAGTCTTCGTTCCACCGGCTGGTAGGCGTCGGTCGCCGAGCCGATGTTGAGCGACAGCGGCACGTAGCTGGGCCGCGCGAACGCCTCGCGCAGGCGCTGCGCGGCATTGACCTTGGCAATGATCTTGGTTTCGAAGTCGACGCCCGGCGACAGGTTGAGATAGCTGTGCGTCGGCCGCGCATAGCAGTAGATGCAGCCGTGCTCGCAGCCGCGGTACGGGTTGATCGACAGATCGAATCCGATGTCGGGCGAGTCGTTGCCGGCCAGGATCGACTTCACCTGTTCTTCGAGCACCTGGGTCTGCGGCGGCAAGAGCTCCTCGCGGGCCGCCTGCTCCAGGGTGCCCCATCCATCGTCGAACGACTCGGTGTGCTCGCGGGTGAAGCGGTGCTCGAGCGCCCAGACGGTGCCACGGCCCTTGAGAGGCGCGTACACCAGGGTGGCGGGCGGGGCAGACCGGGTGGAGGGCGTGGCGGTGCTCCGCATACTGTTAATCTATACAGTATGCAGAGGCCCGTCAAGCGCAGGGCCTTCTGCAGGCGCCGTCAGTGGTCGCGGTCAGTAGTCGCCGCTGTCGCCGCCGGAGGCCAGGTTGTCGAACCGCGTGAGCGGCTTCAGGAAGGTGAGCTTGAGCGTGCCGACCGGGCCGTTGCGCTGCTTGCCGATGATGATCTCGGCCACGCCCGGCTCCTTGCTTTCCTTGTTGTAGTAGTCGTCGCGATAGATGAACATGATGACGTCGGCGTCCTGCTCGATCGCACCCGACTCACGCAGGTCGCTCATCATCGGCCGCTTGTCGTTGCGCGTCTCCACGCTGCGGTTGAGCTGTGACAGCGCGATCACCGGACATTGCAGTTCCTTGGCCAGCGCCTTCAGGCCACGCGAGATCTCGCCGAGCTCGGTGGCGCGGTTCTCGTCGCTGCCACTGCTGCCACTCATCAACTGCAGGTAGTCGACCACGATCAGCCCCAGCGTGCCGCCGAACTGGCGCGCCATGCGGCGGGCCCGCGCGCGCAGCTCGGCCGGGTTGAGTGCCGCCGTCTCGTCGATGAACATGCTCACCTTGCCGAGCTTGTCGACGGCTTCGGTGAGGCGCGTCCACTCGTCGTCCTTCAGCGCCCCGGTGCGCAGGTGTTGCTGGTCGATGCGGCCGAGCGAGCCGACCATGCGCACCGCCAGCTGCGAGGCGCCCATTTCCATCGAGAAGACGAGCACCGGCAGCTCTTCGTGCACGGCCACGTGCTCGGCGATGTTCAAGGCGAAAGCGGTCTTGCCCATCGAGGGTCGTGCCGCCAGCACGATGAGGTCACCCTTCTGCAGGCCGGCGGTGTAGCGGTCGAGGTCGTAGAACCCGGTGCGCACGCCGGTCACCTCTTCGGCGCCGTTCTCGTGCAGCTCGGTCACGCGATCGATCAGCTCGACCACCAGCTTGTCGATGCCGACGAAGCCCTGCTTGTTGCGCGAGCCCTCCTCGCCGATCTTGAAGATGCGCCCCTCCGCCTCGTCGAGGATCTGCGACACCGAACGGCCCTGCGTGTTGAAGGCCTGCGTTGCGATCTCGTCGCTGGCGCCGATCAGCTTGCGCAGGATCGCGCGCTCGCGCACGATCTCGGCGTAGCGCCGCAGATTGGCCGCGCTCGGTACGCTCTGCGCCAGCGAATTCAGGTAGCCGAGCCCGCCGCAGTCGGCGGCGCGGCCCAGGCTCTGCAGCTGCTCGAACACTGTCACCACATCGGCCGGCTTGCTGGCACTGACCAGGCTGGTGATTGCCGAGTAGATCTGGCGATGCTCGGAGCGATAGAAATCGCTTTCGGTCAGCAGGTCGGCCGCACGATCCCAGGCCAGGTTGTCGATCAGCAGCCCGCCCAGCACGCTCTGCTCGGCCTCGACCGAATGCGGCGGTATGCGCAGCCGCGCGACCTCGTCGTCGGCGGGTGCGTCGGCAGAACGGAAGACGGCGGACATGGGCTGATGATAAGTCGCGTGACTGCGCCGGCCTGTGGGCAAGCCTGTGGAAATCAGGTGGTCAGCAGTTGCACAAGCAAACAGGGCCGGCTGCTGCCGGCCCTGTGGATGGCGCACGAGCGCGTGGGCTTACTCGGCCTCGGCCACCACGCTGACCAGGATCTCGACCACGACGTCGGTATGCGCAGCCACCGACACCGTGTGCTCACCCACAGTCTTCAGCGGGCCAGTGGGCATGCGGATCTGCGACTTCTGGATCTCGAAGCCCATCTTCTTCAGCCCTTCGGCGATGTCGAAGTTGGTCACCGAGCCAAACAGGCGGCCGTCGACGCCCGCCTTCTGCGCCACGGTGACCGTCTTGCCGGCCAGCCGCTCGCCGGTCGACTGCGCCGCCACCAGCTTGTCGGCCGCGGCCTTTTCGAGTTCGGCACGGCGTGCCTCGAATTCCTGGATCGCCGCCTCGGTGGCGCGACGCGCGCGCTTGGACGGAATCAGGTAGTTGCGGGCAAAGCCGTCCTTGACCTTGACCACGTCGCCCAGGTTGCCCAGGTTGACGATCTTTTCGAGCAGGATCACTTGCATGGTCTCGGCTCCTAGACGCGGTGGTGGTCGCTGTACGGGATCAGCGCCAGGAAACGCGCGCGCTTGATCGCCGTCGTGAGCTGGCGCTGGTAGAACGCGCGCGTGCCGGTCAGGCGGGCCGGCGTGATCTTGCCGTTCTCGCCGATGAAGTCGCGCAGCACGTCAACATCCTTGTAGTCGATCTCCTCGACACCGGCGACGGTGAAGCGGCAGAAGCGCTTGCGGCGGAACAGCAGCGACTGCTGGTTGCGCTTGGGCTTGCGGTCCTTCGAAAACTTACCTTTACCTCTTGGCGGTGGCATGGTGGGTCCTCTTTCGATTCGGTATCTTCAGTCGAGCGACGTGATGTGGAACACCACGCCGCGTCCGTTGCGTCCCTGCGCCAGGAAGCCGGCGAATTGCGCCGACGCTCCCAGCACCAGCGCGGACAGCCTGTCGGTGATGGCACCGATGGCCAGCGCCCTGACTTCCATCGACACGCGGCGCGTCTGGCCGTCCTCGGTCAGCTCGGACTCGTGCTGCAGTCGCAGCTCGAGCACCGGCAGACCGGCCGGCGTGAAGCGCCGCGCACCGCGTTCGACCAGCTGCGCCGACAGCACGAGGCGGTTCATCGGCAGCGGGGCGAATGTGCGTCAGGTGCGCCGCGTCCGCGGCTCAGGCATGGGTCTCCTGCGCAGCCTTGCGGGCTTCTTCCTTCTCGACGGCCTTCATCATGACCGACGGGTTGGTCTCGGCCTTGCTCTTGGCCACCGTCAGGTGGCGCAGCACGGCGTCGTTGAAGCGGAAGCCCGACTCGAGCTCGCTCAGCACGGGCTGGCCGCATTCGATGTTCAGGCACAGGTAGTGCGCCTTGGCGAGCTTCTGGATCATGTAGGCCAGCTGGCGCCGGCCCCAGTCCTCGACCCGATGCACCTTGCCGCCACCTGCGGTGACGAGTGCCTTGTAACGTTCCAGCATGGCCGGAACCTGCTCGCTTTGATCCGGATGGATCAGGAGCACGATCTCATAGTGACGCATGAAGACTCCTTGTGGTTTCCGAATTGGAAGCCGCCCCGTTTGCGTCGACAGTCGGGTGCGGCAAGGGAAAGCCCGTGAGTATAGCCGAGCCGGTCGGCTCGGGTCTTCAGCGCGCTGCCAGGCGCTGCCAAGTGTCGATCACCGTGTCGGGGTTGAGCGACATCGAACCAATGCCCTCCTGCGCCAGCCAGTCGGCGAAGTCCGGGTGGTCGCTCGGACCCTGGCCGCAGATGCCGACGTACTTGCCGGTCGCCCGGCAGGCCGTGATGGCGCGCGAGATCATCGCCTTGACGGCCGGATCGCGCTCGTCGAAATCGTCGGTCAGCTGTTCGAGGCCCGAGTCGCGGTCCAGGCCAAGCGTCAGCTGCGTCAGGTCGTTCGAGCCGATCGACATGCCGTCGAAGTGCTGCAGGAACTGATCGGCCAGGATCGCGTTGCTCGGCACCTCGCACATCATGATCACCTTGAGCCCGTCCTTGCCGCGCACGAGGCCGCGCTCGGCCATCAACTGCACCACGCGCTCGGCCTGCCGCACGGTGCGCACGAACGGCACCATGATCTCCACATTGGTGAGGCCCATCTCGGCGCGCACCCGCCGCAGCGCCTCGCACTCCATCGCAAAGGCATCGCTGAAGTCACCACTGATGTAGCGCGACGCACCGCGGAAGCCCAGCATCGGGTTCTCCTCGTCGGGCTCGTAGCGCTTGCCGCCAATCAGCAGCTTGTACTCGTTGGACTTGAAGTCCGACAAGCGCACGATCACCGGCTTCGGCCAGAACGCCGCCGCAATGGTGGCGATGCCCTCCATCAGCTTGTCGACATAGAACGAGCGCGGCGAGGCATGCCCGCGCGCCACCGACTCGACCGCCATCTTGAGCTCCGGGTCGACGTTCGGGTAGTCGAGGATCGCCTTCGGGTGCACACCGATGTTGGTGTTGATGATGAACTCCAGCCGCGCCAGCCCGACGCCGGCGTTCGGAATGCGCGCGAACTCGAAGGCCAGCGTCGGATTGCCGACGTTCATCATGATCTTGATCGGGCAGTACGGCATCTCGCCGCGCTTGACCTCGGTCACCTCGGTCTCGAGCAGGCCGTCGTAGATGAAGCCGGTGTCGCCCTCGGAGCACGACACGGTGACCAGCGAGCCGTCGACCAGCCGCTCGGTGGCGTCTCCGCAGCCGACGACCGCCGGAATGCCGAGCTCGCGCGCGATGATCGCGGCGTGGCAGGTGCGCCCACCGCGATTGGTGACGATCGCCGAGGCACGCTTCATCACCGGCTCCCAGTTGGGATCGGTCATCTCCGTGACCAGCACGTCGCCGGCCTTCACGCTGTCCATCTCGGCCAGCGAATGCACCAGCCGCACGCGCCCGGTGCCGATCTTCTGGCCGATGGCGCGCCCTTCGGCGAGCACGGTGCCGTGGCCCTTGAGCTTGTAGCGGTGCTCCACGGTGGCCTGGCTCTTCACCGTCTCGGGCCGCGCCTGCAGGATGTAGAGCTTGCCGTCGCGGCCGTCGCGGCCCCATTCGATGTCCATCGCCCGGCCGTAGTGGGCCTCGATGATCAGCGCGTAGCGCGCCAGTTCGGACACGTCGGCGTCGCTCAGCGAGTAGCGGTTGCGCAGTTCGGGCGGCGTGTCGACGGTCGTCACCAGCTTGCCGGTGGCCGCGCGTTCATCGTCGCTGGCGAACTGCATGCGGACCAGCTTGGAGCCGAGCGTGCGGCGGATGATGGCCTGCTTGCCGGCCTTGAGCATCGGCTTGTGCACGTAGAACTCGTCCGGATTCACCGTGCCCTGCACCACCGTCTCGCCCAGGCCGTAGCTCGAGGTCACGAAGACCACGTCCTCGAAGCCCGACTCGGTGTCGATCGTGAACAGCACGCCGGCACTGCCGAGGTCGGAGCGCACCATCCGCTGCACGCCGGCCGACAGGGCCACGTCGGTATGCGCGAAGCCCTTGTGCACGCGGTAGCTGATCGCCCGGTCGTTGTAGAGCGAGGCGAACACCTCGCGCATGCGATGCAGCACGTCGTCGATGCCGGTCACGTTGAGGAACGTCTCCTGCTGCCCGGCGAACGACGCATCGGGCAGATCCTCGGCGGTGGCAGACGAACGCACGGCGAACGAAGCCTGCGTATCGCCGCCCTGCAAAGCGGCGAATGCCTCGCGCACCGCCGCCTCCAGCGCCGGCGGAAGCGGCGCGGCGACGACCCAGCCGCGGATCTCGGCGCCGACTTCTGCCAGCTTGCGCACATCGTCGGTGTCGAGTGCGGACAGGCGCTTGTTGATGCGATCGGTCAGGCCGCCATGGCGCAGGAACTCGCGGAACGCATGCGCGGTCGTGGCGAAGCCGTTGGGCACCCGCACGCCGCTGGCGGTCAACTGGCTGATCATCTCGCCGAGGCTGGCGTTCTTGCCGCCGACCACCTCGACGTCGGTCATCCTCAACTGGTCAAACGGTACGACCAGGGCGGTCGCGTGAGTCGTCGATGACATGAGAAAGCTCCGTAAGGGTCAGAAATCGGTGCGGCCCGGATCAGAATGCGGGCCATCGACTCAGCGCGGGGTCGCAGTGGGGATCGGCTGAGGAGGCTCATCGCATGGCATCGGGCTTGCTTGCGGCGATTCTACGGAATGAACGGCGCGCCTATCATCCTCAAGTCCCTATCTATCCCGCAGTCTCGGAGATTCGATGCCCACCCGAACCGTGTTTTTCGTCTCCGACGGCACCGGCATTACCGCCGAAACCTTCGGCAATTCGATCCTCGCGCAGTTTTCGGCCCAGCATCGGCATGTCAGGCGGCCCTTCATCGACTCGCTCGACAAGGCCCGCACGGTGGTCGGCGAGATCAACGCCACCGCTGATGCCGAGGGCCGGCGGCCCATCGTCTTCATCACCCTGGTCAACGATGAGGTGCGTGACGTGCTCACCGCGTCCGATTGCCGCGGCATGGTGCTCGACATGTTCCGCACCTTCGTCGAGCCGCTCGAGGTGGAGTTCGGCGTCAAGTCCAACCACCGGGTCGGGCGCTTTTCCGACGCCGCCAAGAGCCACGAGTACAACGAGCGCATCGAGGCGATCAACTTCGCGCTGATCCACGACGACGGCCAGTCGGCACGCAACCTGCAGAGCGCCGACGTCATCCTGGTCGGCGTCAGCCGCTGCGGCAAGACGCCGACCTCGCTGTACCTGGCGATGCAGCACGGCATCAAGGCGGCCAACTACCCGCTGATCCCTGAGGACTTCGACCGCGGCCAGCTGCCCAAGTCGCTGTTCCCGCACAAACGCAAGTGTTTCGGCCTCACCATCGACCCGGAGCGCCTGGCACAGATCCGCCACGAGCGCCGTCCCGGCAGCCGTTATGCATCGATCGACAACTGCCGCACCGAGGTGCGCGAGGCCGAGTCGATGATGCGCCGCGAAGGTATCTCGTGGCTCAGTTCGACGCACAAGTCGATCGAGGAGATCGCGACCACCATCCTGCGCGACATCCGGCCCGACCGGCTGATCTATTGATCCGCCGCGCGGCGTTGTCCGCGCTGGCGCATCGCCTCGTACAGGCACACCGCGGCGGCGGCCGCCACGTTGAGCGACTCCTCGCCGCCGGGCTGGGGAATGCGCGCCTGCAGCGTGGCCAGGCGCCGCAGTTCGTCGGAAATGCCGCCGCCCTCGTGGCCGAAGACCCAGGCGCATGGGTCGGGCCATTGCACCGCGGCCAGGTCGCTCCCGGCGTGCGAACTGGTCGTCACCAGCGGCAGACGCAACGCGGCGACGTCGTCGGCGCCGGCCTCCTCGCGCAGGCCTAGCGCGAAGTGCGCGCCCATCGCCGCCCGCATCACCTTGGGTGACCACAGGCCGGCACAACCCTTCAAGGCCAGCACCTGCTGCACGCCGAGCGCGGCGGCACTGCGCAGCATGCTGCCCAGGTTGCCGGCGTCCTGCACGCGGTCGAACACCACCGTGCGCCGACCTGGCGCGAGCGAGGGCGCGGGCAGGTCGACCAGCGCACCGATCGGCACCGGCGAGGCCAGCGCACTCGTCTGGCGCCACAGAACCGGCTCGACCAGCAGCACCTTGTCGGCCGCGGCGCGCAGCGGCTGCCAGGCCGCAGCGTCGGCATCGTCTTCCGGCAGCAGCACGACCGGCAGCCGCCGGCCGCGGGCGACCGCGGCGCGCAGCAGATGGTCGCCCTCGAGCCACACCTGGCCGAGCTTGCGATAGGCCAGCGGATCGGCCTGCAACCGACGCACACGCGCCAGCACCGGGTTGCTGCGCGAGGCGATGCGGGTGATCGATGGCGCCGCCATCACGCCGTGTCCAGCACCTGCTGCACCGGCGCGAAGCTGCGCCGGTGCGCGATGCAGGCGCCGTGCGCACGCAGCGCCAGCAGGTGCTCGGGCGTGCAATAACCCTTGTGGGCATCGAAGCCGTACAACGGATGGCAGCGGTGGAGTTCGAGGCACATCTGATCGCGCGCCACTTTGGCCAGGATGGACGCGGCCGAGATCGACGCCACCGTCGCATCACCCTTCACGATGGCCTCTGCGGGGACGCGCAACACCGGCAGTCGGTTGCCGTCGACCAGCACGCGCGCCGGCGGCAGGCGCAAGGCGTCGACCGCGCGGCGCATCGCGAGCAGCGTGGCCTGCAGGATGTTGAGCTCGTCGATCTCGGCGACGTCGGCCGAGGCGACCGCCCATGCCAGCGCGTGCGCGCGAACCTCGCCCGCCAGCACCTCCCGTCGCGGGCCCGACAGCGCCTTCGAGTCGCGCAGCCCGCGCAGCGGGTGCGCCGGGTCGAGAATCACCGCGGCGGCGAACACGGGGCCGGCCAGCGGGCCGCGCCCGGCCTCGTCGAT
>JBGAMU010000127.1:0-11785 GCA_044222685.1 Burkholderiaceae bacterium
GAATGTGCGCATAGACCGACTGTGGCCGGTCGCCGCCGGCGGCGACCTGGCCCAGGGCCGCGGCGTAGTCGGCGTCGGCAAACCCGGTGTGGAAGCGATCGGCCGTCGGATACGACGTATAGCGCGGGCCCGGCGTGTCGAGCCGGCGGAGCATGGCCTCGGACAAGCGGGGTGCGGATTCGACTGCTGGACTGTTCATGAGGTCGAACTGTCCACGCACCGCGCGGGCGGCGGCTTGACTGCGGTCAATCGTGGGCCGGGTGGCCGCCTGCGCTGCCCTGCCCGAGCCATACCGCAATGCCGGCGGCGGTGGCGATCACGCCCCAGAACAGCAAGAAGGCCACGGTGTACACCGCGTTGGCCGACCAGTCGGCCGAATCGACGCCCCAGCCATGCAGCTGATGCGGGTCGACCACGGCGAAGACCAGCATCTCGAGCACGCCCGCCATCAGGAAGGCGGGCCACAACACGGTCATGACCCGTGTCTTGCGGTCCGGCTCGCGCGACGCCTGCTCCATGACCAGCTGCACTCAGCGCTAGCGCCGGCTCGTCGGCGCGGCCACGGCCGCGCCCTGGTTGCGCGCCTGCAGCGCGGGCAATTCGGAAGGCCGCACGCCGGCCGTCACCGACGAGTGCTCGGTCACCACCGGATCGGCGCCCTTGAAGGCAATGACGGCGGTGCCGATGGCGGCGACCACCACGACGGCCGGTCCGCCGATGACAAGCCAGACCATGGGCAAGCGCCACCAGGCCGCGGCTTGTCCTGTCTGTTGGGAGGCTCGGGACGATGGGGACATGTCGGACTCCAGTCAGGTCAATCTAGCGGGGGACCACGAAGGTCGACTTCTCGGTCTGTGGAGCGCCCCATCCGCTGGCGCTGCGATCGTCGCGCAACTCGATGCGAAACGCCATCGGGTGTGCGCCGGGGCCGGCCTGCCGGGCGGCCTGCGGCTCCATGCGCACCGCCACCGTGACCCAGCGGGCCTCGGCCGCGCCGAGCGTGACGTCGATCGGCTGGGCCAGCGACAGGCCGGGCAGCCCGGTCACGTCGACCCGGTAGCGCTGGCTCTGTTCGGCGGCGTTCATGATCTGCAGGCGGTACAGGTTCTCGATCCGGCCTTCGTCGACCAGCCGTGCCAGCGACGCGCGGTCGCGCACGACGTCGACGCGGTAGGTATGGCGCATCGCCATGCTCACCAGCAGCGCAATCAGCACCGCGCCGAGGATCGACGCGTAGATGATCACGCGCGGGCGCAACGCGTGGCGCACGATGTCCTTGCCCGTGTAGTGCTCGCGCAGCGCGTTCTGCGTCGCATAACGCACCAGACCTCGCGGGTAGTTCATCTTGTCCATCACGTCGTCGCAGACGTCGACGCAAGCGGCACAGCCGATGCACTCGTACTGCAGGCCCTTGCGGATGTCGATGCCGGTCGGACACACCTGCACGCACAGACCGCAGTCGATGCAGTCGCCCAGGCCGCGTTCGCGCGGCGGGATCGCGCTCTTGCGCGGACGCGAGCCGCGGGGCTCGCCGCGCTCGGTGTCGTAGCCGATGACCAGCGTGTCGCGGTCGAACATCGCGCTCTGGAAACGCGCATACGGGCACATGTACTTGCACACCTGCTCGCGCATGAAGCCGGCGTTGCCGTAGGTGGCAAAGGCGTAGAAGTTGACCCAGAACCACTCCCACGGCCCGAAGCCGAGCGTGAACGCCTCGGCCCACAGCGTGCGGATCGGCGTGAAGTAGCCGACGAAGGTGAACCCGGTCACCAGCGCGAGCACGATCCACGCCACCTGCTTGGCCGCCTTGCGCCAGAACTTGTTGAAGCTCCAGGGTGACTGATCCAGCCGCATGCGGGCCACCCGGTCGCCCTCGATGCGCCGCTCGATCCACATGAACATCTCGGTGTAGACCGTCTGCGGGCACGCGTACCCGCACCACAGGCGCCCGGCCACCGCGGTGAACAGGAACAGGCTCAGCGCCGAGATGACCAGCAGACCGGTCAGGAAGATGAAGTCCTGCGGGTACAGCACCGAGCCGAAGATGTAGAAGCGCCGCGCCACCAGGTCGAACAGCAGCGCCTGGCGGCCGTTCCACTGCAGCCACGGCAGGCCGTAGAAGACGATCTGTGTGGCCCAGACCAGTGCCCAGCGCCAGTTCACGAACCGGCCGGTCACCGAGCGCGGATAGATCTTGCTGTGCTTCTGATACAGCGAGATGACCGCGGTGGCCGCATCGTCGGATGCGGCCTCAGCGGTCGTCTGCTTGCCGCCGGAGGCGGAGAGCGCCTGCACGGCGGGTTCGGACATGAGTGGCTTGGGACTACTGCTTGGGCGCCGCGGCATTCGTGCGCGACTTGCCCCACACATACGCCGCCAGCACCTGCAACTGCTCGGGCGACAGCCGCTTCTCGTGCGCCGGCATCACGTTGGTCTTGCCGCGGTTGATCTGCGCGATGATGGCCTCTTCACCCCAGCCGTGCAACCACACCTTGTCGGTCAGGTTGGGCGCGCCGAGAGCCTGGTTGCCCTTGCCGTCCGGTCCATGGCAGGCCGCGCAGGCGGCGAACTTGGCCTTGCCCTGCTCGGCCGCCACGTTGTTGTGCGGGCTGCCCGACAGACTCAACACGTAGTTGGCCACGTTCTTCACGTCGTCGGCGTTGCCGACCGCGGCGCTCATCGGCGGCATCATGCCGGTGCGGCCCTTGGCGATGGTCTGCGCGATGGCCTCCGGCGTGCCGCCCCACAGCCAGTCGTTGTCGGTCAGGTCGGGGAAGCCCTTGCTGCCGCGCGCGTCCGAGCCATGGCATCCCGAGCAGTTGTTGAGGAACAGGCGCTCGCCGATGCCCATCGCCTGGCTGTCCTTGGCCAGATCGGCCGCCGACATGGTGGCGAACTTGGCGTACACCGGCGCCATCGCCGTACGGGCCGCTTTCTCTTCGGCCTCGTACTGGCCGGTGCTGCTCCAGCTCAGCGAGCCGGCCATCGAGCCGAGCCCCGGGTAGAGCATCAGATAGGCGCCGGCGAACAGCACCGTGATGATGAACAGGCCCATCCACCAGCGCGGCAGCGGGTTGTTCAGTTCACGCAGGTCCTGGTCCCAGACGTGGCCCGTGGTCGGGTCGTTCGGGATCACCTTGCGCTTGCTGGCGATGGCCAGCAGGATCAGGCAGGCGATCAGCGACAACACGGTCGCAGCCGCGACGAATACCGACCAGCCATTGCTGACGAAGTCGCTCATGTTCCCTCCTTGACGGGGTGGCCGTTGTCGCGCGCTTGTTCTTCGACGAACGGCAGTTGTGCGGCGGCGCTGAACGACTGGCGGCGGCTTGCCGACCAGGTCCAGACCACGATGCCCAGGAAGACGAGGAACGAAACCACCGTCACCAGGCTGCGAAGATCATTCAGGTCCATGCCGGCCTCCTACTTGCGTGCGGTGCCGAGCACCTGCAGGTACGCCACCAGCGCGTCGAGCTCGTTCTTGCCCTGCACGGCAGCGGCCGACTTGGCGATGTCGTCGTCGCTGTACGGCACGCCGACCACGCGCAGCGCCTTCATGCGCGGAGCGATCGACGGCGGATCGATGGCGGCCTTCTCGAGCCACGGATACGCCGGCATGTTCGACTCGGGCACCAGGTCGCGCGGGTTGCGCAGGTGCAGGCGGTGCCAGTCGTCGCTGTAGCGGCCGCCCACGCGCTGCAGGTCGGGACCGGTGCGCTTGCTGCCCCACTGGAAGGGGTGGTCGTAGACGAACTCGCCGGCAACCGAGTACGGGCCGTAGCGCAGCGTTTCCGAACGCAGCGGACGCACCATCTGCGAGTGGCAGTTGTAGCAGCCCTCGCGGATATAGACGTCGCGCCCGGCGAGCTGCAGCGCGTCGTAGGGCTTGAGGCCCTCGACCGGCTGGGTGGTGGACCGCTGATAGAACAGCGGGACGATCTCCACGATGCCACCGATCGCCGCGGTCAGCAGGATCAGCACGATCATCAGGAAGTTGTTGGTCTCGATGCGCTCGTGACCGGTTGCGGCATGGGTCTGTGCCATGGTGTTTCTCGCTTCCAGATGGTTAGGCGTGGGCCGCAGCAACCTGCGGGATCACCGTGGGCTCGGCCTTGCCGACGCGAACCGTCATCCAGGTGTTCCAGGCCATCACGAGCATGCCGCTCAGGTAGAGCAGGCCGCCGAGCAGACGGATCACGTAGAACGGGAACGTGGCCTTGACGCTCTCGACGAACGTATAGACGAGCGTGCCGTCGGTGTTGACCGCGCGCCACATCAGGCCCTGCATCACGCCGGCGATCCACATCGCCGCGATGTACAGCACGATGCCGATGGTGGCGATCCAGAAGTGCAGGTCGATCGCCTTGACGCTGTACATCTGCTTGCGGCCGAACAGGCGCGGGATCAGGTGGTACATCGCACCCATCGAGACCAGACCGACCCAGCCGAGCGCACCGGAGTGCACGTGGCCGACGGTCCAGTCGGTGTAGTGCGACAGCGCGTTGACGGTCTTGATCGACATCATCGGACCTTCGAAGGTCGACATGCCGTAGAACGACAGCGAGACGATCAGGAACTTCAGGATCGGATCGTCACGCAGCTTGTGCCACGCGCCGCTCAACGTCATGATGCCGTTGATCATGCCGCCCCAGCTCGGGGCCAGCAGCACCAGCGAGAAGATCATGCCGATGCTCTGCGCCCAGTCGGGCAACGCGGTGTAGTGCAGGTGGTGCGGGCCGGCCCACATGTAGGTGAACACCAGCGCCCAGAAGTGCACGATCGACAGGCGATACGAGTACACGGGGCGCTCGGCCTGCTTGGGGATGTAGTAGTACATCATCCCGAGGAAGCCCGCCGTCAGGAAGAAGCCCACCGCGTTGTGGCCGTACCACCACTGGACCATCGCGTCCTGCACGCCGGCGTAGGCCGAGTAGCTCTTGAACAGCGACACCGGGATCGACGCGCTGTTGACGATGTGCAGCAGCGCCACCGCGATGATGAAGGCGCCGAAGAACCAGTTGGCCACGTAGATGTGGCGCACCTTGCGCGTGCCGATGGTGCCGAAGAAGACGATGGCGTAGGCCACCCAGACCACGGCGATCAGCAGGTCGATCGGCCACTCGAGCTCGGCGTATTCCTTGCCCTGAGTCATGCCCAGGGGCAACGTGATCGCTGCCGCGAGGATCACCACCTGCCACCCGATGAAGGTGAACATCGCCAACCCGGGCAGGAACAGCTTGGTCTGGCAGGTGCGCTGCACCACGTGGTAGCTGGTCGCGAACAACGCGCAGCCGCCGAACGCGAAGATCACCGCGTTGGTGTGCAGCGGGCGCAGCCGCCCGTAGCTGAGGAAGGAAATGCCGAAGTTGAGTTCCGGCCACGTCAGCTGCGCGGCGATGATCACGCCGACGAGCATGCCGACGATGCCCCACACCACGGTCATCAATGCAAATCCACGAACGACTGTGTCGCTGTAGACCGGCGCGTCGTTTCGCGCAAGGCTATTCATCTTTGCCCTCCTTGGGGTTCAACTTGGATAACGATCCCTGACAACATCCGACGATTGTTTTCCCGGTGTCGAGATGTCGGATTGATGGTCGTCAACCCGGTCGGGCTCTGACGCCAGAATGCGACGCCCCTCGCCCTCGACGTCCTCGAACTGTCCGCTGTAGGTGGCCCAGGCAAAGATGCCCAGGATCAGCAACACCAGCACGGCCGACAGCGGAATGAGCAGGTAGAGGATGTCCATCGCGTCAGCGTCGTGTCAGCGCGCGAGGCGAAGCGAGTTGGAGATCACCAGCAGCGAGCTGGTCGCCATGCCCAGACCAGCGGCCCACGGCGGCAGCCAGCCGGCGAGCGCGAGCGGCACGCACACCGCGTTGTAGAGGGCGGCCCACCACAGGTTCTGCCGCACGATGGACATCGTGCGCCGGGCGAGCGCGCGCGCGAACACCAGTTCACCGAGCTGGTCGCGCAGGATCACCGCATCGGCCTGCTGGCGCGCCAGTGCGGCGCCCTGCCCCATCGCCATCGACACGTCGGCGCGTGCCAGCACCGGTGCGTCGTTGACGCCGTCGCCGACCATCCACACGCGTTGCCCGGCGCGCTGCGCATCGGCCACCACCTGCAGCTTGCGCGCGGGCGTCGCGGGTGCGATCACCGCGTCGACACCGAGCTCCTTGCCGATGGCCGCGGCGCGCGCCTGGCGATCGCCCGACAGCAGCGTGACGCTGAGGCCCGAGGCGCGCAGCGCGGCGACGGCGCTGATCGCGTCTTCACGCAGCTTCTCGTCGAAGTCGAAGCGCAGCGTGGCGCCGGAGGGCGTGCCGAACCACAGCGACGCGGCGGCCGATGACTCGTCGGGCGGCGCGGCGACGTGCCGCGCCGAACCCAGGCGCCACAGCGTGCCGTCCGGCGCACGTGCCTCGAGGCCAGCGCCCGCCACCTCGCGTACCTCGTGCCAGTGCACCTCGCCCGGCTCGTGGTCACCGGGTGGGTGGGCCTGAGCGAGCGCGCGCGCCAGCGGATGCGCCGACCAGCGCGCCAGGCTCGCGGCCATGGCCTGCAGCAGGTCGATCTCGAGCGGCTGAGAAGGCCCGCCATCGACGCGCTGCACCGCGCGCAGGCCGAGCGTGTCTTCGGTGACGGTACCGGTCTTGTCGAGGTACACCGCATCCACCGACGCGAGCGCCTCGAGTGCATCGATGCGCCGCAACAACACGCCGCGCCGCGCCAGCGCGCCGGCTGCCGCCAGCAGCGCCGACGGCACCGCGAGCGTCAACGCGCAGGGACAGGTGACGATCAGCACCGCGACAGCGACCCACAACGCGCGCGCGGGATCGAAGATGCTCCATACCGCGGCAGCGCCGGCCGCCAGCAGCAGCACGACCCACAGGAACGGGGCGGCCCAGCGATCGGCCTCGCGGGCCAGCGCGGGGCGCTGGGTGGCGGCCTCGCGCATCAACGCCATCACCGCATGCAGGGTGGTCGCGTCGCCGGCACGCTCGACGCGCATCTTCACCGGCGCCATCACGTTGATGCTGCCGGCCACGACGCGCTCGCCCGCAGACTTGTCCACCGGACGCGGCTCGCCGGTGAGCAGCGATTCGTCGGCGGCCGTGCTGCCCTCGAACAACTGGCCGTCCGCGGGAAAGGCTTGCCCGAGCGGCACGAGTACCCGATCGTCGCGCTGCAGCTGCGCCGCGGGAAACGGCCGCGCCACGCCGTCGTCGTCGATGCGCAGCGCAGTACGCGGCACCGATTCGAGCGCGGACTCGAGCTGCTCGGCGGCGCGAGGGCGGGCACGCACCTCGAGGTAGCGCGCACCGAGCAGGAAACTGACGAACATCGTCAGCGAGTCGAAGTACACCTCGCTGCCGAACCAGCCGCCGGGGTGAAACGTGGCGGCGCTGCTGGCGACGAACGTGACGACGATGCCCAGCGCCACCGGCACGTCCATGCCGAGCCGCCGCTGGCGCAGGCTGCGCCAGGCGCCGACGAGGAACGGTGCGGCCGACAAGCCGATCACCGGCAGCGACATTACCCAGCTGCCCCAGTTGAGCAGCTGCCGCAGGTCGGGCGCGATCTCGTCGCCGCTGACCAGGTAGCTCGGCGTCGCCAGCATCATCACCTGCATGGCGCAGAACGCGGCGACGAACCAGCGCCACAGGGCCGTGCGGTGCTCGCGCCGACGCAGGTCGCGCTCGCTGGCAGCGCCTTCGGGCACCGCGTCGTAGCCGGCCGCACGCACCGCGTCGATCAGCTGGCCGATCGTCAGCCGATCAGGCCGCCAGCGCACGGTGGCGCGCTCGGCGGCGCCGCTCACGTCGGCCAGCTCCACGCCGGGCAGGCGGCGCAGCGCGGCCTCGATCAGCCCGGCGCAGGCGGCACAGTGCATGCCGGATACGCGCAACCCCGTTTCGGCGAGCCGGGTGCCGTCGGTCTGCGGCAGCCAGCGCGTGGCGCCCGGCCGACCGGGCGCGTCAGCCGCGTCACCCGCCGCGCCGTTGGAGGCGGGTTCGAGTGGGGTGCTGGCAGAAGGTGTCATGGCGATGCCGTTGCGGTGCGCCGGACCGATGCTGCCGCGCTCGATAATGTGGGCCCTTTACCCGGGTGGTCGCATGACGCAGATCAATTTGAAGGTGGCCGGACCGGCGCCGCCGCTCCAAGCGGCCGCCCTGCGGCGATGCGCCGCATCGTGGCTGCTGGGCGCGGTGCTGTGGCTGTGTGCCGGCGCCACGCCGGCCAGCGCGCAGGGCGATCAGCCGCAGAGCCTGCCGATGACGACGCTCACCGCCGGCATGCACAAGATCCAGGCCCAGTTGGCCGTGTCGCCCCAGCAGCGGCAGACCGGCCTGATGTTCCGCCGCGAGATGCCGACCCAGGAAGGCATGCTGTTCGTCTTCGAGCAGGCCTCGTCGCAATGCTTCTGGATGCGCAACACGCTGATCCCGCTGTCGATCGCGTTCCTCGCCGAGGACGGCACGGTCGTCAACATCGAGGACATGTCGCCGCAGAGCGACGATTCGCACTGCTCGGCCAAGCCGGTGCGCTTTGCCCTCGAGATGAACCGGGGCTGGTTCGCCAAGCGTGGCGTCAAGCCGGGCATGCGCATCGGCGGCGCACCGTTCAAGCCCTGAGGCCTCGAGATCGAGGCAACGGCTGCGGCCATGAAAAAGGCCGGCTGCGGCCGGCCCTGGTGCGCAGATCGAGTCGCCGCGGCGTCAGCCGAAGTTGGCCTCGGCAAAACTCCAGTTCGCCAGCGACGTGAGGAAGGTCTCGACGAACTTGGGACGCGCGTTGCGATAGTCGATGTAGTACGCGTGCTCCCACACGTCGATCGTCAGCAGCGCCTTGTCGGCGGTGGTCAATGGCGTGGCGGCATTGCTGGTGTTGACGATGTCCACCGTGCCGTCGGGCTTCTTGACCAGCCAGGTCCAGCCCGAGCCGAAGTTGCCCACCGCGCTCTTGGTGAACGCTTCCTTGAAGGCCGCCACACTGCCCCACTTGGCGTTGATGGCCGCCAGCAGCGCGCCGCCGGGCTGGCCGCCGCCGCCCGGCTTCATGCTGTTCCAGAAGAACGTGTGGTTCCACACCTGCGCCGCATTGTTGAAGATGGGACCTTGCGAGTTGCGCACCACCTCCTCGAGCGGCTTGCCTTCGCTGGGCGTGCCGGCCACCAGGTTGTTCAGGTTGGTCACGTAGGCCTGATGGTGCTTGCCGTAGTGGAACTCGAAGGTCTCCTTCGAGATGTGCGGCGCCAGGGCATCCTGGGCATAAGGCAACGGCGGCAGGGCGAATGGCATCGGTGCGACCTTTCTTGGGTGTTCAGCGCCCGCGATGGGCGCGATCTGGGGTTTGCGTAGGCGCAGATTGTAGGCAGCGGCCGCGCCGGACGCGCTGCCCTCATTCGGCCAAGGGTTGTCGCCTCACGCTGCGCACGTCGGCACTGGCCTCGCCGTCGGCCCACACCGCGTGGATCGTGTGCCCCGGCCGCAGCGCATCCACGCTGGTGATGACCTGGCCCTGCGCGTCGCGGACCCAGGCGAAGCCGCGCTGCAGCGTGCGGCGTGGATCCAGCGCCTGCAGCCGGTCGGCCGTCCGCGACACCTGGTCGCGTTGCACCTGCCAGGCGGCGTGCAGGCCGGCGTGCAGGCGCCGGCCTTGCGTGGCCAGCAGCTGCGATTGCAGCCGCGCCGATTGCCGCAGCGCTTGCAGCGCACGCTCGTGCAGATGCACGAGTCGCTGCTGCTGTTGCCGCATGCGCGCGGCCGGCGCGCCGAGTCGCGCGGTCGCGAGGTCGAGCCGCTGGGCCTGGCGATGCAGGTGGCGCTCGCCGGCGCGGCCGATGGCGCGCGACAGGTCGGCGAGACGCTGCCATTCGTCGTCGCGGCGCGGTGCGGCCAGCTCGGCCGCGGCGGTGGGCGTGGGCGCGCGCAGATCGGCCGCCAGATCGGCCAGCGTGATGTCGGTTTCGTGGCCGACGCCGCACACCACCGGCAGCGGGCATGCCACGATCGCGCGCACGACGGCTTCGTCGTTGAAGGCCCACAGGTCCTCGATCGAACCGCCGCCACGGCAGACGATCAGCGTGTCGACCTCGGCGCGTCGGCCGGCCAGGCCGATCGCCTGCACCAGCTGCGCCGGCGCATCGGCACCCTGCACCGCGCTCGGATAGACGATCACCTGCACCTGCGGTGCGCGGCGCGCCAGCGCCGTCAGCACGTCCTGCAAGGCCGCGGCGCCGAGCGACGAGACGACCCCGATGGCACGCGGAAATGCCGGCAGCGCCCGCTTGCGCGCGACGTCGAACAACCCGGCCGCCTCGAGCCGTGCCTTCTGCCGCAGGAACAATTCATACAGCGACCCGGCACCCTGCGGCAGCATGGCCTCAACCACGCACTGCAGTTCGCCGCGCGCCTCGTAGACCGATATGCGCCCACGCACCTCGACCTGCTGGCCGTCACGCGGGTTGAAGTCCAGCAGCGAGGCCGCGCGCCGGAACATCGCGCAGCGCAGCAAGGCCGGCGCGCCGTCGCTGTCCTTCAGACTGAAGTAGCAGTGACCGCTGGCCGCGCGCATGAAGTTGGTGATCTCGCCGCGCACCGCCACCGCACCCAGCCGCGCCTGCAAGGCATCGCTGGCCGCCAGCAGCAGCGCGGCCACGCCGAGCGCACGCGGCGCCAGCACGGCTGGTGTCGCGTCAGCCACCGGGACACCGCACGCACGGGCTGCTCAAAACGCGGGCAATCCAGCGCAGAGCACGCAAATACGCGCCTCGCGCAGCGCCGCATGGGGCTTGCCCACAAGCTTTTCCACAGGAGCGGTGGATTGTTGGGTCCATTCGTGAACTCGCTGGCATCGCGTGGCGTTGCATGCACGCCAAGGCGCCACGACTGGATACGGAAGGCGCCTTCGGCTCGGCCATAATCGCGCGTCGCCGCGGCGCACCGCCGCCATTCGCCCGCATCGCACTCCACGGAACGCCCTTGTTCTCGATCATACAAGCCGCTGGCTGGCCGATCTGGCCGTTGATTCTGTGTTCGGTGGTGGCGCTGGCGCTCGTGATCGAGCGCTTCGTCAGCCTGCGCATCCCGCGCATCGCACCGCCGAAATTGCTCGACGAGGTGCTGTCGGTCACCCGACAAAGCCTGCCCACACCCGACGTCGTCACCAAGCTGGCAGGCAACTCCGAGCTCGGCTCGGTGCTGGCGGCCGGGCTGCGTGCGGTAATGGGCGAGCCGCGCATCCTGGAGCCGGCGTTGCGCCAGGCGTTCGAGGTGGCCGGTCGCGGCGCCGTGCACCGACTGGAGCGCTACCTCAATACGCTGGGCACCATCGCATCGGCGGCGCCGCTGCTCGGGTTGCTCGGCACCGTGATCGGCATGATCGAGATCTTCGGCTCGCAGGCGCCCGGCACGAGCGGCGCCAACCCGGCGCAGCTGGCCCATGGCATCTCGGTGGCGCTGTACAACACGGCGTTCGGCCTCATCATCGCGATCCCGGCGCTGATGTTCTACCGCTACTTCCGCCGCCGCGTCGATGAATACGCGCTGACCATGGAACAGGCCGCCGAACGGCTGGTGCCGCATCTGATGCGCTTCGCGGTGCGCGGCGCACCGCCGGCCGCGGCCGCCTGAGGCGCGCGCGTCCATGCGTTTTCGTCGCCGTCGTTCCGAGGAACCGGAGATCAACCTGATCCCGTTCATCGACGTGCTGCTGGTGGTGCTGATCTTTCTGATGTTGTCCACCACCTACTCCAAGTACTCCGAGCTGCAGATCACGC
>JBGAMU010000128.1:0-11723 GCA_044222685.1 Burkholderiaceae bacterium
AGTGCGGCGGGCAGCCGGCCTCTCCCGGCGCCAGCGCCGATTCCCAGCCGGCAGGCACCGACGTGCGCAGATCCAGTCCCCTCAGCAGGGCCGAGCCTTGCTGCTGGAGCGCCGGCTGCGCGCGGCCGAGTGCACAGGCCAGCGCCTGCACAGCCGGCGACGGGCCGGCCGCATCGGCCATCACCAGGTAGCTCGTCACCTGCGGCAGCAGGCCGCGGCCCGCCGCATCACGCGGCACGGCGAAGCCGCGCGACAGCTCGGTGGTGCTCGGATGCTGCGGGTCGATCGCCAGCACACGCAGCTGCGCACGCTGGGCGGCCGGCACCTGGTCGAGCGCCGGCCGGTCGGAAACGACGACCACCGCGTCGAGCGCAGAGCCGTCGCGCAGCAGCTCGCGCAGCGCGCTGGCTTCGTCGCGCCGGTCGATGTCCCACGACGGCACCGGCGTGCCGAACAGCCGCCGGTACAGCGCGTTGGCCGTGTGGGCGCGCGCGCCACTCGCCTCGCCGATATTGAGGTGGGCGCCGCGCAGCTGGTGCAGGAAGCGCCAGCGGCCATCGGCATGCACGACGACCTGCACCTGCTCGCGCCACACCGGCAGCAGGCGACGCGAACCCGGCGTCGGCGACGGTTCCCGTGCAGCGGGCAGCGCATCGGCGCGCACGATCGCCGCGGCAGCCGGCTTGTCGGCTGCGGCAACCGACAACCCGATGCCGGCCGGCGCCGCCACACGGCGGGCCAGCTCATCAATCAGCGTGCGCGCGGCACCACTGTCGGACGCCAGCGTGACCTCGAGTGTCAGCGCCGCCGGCGCGGCGACGGCCGGTGCCTCGGCCCGTGCAGGGGCGGCCGGCAGGCCAGCAGAGGGTGCAGCCGTCCGCGGCACCGGCGTCACCGCGGCGGGCGCGGGTGGCACGGTGCCCGGGCCGGTTGCCACACGGGCCGCGTCCGCCGGCGATCGGCCGCCCAGCGCCTGCGCGAGGAGGCGATCGACGGCGTCGCCGTGGCGCGCGAGCAGCCACACGCCCAGCCCCAGGCCGATGGCCAGGCCGAGCACGGCGCCACCGACGGTGGTCCAGCGCCGCCTCGGTGGTGGCGGCCCGGCGGCCGAGAAGTCGTTCGCAACCGTGGCTTCGCCATCGTCGTCGGCGCGGATGTCGATCCGGTCGGCCCCCACCGCCTGACGATGCCAGAAATCGCGCGCCGCATCGGCCGCCTTGTCATCGTGCGGCGGCGTCGCAAAAGCTGCCGGCGCGACGGGCACCGACACCGGCGCCGCCTCGACCGAGGCCACCGCATCCGGCCGGATGCGCAGCCAGCCGCGGCCGAACTGCCGCAGCGACGCGCCATAGCGGCGCAGCAGCAGTTCCTGGCTCGCGTCATCGACGATGAACAGCAGGCGCGCCGGCGACTCGCTCTGCTGCAGCCAGTCCAGCAGCTGCGCGTCGAACTGCCGTACGTCGGCGCTGTCGGCCGGCGCGATCGCCAGGTGCCGCTCGAAGCCGTCGAACACCAGCAGCAGGCGCGCGTCGTGCTGCTGCGCGGTGGCCTGCAGCAGCGCCGCCAGCGTCGGCGCCGGTGCGGCGTCGGCGCCACGCGGCAGCACGGCAGCCACCTGCTCGCGCAGTGCCTGCAGCGGGTTCGCGCCCCAGCCGTCGAAGCGGATCACGACTTCGGCGCCGCGCCGGCTGTCGCGACGCGAACGGCGCCGCTCGGTCTGCGGCGCGCCTGACGCCGCCGACGGCGCGGCGTCGCCATGGAAGGAGTCGATCGACCGGTCGATCGATCGGCGTCCGAGCAACGGCATCAGCGCACGCTGCAGCATCGAGTCGCGCTCGGCGCCGGCCGGGCTGAACACGAGCGTGAGCCGGTCGCTGCGCAGCAAGGTGGCCAGGAACCCGGCGTCCCAGCGCGTCGGGGACACCGGCGCACCGATCGGGGTCGCCCAGGCAGTCATGGCCGCAGAAGGCTATCACGGAGCCAGAGGCAGGGTCTTGCGGCCGGTGAAGCGCGCCGACACCAATGGACGAAGCCTGTCGCACACGCTATACCGCGTGCAGCGCCACCGTCGGAGTCGGCACATGGCGGGACAAGCGAGCCTCTTCGAGGCAATGGCCATCAAGGGTGTCGAGTTCCGCAGTCGCGTGCTGCGCTCGTCGCTCGGTGGTCGCATGGCCTACTACGACGGCGCGCTCACGCCGGCGTGGATCAACTTCGAGCGCCGCTTCGCACGCCCCGAGTACCGGCTGGGCGGCCTCATCTCGGCAACGATCGATGTGGACGACCATCGCATGTCGCCACTGGAGTATCCCAAGCTCAGCCACGACCGTTTCATCGGTCCGCTGGCCGCGGGTATTCGGGCCGTGCAGTCACAAGGCTGCCGCTACATCGTCCAGCTCGGCGATCCCGGCGGCCACACGCAGACCAGCCTGCTGCCCGAGGCGGCCGACGGCAAGTCCGCCTCGTGGGGCTTCGACCTGTTCTACGGCTATCGCAACGTCACCACACCGATGACGCTCGAAGAGATCGCGGCCGAGGTGGAGGCCTTCCGCAGCGCGGCCGTGCGCGTGCGCGCGGCGGGCGCCGACGGCGTCGAGATCACGGCCTCGAAGGGCTACATCCTTCATCAGTTCCTCAATCCGGGCACCAACCGCCGCCGCGATGCCTACGGCGGCTCGACGGAAAAGCGATTCCGCCTGCTGCGCGACGTGGTCGTCGCCGTGCGCGCGGCGGTGGGTGCCGACTTCCTGCTCGGCGTTCGGCTCTCCGCGGACGACTGCAACTGGCTGCCGACATTCAACATCCGCTGGCCGCCCGTGTGGCCACCGCGCGACTACCTGTTCGGCAACCGGCTCGACACCACGCTGCAATATGGTGAGTGGCTGGCCGGCCTCGGCGTCGACTACCTGCACATCGACAGCGGCTTCGGCTTCGTCAATCCGAAAGGCAGCCCCGGCGAGTATCCATTCGAAGGTCTGCGCCTGTTCGTCAACTCGACCCGCCACCTGAGCGCCAAGGCGGCGTTTCGCGCGACGGCGATGAACCTGATGCCAGCCTGGCTCGCCAAGCGGACCCTCGGCCTGGGTTGGCGCTTCGTGCCGGGCGCCAATGCGCACTACGCCAAGGCATTCCGGCAACGCGTGAAGATCCCCGTGATCGCCAACGGCGGCTTCCAGGACCGTGCGGTCATCGACCGCGCGCTGGCCGCCGGTGACTGCGACCTGGTGGCGATCGGCCGCCCGCTGCTGGCCAACCCCGATCTGCTCGCGCTCCTCGCCGAAGGTCGCGCGCCGGCGCGGCCGTGCACCTGGTGCAGCCGGTGCTGCACGCGCACCGCCGTGCTGCCGCTCGGCTGCTATGAGCCCAGCCGCTTCGACTCGCCGCGGCAGATGCAGGAGCAGATCCTGCAGTGGTCTGCGGATCATTCGGCGTGACGCCCGCACCACCGAACGGCAGCGCCCCGCCGCCGGATACGGCGGCCACGCAGGCGCGCGACAACCCGCTGCCACCGATCCACGCCGCACCGGCCCGCGAAGTCATCGATGCGGAACGCCTGCGGCTGCTGTGCCGGCAGACGGTGCGTGCACCGCTGGGCGTGCTGCTGGCCGCCAGCTTCATCGCCTACGTGATGGCGCCCCATGTGGGCCACGCCGTGGCCTGGGGCTGGGCCGGCACCGCACTCGGCCTGTGGTGCGCACGAGCGGCCGCGGCCGCGTGGCTGCTGCGCCGCCCACCAGCCCCCGAGCAGGTGCTGCGCTGGATCCGGCGGCTGGTCGCAGCCGCCACGTTGAGCGGCATGGTGGCGGGGGCATCGGTGGTGCTGTTCCATCGCGTGCCGCCGATCGAATGGGCCCTGCTGACGATGGTGCTGTGCGCCTGGGCCGCCGGCGGCGTCGCGGTGTCGGCCGCGGTGCCGGCAGCGTTCTATGGCCTGGTGACCTTCTTTCTGGCTCCGTTGGCCATCGGCTGGTTGCTGTCGGACTTCCCCTTGCGCCTGCCGGTCGCCGGACTGCTGATGTTCTTCCTCTTCTACCTGATCATCTACGCACGCGACGGTGCGGCGCTGGTGGCCCGCGCGCTGCGGGTGGGCTTCGACAACGAGCAACTGGCGCTGCAGCTGCAGCGCAGCGAAGCCGAGGCGCACGCGGCTCGGCAACGCGCCGAGCAAGCCAATCTCGCCAAGTCACGCTTCCTGGCCGCGGCCAGCCACGACCTGCGGCAACCCCTGCACTCGCTGGTGCTGCTGCTGGACCACGCCGTGCACACGACGGGTGACGCGCGCGTCGCGCAGACCCTCGGCCAGGCCGCCCGCTCGGCGAACTCGCTGCACCGCCTGTTCACCGGTCTGCTCGACCTGTCGCGGTTCGAAGCCGGCCAGGTCACGCCGGACATCCAACCCCTGGCGCTCGGCGCACTGCTCGAGCGCATCGACGACGACTTTCGCGCGCCGGCGGAATCCAAGGGCCTGCGCTTCGATTGCGCGCGCACGCCAGCCTGGGTCCGCAGCGATCCGGTCATGCTCGACCGGATCCTGCGCAATCTGCTGGACAACGCCGTCAAGTACACCGAGTCGGGAAGCGTCGCGGTGCAGATCGTCGAGCACGATGGTGACGAGCTTCGCGTCACGGTCCGCGACAGCGGCATCGGCATTGCGCCGGCGGACCGTGATCGCATCTTCGAAGAGTACTTCCAGGTGCGCAATCCGGCGCGCGACCGCGAACGCGGCATCGGCCTGGGCCTGGCCATCGTCAAGCGCCTGGTCGACCTGCTGCAGGTGCCGATCGAACTCGAATCGGCACCCGGCCGCGGCAGCGCGTTCACGCTCGTGCTGCCGCGCTGCGATCGGCCGCCGGCGATGGCCGACGAGTCCGCCTCGGCGGAGCCTTCGCCCGCCGCACTGCGCGGACGGGTGGTGGTGCTCGTGGAGGACAACGTCGAGGTGATCGACGCGATGCTCGTGCTGCTCAACGATTGGGGCTGCCGCACGGTCCTGGCCGGCGACAGCGCCGGCGCGATGGCCCAGCTCGATGCGCAGGGGCTCGAGCCCGACGCGATCATTGCCGATTGGCGACTGGGCGGGCCGGAGCATGGCCTGCAGGTCATCGAGCGACTGCAGGCCCGGTACGGGCCCGTGCATGCGGCCGTCATCACCGGCGAGATCCAGGGTGACGGCCTCGACGAGCCGAGCGGCGTGGCGGTGATGCGCAAGCCCTTGCGCGCGCAGGCGTTGCGCCATTGGCTGCTGCTCGGCCCGGGCCGATCGTGATCCGGCGAGTCCGCTGACGAACGTGCTAGGGGGCCGGCAGCGCCGAGGTGGCCTGCGCGTCGAACAATCGGCACAGCGCGTCGGTGCGGTTGCGTGCCCCGAGCGCGCGATAGACCATCGACAGGTGTACCTTCACCGTGCCTTCGGCAATGCCGAGTTGCCGCGAGATCAGCTTGATGGGCATGCCGCGCACCGCCAGCGCCAGCACCTGCCGCTGACGCTGCGACAGCTCGCATTCGACGAACCTTGCCATGTCCTCGCGCGACAGCGCGTCGGCACTCGGCGTGCGCGTCACCGCGTCGGCGAGCAGGAATTCCGCCGGCAGGTACACCCGGTGCCGGAGCACGACCCGCAAGGCCGCCTCCATCTCGTCGAGGCGATACGATTTCGGGATGAAGCCGGCCGCGCCGGCCTCGATCACCTCGCGCACCCGCTGCGGGGTGGTTTCGGCCGACTGCATGCACACCGGGGTCGACTCGAACTGCGCCTTCACCGCATGCAGTGCCGCCACACCGGCCAGGCCGGGCAGGTGATAGTCCAGCAGCACCAGATCGAAATGCCGACCTGCCAGGGTCCCGGCAGCAGCCACGTCGCGCACGGCTTCGAACGAAAAACTCGCCTGCGGGTCGAGTTCGGCGGCCAGCCGCTGCAGCAGCGACCGGGTTCCGTTCCAGACGATCTCGTGGTCGTCGATCAGCAGCACGTTCATGAGGGGCGGCCTCGACGCGCCAGCGCCGATGCCTGGGACGCGAGCCTAGTGCAAAGCGCGGATCGGCGATAGCGCCCTCGCCTAAACCTTCGGCCTACGCCGTGATGGTCCTTGAGGCGCCACGCCGCCAGCCGATGGTCTAGGCCGTCGACTAGGCCGAGCGTGCGATTGAGCCCGCACTCGATCGCGACCAGAGTGTGCTGCATGCGACCGAGCGTCGCATCGGGCCGGACCGCAGTCGCACCGATGGCCCGCGGTTCAACGGATGCACCCAATGGGAGCCTTGTCATGAAAGTTCAACGACTCACCGCCGTCACGCTGGCCGCTGCACTCTGGGCCGCCCTGTCCTGGGTCCTGGTGTCCGCCGACATGAAGTTGCCTCCCCCCGCCAGCGAACACCGCGCGCCGAACCTGCGGCAGGCCGGAGAGCGGCCTGGTCCTGCGGCGGTCGACGCGCCAATCGATTCGTCGTCGCCCGCATCGATGCCGCTCGGTGCCGACGCCGGCTCGGCCTCGGCGATGCCGGCGCGGAGTGCAGCATGAGAGCGGCGCTGGTTTCGGCGACGCTGCTGGCCGTCGCACACCTGGCAGCCGTGGCCGACGCACCCGACGACAGGCTCGAGCGGCGCTATCTTGCCTGCAATCGCGCGGCGATGACGCATCATCTCGGCACAGGCGCCGTGGCGGCGTGCTCGATCGTCGCGCAACAACTGCTGGTGCAGCGCTTCGGCGGCGACTTCGATCGCCTGCTGCAGTGGTCGCGCTCGACGGATGGCGATGCGACCGCCGAGGCCGATCGATCGCCGCTGGATCTCGGGCACGAGCACTACGACGCGGGCCGCTATGCCGAGGCGTACGCCCAGTTCGCGCGCCTGGCCGATTGCGGGCAGCGCGAGGCGGCCCGCCTGGCATTGCAGATGCGCCGCTACGGCAGAAAGTTGTACGGCATGGAATTCGCCGCCAGCGCGGACCAGTTGGCCCGGTGGCGCGCCGCGCTGAACGGATCGGCGCACGCCGCGCAGCGCTGCACGCCCCGCGAGTACCAGCAGGACCACTGGCGACACCAGGGTGTCGGTTGACGGTTGCGCCGGGCCGGCCATCCATCCGCGGCTGCCGCGTGTCGGCGCCGCTCCGGATGCGCCGCGCCCGGCCCCTCAACGGTGAGGCTGCGGGATCGCTGATCGGGCTTGACACGGCTTATGGTAAGCATAAACTTACCGTAAGTGTTGATTGACCCATGCCGATGACCCCTCGCCAAGCCTCGCTCCAGGCCCGTCGCTTCGCCGCGCTGGGGGACCCTACCCGGTTGCAGGTGTTCTCGCTGATCGCACGTTCGCCGCTGTCTGTGGCCGAGGTGGCCGATCGGCTGCCGGTGAGTCGCCCGGCGGTGTCGCAGCATCTCAAGGTGCTGGCCGACGCCGGCCTGGTGCAGCGCGATTCGATCGGCACACGCCACCACTACCGACCCGACACCGACGGCATCGCCACGATGCGCGAATTCATCGACAGCCTGTGGGACGTGGGCCTCGCGCGCTTCAAGGCGCGCGCCGAGGCACTCGCGCGCATGAGGGTCGCCGGTCCATCGAAGGAGAAGCCATGACCACCCTGTCGAACGCCACCGACCTGGTGCGCAAATCGGTCACCGTGGCCGCCCCGATCGCGCTGGCCTTCGAGGTCTTCACCGGCGACATCGGCTCCTGGTGGCCGCTGGCCTCGCACCACATCGGCGAGGGCGAATGCGCCGCGGTGGTGATCGAGCCGCGCGCGGGTGGCCGCTGGTACGAACGCGGCGTCAACGGCGTCGAGTGCGTCTGGGGTCAGGTGCTGCTGTGGGAGGCGCCACGCCGTGTGGTGCTGGTGTGGCAGCTGAGCGCGCAATGGGAATTCGACCCGACGCTGCGCACCGAGGTCGACGTGCGCTTCATCGCGATCGACGATCGCACCACGCGCGTCGAACTCGAGCACCGCGGGCTGGCGGCCTATGGCGCCGACGCGACGGCGATGCGCGAGACGTTCGACTCACCGGACGGCTGGAACGGCATGCTCGACCACTACGCGCAGGTGCTGGCCGGCCGCGCACGGGGTTGACAGTCCCCGCAGCGCGCGCGCCGCGCGTCTACCAGCTCGCCTCGCGGTCGGGCGTGGCGCCGATCTTGTGGATCGACAGGTCGGCGCCCTCGTATTCCTCTTCGGGCGTCAGGCGCAGGCCCATCACCGCGCGCAGCACGCCGTAGACGACGAAGCCGCCCACCAGCGCCCAGGCGATGCCGATCAGCGTGCCGATCAGCTGCGCGCCGAACGACACGCCACCGAGCCCGCCGAGTGCGGACGAGCCGAAGATGCCGCAGGCGATGCCGCCCCAGGCGCCGCACAGGCCGTGCAGCGGCCACACACCGAGCACGTCGTCGATCTTCCACTTGTTCTGCGTCAGCGTGAACAGCGAGACGAAGATCGCGCCGGCGATGCCGCCGACCACCAGCGCGCCGGCCGGGTGCATCACGTCGGAGCCGGCGCACACCGCCACCAGCCCGGCCAGCGGCCCGTTGTAGACGAAGCCGGGGTCGTTGCGACCCATCAGCGCGGCCACCAGCGTGCCGCCGACCATCGCCATCAGCGAATTGACCGCGACGAGGCCCGAGATCTTGTCGATCGTCTGCGCGCTCATCACGTTGAAGCCGAACCAGCCGACCGCGAGGATCCAGGCGCCGAGCGCCAGGAACGGGATCGACGACGGCGGGTGGGCACTCATCGCGCCGTCCTTGCGATAACGATTGGCGCGCGCGCCGAGCAGCAGCACCGCCGTCAGCCCGATCCAGCCGCCGACCGCATGTACCACCACGCTGCCGGCGAAGTCGTGGAACTCGGTTCCCGCGACGCTCTTGATCCAGGCCTGCACGCCGAACCTGCCGTTCCACGCGATGCCTTCGAACACCGGATAGATCAGGCCCACCAGCACTGCGGTGGCGATCAGCTGCGGCCCGAAGCGTGCGCGCTCGGCGATGCCGCCGCTCACGATGGCCGGAATGGCCGCCGCGAAGGTGAGCAGGAAGAAGAACTTGACCAGTTCGTAGCCGTTCTTCGCGGCCAGGCTTTCGGCGCCGGTGAAGAAGTTGACGCCGTAGGCGACCGCATAACCGACGAAGAAGTAGGCGACCGTCGAGACGGCGAAATCGACCAGAATCTTGACCAGCGCATTGACCTGGTTCTTCTTGCGTACCGTGCCGAGCTCCAGGAACGCGAAGCCCGAATGCATCGCCAGCACCATGATGGCGCCGAGCAGAATGAACAGGGCGTCGCTGCCCTGCTTGACCGATTCCATCGCCTTGTCCCTCCAGCCGTCGTTCGAAGTGATCACCGCGCACCGCCGCAGAGCGGTCGCCGCACCACTGATGCAAGTCATGTGCCGAGCTTGGTGCACTCGCCCGACTGCTTTTGGGGCGATCTGGAACCGGCAATGCACCTTTTGCGGGCGATTCCGCACGATGTTTGTGCTCGAAGCACCATCACCAGCCTGAGCGCATGGAGCCGTTCAAGAACCTGATCAACCCCGCCACCGTGCGTTCGCTGGGTGAGCACCTGCAGCGCGTACGACCCGACTTCGAGCGGCAGCGCTTCGAAGCGCTGGCCGGCCAGGGACTGGCGGCGCTCGAACTGAAGGCCCGCGCCATGCAGCTGTGCGCGGCGCTCGAAGCCACCTTGCCGGCCGATTTCGCAGTCGCAGCCGACGCGCTGGAACGCGCGCTGGCGCCGGTGGCCGCAGACGGCGGGCCGGGCGAGCCACCGGATCATGCGGCCGGCCTGGCGGGCTGGAGCCTGTGGGCCGTGGGCGAGTTCGCCGCGCGCCGCGGGCAGGACGCGCCCGAACGCGCGCTCAGGCTGCTGCACGCGATGACGCAGCGCTTCTCAGCCGAGTTTGCGATCCGTCCGTTCATCGTGCACCACCCCGAATTGACGTTCGCCACGCTGGCGCACTGGACCGGCGACCCGAGCGCCCATGTACGCCGGCTCGTCAGCGAGGGCAGCCGCCCGCGCCTGCCCTGGGGCCTGCGGCTGCAGACGCTGGTGGCGGACCCGTCACCCACCCTGCCGCTGCTGCGCACGCTGCAGGACGACACCAGCGACTACGTGCGGCGCAGCGTGGCCAACCACCTGAACGACATCGCGAAGGACCATCCCGAGCTGGTGGCCGAGTGGGTCGAGACGCACCTGCCCGGCGCGAGCCCGCTGCGCACCGCACTGTTGCGCCACGCCTGCCGCGGGCTGATCAAGCGCGGCCACGCGCGCACGCTGCAGGCCTGGGGCCAGGGCCGGCCGCTGCGCGGCGACGCCACGCTCGCGCTGTCACCCCGGCGCGCCCAGGTCGGCGGCGCGCTCACGCTGACCGTGACGCTGACCTCGCGCGCGCGGCAGGCGCAGTCGCTGGTCATCGACTACGCGTGGTTCCGGCGCCTGGCCAACGGCAGCCTGGCGCCCAAGGTGTTCAAGGGCTGGCGCGTCACGCTCGCACCGGGCGAGGAGCGCGTGCTGACGCGGCGCCATTCGCTGGCGCCGGTGACCACGCGGCGCGACTACGCCGGCGTTCACCGCATCGAGCTGCGCATCAACGGACGTGCCGGCGACAGCGCGCCGTTCACGCTGCGTGTGTGAGCCGGCACCCGGCTAGCCGACGCGAGCGGCCCAGTCGTCGGCGTCGAAGCCGACGGTGAGGGTGCCGTCGGCCCACTGCACCACCGGCCGCTTGATCACGCTGCTCGAGGCGAGCATCAACGCGCGCGCCGATGCCGCGTCGCCGACAGCGGCGCGCACGGGCTCGTCGAGCTGGCGCCACGTGGTCCCCTTGGTGTTGAGCAGCCGCTGCCAGCCCAGGGCTGCGAGCCAGGCGTCGAGCTGCGCCGGCGGAACACCCTCGCGCTTGAAGTCGTGGAAGCGGTAGTCGACACCCTGCCCGGCGAGCCACGCGCGCGCCCGCTTGACGGTGTCGCAGTTGGCGATGCCGTACAGCGTGACGCCATGGCCCATGTTCACGACCGGTCGTTGGGCGCGTCGCAGCCGCGCTCGATGCCGTAGCCGGCGCTCAGCACCGTGCCCGCGGCATCGAGCGACACCTGGTACCACAGGCAATCGTTGTTCGCATAACGCCACGACCAGATCTGGCCGTCGCGCATCATGCCTGCCACCTCGCCAGGCCGGCCGATCGTGCGCAGCACCTCGTCGCGCGTCTGCCCCGGCATGATCAGCGAGAAGAAGCGCGGCTCGAGCACCTGGCCCCAGCTGAGCACGCGGCCCGATGCGTCGACATCGACCATGTAGGTGTGCCGGCCGAACGGACCGCGCGCGAATTCGAGCCGGTTGCGGCCCTCGGACAACGCGTAGCGGCCGGTGGGCGCACCGAGTTGCTGCGCCACCTCGGTCTCGCTCATGCCGGTCTGCAGCGTGCCGGGGCCGTAGCCGGCACAGGCCGACAGCAGCAAAGCGGCGCCGAACCGGGAAAGGGACTGCAGTGTCTTCATCGCTAACTCCGGAAGCCTCTGGCGGGTATACGCCGCACCGGCAGGGGGTCGTCCGTCATTTTCGGGTGCTCAAGAATATGCCCGGCAGGATCAGCGCGCCACCCACGAGGTGAAAGCCCTCGATGCTCTCGCCGAGGACGATCCACGCCAGCACCGCGCTGTACAGCGGCCCGAGATACATGACCACGCCGACGCGGGCCGCGCCGAGCTCACGCTACATCACCGAGTAGGCGCCGTA
>JBGAMU010000129.1:0-20906 GCA_044222685.1 Burkholderiaceae bacterium
CGATCTGACCGGCCTGTCCCTGGCGATACTGGTCGCGCCGGGCAGCGTCTGCGCCCAGCGGCCCGGCACGACCGTTCGGGTGGGTGTGCTCGAGGCCGGCGCTCCGGGCGCTTTCGCGGACCGCGTGGAAGCCCTGCGCCGGGGCCTGGCCGAGCTCGGTCACGTCGACGGTCAGAGCGTGGCGCTCGAACACCGATGGGCGCACGGAAAGCTCGCCGATCTGCCCCGGCTGGCGGCAGAGCTGGCGCGCGCGAAGGTGGACGTGATCGTCGCCGGCACCACGGTGGCCGCGCTGGCGGCCAAGCAGGCAACAGGCACGATACCCATCGTGTTCGCCGTGTCGGCCGATCCGGTCGGCGTCGGCCTGGTGGCCAGCCTGTCGCGGCCCGGCGGCAACGCCACCGGGCTGTCGACCGCCAACGTGGACATCGCGCCGAAGCGCCTGGAACTGCTGAAGGAGATCGTCGGCGGCAAGCTGGCCCGGCCAGGCCTGCTGTACACGCCGTCGGACGTGTCGAATGTGATCGCGTGGCGGGCCATGCAGGAAGCAGCCACGAAGCTGGGGCTGGCGCTTCGCGCGTTTGCGGTCAATGGCGGGGAAGAGTACGAGGCCGCCTTCAAGGCCATGTCGGCCGATCGTGTCGACGCGGTCATTGTGGCCGCCGGCGCCATGGCGGACTCCTACGCCGGGAAGCTGGCGGATCTGGCTGCGCGGTTTCGGCTGCCGGCGATGTATGGTGCGCGCGGGTTCGTCGAAGCCGGCGGGCTGGTGTCGTATTCGGCGAGCTTCAGCGACAACTACCGGCGCGCGGCGATCTATGTCGACAAGATCCTGCGCGGCGCCGCGCCCGGCGATCTGCCCGTCGAGCAGGCGAGCAGGTTCGAGCTCGCCATCAATCTGCGCACGGCGAGGGATCTGGGGCTGAGCATCGGACCGGCCTTCCGCTCGCGAGCCGACTTCGTGATCGAGTGACGCGCAGCCGCATCGGCGCGCCAGCGCGCGATGCTTCAGCCTGCGAGGGCGGCCAGCTTCAGGCGCTGCACCTTGCCCGAGGGCCCGCGCGGCAGCTCGTCGACGAAGCGAAACAGCTTGGGCGTCTTGTAGCGCCCCAGCTTCTCGGCGCAGAAGTCGCGCAGTTCGTCCTCGCTGCAGGCCACGCCGTCGCGCCGCACGATGCAGGCCATGATCTCCTGCCCGTAGTGGCGGTCAGGGATGCCGACCGCGGCGGCGTCGAGCACGGCGGGGTGCTGCAGCAACGCCTCGTCGATCTCGCGCGGCGCGATGTTCTCGCCGCCCTTGATGATCAGCTCCTTCAGCCGTCCGGTCACGAAGAAGAAGCCGTCGCTGTCGCGATGGCCCAGGTCGCCGGTGCGCAGCCAGCCGTCGGCGGTGAAGGCGGCGCGCGTGGCCTCGTCGTTCTTGTAGTAGCCGCGCATCACGTGCGGGCCGCGGATCGCCAGCTCGCCGCTGCTGCCGTCTGGCGCCGGCAGCAGCGTGGCGGTGTCGATCACGCAGGCCTCGCCGCCGCTGGCGCGTCCCACCGAGCCCAACTTGCGCTGCGCCGGATCGAGCGGGTTGGAGAAGCTCGGCGCCACCGTCTCGGTGAGGCCCATCGTCTCGACGACGCCGATGCCGAACCGGGCTTCGAAGCCGCGCAGGTGCTCGGGCGGCAGCGCCGCCGAGGCCGAGCGGCAGAAGCGCAGGCGCTGTGTCTGCTCGCGCGGCGGCGCGCTGCCTTCGAGCAGGTAGGAGATCATCGTCGGCACCACGTTGAGCCAGGTGCATTCGGCGTCGCGCGCCTGGTCCCAGAAGCGCGCCGCCGAGAACCTGGGCGGCATCGCCAGCGAGCCGCCCTCGGCCAGCGGCGCCAGCATCGTGACCGCGAAGGCGTTGATGTGGTACAGCGGCAGCACCGCCAGCACGCGGTCGCGCGCACCGAGTGCATGCTCGGCGCTGATCGCCAGCGCGTTGGACGCCAGATTGGCCTGCGTGAGCATCACGCCCTTGGGCACGCCGGTGGTGCCCGAGGTGTACATCAGCAGGGCCATGTCCTCGGGGCGCGGCGCCGGCGGGTCGGGCTCGGCGGGCGGCGCGTCGTCGAAGGCTGGCACGGCGTCGGGCGGTACTTCGACGACCAACACGCGGCGGCTCAGGCCGGCGACCATCGTGCGCACACGCTCGGCCCACTCCGGCGCCACGAACACCAGCGCGCAGTCGCTGTGCTCGAGCACGTAGCGCATCTGCTCGGGCTGCGACAGCAGATTGACCGGATTCGCGCAGCGGCCCGCCCACATCACGCCGAGCAACAGCTGCAGCGTGGCCAGCCCGTTGGGCATCACCAGCGACACCACGGCGCCGCGCCGTATGCCATGCGCAGCGAGCCCACGCGCCACCTGCCGGCAGCCGGCCAGCAGGGCGCGATAACGCAGCGTGGCGCCGCCGCCGTGGTCGACCGCCATCGCGTACACCGCCTCGGGCCGGCGCAGGGCGGCACGCGCGATCAACTCGCGCACGGTGCGCATCAGTGGCGTCCGTGCCTGGCGAAGAAGGGCCCGAAGATCTCGTCCTCGCCCGGCACGCGCTCGGCAATCGGCCGCGAGATGCGCGTGATGTTGAGGTAGTGGCGGTAGTTCATGTTGTCGGAGAAGTTGTTGCGGCCCCAGGTGCCGCAGCCCATCGACAGCGAGAACGGCAGCCCGTTGTCGAAGCTGCCGCCGGTGGCGATGCAGTGCGCCTGGTTGACGATCACGCGCGACACCGGCAGCGACAACCCGAGCGTGAGCGCACGGTCGGCGCGCGTGCTGTGCAAGCCGACCGAATGGCCAGCGCCCTGGAACGCGTAGATCTGCTCGACCATCGCGCAGGCGTGCGCGAAGTCGCGCGCGCGGTAGACCGCCATCACCGGGCTCAGCTTCTCGCCGCTGAAAGGGTGCGACGGGCCGAAGCCGTCCTCGTCGACCATCAGCATCGTCGGCTGGCGCTGCGCGATGTCGGTGAAGCCGGCCTTGGCCGCGATGGTCGCCGCCGACTGGCCGATCACGCCGGGCGACAGCTTGCCGTCGGGCCACATCAGCGACTGCAGCTTGCGTTTCTGCGCTGCGTCGAGCAGCACCGCGCCGCGCGTCGCCAGTGCGGCGAGCAGCGCCTCGCGCACCGGCTCCAGCAACACCAGCGCGTTCTCGCTCGAGCAGCTGGTGGCGTTGTCGAAGGTCTTGCTGCGCACGATGCGGTCGGCCGCGGCGCCCACGTCGGCGGTGTCGTCGACGATGGCCGCCACGTTGCCGGCACCGACGCCGAAGGCCGGTGTGCCGCTGGCGTAGGCGGCGCGCACGTTGGCCTGCGAGCCGGTGGCGACCACCAGGTCGCACTGGCGCATCAGCTCGGCGGTGCGTGCCTTGTCGATCGGCGCCGGCAGCATCTGCACCAGGTCGCGTGGCGCACCCACGCGGTCGAGCTGCTCGTGGATGAACTGCAGCAGCCGTGCGCAGGTGCTGGCGCCCTTGGGGCTGGGCGCCACGATCACCGCGTTGCGGCCCTTCAGCGCGTTGATGATCTTGTTGGCCGGCGTGGCCGCCGGGTTGGTCGACGGCGTGACCGCACACACCACGCCGACCGGCCGCGCGATCTCGATCAGCCCGCGCGACGGATCCTCGGCGATCACGCCGACCGACGGCGCCTGCTGCAGGTCGCGCAGCAGGCCGAGCGTCTTGCGGTGGTTCTTGGCGATCTTGTCGTCGACGCGGCCGATGCCGGTGTCGCGCACCGCCAGCTCGGCCAGTTCGCGATTGCGCGCCGGCTCCATGATGGCCCAGCCGGCGGCGAGCACCAGCTCGTCGACGCGGGCCTGGTCGTAGCCATCGGCGATGCGCTGCGCGACGCGGGCGCGCTCGACGAGCGAGGCCACCTGGTGCGCCGCGGCGGCGTCGGCAATTGGCGTGCGGCTGGACATCATGGCTGCGGGTAGGTGGTCGATCTCATTCTGCTTTTATCGACGCGTCTTTCGCGAGCTTGGCCCACTTGGGCAATTCGGTCGCGACGGCCTGGGCCAGCGCTTCGGGCGTGCCGCCGACACCTTCGCTGCCCTGAGCAAGGAGCTTGTCCTTGATCTCGGGCTCCTTGAGCACCGTGTTCAGCGCGGCGTTCAGCTTGTCGATGATGGCCTTGGGCGTCTTCGCCGGCACGAACATCGCATACCAGGAGTCGACCTCGAAGTCGGCGACGCCGGCCTCCTGCATCGTCGGCACGTCGGGAAACGCGGCGCTGCGTTTCACGGTGCTCACCGCCAGCGCCTTCAGCTTGCCGGCCTTGACGAACTGCGCCGCCGCCGGGATCGACACCCACAGCAGCGGCACCTGGCCGGCCATCACGTCGGTCACCGCCGGGCCGCCGCCGCGATAGGGCACGTGCTGCGTCTTCACGCCGGCACGCAGGTTCATCAGCTCGCCGGCCAGATGGCCCGGCGAGCCGACGCCGACCGAGGCGTAGCTCAGCTCACCCGGCCTGGCCTTGGCGGCGGCCAGCAGCTCGGCCACGTTGGCGTAGGGCACCTGCGGGTTCACCGCCAGCAGCTGCGGCAGCGAGGCGACCAGGCCCACGGGTTCGAAGTCCTTCTGCGTGTCGAACGGCAGCCTGGCGTAGATGGCGGGGTTGACGGTGTGCGAGTTCAGCGTGAAGAGCACCGTGTAGCCGTCGGGCGCGGCCTTGGCGACCAGATCGGTGCCGAGCGAGCCGCCGGCGCCGCCGCGGTTGTCGATGTTGATCGTCTGGCCCAGCACGGCCGCCAGCCGCCCCTGCACGATGCGCGCGATCACGTCGGTGCCGCCGCCGGGCGGATAGGGCACGACGAAGCGGATCGGCTTGTCGGGATAGCCGGAACCCTGGGCGAAGGCACCCGTCCCCCACGCCAGGGCGGCTGCCGCCGCCAACAGCGCGAGGCCTGAACGGCGGCGGAACGAGCAGCGCTCGGGAACGGTCATGCGGGTCTCCTTCTTGCTGGCATCGAGAACGCCGACCCTAGTGGGCCGGGCGCACCCCGTCAATCCGAGGCGGTACGGCTTTTGCCTAGTCGGCAAAGCGGACCGCAATTGTCTCCGCGATCAGAAATTTCTGCCGCAATCGCTACCGCTAGCTGAGCCGAAACCGACGTCCACAGGCCATTTGGGCTGGCACAGGCTCTGCAAGCGATGCGCCGACCTGTGTGCGAAGTCGATGAGGAGACGATGACATGAAGGTGCTCGAACACCCGCCGATCGCGACGCACGACGCGGAACTCGAGGAACTGCTGGACGCGATGAAGTCGCTGCGTCGCGGCAACGTCGGCGTGCGCCTGCCTGAACACTGGCTCGGCCTGACCGGCAAGCTGGCCGAGGCCTTCAACGAGGTGGTCGACCTCAACGCCGGGCTGGCCGCCGAGCTGTCGCGGCTGCGCCAGGTGGTCGGCAAGGAAGGCAAGCTCAAGCAGCGCGCGACGCTGCCGCAGGCGCGCGGCTTCTGGGCCGAGTCGGTCGACTGCGTGAACTCGCTGATCGACGACCTGGTACACCCGACCAGCGAGGTGGCGCGCGTGATCGGCGCGGTCGCCCAGGGCGACCTGTCCAAGAGCATGGCGCTCGAGGTCGAGGGCCGCGAGCTCGAGGGCGAGTTCCTGCGCACCGCGCGCACGATCAACAAGATGGTCGACCAGCTCGGCAACTTCTCGGCCGAGGTGACGCGCGTGGCGCGTGAGGTCGGCACCGAGGGCAAGCTCGGTGGCCAGGCCAAGGTGAAGGGCGTGGCCGGCACGTGGAAGGACCTGACCGACTCGGTCAACTCGATGGCCAGCAACCTGACCAGCCAGGTGCGCAACATCGCCGACGTGACCACCGCGGTGGCCAAGGGCGACCTGTCCAAGAAGATCGAGGTCGACGTCAAGGGCGAGTTCCTGACGCTGAAGAACACCATCAACACGATGGTCGACCAGCTGCGCTCGTTCGCGTCGGAAGTGACGCGCGTCGCGCGCGAGGTCGGCACCGAGGGCATCCTCGGTGGCCAGGCGCGCGTCGAAGGCGTGTCGGGCACTTGGAAGGACCTGACCGACTCGGTCAACTCGATGGCCGGCAACCTGACCAGCCAGGTGCGCAACATCGCCGACGTGACGAAGGCGGTGGCGGCGGGCGACCTGAGCAAAAAGATCACCGTCGACGTGAAGGGCGAGATCCTCGAGCTGAAGGCGACCATCAACACCATGGTCGACCAGCTGCGCTCGTTCGCCGCCGAGGTCACGCGGGTGGCGCGCGAGGTCGGCACCGAAGGCAAGCTCGGCGGCCAGGCCGACGTGCAGGGCGTGGCGGGCACCTGGAAGGACCTGACCGAGAGCGTCAACTTCATGGCCGGCAACCTGACCAGCCAGGTGCGCAACATCGCCGAGGTGACCACCGCGGTGGCCGCGGGCGACCTGTCCAAGAAGATCTCGGTCGACGTGAAGGGCGAGATCTCCGAGCTGAAGAACACCATCAACACCATGGTCGACCAGCTGCGATCGTTCGCCGCCGAAGTCACGCGCGTGGCGCGCGAGGTGGGCTCCGAGGGCAAGCTCGGCGGCCAGGCCGACGTGCAGGGCGTGGCCGGCACCTGGAAGGACCTGACCGAGTCGGTCAACTCGATGGCGTCGAACCTGACTTCGCAGGTGCGCAACATCGCCGACGTGACCAAGGCGGTGGCCGCGGGCGACCTGAGCAAGAAGATCACAGTCGACGTGAAGGGCGAGATCCTCGAGCTGAAGAACACCGTTAACACGATGGTCGACCAGCTGTCGTCGTTCGCCGCGGAAGTGACGCGCGTCGCACGCGAGGTCGGCACCGAGGGCCGGCTCGGCGGCCAGGCCGAGGTGCGCGACGTGTCGGGCACCTGGCGCGACCTGACCGAAAGCGTCAACTCGATGGCGTCGAACCTGACTTCTCAGGTGCGCAACATCGCCGACGTGACCAAGGCCGTGCAGGCGGGTGACCTGAGCAAGAAGATCACCGTCGACGTGAAGGGCGAGATCCTCGAGCTGAAGAACACCGTCAACACGATGGTCGACCAGCTGCGGTCGTTCGCCGCCGAGGTGACGCGCGTCGCGCGCGAGGTCGGTACCGAAGGCAAGCTCGGTGGCCAGGCGGACGTGCAGGGCGTGGCCGGTACCTGGAAGGACCTGACCGAGAGCGTCAACTTCATGGCCAGCAACCTGACCAGCCAGGTGCGCAACATCGCCGACGTGACCAAGGCGGTGGCGGCCGGCGACCTGGGCAAGAAGATCACCGTCGACGTCAAGGGCGAGGTGCTGGAACTCAAGAACACCATCAACACGATGGTGGACACGCTCAACTCGTTCTCCGCCGAGGTGACGCGGGTGGCGCGCGAGGTCGGCACCGAGGGCAAGCTCGGCGGCCAGGCCGACGTGCAGGGCGTCTCGGGCACCTGGAAGGACCTGACCGACTCGGTCAACCTGATGGCCAGCAACCTGACCAGCCAGGTGCGCAACATCGCCGACGTGACCAAGGCCGTGCAGGCCGGTGACCTGAGCAAGAAGATCACCGTCGACGTGAAGGGCGAGATCCTGGAACTCAAGGCGACCATCAACACCATGGTCGACCAGCTGTCGTCGTTCGCCGCCGAGGTGACGCGGGTGGCGCGCGAAGTGGGCACCGAAGGGCGCCTGGGCGGCCAGGCCGAGGTGAGCGGCGTGTCGGGCACCTGGAAGGACCTGACCGACAACGTGAACTTCATGGCCGGTAACCTGACCGGCCAGGTGCGCGGCATCGCCAAGGTGGTGACCGCGGTGGCCAACGGTGACCTGACGCAGAAGCTCACCGTCGAGGCCAAGGGCGAGATCGCCGCGCTGGCCGAGACGATCAACAGCATGACCGAGACGCTGGCGACCTTCGCCGACCAGGTGACGACGGTGGCGCGCGAGGTCGGTGTCGAGGGCACGCTGGGCGGCCAGGCCAAGGTGCCGGGTGCCTCGGGCACCTGGAAGGGCCTGACCGAGAACGTCAACCAGCTCGCCGCCAACCTGACCACGCAGGTGCGCGCGATCGCCGAGGTGGCGACCGCGGTGACGCAGGGCGACCTGACGCGCTCGATCACGGTGGAGGCGCAGGGCGAGGTGGCCGCGCTGAAGGACACCATCAACGAGATGATCAGCAACCTGCGCGACACCACGCACAAGAACACCGAGCAGGACTGGCTGAAGACCAACCTGGCGCGCTTCTCGCGCATGCTGCAGGGCCAGCGCGACCTGGTCACCGTGGGCCGCATGATCCTGTCCGAGCTGGCGCCGGTGGTCGGCGCGCAGCAGGCCGAGTTCTACGTGCTCACCGATGCCGGCGACGCGCCGCAGCTGGCCCTGTTCGCCAGCTATGCGTCGGCCGGGCAGTCGGCGCACGGCAAGGTGATCGGCCTCGGCGAAGGCCTCGTCGGCCAGTGCGCACTCGACAAGCGCAAGCTCGTCGTCAGCAACCTGCCGCCGGCGTCGTTCCGCATCGCCAGCGGCCTGTCGGAACACTCGGCGCTCGAGGTGCTGGTGCTGCCGGTGGTGTTCGAGGGCGAGCTGCGCGGCGTGCTCGAGCTCGCCTCGCTCGACCGCTTCAACCCCGCACAGCATGCGTTCCTCGACCAGCTGACCGAGTCGATCGGCATCGTGATCAACACCATCGCGGCCAACATGCGCACCGAGGGTCTGCTCAAGCAGTCGCAGTCGCTGGCCGAGGAGCTGCAGAGCCGCCAGCAGGAACTGCAGCAGACCAACGAGGAGCTGCAGGAGAAGGCACGCCTGCTGGCGCACCAGAACCAGGAGGTCGAACGCAAGAACTCCGAGGTCGAGCAGGCCCGCCAGGCGCTGGAGGAAAAGGCGACCCAGCTGGCGCTGACGTCGAAGTACAAGAGCGAGTTCCTGGCCAACATGAGCCACGAACTGCGCACGCCGCTGAACAGCCTGCTGATCCTGTCGGACCAGCTGAGCCGCAACGCCGACGGCAACCTCACCGCACGCCAGGTCGACTTCGCGAAGACCATCCACCTGTCGGGCAACGACCTGCTGGCGCTGATCACCGACATCCTCGACCTGTCGAAGATCGAATCGGGCACCGTGGTGCTCGACCCGAGCGAGCTGCGACTGGAAGACCTGCTGCGCTTCATCGAACGCAGCTTCCGCCACGTGGCCGAGGCCAAGTCGGTGGGCTTCCGCATCGAGGCGCTGCCGGCGCTGCCGCGCACGATCGTCACCGACGCGATGCGCTTGCAGCAGATCCTGAAGAACCTGCTGTCCAACGCCTTCAAGTTCACCCATCGCGGCCAGGTGTCGTTCACCATCTCGCTGCACCAGGGCCCGGCCCGCCACGGCGACGATGCGCGCGACGGGCCGATGATCGCCTTCACCGTGGCCGACACCGGCATCGGCATTCCGCCCGAGAAGCAGCAGATCATCTTCGAGGCCTTTCAGCAGGCCGACGGCTCGACCTCGCGCAAGTACGGCGGCACGGGCCTGGGCCTGGCGATCAGCCGCGAACTGTCGCGCCTGCTCGGCGGCGAGATCCGGCTCGAGTCGGAGCCCGGCATGGGCAGCCGCTTCACGCTGCTGCTGCCGCGCACCTTCGGGCCGCCGCGCGGTACGCGGCCGGCGCGCCGGCCGGTCGACATCGTGGTCGACGAGGAGCAACCGATCGTCGACGAGTCGGCGAGCGACTTCGCCGCGCTCGACGAGACGACGGCCGGCCGCGCTGCGGCCGCCAACGAAGCCGTGGCCAACCCGGCGGGTGACGACCGCAATGCCATCGGCCCCGACGACCTGGTGCTGCTGATCGTCGAGAACGACGTCGGCTTCGCCAGCCTGCTGCTCGAGTCGGCGCGCGGCTGCGGCTTCAAGGCGCTGGTGGCGACCAGCGGCTCGAGCGCGATCGCGCTGACGCGCGAGTTCGAGCCGGCGGTGATCTCGCTGGACATCCACCTGCCCGACATGGACGGCTGGCGCGTGCTCGACCGCCTGAAGGCCGACATGACGCTGCGCCACATTCCCGTGTGCGTGGTGTCGACCGACGACGCGCAGGAGCAGGCCATCGAGTCGGGCGCGATCGGCCTGCTGCCCAAGCCGCTGCGCAGCCAGCAGGAGCTCGATGCCGCGATGGCCGACCTGTACCGCTTTGCCGGCCGCGGCGCCAAGCGGCTGCTGCTGGTGATGCCCGACACGCCGGCGCGCGACGAGTGCGTCGCGGTGTGCGGCCAGCATGCCGAGATCGTGGTCGCCGCCGACGCGGCTGCCGCGCGCGAGGCGCTGGCGGCCGGCGCACCCGACTGCCTGGTGGTCGACAGCGCGATCGCCGGCTTCGGCGCCGACGACCTGGTCGTCGCGCTCGAGCGCCAGCCGCTGGCGCGCCGGGTGCCGGTGGTGCTGTTCCACAGCCAACCGGGCGCTGAGGCGCCGGCGACCTGGCCGCGCACGCATGCCCTCTTCGCGCTGCGCGAGGCCGGCACGCTGCCGCGGCTGCTCGACGCGATCGCCTTCTTCACGCATCGCAAGCAGGCCGACATGAGCGAGGGCGAGCGGCAGTCGGTGCAGGCCTCGCGCGACGCCGAGCGGGTGCTGGCCGGGCGCAAGGCGCTGATCGTCGACGACGACATGCGCAATATCTTCGCGCTCGCCGCGGTGCTCGACGAGCAGGACATGCAGGTGGTGTCGGCCGACAACGGGCGCGACGCCATCGAGCTGATCCGCCGCGACGCCGACATCGACATCGTGCTGATGGACATCATGATGCCCGAGATGGACGGCATCGAGACGATGCGCGAGATCCGCAAGCTGCCGAACGGCCGCGACCTGCCGATCGTGGCGGTGACTGCCAAGGCGATGAAGGGTGACCGCGAGAAGTGCATCGAGGCCGGTGCCTGGGACTACCTGGCCAAACCGGTGGACACCGCCCGCATGCTCGAGATGATGCGGGGCTGGTTGTGCCGATGACGTCGCCCGAGGGCCATGACGCGTCGACCTCGGTCGACGACCGCAGCGACATCCTGATCGTCGACGACCTGCCCGACAAGCTGCTGGTGTTCGGCGCGCTGCTCGAGGACCTGGGGCAGAACCTGGTGTACGCGCACTCGGGCGCCGAGGCGCTGCGCCAGGTGCTGCAGCGCGAGTTCGCGGTGATCCTGCTCGACGTGAACATGCCCGACATCGACGGCTTCGAGACCGCCACGCTGATCCGCGGCCATCGCCGCTCGGCGCACACGCCGATCATCTTCATCACCGCCTATGCCGACGAGATGCAGGCCTCGCGCGGCTATGCGCTCGGCGCGGTCGACTACATCCTGTCGCCGGTGGTGCCCGAGGTGCTGCGCAGCAAGGTCAAGGTGTTCGTCGAGCTGCACCGCATGCAGCGCCAGCTGCGCCGGCAAGGCGACGAGCAGGCGGCGCTGGCCGCGGCGCATGCCGCACGCCAGGCCGCCGAGGAGAGCGAACGACGCGCCACCTTCAAGGCCGAGGCGAGCCGCCAGCTCGGTGCGGCGCTCGACGTTGACGTGGCAACCGACCGCCTGGTCGAGCTGCTGGTGCCGCAGTGGACGCCGCTGGCCATGCTGCTGCTGGCCGATGGCGACGGCCGCCTCGGCAAGACCTCGCTGGCGTTGGTCGACGAGGCCGATCCGTCGCGGGCACGCCCGTTCCATGCCCGCCCTGTCGTCGCTGGCCGCCCCGCTGGGCTTGCCGCCCGGCTCGCTGGCGCCGCGCCAGATGATCGCCACGCCGCTGATCTCGCCCGATCGCACGCTCGGGCTGCTGGTGGTGGCGGCCAACGACGAGCGCCGCGCGCAGGCGGCCGGCGATATGACCATGCTCGACGAACTGGCCGGCCGCACGGTGATGGCGCTGACCAACATCGCGCTGTACCGCGACCTGCAGACCGAGATCACCGAGCGGCGCGTCGTCGAGGCCGAACTGCAGGAGATGAACCGGCGCAAGGACGAGTTCCTCGCGATGCTGAGCCACGAACTGCGCAACCCGCTGGCGCCGATCCGCGGCGCGGTGGAGATCATCCGCCGCGTGGCACCGCCGCACCCCAAGCTCGAGTGGGCCACCGACGTGACCGACCGCCAGGTGCGCCACCTGTCGCGGCTGGTCGACGAGCTGCTCGACGTGGCGCGCATCAGCCACGGCAAGTTCGACCTCAAGCGCGAGCGTGTCGACCTGAAGCACATCGTCGAGACCAGCGTCGAGGCCGCCGAGCCGGGCCTGGCCGAGCGGCGGCAGACGCTGCAGCTGGAGCTGCCGGCGACGCCGGTGTGGGTGCAGGGCGATTCGGCGCGGTTCGCGCAGGTGGTGTCCAACCTGCTGCACAACGCGAGCAAGTTCAGCGACGACGGCGGCCGCATCGAGCTCGCCTTGCAGGCCGACTCGGGCCAGGCGCGGCTGACGGTGCGCGACCACGGCAGCGGCATCGAGCCGCACGTGATCCCGCACGTCTTCGATCTGTTCTCGCAGGGCGACCGCACGCTCGACCGCAGCAAGGGCGGCCTCGGCGTCGGGCTCACGCTGGTGCGCCGCATCGTGCAGCTGCATGGCGGCGAGGTCTCGGCGCACAGCGCCGGCGCCGGGCAGGGCGCCGAGTTCGTGGTGGTGGTGCCGTGCATCGCGTCGGTCGCCGGCGCCCGCGACGAGGCGGCACCGGCCGCCGCGGTCGGCTCGGTCGTGCCGCAGGGCCGCCGCGTGATGGTGATCGACGACAACCGCGACGCGGCGGAGAGCCTGGCGGTGTTCCTGGAACTGGCCGGCCACGAAGTGAAGGCGCTGACCGATCCGCTGCAGGCGATGGCCAGCCTGCCGGTGTTTTCGCCCGAGGTGATGGTGGTCGACATCGGGTTGCCGCAGATCGACGGCTTCGAGCTCGCGCGCCGCGTGCGCGCGGCGCCGCCGCCCGACCTGGCGCTGCTGGTGGCGGTGAGCGGCTACGGCCAGCCCGAGCACAAGCGGCGCTCGCAGGAGGCCGGCTTCGACCACCACATCACCAAGCCGGCCGACCTGAACGAGCTGGCCGCGTTGATTGCCGATGCCCCGCGCGTCAACGCAGAGGCGACTGCCGCACCCCGCGGCGCGCGCGGCTCGGGACTCTGAAGGGGCGGACTCAAGCCGCCGCGCGGTACTGCCGCCGGTAGACGGCCGGAGACACGGCGAAGCGCGTCGCGAAGTGCTGGCGCAGCGACAGCGCCGAGCCGAAGCCGGCGTCGCGCGCGATCGACTCCACCGGACGGTCGGTGGTCTCGAGCAGGCGGCTGGCCAGCGTGAGGCGCTGATGCGTCAGCCACTGCACCACGCTGCTGCCGGTGGCGCGGTGGAACTGGCGCGTGAAGGTGCGCCGACTCATGCTCACGCGCCCGGCCAGCGCTTCGAGATCGTGCCGTTCGCCGATGTGCAGCAGCATCCAGGCCATCAGGTCGTGCAGCCTCGTGTGGCTGCCCGCCGGTGGCAGCGGCTGCTCGATGAACTGGGCCTGGCCGCCGCGCCGGTGCGGCGCCACCACCATGCGCCGCGCCACGCGGTTGGCTACCTCCGCCCCGCACCAGCGGCGCAGCAGGTGCAGGCAGCAGTCGAGGCTGGCCGCGGTGCCGGCCGAGGTGACGACGCGGCCCTCGTCGACATAGAGCACCGACGGGTCCAGTTGCACGGCTGGAAAGCGCTCGGCGAATGCCGGCGCCCAGTGCCAGTGCGTGGTGGCGCGGCGCCCGTCCAGCAGGCCGGCCGCCGCCACCACGAAGGCACCCAGGCACAGGCCGACCACGGTGGCGCCGCGCCGGTGCGCATCGCGCAGCGCCTGCAGCAGGCGAGCCGGTGGCGGCCGGACGAGGTCGCGCCAGGTCGGCACGATCACCACGTCGGCCCGCTTCAGCACCGACAGGCCGTGGCGCACGTCGATCGCGAAGCCGGCCGACGTCTTGAGTCGGCCCGGCGTCGCGGCGCACACCGTGAAGTGAAACCGCGGCGCGCCCTGGTCGCGACGGTCGTCGCCGAACACCAGGCACGGCGCGCCGAGCTGGAATGGGCCGATGCCGTCGAACGCGACCACGGCGATGCGCTGCGGCACGGCGGTTGCAGTTGAAATGGCCATGGCCCGATTCTATCGATGTTTGTCTTTCAGGCCACTCGCGTGCGGGCCGCCGATCGCCGACGATGACGCCGCCCCTCACCTCGACAGCGAAGACGCCCATGACTTCACCCGAACCCCGCCGCGCCCTGATCGTGATCGAGGTGCAGAACGAGTACGTGACCGGCCGCCTGCGCATCGAGCATCCGCCGGTGCAGGACTCGCTGCAGCGCATCGGCGAAGCCATAGACGCCGCGCATGCCGCCGGTGTGCCGGTGGTTCTGGTGCAAAACGCGGCGCCCGAGAACGCCCCGCTGTTCGCGCGCGGCAGCGACGGGCACCGCCTGCATGCCGTGGTGGCCTCGCGGCCGCACGACCTGCTGGTGCACAAGACGCTGCCGAGCGCCTTCGCCGACACCGGGCTGGCGGCATGGCTGGCCGGGCAGCATATCGACACGCTGGCCGTCGTCGGCTACATGACGCACAACTGCGACGCGGCGACGATCATGGACGCCCTGCACCGCGGTTTCCACGTCGAGTTCCTCGACGACGCCGCCGGCTCGGTGTCCTACCGGAACGAGGCCGGCTTCGCCAGCGCTCAGGACATCCACCACGCCTTCCGCGTCGTGCTGCATTCGCGGTTCGCCGCCGTCGTTTCGACGGCCGAGTGGATCGCCGCCGTCGTCCGCGGCGAGCGCCTGCCGCGCAGCTCCATCTTCGCATCGCACGCCGCGTCGCTCGCCATCGCCTGAGCCCACCCGCAACCCTGCCTGCAAGGACAGACCATGCCCCTCGTCACCCTCACCGTGCGCCGCGCGACCTCGCGCGAGCGCACATCGACCTTGCTCGACGCGGTGCACGCCGCGCTCGTGTCGGCCGGCGTGCCGGCGACCGACCGCTTCCAGCGCGTGATCGAGCTCGACGACGAACATTTCCGCTTCGATGCGAACTATCCCGACGTGAAGTCGGCGCGCGACGACGGCTTCGTGCTGATCGAGATCCTCTGGTCGGTCGGGCGCAGCGTGAACGTCAAGAAGAAGCTGCTCGCCGTCCTGATGCACTCGCTGGCCGAGGCCGGCCTCGACCCGGAGAATGTGATGGTCGTCTTCAAGGAGACCGGCTGGGAGAACTGGGCCTTCGCCGGCGGACGGCTGCTGCACGCCTGAATGCGTCCGGGCGGGGGTTGCTCGAGCGCGGCTTCATCACGGCGCGTCGTGCCTGACAGCCCGCGCGTGTGCCCTGCGCGCCCAAGCGAATCAGGCCTTCGCTGCCCAGTTCATGGCGGTCTTGCCGGCTCCGGCCGACAAGGCACTGAGCAGCGTGCCCCAGGCCATGTCGACCACGGTCAAACGGATCGGCCAGTTCCTCAGGGTGGCGAGGTTGCTGAGGTCGTAGGTGGCATAGGCGAAGAAGCCGAAGAGCGCCCCGAGCAGAATCGTCCGGCTCCAGGCAGGGTCCGCGCTGTGTGGCGCCAGCGCGAAGATCAGCAGGCCTGCCGGATACAGCGCGTAGAACGCCAACGCTGCCGGCACGTCGGGCTGCTCGGCCATCAGGTGGCCGATCGCCTGCTGGTACATCGGTTTGGCGATCACGCCCAGCCACAACAGGTCGAGCGCGACCATCACCACGGCGATCGCAAGGTACGCGGCGAGGTACTTGTTCATCGGGCATCGGTAATTCGTTGCACATCGCCGCACCTGGGCAAGCGGCGACCCACCCGGCGTGGACATGCAGGAGGCCCGAGCAGGCGTTCCGATTGCCCAAAGCGGCGACCGCCATCTCCACCCAAGGACCGTCACATGCCTTCACCTAAGACCACTGCCTCGCGCAAGGCCACGCCCGTGCCCAAGGATGCCATCGCCCTGCTCAAGGCCGACCACGAGGCGGTGAGTGCGCTGTTTGCCGAGTACGAGAAGACGCGTTCGACCGCCAAGAAGAAGGCGCTGGTGGCCGAGATCTGCAGCGCTCTCGGTGTGCACGCGCAGATCGAGGAAGAGATCTTCTACCCGGCCGTGAAGGCGGCACTGAAGGACAAGGTGATGGTGCCCGAGGCCACGGTCGAACACGCCGGTGTCAAGAGCCTGCTCGCACAACTCGAGGGCGTCGAGCCCGATGGCGAGGCGTACGACGCCAAGGTCAAGGTGCTGTCGGAGTACGTGAAGCACCACGTCAAGGAAGAGCAGAACGAGATGTTCCCCAAGGCCAAGAGCTCGTCGCTCGACCTGGTCGAGCTCGGCGCGCGGCTGTCCGCCCGCAAGGAAGACCTGCTCGCCCAGGCCGCCTGAATCGCACGCGAGCCCTCAGCGACATGCCCAATCCCTGGCTTAAGAAGAACCCGTTCATGAGCATGTGGCTGAGCGCGGCCCATCGCATGGCCGGCTCACTGCGTGGACAGGCCACTGCACAGGCGAAAGCCGCGATCACCGAGGCGACGAAGGAGAACATCAAGCTGTGGTCTGCGGCCTCGACGCCGCCTGCGCGGAAGAAGAAGCCGACTCGCAAGCGATGACCGCGCCGACCACGCTCCCGAATCGGGCTCGCACGCACCATGGCGACGGGCACCCCGTGGTGATCTTTCCTGGCCGATTCGCTCGACGAGGTCTTCTCGATCGATCCCAACACGCTGGCGCGCCGCTTCCTCACGCATGCGCCGCTGCTGGCGGCGCAGGCCGGCGAGCGCGCGCTGAGCGTGGCTTCGGTGCCCCGCGTGCGGATCGATGCGGTGGTGGTCAGTACCTGCACCGGATATCTCTGCCCAGGGCTGTCCGGGCATGTCGTCGAGCGTCTCGGCCTGCGCCCTGACGTGCAGGCCTTCGACCTCGTCGGCCAGGGATGTGCCGCGGCGCTGCCCAACCTGATGCTCGGCCACGCGTTGCTGGCCGGCGCGGCCTGCGAGCACGTGCTGTCGATCTGTGTCGAGATCAGCAGCGCCGCGATGTACCTCGACAACGACCCCGGTGTGCTGATCAGTGCCTGCCTGTTCGGCGACGGCGCCGGTGCGGCCGTGCTGTCACGTCAGTCGAGCCCCACCGGCAGGCACATGGCATGGAAGGACAGCACGTCGCTCGTCACGGCCGCCCGCGTGCATGACCCTGGTACCCACGTCACCCGGGTTCAATCCGGCCCGTCCGAGCACGGTGCGCAGCACCCGCTCGGCATAGTCCGCCGCCAGTGCGGGGACCGCGCGCGTCAGGATGTTGCGCAGCATGCCGTCGCGTTGCTCGAACATCAGCGCACTGCGCGCGCCCGGCTCGACGCCGGCGGTGCGTGGCACACGCAAGAGTCCGCCGCCGGCGTCTTCAGCCATGGCTTCAGTGCGCAGCGCACGGGGGTCGCGTGAAGATGCCGGGGGCTCGCACCGAGTTCGACGTGGTCGTCGTCGGTGCCGGACCGGCGGGCTCGACCGTGGCGATCGAGCTCGCTCGCGCCGGCTGGTCGGTGGCGTTGATCGAACGGCAGCGCTTTCCGCGGCGCAAGGTGTGCGGCGAGTGCATCGCCGCCAGCAACCTGTTGTTCCACCTGGTCTGACGCTTCACAGGCATGCGGCTTGCTGGAATCGGTCACCACACTTTATCTATCAGGAGACATCCATGAAAGTGCAAATGAGGATGATGGCCGCCATCGCCGTAGCAGCCTTTGCTGGCGGTGCCGCGGCGCAGTCTGACACTACAGCCGTGGGCCGTGCGGCCAGTGCTGCGGTCACCCCGGGCGACCAGAACATGGGTCGCGACCCGCAGAACCGCAGCGGTGGCATCATGGGCACCGACCGCACCGGCACACCTTCAGGGGCCACGAGCGTCGGCCGCGCGGCCAGCGCCGCCGTGACCCCCGGCGACCAGAACATGGGCCGCGATCCACAGAACCGCAGCGGCGGCATCATGGGGACCGATCGCAGCTCGACGACGGGCACGACGATGGGTTCGACCACCGACAGCGGTACACGCGCCGCACGCGCCGACCGAAACTGACGAACCAGCGGCCGCAGGCGCACGCATCGAGAGTTCGCCCCTGTCGTCGACTGGCGACTACCAACCCGGCGGCACCACCCGCGTGCGCGCACCGTCCTCCAGGCCTGCGCAGAGCTTGCGCAGCAGGCGCAGCAACTGCGCCCGCTCGTCGGGTTGCAGGGGCGACAGCAGGCGGGCGCTGATGTGGTCGGCCCGCACGCGGCCGGCGGCCAGGGTCTGCCGGCCGTCGGCGGTGAGCGTGAGCTTGCGGCGGTTGCCGTGGCCGGCCGCTGCGGCACGCCGCAGCAGACCGCGCGCCTCCAGGCCACGCACCACCCGCATCGTCGTCACACGGTCGAAACCCAAGGCGCGCGCCACCGTGCTCTGGTCGCTGTCGCCCGCCAGGTCGAGCACCGTCAGCACCCCGTACTGCGAGGGCGTCAGGCCGACGTCGCGGCAGTCTTCCTCGAAGATGCCGACCGACAACTGATGCGCGCGGCGCAGCAGGAAGCCGGGGCGCAGGTACAGGCGCTGCAACAGCGCGTCGGGGTCGACGTCCCGCGCCGACACCTCAATCGGCCTTGATGTTGTTGGCCTTCGCCAGCGCCGTCCACAGCGGAATCTCAGTGGCGATGACTTTCGCGAACTCCTCTGCCGTGCCGCCCTCGGCTTCGATGCCCAGCTGCGCCATGCGCTCGCGCACGTCGGGCAGGCGGACGACGCGGGCGACTTCGGCCTGCAGCTTCTGCACGATCGCCGGCGGCGTGCCGGCGGGCGCCAGCAGGCCGCTCCACAGCGTGATCTGCAGATCGATGCCCTGTTCGGCCATGGTCGGGATCTCGGGCAGCACGGCCATGCGCTTGCTCGACGTCACCGCCAGCCCGCGCAGCAGGCCACCCTTGATGGGCCCGGCTGCCGGGCCCGAATCGACCAACGTCATCAGCACCTGGCCCGCGGCGACGGCATTGGCCGCGTCGGCGCTGCCCTTGTACGGGATGTGTTCGGCGCGGATGCCGGCCTTGCTTTTCAGCAGCTCGGTGGCGAGCTGGAACGACGCGGCGCTGGCGCCGTAGTTGCTTTTGTCCGGGTTGGCCTGCGTCCACGCCGCCAGCTCCTTCACCGTGCGGTGCGGCCCGCTGCCTTGCACCACCAGGATCAGCGGAAAGCTGCCGATCATCGACACCGGCGTGAGGTCGCGCGTCGGCGAGTACGGCAGCTTGCTGTACAGCGCCGGGTTGAAGACGATGGGGCCGCTGGCACCCATCAGCAGCGTGTAGCCGTCGGGCGCAGCCTTGGCCACCGCGTCGGTGCCGATGATGGCCGCCGTGCTGGGGCGGTTCTCGACGACCACCTGCTGGCCGAAGGTCTGGGCCATCTTTTCGCCGACCAGGCGGGCCAGGATGTCGTTGGCGCCGCCGGGCGAATAACCGACGATGATCCGGATCGGTTTGCTGGGGTAGGCGTCAGCACCTTGTGCGTGGGCCGGCAAGGTGGTGGCGAGCGTGATGGCGAGGGCGGCCAGGCCGCGCAGCAGTGCGATGGGTCTCATGCATGTCTCCATAGTGATCGTCAAAGGGCGCCGATGGCGACGTTGAGCACCGCCGCCTGCCCGCGGTCGACGGCCGCGATGCAGCGCGCGATCGCGGCCGGCACTTCCGCCGGATCGGACACCGCCTCGCCGAACGCACCGAAGGCCTGGGCGACCTGCTCGAAATGACGGTGCTCGCCGGCGAGGCGGGCCTGGAACTCATCGGCGCCTGCCGCCTCGCCGTCGGGATAGACACGCAGCACCGCTTCTTTCACGGCCTGCCAGCCGCCGTTGTCGAGCACCACGGTGAAGATCGGCAAGCCGTAGCGCTGCGCCACGGCATAGACCGAGGTCGGCGTCGAGAAGTGAAAGCCGCCGTCGCCGACGATCTGCACCACGCGCACCCCCGGCTTGGCCAGTTTGGCGCCCAGCGCCATGCCACCGCTGTAGCCCAGGCCGCCCCCTGCGCAGCCGATCAGCGTGCCGGGCAGCGTGCGCACGATCTGGCTCAGCACGGCCGGCGAGTTGCGTATCGCCTCGTTGACCACGATGTCGTGCGGCGCGATCGCGGCATGGATCTGCGCGCACAAATGGGCCGCCGAGATGGCGCCGACGCGGCCGGGGTCGGCCGCCGCCGCCGCGCGCTGCTGGTGGCGAGCGGGCAGCTCGTCTTGCCAGCCGGCGATGCGCGCAGCCATGCGGCTGCGGTAGCCTGCGTCGGCGCGCGCCTGCACCGCCTGCAGCACCTGGGCCAGTGCGGTGGCGTTGTCGGCCTGCAGGCGCAGGTCGGTGGCGAAGCCCCACATCGGGAAGTCCTGCTTCAGCGGGTCGACGTCGATCTGCAGCCACTGCGTCGCCGGGTCGGGCGTCACGAACCGGGGCAACCATGGCACGTCGACGTCCAGCAGCAGGCCCAGGTCGGCACCGGCCACGGCGCGGGCCGGGTCGAAGCCGCCGAAACACGGCGACTCGCGCGACAGGTTCATCGCCGTCGGCATGAACTGGTGGACCCGGATGCCGCAGGCCAGCGCGAGGGCCTCGAGTGCGGCCACTGCCTCGGGCTTGCGGCCGACGTACGACGTGATGACGATGGGCCGCTCGGCACGCATCAGGCGCTCGGCGATCTGTGCCGCCTGCTCTGCGCCGATGCCGCCGGCAGCCACAGCACCGTAGCGTTGCGCGGAGAAGCTGGCGACGCGTTCGCTGGGCCAGGTCTGGGCCAGCGTCTCGCGCGGCAGCGTCAGGTACACCGGCCCGGGCGGGTCGCTGTGCATCACGCTGTGGGCACGGCGCAGCACCTCCTTGGTGACCACGCCGCTCGGCAACGAGTACTCCCATTTGACGTA
>JBGAMU010000130.1:0-11617 GCA_044222685.1 Burkholderiaceae bacterium
GAAACCGGCGGCTTGGCCGTCCCCGGCCCGCGCGTGCGGGTGCGGCGCGAGGACTTCCATGTCTCGCGCTGGCGGCAGCGCCGCGAGACGACGACGGTGTTCGTCGTCGACGCATCCGGCTCGGCGGCGCTGCACCGCCTGGGCGAGGCCAAGGGCGCGGTCGAGCTGTTGCTGGCCGACTGCTACGTGCGGCGCGACCGTGTCGCGCTGCTGGCGTTTCGCGGCAGCGGGCCGGGTGGCGCCGAACTGCTGCTGCCGCCGACGCGCTCGCTGGTGCGCGCCAAGCGCGGGCTGGCGGCGCTGCCCGGCGGCGGCGGCACACCGCTGGCCGCCGGGCTCGACGCCGCCGGCGCGCTGGTCGACGAGCTGCTGCGCCGCGGCGGTACGCCGGTGGTGGTGCTGCTGACCGACGGCCGCGCCAACGTCGCGCGTGATGGCCGGGCCGGCCGCCAGCATGCGTTCGACGACGCCTTGGCGGCGGCACGCCCATGGCGCGGTCGCGGCGTCGCCGCACTGCTGCTCGATACCTCGCCGCAACCGCAGGCGCAGGCGCGCGAGCTGGCCCAGGCGATGGGTGCACGCTATCTGCCGCTGCCGCACGCCGATGCGCAGCGCCTGTCGCAGGCGGTGCGCCAGGCCGTCAGCTAGCGGCCGACGAGACGCGGCGGGCCGAGCCGGTCAGGCGTCGCAACAGGTCGGCCACCTCGGCTGGCGCCTCCTCGTGCGCCAGGTGGCCGCGCCCCTCGAGCCGGTGCACGGTGGTGCCCGGCATCGTGCGCGCCACCTGCTCCGACTGCTGCGGCGTCACCGTGGTGTCGGCCAGCCCGACCACCAGGTGCAGCGGCACACGCAACGCGGGCAGGTCACGCTGCAGGTGTTCGAGATCCCAGTTCGCCATCATCGACAGCACGCCGGCGACGTGCGCGGGGCAACGCATCAGCATCGTGTACAACGCGATGCCTTCGGGATCGAGCGTCGAGCCGGTGGAGGCGATCAGGCGCCGCACCGCGGCACCGTCCTGCGCGCGCCACGATGCCAGCCATGGCACCAGCGGGTTGCCGGCGAGCAGGCGCGCCATCGGCGCGTACAGAAAGCCGGCCCAGCCGTCGAACGGCAGCAGCGCCGCGTTCAGGCCGACCAGCGCGTGTGGCCGCACGACGCCGTCGAGCGCCATGCGCAGCATCAGCGCGGCGCCGGCCGAGTGGCCGACCACGTGCTCGGGCTGCAGCTTCAGCGTGCGCAGCAGCTCGCCGGTGGCCGCCGCCATGCCGCTCATCGAGCGGTGAGCGGCGGGCAGCGCGTCGCTGAAGGCATGGCCCGGCAGATCGGGTGCGACCACGTGGAAGCTCTGCGCCAGCCGCGGCGCCAGCCCCCGCCAGCTGTGCGTCGAGGCGCCGGTGCCGTGCAGCAGCAGCAGCGTCGGGCCTTCGCCCATCTGCTGCACGTGCCAGCGGCGGCCGGCGACCGTGACGAAGCCGCTCGCCTCGCGATGCGGCCAGCGGGCACCGTCGCTCGACCACGACAAGCGGGCACTCATGGCGTCGCATTGTTGCGCAGGCCGCGTCAGGCGAGGGTGCTCGCTATCATCGATGTCCACGACATGAACGGGTGAGCCCATGGCCGTCCCCCTGGCCGCGCGACTGCGCGAGGCCACACGTACGCTGCATGGCCAGGTCGAGCGCGCCGGCGTGATGCGCCAGTTGCTCGGCGGCCGGCTCGACCGCGCCGACTACTGTCGCCTGCTGTGCAACCTGCATGCGATCTACGAGGCGCTCGAGCAGGGGCTTGCCCGCCACGCCAAGCATCCCGGCGTGGCGCCGCTGTTCGATGCGCGCCTGTATCGCGCCGCGGCGCTGCGGGCCGATCTCGATGCGTTGCATGGGCCGCGTTGGCCCGGCGACATCACGCTCGCCGCGGCGACGCGCGACTACGTCGAGCGCCTGCAGGCGCTCGACGCGCACGAACCGGCCTTGCTGGCGGCCCATGCCTACGTGCGGTATCTCGGCGACCTGAGCGGCGGCCAGGTGCTGGCCCGGCTGGTGGCCGGCCGCTGGGACGCCGATCCGGCGCTGGGCGGGTGTTTCTTCGACTTCGGCGGCGAGGCCGAGGTGGCGGTGCTGGCGCGTGCGTTTCGTGGCGGGCTCGACCGGTTGGCGGCCGACGAAGCAGGTGCCGTGCGCCTGATAGCCGAAGCCTGCCTCGCCTTCGAGTGGCACGGCCGCTTGTTCGAGGAGTTGGCCGCCGCACCCGCCGCGTTTTGATGCGCGGCGCGGCCGCGCGTCAGCCCTTGGCGGCGAAGTCGCGGATCTTGCCGTACAGCGCCGTGGCGCGCCGCGTCGAGGCCTCGAGTTCCTCCAGCAGCGGCGCCACCGGCGCGCCGATCGCGCCGTCGGCGATGTCCATCGCGGCCAGGCTCGCGTTGGTGATGATGGCACCGAGCACGGCGTCGCTCTCGTGCAGCGCCGCGTTGTCGACCTCGCCGAAGCGCTGGCCGAGCGCCACCTGCTGCATCGATTGTTCGAGGTGGCGGCGCGCTGCGCTGGCGCGCTTGCTGTCGCGCAGGTCGACCAGGATCACGATGTAGCCGAGGGGCGAGCCGTCGCGTCCCTGCACGACCTCGGCGCGCACCGCCACCGGCAGCGCCTCGCCGTCGCTGCGCGCCAGCGACATCTCGGCCCGCCAGGGCGGACTGCCGCCCTTGAGCGCGGCGATCGCGCGCTGCATCGCCGGCGGATCAGTGAACAGCCGCGTCAGGTCGTGCAGGTTGGCCAGCTGGTGGGCCCCGCGCTGCACCAGTGCGACGAACGGGGGGTTGGCGAACAGCAGCTGCCCGGCCGCGTCGGCGATCAGGACCGGTTCGCCCGAGTTGCGCACGGTCTCGCGGATGCCGGCCAGCTGGTGCTCGGCGACCAGCAGCCGCACCGCATGCACCTGCACGATGATGTCGACCAGCGCGACGCCGATGGCGCGGCCGAGCGCCAGCTCGGCGCTGGTCCAGGGCAACGCGGTGCCGCGTGCGATCTCCGACCAGGCGGCGAACGAGCGCCGCGGCGACAGCTCGAGCGGGTCGTTGCCGACCATCGGCTTGGACGGGTCGCCGGCCCAGGTGACGGTGAGCAGCTGCTCCTTGCGGAACCACATCAGGTAGTCCGGCCGCGAGGTCGACAGCTTCACCGCCAGCACGCCGCTGGCGGTGGGCGTCAGCGAATCGAGTGCCGGGTTGGCCTTGGCCACCGACGAGCAGGCGAACGGCGACTCGAAGGGCTGACCGTCGACCCACTGCAGCAGCTCGCGCAGCTCGGGGGTGGACGGCACCTCGCCCGACGTGAGGATCTCACCGTCGCTGAACAGGGCCGCGCCGCTGGCCTCCAGCGGCTGCAGCAGCGTGCGCGGGTTGCGAAACAGCGCCAGCCGCCAGTCGCCCTCGGTGGAGGTGGCCTCGATCAGGCGCTGCTCGAGCCGGCGCACCAGCACGGCGACCTGCGCATGCGCGTAGTTCTCGATCGCCGCGATGCGCGTGGAGATCACCTCGGCCAGCAGATCGGACGCCGCGCGCACCGCGTAGCGCAGGTGGCGCGCCGAGTAGTGATGCGCGGCCACCAGGCCCCACAGCCGGCCCTCGCGCACCAGCGAGACCACCAGCGTGCCGGTGACGCCCATGTTCTTCAGGTACTGCAGGTGCAGCGGCGACATGCTGCGCAGGCCGCACATCGACATGTCGAGCTCGGCCGTGTCGCGCGCCGCTGCCGCGCGCTGCAGCGGCGAGGGCTGGTAGTGCACGTCGACCAGCACCCGCACGCGGTTGCGCAGGTACAGCTCGCGCGCGCGCTGCGGAATGTCGGTGGCCGGATAGTGGTGGCCGAGCAGCGAGTCCAGGCGGGCGTCGCGCGCCTCGGCGATGATCTTGCCGTGGCCGTCGGCGTCGAACTTGTAGACCATCACGCGGTCGTAGCCGGTGATCTCGCGAAAGCACTGCGCCGCCGCATCGGCCAGCACGCCGATGCTCGCCGCGTTGCTGAAGCGCTGCACGGCGGCCGACACCTGCGCCAGCAGCCGCTGCCGGTCGGTCGCGCTGCGCTCGGGCGCCAGTGCGTCTTCTGGCACGGGTTCCAGCTCGACCACCAGTTCGCCGGCGCGCACCCGGTGCACCGCACCCTCCCAGCCCCGCGGCCGGCCGTCGCCCGCGCTGTGGCACTGCAGTGGCACCGGATCGGTCAGGTCCTGTGTCGCCGCCACCTGGCGCACGCCGGCCGCCAGGCTGCCGCCCAGGTCGTCGAGTGCACTGGCCAGCAGCGCCTCCTGGGCCAGGCCCAGCAGCTCGCCCGCGTTGGCCGACGCCTGCATCACCGTGAGGCCCGGCTCGGCCAGCACCAGCAGCAGGCCGTGCGGCTGGATCGAGCCGGCCAGGTGGATGAGCTCGCGCTCGCAGTTCGTGAGGTCGGCCTGGCCGAACGGCGGGCTGTAGCTCACGGCAGGTCAGCCGGTCAGTTGAGCAGTGTCGACGACGGCGTGCTGCCGTTGCCTCGATCGTCGTTGGCGCGCAGGTCGAGGCCGCGCATGCGGGCGATCAGGCTTTGCCGCGAGACGCCCAGCAGTTCGGCGGCGCGGCCGGTGTCGCCCTGAGCCCGCATGACGGCCGCGGAGATCAGGTGCCGCTCGGCGAGCGTGCTGGCCTGCAGCAGCAGGTCGGGCAATGCGGTTTCGCCCATCTGCACACCCAGCCGGTCGATTGCCGCAGCCAGCTCGCCGACGGCGCGCGCGGCCAGATCGGCCTGCGTCTGCACCTGGCGCATCGTCAACCCGATGCATTCCTGGTCGCCCTCGGCGAGCAGCGCGGCCGACACCTCGACCTCCTGCGGCGACGCCATGTCGCTGCCCACCAGCGCGCGGCGGTGCGACGCGATGCCGTGACGGCGTGCCTCGGCGACGATGGCGGAGAGCTGTCGCTGCGGGTCGCCCACCGTGTCGGCCAGATTGCGGCCCAGCACCTGTGTCTCGGCGACACCATGGCACAGCGTCACGAAGGCGGGGTTGGCCATCAGCACGCGGCCGCTCGAATCGGTGATGACGACGATGTCGGGCGTCTGGGCGACGAATTCGGCCAGCCGCTCGTCGGCCTCCGACGACATCGCCACCGGGCTGGCGGCGCGCGCGCGCACCAGCAGCAGCATGCCGTCGTCGCTGCGGAACGGCGTGGCCGAGATGTCGATGCTGGCACCGCCGGCGGCCAGGCGCGAGGCGTCGATCGACGCGCGCGCCAGCCGGGCGCGGATCTCGGCCGGCCGGCCGCTGGTGCGGGCCGTCAGCAGCAGCTCCTCGACGCCGGGCCGTGAGGCCGGTTCGATGCCGGCCGTGGCGGTCAGGCCGACGAGGCCATGGCTGCCGGCACCGAGCAGCGACTCGGCCGCCTGGTTGGCCTCGATGATCTTCAGTGTCTGCGCCTCGACGACCATGACGGCGTCGGTGGCGACCTGGAACAGCATGCGGTAACGCGACTCGGCGTGGCGCTGCTTCCAGTAGTCGCGCTCCATCTCCTGCTGCGCGTCGATGAAGCGCTGCTGGATCGCCGCCACCGCGCGCAGGTCGCGGCCGACGGCGAGCACCGGGCCGTGCTCGCCGAGGCGGATGGCGGCATAGGCGACCGGCACGTCGACGCCGCCGGCCACGGGATGGTTGACCTCGCGCCGGCGCGTGACGCCGGTGGCGTGCACCTCGCTCAGCAGTTGCTCGACCTTGCGCCGGGTGTCGCTCGATACCGTGTCGGCCCAGGGCCGGCCGACCCACTGGTCGGTCGACGCGGTGAGCGGCTCGGCGCCGACGGCCACGTTGCGGATCACGCCGTTGCCGTCGATGACGAGCGCGATGTCGCTGGCCACCGAGACGAAGGTCTGCGCCAGCTGCGGCGCGAGGGCCGACAACACGCTCAGATCGGCCTCGTCACCGGGCCGCAGCGGCGGGACGGTCATGCGATGACCTCCCCACGACGCATCGGTTGCATCACGATGTCAGCATCCCTTCGGCGGGCACGGCGCCAGTCGCAGACCTTACCACAGCGCACCCGGCGCACGCGCTGCCCGCACCCCCGCGGACAGGGCAGACGCGCCGGTTTTACCCCAGGTCAACGTTCGATTGTCAATTTTGGATGACACATCTAGGATACGGTCATGTTGACAGTAGAACGGGCCAACGGCCACCCCGCGGCAGCGGCGAGCGCGGCGACCTCGGCGCCTGCCCGGCCGCATGCCATCGTCATCGGCAGCGGCTTCGGCGGCCTCGCGGCCGCGGTGCGGCTGGGTGCCCGCGGCTACCGGGTGACCGTGCTCGAGCAGCTCGACGCGCCCGGCGGCCGCGCCTACGTGTACCGCCAGGACGGCTTCACCTTCGACGCCGGGCCCACCGTGATCACCGCGCCGTTCCTGCTCGAGGAGCTGTGGGCGTTGTGCGGGCGGCGCCTGGCCGACGACGTCGAGCTGCGCCCGGTGTCGCCGTTCTACCGCATCCGCTTCGACGACGGCGAGTGCTTCGACTACAGCGGAGATGCGCAGGCGATGCGCGCCGAGGTCACCCGGCTCGCGCCTGCTGACCTCGCCGGCTACGAGCGCTTTCTCGCCGCCAGCGAGGCGATCTACAAGGTCGGCTTCGAGCAGCTCGGCCACGTGCCCTTCGAGCGCGTCGGCGACATGGCGCGCGTGCTGCCCGACCTGGTGCGGCTGCAGAGCTGGCGCACGGTGTACGGCCTGGCCAGCCGCTATGTGCGCGACCGGCGGCTGCGCATGGTGCTGACCTTCCAGTCGCTGCTGGTCGGCGGCAACCCTTTCACCACCACCTCGGTGTACTGCCTGATCGCGTTCCTCGAGCGGCGCTGGGGCGTTCACTTCGCGATGGGCGGCACCGGCAGCCTGGTGCGCGGCCTGGTCGGGCTGATCGAGGGCCAGGGCGGTGTGCTGCGTTGCCACGCGCGCGTCGCCGAGATCACGGTGGCGCAGGGCGCGGCCACCGGCGTGCGGCTGGCCAGCGGCGAGACGCTGGCGGCCGACGTGGTGATCAGCAACGCGGATTCCGCCACCACCTACAAGCACCTGCTGGCCCCCGAGCACCGCAAGCGCTGGACCGACGCGCGCATCGAGGGTTCGCGCTACTCGATGAGCCTGTTCGTCTGGTACTTCGGCACGCGCCGCCAGTACCCGGACCTCGCCCACCACACCATCGTGCTCGGGCCGCGCTACCGCGAGCTGCTGGCCGACATCTTTCGCGACAAGCGGCTGGCCGCCGACTTCAGCCTCTACCTGCACCGGCCGACGGCGACCGATCCGTCGCTGGCGCCGCCGGGCTGCGATGCGTTCTACGCGTTGTCGCCGGTGCCGCATCAGCAGAGCGGCATCGACTGGCGGCAGCAGGCCGAGCCGTATCGCCAGGCGGTGCAGCAACGCCTGCACGATACGCTGCTGCCCGGCCTGGCCGATCAGATCGTCACCTCGCGCGTGCTGACGCCGCTCGACTTCGAGACGCGGCTGTCGTCGTTCCGCGGCGCGGCCTTCGGTCTCGAGCCGGTGCTCACGCAGAGTGCGTGGTTCCGCCCGCACAACCGCAGCGAGGAGGTCGAGCGGCTCTATCTCGTCGGCGCCGGCACGCACCCCGGTGCCGGTCTGCCGGGCGTGCTGTCGTCGGCGCGCGTGCTCGATGCGATCGTGCCGCATGCCGACGAGCTGGCGCCGTCGTTCGCGCCGCGGGGGGCTCGCGATGCCGGCCGCTGACGCCGAACGCGACGATCTGGCCGCCTGCCGCGCGCTGCTGGCCAACGGGTCGCGCACCTTCCTGGCGGCGTCGTGGCTGCTGCCGCGCGCGGTGCGTGATCCGGCCTGTGCGCTCTATGCGTTCTGTCGGCTGGCCGACGACGAGGTCGACGGTCGCGACGACGCGGCGGCCGGCGTGCGGCGCATGCGCGAGCGGCTCGACGGCCTCTACGCCGGCCGGCCGGCGGCGCATGCGGCCGATCGCGCGCTGGCGCAGGTGGTGCGCCGCCATGCCATCCCGCAGGCGCTGCCGGCGGCGCTGATCGAAGGCTTCGAGTGGGACGCGCAGGGCCGCCGCTACGAGACCGTCGAGGATTTGCATGCCTACGCGGCGCGCGTGGCCGGCAGCGTCGGCGCGATGATGGCGCTGCTGATGGGCCAGCGTTCGCCGGCCGCACTGGCACGCGCCTGCGACCTGGGCGTCGCGATGCAGCTGTCGAACATCGCGCGCGACGTCGGCGAGGATGCGCGCCTCGGCCGCGTCTACCTGCCGCTGGCCTGGCTGCGCGACGCCGGCATCGACGCCGCGCACTGGCTCGAGCGGCCGCATCATTCGCCCGCGCTCGGCGCAGTGGTGCAGCGCCTGCTGCGCGAGGCGGACGCGCTGTATGCGCGCGTCGACGCCGGTGTCGCGGCGCTGCCGCTGCCCTGTCGTCCCGGCATCAATGCCGCGCGCTTCCTGTACGCACAGATCGGCCTCGAGGTCGAGCGCCGCGGCCTCAATGCCGTCGATGCGCGCGCCGTGGTGTCGCGCCGACGCAAGGCGCTCGGTCTGGCGCGTGCGCTGACGACGCTCACGCCGACGCCAGCCGCGGTGGCGGCGCCGCCATTGCCGGCGACCGCCTATCTGGTCGACGCGGCGGCGCACGCGCTGCCACCGGTGCCGGCCGCGCACGCGGCGTGGTGGAACCTGGCGCAGCGTGTGGTCGGCGTGGTCGAGCTGTTCGACCGCCTCGAGCGGCAGGACCGCCGCCACTCCCGCGCACACGCGACGGGGTGATCACCGTGGGCCCACCGGCATGAGCGGCGGACTGCCGCTGATCGCGCTCGAGATCTTTCTCGGCTTCGGTGTGCCGCTGGCCTGGGCCATCTGGGAGCTGCTGGCCCTGCGCAAGTACCGCGAGCGCGACCGCGAGCACGCGCGTGCGCAGCGCGCTGCCGCCCAGGACGCCGGCACCGCGTCGGCTGTCAGCCCGGCCGACGCGGCATGCGAAACGGCAGCATCGCCTGCACCCAGCGCCGGGCAAAGCGATCGAGCTGCAGACTCTCGTGCATCGCGCGCACCGGCTGGCCCGCCCAGCGCGCATTGACCAGCGAGCGCGCGTAGAACGGCCCGTCTTCCAGCGTGCGCTGCACCTGTGCTGCAGCACTGGCGTCGCTGCGCGTGGTGCGCCCGATGCCCCAGCGGCTGGCAGGCAGGTCGGCCGGCGGCGGCGCAGCGAAGGTTTCGCTCTCGCCGTGGCGGCCGAAACGCAGCGCCAGCGTGGCCCGGCTGCCGTCGCGCCGCCACGCGTCGTACAGCACCGCCGCGTCGCCGCCCGGCAGCGCGGCCCGCGACCAGTGCCAGTGCCTGAAGCCGTCTTCCAGCGGCGCGTCGCCGTCGTTGGTGTCGAGATAACCGTGCCCTTGCCAGCGCAGCTGCGGCTCGCTCAGGCTGACCTCGACGCGGGCACGCGGCGCGATCGGCCACCAGCGGTGCAGGCCCGGTTCATCGAGCGCGTGTCGGCGCCCGTGCAGCGCCAGCGGAAACAAGCGCACGGTGCCCCGGATGCGGCGGGGCCAGGGTGCGGTCACCTCGTCGAGTTCGAGCACCAGCGCATCGCCGACCCAGCGCCAGCTGCTCGGGCCGATCTGCAGCGTCTGCGGCGACCGCTGCAGCGCGTCGCGACCGCGCTCGGTCATCGTCCAGCGTTTGCCGCCGCCGGGCCGGTACAGCGACAGATTGATCGCGTTGTGCTGCAGCGGGTCGGCCGCGCCGTGCGGCGCGCGCGCACGGGCCCAGGCGTAGTACGGCGAGAACACGCTGCCGACGAAGGCGATCGCGACCAGGGCCTCGCGGCCGTCGTCACTCAGCGCGTCGAGATACCACCAGGCGTAGCCGCCGCGCGCCACCCCGCGATCGAAGTCCGGGAAGCGATGGTCTGCAGCACCTGCTGCGCCGCCAGCCGACCCGACACCGCCACCATCGGCACACCAGGGCCCGGATGCACGCTGCCACCCGCCAGGTACAGGCCCGGGATCCGGCAGCGCGAGCCCGGGCGGCTGAACGACGCGTACCAGCCGTGCGTCGCCGGGCCGTACAGCGCTCCGCGCGACCCGGGAAACAGACGCTGGAAGTCCGCCGGTGTCGTGGTGATCGCCGGCGTCGGGCCGGGCATCAGGTGCAGGCCGCAACGTGCCAGGTGATCGCGGGTGGTCTGCTCGCATCGTCGGATCTCCGTCGCGGTAAGGCTCGGCCGGCCGTCGCTGCAGGCCGGCGCGTTGACCAGGCACATCAGCCGTTCCGGCTCGTCGGATGACGGCGGCGGGCGCTGGGCGGCGGCCTCGCTGCGGTCCTGCGCGCAGACGTACACCGTCGGCGCCAGCGGCAGCCGCCGGTGGGTCAGGATGTCGTGAAACTCGTCGCGATAGGCGTCCGAGAAGAACACGTTGTGGTGCGCCAGTGCGAAGCCTTCGCTGCGCGCCGTCAGGTGCCAGGTGAGCGCCGACAACGAGCGCGGCGCGGCGGCCGTGCGCGCCGGCAGTGCGCGCTGTGCATCACGGCCGAGCAGCCCCTGCGTCAGCGCCGACACGTCGCCGTTGAACACCACGTGGTCGGCCGGCAGGCGCTCGCCGTCGGCGAGCTCGACCCCGCAGGCCGCGCCTGCGCTCGACACCAGGATGCGCTCGACCGCGGTGTTCAGGCGCAATCGGGCGCCACGCGCCTGCGCCAGCGAGGCGAGGCACCCGGCCAGCGCGTGCATGCCGCCGGCCAGCTGCCAGACGCCGGCACGCTCGGCGTGCGCCACCAGCATCAGCGTGGCCGGCGCGTGGAACGGCGACGAACCGCAATAGGTGGCATAACGCGCGAACAGCTGGCGCAGCCGCGGGTGCGTGAAATCGCGCTGCAGCTGCTGCCACAGGCTGCGGAACGGCTGGATCCGCAGCAGGCCGGGCAGGCCGCGCCAGCCCGCGCGGGCGACCAGCGACAGCGGCGACGGCCGCGGCGCCTGCATGAACGGCCGGTCGAGCGTCTCGAACACCTGCGCCGCGCGCAGGCTGAAGGCGCGGTAGCGGCGTGCCTCGGCGGCGCCGGCGAATGCGCCGATCGCCGCCACGCTGGCGTCGAGGTCGGCAAACAGATCCAGGCATGCACCGTCGGCCCAGGCGTGGCGCGCCAGCGTGGCCAGCGGCTGCAGCACGAGATGGCGGTCGAGCCGCTCGCCGACCTCGTCGAACAGCGCGTCGAACACCGAGCGCAGCGTGAACACGGTAGGGCCGGCGTCGAACGTCCTGCCGCCAACCGCCACCTGGCGCATCTTGCCGCCGGGCTGCGCCGCGCGTTCGACCACCGTGACGCCCAGCCCGGCATGGGCCAGCCGCAGCGCGGCCACGAGGCCACCGATGCCGGCGCCCACCACGATCACCCGGTCGCGCGCCATCAGCGGCATCCCGAGATCGCTGCGGATTGACGCTGCATCGTCATGTGTCTAGCATACATGACACATAAAGATGTAATGCAACAATGACATTGGCGTCGACAACCGGGCCGCTGCGGCGTGCCACCTGGAGGCCGCGATGGATGGGGTGATGGCACGGATCGAGCAGGCCCTTCACGACGCGTT
>JBGAMU010000131.1:0-11526 GCA_044222685.1 Burkholderiaceae bacterium
ACCACCACCACCACCACCGCCTCCGCCGCCGCCGCCGCCGCCGCCGCCTCCGCCCCCACCGCCGCCTCCGCCGCCGCCCGCACCGCCGACGGTGCTGCTGACGGCCCCCGACCACCTGGCCGCCGGCTTGGCGGGCACGGTCACCGTCAGCGCGGAGGCCACCGACCCGAACGACGACATGGCGCAGGTCGAGTTCCAGGTCGACGGCGTGTCGGTGGGTGCGCCCGACACCACCGCGCCGTACACGGTCAACATCGACACCACGCGCTACACCTTTGGTCAGCACGTGATCCGCGCGCGCGCAACCGATCGCGCCGGCAACAGCTCGCCCTGGGCGCGCGCGATTGTCGAATTTGCCGGCACGCGCACCGAGCCGGTCGGCTTTACCCGCAACGAGGCCTTCGTCACCGGGCTGGTCTCGTCGACGGCCATTGCGCAGGCGCCCGACGGGCGCCTGTTCATCACCCAGCAGGCCGGCACCGTGCGCGTGGTGAAGGGCGGCGTGCTGCTGCCCACGCCGGTGCTCAGCGTGGCGGTGGACACGCGCGGCGAGCGCGGCGTCATCGGCATCACGCTGCACCCCGCCTTCGCGACCAACGGCTACCTGTACCTGCACTACACGACGATGGACGCCACCGGCTCGCACAACCGCATCAGCCGCTTCACCGTCGTCGGCGACGTGGCCGATCCGCAGAGCGAGGTGCAGCTGGTGAACCTGCGGCGCCTGTCGGACGTGCAGGAGCCGATCCACAACGGCGGCGCGCTGCACTTCGGCCCCGACGGCAAGCTCTACGCAGGCGTGGGCGAGAACGCGATCTGGGAGCTGGCGCAGGACCTGAGCACGCCGCTGGGCAAGCTGCTGCGCTTCAACGAGGACGGCACCATACCCAGCGACAACCCGATCTGCGCCGCGCAGGGCCGGCTCGAGTGCGCGATCTGGGCCTACGGCCTGCGCAACCCGTTCACGTTCGCCATCCAGCCCGGCACCGGGCGCATCCACGCCAACGACGTGGGCCAGGGCCTATGGGAGGAGGTCAACCTCATCGAACGCGGCGCCAACTACGGCTGGCCGATCTCGGAGGGGCCCGACAACCTGCGCTCGGGGCTGACCGGGCCGCTGTTCACCTACAAGCACACGCCGGTCACGCCGCTCGGCTCGGGGCCGGGCAACTTCATCTCGGGCAACGGGGGTGGGGCGATCGTCGGCGCGGCCTTCTACCCGGGCGATGGCCCGTTCGGCGCGCCGTGGCGCGGCGGCTACTTCTTCAGCGACTTCATCAACCGCTTCGTCGCCTACATCGATCTGGCCAACGCCAATGCGACCTACGTGTTCGGCCGCGTCACCGACCGGCCGGTCGACATGATGGTGGCCAACGACGGCGCGCTGCTGGTGCTGACACGCGGGACGGTCACACGCTTCAGCAAGCCGTGAGGCGCGCGCGACGACCAGGGCCTGGACGCGGCCGTCGTGCGGCGACCGCCTCGCGTGGCCCGCGTCCGCCGCGCCGGGACGAATGGCATAGTGGGCCACCTCATCGACTCACGAGAGCGCCCATGGACACCGTCGCCGATCGCCTGCAGGCCTGCCACAGCTCGGTCGTGCACGACGTGATGAAGGATCTCGGCCTGCCGATCCGCGTGTTGCCGCGCGGAATCGTCGGCCTGGAAAAGACGATGAAGGCCGCCGGCCCGGTGTTCACCGTGCGCGGCCGCCCCGACCCCACGCTCGACAAGCACACCTCGCTCTACGAGTGGGCCGGCCTGCTGTCGCGCGCGCCGCACGGCCACGTGGTGGTGTGCCAGCCGCAGGACGATGTGCGGGCCCTCTTCGGCGGGCTGTCGGCCGAGGCGCTGGCGATCAAGGGCGCGCGCGGCTACATCGTCGACGGCGGCTGTCGCGACGTGCAGGCGATCGCCGACCAGGGTTTCCCGGTGTTCGCGCGCTTCGCGACGCCGATCGACATCGTCGGCGCCTGGCGCGCCGAGGCCTTCGGCGAGCCGGTGGCCATCGGCGGCCAGCAGGTGCTGCCCGACGACCACGTGCTGGCCGACCGCGACGGCATCGTGCTGATCGGCGCCGCGCATCTGGCGCAGGTGGTGGAGGCGGCCGAGAAGAAGATGTCGACCGAAGGCGACATGGTGCGCGCCATCCGCGCCGGCGAGGATCCGCAGGCGGCCTACCTGCGCTATCGCGTGTTCTGACGCGCTACAGACTGAGCAGCCGCTCGAAGAACGAGCGGTAGCGACGCAGCGCGACCCGCAGGTCCTCGGTCGAGGCCTGCCGGCCCTCGCTCATCTGCGCTTCCAGGCGGCTGCGCTCGTGGGCGAAGTTCTGCGCCAGGCTGCGCATCACCTGCGCGACCAGTTCGTCGGCCTGCTGCACGGCCTGCCGCGGATCGTCGACGAAGCCTGTCTGCGTGGCGATCCAGCGCGCGCGGAACTGCTGGGCGGCGTCGTCGGCGAACAAGGGCGCGAGCTCGGCCGGGTCGGCGCGGGCGTCGCCCCGCTGTCGTTCGTCGGGCGCCACCGAGCGTGTGGGCGCCGCTTCGTGTGCCTCGCGCGGATCACCGTCGGTGCGCCGCGGGCGCGCCTCGCCGGCCTCGGCGAAGTCGGCGGTGCGCAGCGGAGCCTGCGGCTCGCGCGCGCCGGCAGGGTGGGCAGTCGGTGGGTTCATGGCCTGGTCTCCAGGGTGCGTGGCGGAATGCGCCGATCCGCGAGGGCCTCGGCGGGTGATTGGGTCTCGAGCAGCTCGTCGAACAGCGCGCGGTAGTGCACCACGGCCTTGCGCAGCTCTTCGGTGTCGGCCTGGCCGTGCCGGTCGCGTTGCGCGATCGCCTGCGCCTGTCGATAGTGGTCGACGACGCCGGGATGGTCCACCGAAATGTCGGCCGCGCGCCGCTCGAAATCGCCCATCGGGTAACCGCGGCGCAGCATCAGGTCGCGCACCAGCCGGTCGGCCTCCTGCAGGCTGCCCTGCGGGCTGTCGACGAAGCGCGCCTGCAGCGCCACCCACTGCGCGGCGAAGCGCTCGGCGTCGGCCGGCACCAGCGGCACGATGTTCAGCGCCTGCACCCGCTTCTCGCGCGAGCGCAGTTCGGCCTCTGCCTTGTCGCGATTGCCGAAGGCGTCGATCGCACGGCCGTATTCGGAGCCGAAGCGCTGCTGCAGATCCTGCGATTGCCGGCGCCGATGGCTGAGCCACGCCGCCAGCGCCAGCACGATGAGCACGGCGAGGATGACCAGGGTGGTCAGCGTTTGGGAGTCCAGGTTGTTCACGGCATCACTCCTGCATGGATCACGCCGATCGATCTCGGACCGATCGATGCTTGGTGAAGCCAGTCTAGGAATCCGGCAGTGACCGGCCTGTCGGCAGGCGCGCCGCACGACGCGGTCGAATGGCTCGAGGCGCCGTCAGACGGCACCGATCGGGCGGGCGCACCGATTGCTGACGCCAGCATGCCGCGTGCCGGACGCTCGCTGGAGCGGCGCTGCCACCATGCGCCTGCTCGGTCCGCCCGCCCGTCACGTCATCGCCCGCCCGGGCGCCTTTGCGCTGCGCACGCTGAAGGCGTTTCGTGCCAACCAGGGCCTGCTGCTCGCCGGTGCGGTGGCGTACTACGCGCTGCTGTCGATCGTGCCGCTGCTGATCCTGATCGTCATCGCGCTGTCGCACGTGGTTGCGCAGCAGGAACTGCTGACGACGATCGGCCGTTATCTCGAGTGGCTGCTGCCGGGCCAGTCGGCGGCGATCGTCGCCGAGCTGGCGAAGTTCCTCGATCACCGCGACTTCATGGGCTGGCTGCTGCTGGCGACGATGCTGTTCTTCAGCTCGCTCGCCTTCACGGTGCTGGAGAACGCGATGTCGGTGATCTTCCTGCACCGCGTGGCGGTGCGGCGACGCCACTTCGTGGTGTCGGCGCTGCTGCCCTACGGCTACATCCTGACGCTGGGCGCCGGGCTGCTGCTGGTGACGCTGGTGGCCGGCAGCCTGCAGGCGATCGGCGACGAGTCGGTGTCGCTGCTCGGCCGCGAATGGTCGCTCAGCGGCTTTTCGGGGCTGCTGCTGTACCTGCTCGGCTTCGTCGGCGAGGTGTTCGTGCTGACGTCGGTGTACCTCGTGATGCCGGTCGGCCGCCTGGCGCTGCGCCATGCCCTGTTCGGCGCGGTGACGGCGGCGCTGCTGTGGGAAGCGACGCGCCACGTGCTGGTCTGGTACTTCGGCACGCTGTCGCAGGTGAACGTGGTCTACGGCTCGCTGACCACCGCGATCGTGGTGCTGCTGAGCCTGGAGATCGCCGCCGCGCTGCTGCTGCTCGGCGCGCAGGTGATCTCGGAGTACGAACGCATCGGGCATGAAGCACCGGATGCACCGGCGCGACCGTTTCGTACAGACTGAAGGCGCGCGACGTCCCCGTCGCCGCCCTCAGGCGGCCTCGCGATCCGCCGGCATCGCGGGTGCCGCGCCGCCGCGCCGCAGCAGCCGCTGCCTCACGCCGTCGGCCGGACTCGGCCGGCCGAGCAGGTAGCCCTGCACCTCGTCGCAACCGAGGTCGCGCAGGAAGGCCAGCTGCGCCGGCGTCTCCACGCCTTCGGCCACCACGGTCAGGCCCAGGCGGTGCGCCATGGCGATCACCGCCTCGGTGATGGCCGCATCGTCGCGATCGCCCGGCAGGTCGCCGATGAACGAACGGTCGATCTTGAGCACCTGCGCCGGAAAGCGCTTCAGGTAGGCGAGCGACGAATAGCCGGTGCCGAAGTCGTCGATCGAGATGCGGATGCCCATCTCGTGCAGCTGCCGCAAGACGCGCTCGGTGCGCCGCGCGTCGGTCATCAGCGTGCTCTCGGTGATCTCGACCTCGAGCGCCTGCGGCGGCAGGCCGCACGCGCCCAGCGCGTCGCGCAGGTCGGCCTCGAGCGACTCGCTGGCGAACTGGCGCATCGACAGGTTGATCGCGCAGCGCGGCACCTCGAATCCGGCGTCGCGCCAGGCGCGGATCTGCCGGCACGCCGCCAGCATGACCCAGCGACCGATCGGCACGATCAGCCCGCTCTCCTCGGCCAGATCGATGAACTCGCCGGGAGCCAGCAGACCGCGGGTGGGGTGGCGCCAGCGCAGCAGCGCCTCCAGCCCCGACACCGCACCGGAGTCGACGCGCATCTTGGGTTGGTAGTACAGCGTCAGCTCGCCGCGCTGGACGGCCAGGCGCAGACGGGTTCGCGCACGGCGGCACTGGCGCGGCGCAGCGCGGTGTGCTCGAAGCGCACCACCGCCACCGACAGGCTGGCATCGTGCACCTGCGTGTTCATGATCTCGCCCGCGGTCGAGCAGCCCAGCAGCACCGAGCGCGGATACAACCGTGCCAGCTCGGTCAATGGGGCGGTCCGCTCGAAGAACTGCGTGGCGCCGAACACCAGCACCAGCGTGCTGGCGCTGTCCATGGCCGGATCCAGGCTCGGCTGCCACGCCCCGGGGTCTGCCAGATGATGGGTCGTCAGTTTCATGGGGAGGTGGCGCTGCAACGAGGTGCGCAAGGGTGCGGACTGATCGGTTATCGGCTGCCGGCGGCCGTCTTGAGGTCATAAGTCGCTGCGCACGGCGCACACGACGCACGTGCCGCGCGGTGGGCGCCGGCCGCGTGCCTCGGGTTGGCCACCCATGGGCCCAACGCGAGTGGGTGCATCGCGGACCACGCGCGACGCCGTTCGTATCATCGCCGCCGTGTGGGAGATCCGGGGGGAGGATGGCCGGCCGACCGCTGACACTGGCCAAGCTCACGCGGCCGCGGCTGCACGAGGTGCTGGCGCGGCCGCGCCTGTTCGCCCAGCTCGACCAGGCAGCCGAGCGCCCGCTGGTGTGGCTGGCAGCGTCGCCCGGCGCGGGCAAGACCACGCTGCTGGCGAGTTATCTCGAGTCGCGCCAGCGCCGCGGCATCTGGTACCAGGTCGACGCCGGTGACGCCGACCCGGCGTCGTTCGTCTACTACCTCGGCATCGCCGCGCGCGCGCTCGACCGCGGCGGCCGCGGCGAGCCGGAGCTGCCCTTGCTGGCGCCCGAACACGGGCGCGACCTCGACGGCTTCGCGCGGCGCTTCTTTCGTGCGCTGTTCGCGCGGCTTGCGCCCGACGCGGCGCTGGTGCTCGACAATTTTCAGGAGGTGGCCGACGACGACGCCGGATTCCACCGCCTGGTGAAGGCCGCGGTCGGCGAGATCCCGCCCGGCATCACCGCCTTCGTGCTGAGCCGCAGCGAGCCCGGCGAACGGTACGCCACGCTGCTGGCCGACGCGCACATCGCGCGGATCGACGGCGACGCGTTGCGCATGACGCTCGACGAGGTGCAGGGCATGGCGCAGCAGCGCGGCATCGAGGGGCCGCAGGCCGCCGCCGCGCTGCAGGCGAGCTGCCAGGGCTGGGCCGCCGGCCTGACGCTGCTGCTCAACCGCTCGCGCACGCAGCCGTGGCAGGCCGACCACGACAGCGACGAACAGACGCTGCAGCACGTGTTCGGCTACTTCGCCGAGCGCGTGTTCGACAGCGAACCGCCGCCGCGCCAGCAGGTGCTGCTGCAACTGGCCTTCCTGCCGTGGATCACGCAGGAGCTCGCGGTCCGCCTCACCGGCGCGGCCGACGCCGGGTCGCTGCTGGCGGCCTATCACCGGCGTCAGCTGTTCGTCGAGCGCAGGCACGTGGCCATGCCGTCGGCCGCCGCCTCCGGTCCCGCCGGCGCGCCGGCGCGGCATGCCTACCAGTTCCACGCGCTGTTCCGCGCCTTCCTGCAGCATCGCGCGCGCAGCGGCTGGTCGGACGACGAGTTGAACGAGGTGCGGCGCCGCGCCGGCCGGCTGCTCGACGACGCGGGGCAATGGGAAGCCGCGCTCGAGCTGCTGGCGCAGGCGAGCGACTGGGACGCGTACGCGCGCGTGCTGCTCGCGCACGCCGACCCGCTGATCGAGCACGGCCGTCGCCAGACGCTGCGCGAGCTGATCGAGCGGCTGCCGGCCGACGTGCGCGAGCGCGACCCCTGGCTCGACTACTGGCACGGCCGCGCGTCGGCGCCGATCGCACCCAATCCCGCGGTGGCGCTGCTCGAGCGCACGTTCCAGCGCTTCGAGGCCGCCGGCGACGCGCTCGGCCAGCTCGCCTGCGGCGCGGCCATCGTGCAGGCATTCTGGTACGCGCGGCTCGGCTGGTCGGAGATCGCACCCTGGGCCGACCGGCTGGCGCCGCTGCTGGCCAGCCGGCCGCGCTTTCCGTCGCCGACGCTCGAGCTGGCGGTCTATTCGGCGCTGCATGCGGCCCTGTCCTTCTGCCGCCTCGACCATCCCGCGATCGCCAGCATGGCATTGCGGCTGCTGGCGCTGATCGACGACGACGGCATCGGCTGGAACGAGCGCCTGTTCGCCGCCACCCACCTGATGACCTACCTGCACAACGCCGCCGAGGCCGAGCTGGCGGCGCGGCTGATCGCACGGGTCGACCCCGCGGTCGAGACGCTGCCGGCCAGCGCGCTGAACCGTTCGTTCTGGTTCACCTTCCGCGCCATCCACGACGTGCGGCTGGCGCAGTACGAGGCGGCTGCGGCGCGCTTCGAGCGGGCCGAGGCGCTGGCCCACGACGACGGCCTGGCGCACGCCGAGTTCGCGGCGATCCAGTTCCACGCCTACCTGTCGATCATGGTGCGCCGCCGCGCCGAGGCCAAGGCGGCGCTGGCGCGGCTGGCGGCCCATCCGGCGCGTGGCCATGCCGACGCCGAGATGAACGTGCACCTGCTGCGCACCCTGTGGGCACAGCAGCAGGGTGATGCGGCCGGTGCGCTGGCGCACGCGCGGCAGGGCCTGCAGGCGGTGCGCAGCGTCGGCGCGGCGTACTTCCAGGCCGTCTATCCGCCGATGCTGGCCAGCGCCTTCGCCGATGCCGGCGAGCCGGACCAGGCGCGCGCGCTGATCGCCACCTCGCGCGCGCTGGTGCGCGGCAACTACCTGGAAGTCATGCTCGCCCAGCTGGCGCTGGAGGATGCCTACATCGAGCACGCGGCCGGGCGCGCGCCGCCCGCCTTGCAGGCGCTGGCCGACGGCCTGCGCATGGCCGCCGCCGACCGCAGCCGCGCGGCCTACGTGCACCGCATCGTCGCGCGCAAGCCCGTGCTGCTGTACCTCGCGTTCGAACACGGCATCGAGGTCGACTTCGTGCGCCAGCTGATCCGCCAATGGGACATCGCGCCGCCGCCGCACGAGCTGCCGTCGTGGCCGTGGCCGCTGAAGGTGCACACGCTGGGCCGCTTCGAAGTGCGCATCGATGACGCGCCGATCGCGTTCGGCCGCAAGGCGCCACGCAAGACGCTGGCGTTGCTGAAGGCCATCATCGCGCGCGGCGGCAGCGCGCCGGAGGCCACGCTGATCGACTGGCTGTGGGGCGACGAGGAAGGCGACGCGGCCGTCAAGTCGCTGGGCGCCGCGGTGCACCGGCTGCGCACGCTGCTCGGCGCGCGCCAGTTCGTGGTGCAGCAAGGCGGCCAGTTGTCGCTCGACCGCTCGCAGGTGTGGGTCGACGCCTGGGCTTTCGAACGCGCGCTGAGCGCGGCGGGCGACGACCCGGCGCGCCGCGCGTCGGCCGTCGAGGCGGCGCTGGCGCTCTACCAGGGTGCCTTCCTGGTCGAGGAGGAGGGCGAGGCCTGGCCGGTGGGCCAGCGCGAGCGCCTGCGCGGCAAGTTCATCCACGCCGTCGCCGATCACGGCGCGCGCCTGGAGGCCGCTGGCCGCCACGACGAGGCGATCGGCTGGTACCTGCGCGGGCTCGACGCCGACCCGGTGGTCGAGCCGTTCTACCAGGGGCTGATGCGCTGCTACCACCGGCTCGACCGCCTGCCGGAGGCGGTGAGCGCGTACCGGCGGTTGAAGCAGACGCTGTCGATCCACCTGAGCCTGCCGCCCTCGCCCGGCACCGAGAAGCTGTACCGCAGCCTGCGGCTGAGCTGACGCGCGCCGGGTGCCGCGCGCGGCGCACACGGACGCGTCTGGGCGCGTTCGGGCGCGATGTGCGAATCCGTGGTCAATAAATAGGTGCCCGATTCCTACGATGCCTCGCGTCGGCCGAACCGTCGTTCGCCCGCCTGCCATCGAAGGAGTCCCATCCATGTCCACCGTCTTCAGCGCCCTCGCCGTCCAGCGGCCGCTGGCGCTCGTCGCCGTCGCGCTGACGGCCCTCGCCGTCGGCTGCGCCTCGCAGCCCGACGTGCGGCTCGACCACGATCCGCAGGTCGACCTGCGCAGCTACCGCACGTTCGGCTTCTACGAGCCGGCGGCCAGCGAACGCGCCGGCTACACCAGCCTGCTGAACAGCCGGCTGCAGCAGGCCACGCGGGCCCAGCTCGAGAAACAGCACTACGTCTACAGCGAGCACAACCCCGACCTGCGCGTCCACGTGATGGTGCAGGTGGCCGACCGCGTCGAGCTGCGCAGCGTGCCGTCGAGCCGCGGCTTCCACGGCTACCGTGGCTGGGGCCACGGCGGCGTCGAGACCGTCGACTACCGCCAGGGCACGCTGCGCATCGACCTGGTCGACAGCCAGCGCCGCGCGCTGGTCTGGCAGGGCGTGGCCGAAGGCCGGCTCGACGCCAAGGCGATCCACAACCCCGGCCCGAGCGTCGACGTGGCGGTGGGCGAGATCTTCGCGCGCTTTCCCGACGGCAAGACGCCCTGACGCCGCCATCGGGAACCCGCCGTGAAAGTCATCCGCGCCTATGTGATCCGCCTGTACCGACGCGACGCCACCGCGCTCGCCGGCGTGGTCGAGGACGTGCAGTCGAGCCGCAGCGCGGCCTTCCGCTCGTTCGCCGAACTCGCCGAGCTGCTCAACGGGCGGCGCGCCTTTGCGCGCCGTCGCGCCGCGACGACGACGTCGACGACGCCCGAGGGCGCCGACAGCGCACCCACCTCACCTTACCCACCTGGAGCTCCCACCCCATGAACACCCGAACCACCCTGCTCGTCGCACCGCTCGCGCTGTCGGCCCTGCTGACGGCCTGCGCCGGCGCGCCGACCGCGTCGACCGCGCCGACGAAGAGCGCCGCCGCATCGAGCAACGCCCTCTCCCCGCTGGACTGCAGCGCGCTGCGCACCGAGATCCAGCGCACCGAGGCCATCCGCAGCGAGGCACTGCAGAAGGAACACGACGCCTGGAAGGCCGTGGTGCCGTTCGTCGTCGCCGCGCGCTACGCCAGCAGCAAGTCGACCGTCGGCGACGCCGACCAGACGCTGGCCGCCCTGCGCGACGAACACGACCGTCGCGGCTGCGACAACCTCGGCCGCTGATTGAACCCTCCTGAATGAAAGCACAGACCCCCATGAACCGTCTCACCCATCTCTCCTGCGCCGGCCTGCTGGCCGGCATCGGACTCGTCCCGGCTGCCGCCTGGGCCGACGCCGTGCTGAACGGCCGCGGAATCGCCGTGCAAGGCCTCGCCGGCGGCGCCGGGGCGCGCTCGACCGCCAGCCTGGTCGGCGACAACGGCGCCGCGGCCGTCCGCCGCGGCATCGTCGCCGATGGCCAGGGCAACGCCGCCGGCCGCAGCGCCAGCGGCTTCAGCACCGCCGGTGGCGGCCAGGGCCTGCGCAGCCGGCAGTTCACGCGATCGGCCGACGGCAGCGTCGACGCCAGCGGCCAGGCCAGCACCAGCGGCAGCCACGGCAGCGCCGAGCGCAGCGGCAGCTATACGCGCAACGCCGACGGCAGCGCCAGCGGCGAGCGCAGCACCTCGGTGACGAACGCCAACACCGGCGTCACCCTCGACGGCTCGACCACCTACACCAAGGGCTCGGGCGTCAGCCGCAGCGCGTCGTGCAAGGACGCCAGCGGCAACACCGTGAGCTGCGGCTCGCGCTGACAACACCCCCTCTTCATTCCATCCGGAGCACACCATGACCTTCTTGATCACCTCCCCTCATGCGCTGTCGGCGTCGCCGACGCTGCGCCTGCTGGCCTGCGCACTCGCGGCCAGCGTGGGCGCCAGCCTGGCGCAGGCGCAGTCGTCCGCCGCCGGCACTGCGCCGCTGATCTACCCGGCCAAGGGCCAGAGCGCCCAGCAGCAGGACAAGGACCAGTACGAGTGCCACGGCTGGGCGCGCGGCCAGTCCGGCTACGACCCGACCCAGGTCACGCAGATGGCGGCGGCAGCGCCCACGCAGTCGGCACAGCAGACGCAGCAGGCCAAGAGCAGCGGCTCGACGGCCGGCAGCATGGCCGCCGGCGCGATGGGCGGCGCGGCGGTGGCCGAGCTGACCAAGGGCGACGCCGGCAAGGGCGCCGCCGCTGGCGCGCTGGGCGGCGCGATGCTGCAACGTGTGAAACAGCAGCAGGCGCAGAGCCAGCAGATGCAGCAGCAACAGGCGGGGCGGCCTCAAATCCGAAGTGCAACACCACAGGCTGTAAGGTGGTGCCATGAAGGAACGAATGACGTACAAGCAGTTGAGGCCTGAAGAGCGAGTGGTGATCTCCAGCATGAAGCTCTTGGGCGAGAGCACGCGGGCC
>JBGAMU010000132.1:0-11526 GCA_044222685.1 Burkholderiaceae bacterium
GTACGGATTGTATTTGCGCCTGGTCGGAGGGAGCGTCGCGGCTCAGGCCGATCGTCTCGTCGTCAAGAGGTCGCGCCCCGGCGAGCGCCGAAAATGCCCCGTTCGCCCGCGCGCGACACGTCCCCCATGACCCAGAAGCTCTTCGTCACCACCGCACTGCCCTACGCCAACGGGCCGTTCCACATCGGCCACATGATGGAGTACATCCAGGCCGACATCTGGGTGCGGTTCCAGCGCATGCGCGGGGCCCAGGTCGACTTCGTGTGTGCCGACGACGCTCATGGCGCGCCGATCATGATCGCGGCCGAGAAGGCCGGCAAGACGCCCCAGGCCTTCGTCGCCGAGATCGCCGCCGGCCGCAAGCCCTACCTCGATGGCTTTCACGTCGGATTCGACAACTGGCACTCGACCGACGCGCCGGAGAACCACGAACTGGCGCGCGAGATCTACCTCGCGCTGCGTAAGAACGAACTGATCGACGTGCGCACGATCGAGCAGTTCTTCGACCCGGTGAAGGGCATGTTCCTGCCCGACCGGTATATCAAGGGCGAGTGCCCGCGCTGCGGCACGCCCGACCAGTACGGCGACAACTGCGAGAACTGCGGCGCGGTGTACCAGCCCACCGAGCTGAAGAATCCCAAGTCGGTGCTGTCGGGCGCCAGGCCCGAACTGCGCACGAGCGAGCACTACTTCTTCCGCCTGTCGGACCCACGCTGCGTCGAGTACCTGAAGAACTGGACGCAGGACGGCAAGCTGCAGAGCGAAGTCGCCAACAAGGTGCGCGAGTGGTTCGCCGAAGACGCCGACGGCAAGACCCAGCTCGGCGACTGGGACATCAGCCGCGACGCGCCCTACTTCGGCATCGAGATCCCCGACGCGCCGGGCAAGTACTTCTACGTCTGGCTCGACGCGCCGGTGGGTTACCTCGCGTCGCTGAAGAACCTGCTGGCGCGCCGCGGCGAGGACATCAACGCCTACCTGGCCGACCCGGCGCGGCGCCAGGTGCACTTCATCGGCAAGGACATCGTCACCTTCCACACGCTGTTCTGGCCGGCGATGCTGCACTTCAGCGGCCGCAAGGTGCCGAACAACGTGTACGTGCACGGCTTCATCACCGTGGGCGGCGACAAGATGAGCAAGAGCCGCGGCACCGGCATCAGCCCCCTGCGCTACCTGCAGCTCGGGCTCGATGCGCAATGGCTGCGCTACTACATCGCCGCCAAGCTGAACGCGCGGGTCGAGGACATCGAGTTCAACCCCGAGGACTTCGTCGCCCGCGTCAATGCCGACCTGGTGGGCAAGTACGTCAACATCGCCAGCCGTGCCGCCGGCTTCATCGGCAAGCGCTTCAAGGGCCACCTGTCGGGCGACGTGGGCGTCGAGGGCCGCACGCTGCTCGACACGCTGCGCGCCCATCGCGCCACCGTGGAGGAGCTCTACGACACACGCGAATTCGGCAAGGCCGTGCGTGAGATCATGCTGCTGGCCGACCGCGTGAACGAATATGTCGACCAGCACAAGCCGTGGGAGCTGGCCAAGCAGACCGGACAGGACACCGCGCTGCACGACGTGTGCACCGTGTGCATCGAGGCCTTCCGCGTGTTGACGATCTATCTCAAGCCCATCCTGCCGGCGCTGGCGGCGCAGGTGGAGGCATTCCTGCGTGTGCCGGCGTTGGCCTTCGCCGACGCGCCGCGCGCGCTCGGCGCCCACCAGATCGGCGAGTTCAAGCACCTGATGCAACGTGTCGACCCGGCGCAGGTGGACGCGCTGTTCGAGCCGGCTGCCGCCGCCGAAGCGGCACCGCCGCTGCCCGGCGGCGAGGCCATCGCCGCCGAGATCGGCATCGCCGATTTCGCCAAGATCGACCTGCGCATCGCGAAGATCGTCCACGCCGAAGCGGTGGTCGGCAGCGACAAGCTGCTGCGGCTGACGCTCGACGTCGGCGAGGGAAGGCATCGCCTCGTGTTCTCCGGCATCAAGAGCGCGTTCAAGCCCGACGACCTGATCGGCAAGTTCACCGTGATGGTGGCCAACCTGGCGCCGCGCAAGATGAAGTTCGGCGTCTCCGAGGGCATGGTGCTGGCCGCCAGCCACGCCGACGACAAGGCCCAGCCGGGCCTGTACCTGCTCGAGCCCGGCCCCGGCGTGACGCCGGGACTGCGCGTGCGCTGATCGCAGCCTGAGCCCCGATTGAACCGGCGCGCCGCCTGCGCGCGGCGGCTTGTTGCGCGCGCGGCATTGCGCTAGGATGTTCGTTCAACGCACATCGCATTAACATGCCGCGCCACCATGGAACTGAAGACCGCGCGCTTGACGCTGCTGGTTGATCCGGCCAAGAAGTCGGCCTTTGAGCGCCTTTGCGCGCAACAGGACCTGACACCGTCTCAAGTGGTGCGGCAGCTCATCCGCGACTACCTGGCCCAGCACGGCGCCTCCTATGTGCCCAGCGGCTCGACGGCGCCGCGCCCGGTTGCGAAGTCCAGCCGTCGCTCCGGCCCCGCGCAGAAGACACGGTCACGCCGATCGGGCTCCAAGTAGGCCCGATGCACAGCCCTCCAGGCCGGCTGCGCCGGCACGCCGCATGACTGCCCTGACCCACCCCGCGTCGTGGCTGCTGCTCGACTGGATCATGCTGCTGCTGGGCGCATGGCTGGTGGTCGGCGCGGTGGGTTTGTTCGCGTTGCGCAACTTCGTGTTGGTGGCGCAGATCCTGTTTCCGCTCGGCGGCGCCATCGGCGTCGCGCTGTTCGGCGTCGCGCTGGCCGCGATGTTCGGCCCGCCGCAGACCGCCGTGCTGGCCATCGGCCTGCCCACGCTGCCGTTTCATCTGCGACTGGACAGCCTGTCGGCGTTCTTCCTGATGGTGATCGGCGCCACCGGGGCCGGCGTGTCGGCGTTCGCGGCGGGTTACTTCCGCAAGGGCGAGGGCACGCCGCCCGGCCTGCTGTGCCTGCTGTACCACCTGTTCCTGGCCAGCATGGCGGGGGTGGTGCTGGCTGACGACGCCTATGCGTTCATGGTGCTGTGGGAGACGATGGCACTGTCGTCGTTCTTCCTGGTCACCACCAACCACCGCATCGCCGAGATCCGCCGCGCCGGCTACCTGTACCTGCTGGTGGCGCACGTCGGCGCGATCGGCATCCTGCTGTGCTTCGGCGTGCTGCAGGCCAATACCGGCGACTACACCTTCGCCAACATGCGCGTGCAGCAGCTGTCGCCGTTCTGGGCCTCGGTCGCATTCGGCCTGGCGTTGTTCGGCTTCGGCGCCAAGGCAGGCATCGTGCCGCTGCACATCTGGCTGCCCGAGGCGCATCCGGCCGCGCCGTCGCCGGTGTCGGCGTTGATGAGTGCGGTGATGTTGAAGACGGCGATCTACGGCCTGCTGCGCGTGTGCTTCGACCTGTTGCCGGCGCAGCTGTGGTGGTGGGGCGTGGTGCTGCTGGGCTTCGGCCTGGCCAGTGCGCTGTTCGGTGTCGTCTTCGCTGCGGTGCAGAGCGACATGAAACGCCTGCTCGCCTACTCGTCGATCGAGAACATCGGCCTGCTGGTCACCGGCATCGGTCTGACGGTGGTGTTCTCGGCCTACTCGATGAAGGCGATGGCGGCGCTGGCGCTGACCGCGAGCCTGTACCACGTGGCCAGCCACGCGCTGTTCAAGAGCCTGCTGTTCCTGTGCACCGGCGCGGTGTTGCATGCCACGGCGGAACGCAACCTCGGCAAGCTCGGCGGCCTGATCCGCTACATGCCGTGGGTGGCGTGGGCCACGCTGGTGGGCGTGCTGGCGAGCGCGGGGCTGCCGCCGCTGTCGGGCTTCGTGTCCGAGTGGCTGCTGCTGCAGAGCTTCCTGTTCACGCCCGGGCTGCCGGATTCGTTCCTGAACATGCTGATCCCGGTGGTGGCGGCGCTGATCGCGCTGGTCGGCGCACTCGCCGGCTACACGATGGTCAAGTTCTTCGGCGTCATCTTCCTCGGCCAGCCGCGCGAGCCCAAGCTCGCCCAGGCGCACGACGCCGGCGCCTGGGAGCGGCGCGGCATGTTGTGGCTGCTGATCGGCAGCGTGGCGCTCGGCCTGTTCCCGATCCAGTTCATCCAGCTCATCGACCCGGTGACGCGCCAACTCGTCGGCGCGGGGCTGGGCATGACCGTGGCCGAGCATGGCTGGCTGCTGGCGCCGACGTCGATCGAGCGCGCCAGCTACGGCCCCGTGGTCTTCCTGCTCGGCGTGGCGGCGAGCTGCGCGCTGGCCTTCCTGCTGGTGCGCCGCTTCTACCACGGCCGCCTGCGGCGCAGCGCGCCGTGGGACTGCGGCTTCCCCTGGCAGACCGCACGCATGCAGGACTCGGCCGAGGGCTTCGGGCAGCCGATCCGGCAGATCTTCGAGCCGTTCTTCCGCATGCAGCGCGAGCTGCCGACGCCGTTCGACGCTCACCCGCGCTACCGCGTGACGGTGGAGGACCACTTCTGGCATTGGCTGTACCTGCCGATCGCCGCCGTGGTGGCGCGCATCGCACGCCTGTTCGGGCTGCTGCAGCAAGGGCGCATCTCGATCTACCTGATGTTCAGCTTCGTGACGCTGATCGCGTTGCTGCTGCTGGTGAGGCGATAGCCCGTGGGCATCTCACTGAGCCTGTATGGCGTGATCTCGCAAGTGCTGGAGATCGTCGCCGCGCTGATGCTGGCGCCGCTGCTGACCGGCTGGATCAACCAGTGGCGGGCCTGGCTGCAGAACAAGTCGGCACCGCCGCTGCTGCAGCCCTACCGCCTGCTGCACAAGCTGTTCCACAAGGAGTCGGTGCTGGCCGAGCATGCCTCGCCGCTGTTTCGTGCCACGCCCTACATCGTGTTCGGCTGCATGGCGCTGGCCAGCTCGATCATCCCGACGCTGTCGACCGACCTGCCGTTGTCGCTGGCCGCCGATGCCATCGCGCTGGTCGGGCTGTTCGCACTGGCACGGGTGTTCATCTCGCTGGCGGCGATGGACATCGGCACGTCGTTCGGCACGCTCGGCGCACGCCGCGAGATGCTGATCGGCTTCCTGGCCGAGCCGGCGCTGCTGATCGTGTTCTTCTCGGCCTCGCTGATCTCGAAGTCGACCTCGCTGTCGACCATCGTCGAGACGCTGGCGCACCGCGAGCTGGCGATCTACCCGAGCCTGGCCTTCGCCGGCGTGGCCTTCACGATCGTCTCGCTGGCCGAGAACGCACGCGTGCCGGTGGACAACCCGACCACGCACCTGGAGCTGACGATGGTGCACGAGGCGCTGATCCTCGAATACTCGGGCCGGCACCTGGCGCTGCTGGAATGGGCGGCCAGCCTGAAGCTGTTCGCCTACTCGTGCGCCGGGCTGGCGCTGTTCTTCCCCTGGGGCATCGCCGAGGCGCACGCACCGCTGGAGCTGGTGTTCGCGCTGCCCGCGCTGGTGCTCAAACTCGCTGTCGGCGGCTTCGCACTGGCTGTGCTCGAAACGCTGAGCGCCAAGATGCGGATCTTCCGCGTGCCCGAGTTCCTGGCCACCGCGTTCCTGATGGCGGTGATCGGGTTGCTGGTTCATATTCTGCTCGGTAGCTGAAATGATCCCCCCGGAAGCGGCCTTCGGCCGCCTCCCCCTCAAGGGGGCGACGCCAGCGGCCCGGCAAAGCCGGATCCGCGGCGTCCGCTCGGCGGCGCCTGCTTCGCTCGGAGCGCGCGCAGTGTGGTGTGGCCGCTGACATGAATCCGCTGTTCGGTCAACTCATCAACCTGCTCGGCGCGCTGCTGCTGATGCTGGCGTTCGCGATGATCTCGCAGCGCCGCATCCTGTCGCTGATCCACCTGTTCACGCTGCAGGGCGCGACGCTGGTGGTGGCGACGGCCGTGGTCGGCTACGTCACCAACCAGCCGCACCTGTACGTCTCGGCGGCGCTGACCCTCGGGCTCAAGGTGATCGTCATTCCGATCCTGCTGCACCGCGTGATCAACCGCCTCAACGTGCGCTGGGACACCGAGACGCTGATCAACATCCCGACCACGATGCTGATCGGCATCCTGCTGGTGATCTTCGCGTTCAACCTGGGTGCGCCGATCGCCAAATTCTCGTCGTCGATCGCGCGCGGCACGCTGGGCATCGCGCTGGCCTGCGTGCTGCTGTCGTTCATGATGATGATCACGCGCGCCAAGGCGGTGCCGCAGGTGATCGGCTTCCTGTCGATGGAAAACGGCCTGTTCTTCGCCGCCACCTCGGCCACCTACGGCATGCCGATGGTGGTGGAACTCGGCATCGCGCTCGACGTGCTGATCGGCGTGCTGATCCTGGGCGTGTTCATGTTCCAGATCCGCGAGCAGTTCGACAGCCTGGACATCCGGCACCTCGAGAAGCTGAAAGAAGAATAACTTGGAGACGCTGTACTTCGTGCTCGGAATCCCGCTCGCCGGGGGCGTGGTGCTGGCGCTGTTCGGCCACCGCGACTGGGCGATGGAGGTCAACGCGGCGTTCAGCTTCGGCACCTTCATCGCCGCCAGCGTGCTCACCGTGCAGGTCGTCGCCGGTGGGCCGCTATTCGCGTGGGAGCGCGAGTTCTTCATCGACCCGCTCAACGTCTTCCTGGTCACGCTCACGGCCTTCGTCGGCCTGACCACGGCGCTGTTCTCGCGACCGTACATGCGCGTCGAGCGTGACCACGGCAAGATGACGCCGCCGCGCCTGCGCCTGTACCACAGCATGTACCAGCTGTTCAGCTTCACGATGCTGATGGCGCTGACCACCAACAACATGGGCATCCTGTGGGTGGCGATGGAAGCGGCGACGCTGACCACGGTGCTGCTGGTCAGTGTCTACCGCACCGCCGCCAGCCTCGAAGCGGCGTGGAAGTACTTCATCCTGTGCGGGGTGGGCATCGCACAGGCCTTGTTCGGCACCGTGATGCTGTACATGGCGGCCGAGAAGGTGCTGGGCGCCGAAGGCGGCGCGTTGTTGTGGACCAACTTGAACACCGTGAAGGCGAGCCTGGATCCGAACATCATCACGCTGGCGTTCGCGTTCCTGTTCATCGGCTACGGCACCAAGGTCGGCCTGGTGCCGCTGCACAACTGGTTGCCCGACGCGCATGCCGAAGGCCCGACGCCCGTGTCGGCGGTGTTGTCGGGGCTACTGCTCAACGTCGCGCTGTACGCGCTGCTGCGCTGCAAGGTGCTGACCGACGGCGCGCTGCAGAACAACCTCGCCAGCCAGATGATGATGGGCTTCGGCCTGCTGTCGGTGGTGGCGGCGGCGTTCTTCCTGACGCGGCAGAAGGACATCAAGCGCATGTTCGCGTACTCGTCGATCGAGCACATGGGCTTGATGACGTTCGCCTTCGGCCTGGGCGGGCCGATCGCCAACTTCGCCGGGTTGCTGCACATGACGGTGCACTCGCTCACCAAGTCGGCCATCTTCTTTGCCGTGGGCCACGCGTCGCAGAAGGCCGGCACGCAGGTGATGGACGAGATCCGCGGCCTGATCAAGGTCAGCCCGCCGGTCGGCTGGGGGCTGATGCTCGGAACGCTCGCGATCCTGGGCCTGCCGCCGTTCGGCGTGTTCGCCAGCGAGTTCCTGATCATCACCACCGCGATGCGCGAGCAGCCCTGGGCCACGCCGTTCCTGCTGATCGCGCTCGGCGTCGCGTTCGCCTCGGTGTTCAGCCGCGTGCAGCCGATGGTGTTCGGCGACACCGACCTCAAACCGCTGGCCCACCCACCGGCGCTGATTCCGGTGTTCGTGCATCTGGGCCTGAGCCTGATGCTGGGCCTGTACATTCCGGCCTACCTGGACACTTGGTTTCGCCAGGCAGCACGATTGCTCGGGGCCTGACGCGCGTGAAGTCCTCTGACCTCAACCTGGATCTCGCGCGCCTGGTCGCGCCGCTGCCGATCTGGCATGGCGTGGTCGACCGTGCCACGTGGCACAGCGTGAGCGCGCAGGTGGCGCAGGCGCAGCAACGGCTGGTCGCGCTGTGGGGCCGCGAATCGCGTGCCACGCAGGGTCGGGTGGTGTCTGCCGCCTATGCGCTGGTCGACGGCCTGGTCTGGATCGACCTGCCGCTGCCCGACGGCACGTCGGACTACCCCGACCTGTCGGTGCAGTTCCCGTTCGCCGGCCGCATGCAACGCGCGACCGCCGACCTGCTGGGCATCCGGGCCGAAGGCACCACCGACCACCGGCCCTGGCTGGACCACGGTACCTGGGCCGACGGCGACTACGCGCTGCGACACACGCCGCGGCCGCGCGCCGGTGTCGACGGCTCGGCGCCGACGGATTACCCGTTCGTGCGCGTCGAAGGCGACGGCGTGCACGAGATACCGGTCGGACCGGTGCACGCCGGCATCATCGAGCCTGGGCACTTCCGCTTCTCGATCGTCGGCGAGAAGGTGCTGCGACTCGAAGAGCGTCTGGGGTATGTGCACAAGGGCATCGAGCGGCGCTTCACCGAGCTCGCGCCGCTGGACGGGTTCCGCCTCGCCGGTCGCGTGTCGGGCGACTCGACCGTGGCCTACGCCTGGGCCTATTGCATGGCGCTGGAGAGCGCGTCGGCGTGCACGGTGCCGCCGCGTGCCCGATGGCTGCGCGCGTTGATGCTCGAGCGCGAGCGCGTCGCCAACCACCTGGGCGACCTGGGCGCGCTGGGCAACGACGCCGCGCTGGCCTTCGGGCTGGCACAGTTCTCGCGCCTGCGCGAAGACTGGCAACGCCTGGCGCTGGCCGCGTTCGGCCACCGCCTGATGATGGACAGCGTCGTGCCCGGCGGCGTGACCCACGACCTCGATACGGCGATGATCGTGCGCATGCACAGCCAGTGCGAATCGGTCGACGCCGAGTTGCGCACACTGCGTGCGATCTACGACGAACACGCCGGCCTGCAGGACCGCTTCATCGGCACCGGCCACGTGACACCCGAGTTGGCGCGTCAACTCGGCCTGGCCGGGCTCGCCGGCCGCGCCAGCGGCCAGGCATTCGACCTGCGCTGCGACCAGCCCTGGGCACCGTACGCGGCGCTGGGCGTGGCCAAGGCCGTCAGCCCGGGCGGCGACGTGGCCGCGCGTGTGGCCTTGCGCTTCGACGAAGCCCTGGAGTCGCTGCGCCTGATCCGCACCCTGTGCACCGGTCTGCCGGTGGGCGACCTGCGCCATGACGTGACGCCACCGGCGGCCGCGGCCCGCGGCGCCGGCTGGGTCGAAGGCTGGCGCGGCGAGGTGTTCGTCGCGCTCGAACTCGACGGCGGCGCGATCACCCGCTGCCATTGCCACGACCCGTCGTGGCAGAACTGGCCGGTGCTCGAACACGCGGTGATGGGCAACATCGTTCCCGACTTCCCGCTGATCAACAAGTCGTTCAACCTCAGCTATTCGGGACACGACCTCTGATGTGGAAGATCGTCCGCCAGATTGCCAGGCCGGGCCTCGTGACCGAGCCGGCGCCGACCGACAGCGCCGCGCTGCGGGTGCAGGAGCAGGATCAGGCGATCCGCCGCGAGCTGCTCGACATCCTCGGTCAGGCGCTGTCGATCCGCCAGGTCGACGCCGGGTCGTGCAACGGCTGCGAGCTCGAGATCCACGCGCTCAACAATCCTTACTACAACATCGAGGGGCTGGGCATCAAGTTCGTCGCCAGCCCGCGCCATGCCGACCTGCTGCTCGTCACCGGGCCGGTGACGCGCAACATGGCGGTGGCACTGCGCCGCACCTACGACGCCACGCCGGCGCCCAAACTCGTCGTCGCCATCGGCGACTGCGGCTGCACCGGGGGCATCTTCGGCGAGGGTTACGCCAGCTGCGGCCGCGTCGCCAACGTGATTCCGGTCGACGTCGCGGTTCCCGGCTGCCCACCGCCGCCGCTGGAGATCCTGCGCGGCATCCTCACCGCGGTGCGGCGCATCCACGCCGCGGCCGCGACTCAACCCACACCACGCTGACCCTGCGCCATGGACCTGCAACCGTTTCGACCGCGCCTGCTCGATGCGCTCCAGCACTACAGCCGGCCGCAGTTCATGCGCGACCTGGGCGCCGGCATCACGGTGGGCATCGTCGCACTGCCGCTGGCCATGGCCTTCGCGATCGCCTCCGGCGTCAAGCCCGAGCAGGGTCTGATCACCGCCATCGTCGCCGGCTTCCTGATCAGCGCGCTGGGCGGCTCGAACGTGCAGATCGGCGGGCCGGCGGGCGCCTTCATCGTCATCGTCTACGGCATCGTGCAGCGCTACGGACTGACCAACCTGTTGATCGCCACCGCGCTGTCGGGCGTGCTGCTGTTCGTGATGGGCTGGCTGAAGCTGGGCGCACTGGTGCGCTACGTGCCGGTGGCGATCGTCATCGGCTTCACCAACGGCATCGCGGTGCTGATCGCGCTGTCGCAACTGCGTGATCTGTTCGGCCTGGTGGTGCCCGGTGCGCTGCCGGCGGACTTCTTCGGGCTGCTGCACACCCTGGCCGAACACGCCGCCAGCGTCAACGCTCAGGCATTGGCGATCGGCCTCACCACCTTCGGCGGGTTGCTGCTGTGGCCGCGGCTGTTTGCCGGCACGCTGCTGCCGTCGGCGCTGATGGAGGGCCGCACGGTGCGTGCCTTTGCGCGTGTGCCGGGGCCGGTGGTGGCGCTGGTGACGATGACCACGCTGGTGTGGTGGTTCGGCCTGTCGGTGGAGACGATCGGCTCGCGCTTCGGCGGCATTCCGCGCTCGCTGCCCGACCTGGCGCTGCCGGCGTTCACCTGGGAGTCGGCCAAGCAACTGCTGATTCCGACCGTGACGATCGCGCTGCTGGGCGCGATCGAATCGCTGCTGTGCGCGCGCGTGGCGGACAACCTGGCGCGCTGCCCGCGGCACGACCCGAACCAGGAGTTGATGGCCCAGGGCGTGGCCAACTTCGTGGTGCCGTTCTTCGGCGGCATCCCGGCCACTGGCACCATCGCGCGCACCGTCACCAACGTGCGCGCTGGCGCCACCTCGCCGGTGGCGGGCATGGTGCATGCGGTGACGTTGCTCATCGTCATCCTGGTGGCGGCACCGCTGGCGCTGAACGTGCCGCTGGCCGCGCTGGCCGGCATCCTGCTGTACGTGGCCTGGAACATGGGCGAGTGGCACGAGTTCGCGCGGCTGCGCCAGTTCAGCCTGCAGTACCGCACCATCCTCGTCGGCACCTTCGTGCTCACCGTGGTGTTCGACCTCACCGTCGCGGTCGAGGTCGGCCTGATCCTCGCCTGCGTGTTCTTCATCTACCGCATGAGCACGCTGTTTCGCGTGCAGCCGCACGCGGTTCCCGACGCGAGCGGCGAGCTGCCGCCCGGCGTGCAGGTGTTCGAGCTGTTCGGCTCGCTCTTCTTCGGCGCGGTCGGCAAGATCGAGGCGCTGCCGGCGCAGGTGAATGCCGGCACGCGCGCGGTGGTGCTCGAGATGCACCGCCTGATCTCGATGGACACCTCGGGGCTGGACGCACTGCAGCAGCTGTACCGCACGCTGCAGACGCGCGACGTGGCGCTGGTGCTGGCCAACGTGAACGAGCAGCCGCTGTCGCTGA
>JBGAMU010000133.1:0-11489 GCA_044222685.1 Burkholderiaceae bacterium
CGGTGGCGCGCACACGCGACTTGGTGGCGCGGGCCAGGCCGGCCTTGACCTCACGATCACGCGACTGCACCTGTTCGAGTTCGTCGCGCGCCTTGCGCGCGTCGCCCTTGCGGCCGCGCGACAGCAGGCGGTCGCCCTCGCCCTCGCGCACCATGCGGAAGTCGATGCGCCGGCTGTCGAGGTCGACCCTGCTCACCTGCACCCGCACGCGCGTGCCGGCGGCGTAGCGCTGGCCGCTGCGCTCGCCGTGCAGCTCCTGGCGCACCTCGTCGTAGCGGTAGTAGCCGCCGCCGATCTCGGTGATGTGGACCAGCCCGTCGACGTACAGGTCGTCGAGCGTGACGAACAGGCCGAACGAGGTGACCGCACTCACGGTGCCGGCGAACTCCTCGCCCAGACGTTCGCGCATGAAGCGGCACTTGAGCCAGGCCTCGACGTCGCGCGAGGCCTCGTCGGCGCGTCGCTCGTTGCTGCTGCAATGCGCGCCGACGGCGTTCCACTGTTCCATCTCGGCCGCGGTGATGCCGGCCTTGCCGCCGGGCTTGACCGCGGCCTTGCCGACGACACGGCGCTTGGCGTCGACCTCGTGCGCCACGCCTTCGAAGTGGTAGCGCCGGCCGTGCAGCAACGCCTTGATCACCCGGTGAACCAGCAGATCGGGATAACGCCGGATCGGGCTCGTGAAGTGGGTATAGGCGTCGTAGGCGAGGCCGAAGTGGCCGCTGTTGGCGGCCGTGTAGTGCGCCTGCTGCATCGAGCGCAGCAGCATCGCGTGGATCTGCGTGGCGTCCGGCCGCTCGCGCGTGGCCAACGCGATGGCGGCCAGCTCGCCGGGCGTCGGTTCGTCGCTGAGCGACACCGACAGACCGAGCGTGCGCAGGTAGTTCTGCAGCGTGACGCGTTTCTCCGGCGTCGGGCCCTCGTGCACCCGGTAGAGCGCCGGGTGGGTGCGCTCCTCGATGAACTCGGCGGCACAGACGTTGGCCGCCAGCATCGCCTCTTCGATCAGGCGGTGCGCGTCGTTGCGCGTGCGCGGCACGATGCGCTCGATGCGGCCGTTCTCGTCGCAGACGATCTGCGTCTCGGTGGTCTCGAAATCGACCGCACCGCGCGTACCCCTGCGTTTGAGCAGTGCGCGGTAGACCTCGTGAAGGTGGATCAGGTGCGGCACGAGTTCGCTGCGCGCCTTGGCCTCCGGCCCGCGTGTGTTGGCAAGGACGGCTGCGACCTCGTTGTAGGTCAGACGCGCGTGCGAACGCATCACACCGGGGAAGAACTGGTAGGCGCTGATGTCGCCGCTGGCATCGACCAGCATGTCGCACACCATGCACAGGCGGTCCTCGTCCGGGTTCAGCGAGCACAGGCCGTTGGACAGCTTCTCCGGCAGCATCGGGATCACGCGGCGCGGGAAGTACACCGACGTCGCTCGCTCGTAGGCATCGGCGTCGATCGGCTCGCCGGGCCGCACGTAGTGGCTGACGTCGGCGATCGCCACCACCAGCCGCCAGCCTTCGCCAGCGGTCTTGCCGCGGCGCTTGTAGGGCTCGCAGTAGACCGCGTCGTCGAAGTCGCGCGCGTCCTCGCCGTCGATGGTGACCAGCGGCACATCGCGCAGATCGACGCGCTGGCGGCAGTCGACCGGGCGCACGTGGTCGGGCAGCGCGGCCGCCTGCGCGATGGCTTCGGCCGAGAAGCGGTGCGGCACCTCGTACTTGCGCACCGCGATCTCGATCTCCATGCCGGGGTCGTCGATCTCGCCGAGCACCTCGACGACGCGGCCGACCGGCTGCGAGAACATCGACGGCGGCTCGGTGAGCTCCACCGCCACCACCTGCCCGGCGGTGGCCGCGGCGGTGGCGTTCTTCGGGATCATGATGTCCTGGCCGTAGCGCCGGTCCTCGGGCGCGACGACCCAGACGCCGTTCTCGTGCAGCAGGCGGCCGATGATCGAGGTCTTGCGCCGCTCGACGATGTCGAGGATGCGGCCTTCGGGCCGGCCCTTGCGGTCGTAGCGCACCACGCGCACGCGCACGCGGTCGCGGTGCAGCACGGAATTCATCTCCTGCGGCGAGATGTAGATGTCGGCCTCGCCGTCGTCGCGCTGCACGAAGCCGTGGCCATCGCGGTGGCCTTGCACGGTGCCGACGACCTCGCTCATCAGGGCGGCGCCGAGCACCGGCGAGGTCTGGTTTGGAATGGTCTTGATGCTAAAATCCTTGGTTGTGTACCTGCCCAGGTGGCGGAATTGGTAGACGCACTAGTTTCAGGTACTAGCGCTTAACGGCGTGGGGGTTCGAGTCCCTTCCTGGGCACCATCGACAGATGTAGAAGCGGGCCGGCGACAAGCCGGCCTTTTCTATTGGGGACCGGCGAAGCCGCCCTTTGGTCGGGCTCGGCCGAAGTAGCCGGCATTTCGCATTCTCACACCGCGAACTTGCGGGCCAGCCCTTCGGGCTTGAGGCCGTCGTACTCCTCGAATGGCTGATGGATCCACGGGCTGGTGGGCAGCGTTTCGACGAAGTAGTCCGGCGTGTACGACGAGACGCCCTTGACCCAGATGACCGCCGAGCGCAGTTCGCTGATCGACGGCATGCTGCGCAGCCGGTCGACCACGGCCCGCAGTGTGACGCCCGAGTCGGCCAGATCGTCGACCAGCAGCACGCGACCGGCCAGTTCGCCCTTGGGCATGGTGATGTACTTGGCCAGGTCGAGACGGCCCTGGATGGTGCCGGCGTCGGCGCGGTAGGAGCTGGTCGACATGATCGCCAGCGGCAGGTCGAACACTCGCGACAGCACGTCGCCCGGGCGCATGCCGCCGCGCGCCAGACACAGGATCTGGTCGAACTGCCACTTCGACGCCGCCACCTTGAGCGCCAGCCGCTCGATCAGCATGTGGTACTCGTCCCACGAGACATAGAGGTGTTTGCCGTCGTCGGTGAGCATGTAGCGGGTCTCCTCGTCGTGTGGGGTGGGATCGGGACGTCAGCCGCGGAACGGATGGCGCAGCACGATCGTGTGGTCGCGGTCGGGGCCGGTGGACACCATGTCGATCGGCACGTCGATCAGTGACTGCACGCGCTCGAGATAACGCTGGGCGTTGGCCGGCAGGTCCTGCCAGCGCGTGACACCGGCCGTACTTTGCGTCCAGCCCGGCAGCGTTTCGTACTTCGGCTCGCAGGCCGCGATGTCGTCGGCGTCCAGCGGCAGGATGTCGAGGTCGCGACCGGCGAAACGATAACCCGTGCCGATGCGGATCTCCGGCAATCCGTCGAGCACGTCGAGCTTGGTGAAGCACAGGCCCGACACGCCGTTGATGATCATCGCCCGCTTGAGCGCGGCCGTATCGATCCAGCCGCAGCGGCGTGCGCGGCCGGTGACCGTGCCGCGTTCCTGTCCCACGCTGGACAGGTGATGGCCCACGGTGCCCGGCACGTCGATCGGCAGCTCGGTCGGGAACGGCCCGCCGCCGACGCGGGTGGTGTAGGCCTTGGTGATGCCGAGCACGTGATGCAGCATCTGCGGTCCGACGCCCGACCCGGCAGCAGCGTTGCCGGCCACGCAGTTGCTCGACGTGACGAACGGATAGGTGCCGTGGTCAATGTCGAGCAGCGTGCCCTGCGCACCCTCGAACAGCAGGTTGTCGCCGGAGCGGTGCGACTGGTGGATGCGGTAACCCACGTCGGCCATCATCGGCTTCAGCTGCTCGGCGTCGCGCATCGCCTGCTCGAGGATCGGCCCGACCTCCAGCGGCCTGGCACCCAGAATGCCGCTCAGGGCCTCGTTGTGCAGCGCCATCAGCTCGCGCAGCTTGGCCTCGAAGCGTTGCGGGTGCTTGAGGTCCTGCACACGCAGCGCGCGGCGCGCCACCTTGTCTTCGTAGGCCGGTCCTATGCCCTTGCCGGTGGTGCCGATCTTGCCGGTGCCGTGGCTCTCGCGGCGCGCCTCGCGCGCGGCGTCGACCGCCACGTGGAACGGCAGGATCAACGGACACGACTCGCTCAGGTACAGGCGCGACCGCACTTCGACGCCGGCGGCCTCGAGCCGGGCGATCTCGCTCAGCAGGTGGGTCGGATCGACGACCACGCCGTTGCCGATGTAGCAGGCGACGCCGTCGCGCATGACACCCGACGGGATCAGCTGCAGCGCGGTCTTGACGCCCTTGATGACCAGCGTGTGCCCGGCGTTGTGGCCGCCCTGGAAACGAACCACGCCCTGGGCATGGTCGGTCAGCCAGTCGACGACCTTGCCCTTGCCTTCATCTCCCCACTGGGTGCCCACCACCACCACGTTGCGGCCGCGGACGATCGTTTGGTCTGTAGTCATTGTCGGATCGGGAAATCGAAGAACCTTGCGCGAACGTGCGCTACACCGGGCGGACGACCCAGGCGTCGCCGGCGCGGGCCAGCTCGCGGTCGCAGGCGAACTCCTGGCCCTCGTGCTCATGCCCCGGCAGGATGCACAGCACCGTCTCGCCCTGCCCGCGCAGCCGGCGGATGGCGGCGCGCAAACCGGCGTCCTCGCCCCAGGGCGCGCGGATGGCCGCATGCGCCGGCATCGGCCGCGCACATTGCGCGAGCGCCTTCAGGTCGAGACTGAATCCCACTGCCGGGCGGTTGCGACCGAACACCGCACCCACCTCGTCGTAGCGGCCGCCGCGCACCACGGCGTCCCCCGCCGCGGCGGTGTAGATGCCGAAGCGCGCGCCGCTGTAATAGGCATACCCGCTCATGTCGGCCAGGTCGAAGCCGACCTGCACACGGGGGTGCGCCGCCGACACGTGGTGCGCCAGCCACTGCAGGTCGTCGAGCGCCTGACGAATCATGGCCCGATCGGGCAGGCAGGCGCGTGCGCGCGCGAGGACCGTCTCGTCGCCGTACAGGCCCACCAGCGCCATCAACGCCTCGCGTGTCACCGCCGGGAACGACTGCGACAGCCCGGCCAGCGCCGGTGCGTCCTTGGCGGTCAGCGCCGACACCACGGCGTGCAGGCGCTCGCCCTCGACCGACACGCCAGCCAGCACGCCGCGCACGATGCGGGCGTCGGCCAGATCGAGCACCAGCTGCTCCAGGCCCGCCGCGTGGAGCCCGTCGAGCGCCAGCTCCAGCACCTCCAGGTCGGCCTCCAGGCCACCGTGACCGTAGATCTCGGCGCCGAGCTGCAGTGGCTCGCGGGTGGCATGCGGCGAGCCGGGCCGCGTATGCAGCACCGGGCCGCAGTAGCACAGCCGCGACACACCGGCCCGGTTGAGCAGGTGCGCATCGATGCGCGCGACCTGCGGCGTGGTGTCGGCGCGCACGCCGATCGAGCGGCCGCTCAGCTGATCGACCAGCTTGAAGGTGCGCAGATCGAGCTCGCGGCCGGTTCCCGACAGCAGCGATTCCAGGTGCTCCACCAGCGGCGGCATCACCAGCTCGAAGCCGTAGCCGCGCGCCATGTCGAGCAGCGTGCGCCGCAGCTCCTCGATGCGCCGGGCCTCCGAGGGCAGCACATCGGCAATGTGCTCGGGCAACAGCCAAGCGGACGACATCGTCGACACCGGGGGATTAAAAACGGCATTGTACGGGTCGGTCACCAGCCGAACCGCCGGCCGCGCCGGCCCGCTGTTCAGCGCCAGAACACCAGCAGCAGCAGCAGCCCGACCAGCATGCTCGACAGGCCGAGAAAGCGGATCTGGCCGTCGCTCATGCGCATCGCGCGCTCGAACACATCGCGCCACGTGCCCGGGCTCAGGAACGGCAGCAGGCCTTCGAACACCAGCATCAGGGCGAGCGCGCCCAGCAGGAAGTCGGACATGCGAGTGAACGCGCCCGGCGCCCCGGCGCTATCGCCGGGCCGGTGCCGCAGGCGCGGCAGCCGGAGCACCGGTCGCCCCGCGCATCGCACGGAAGAACTCGCTCGACGGATCGACCACCATCACGTCGCTGCGATTGCGAAAACTCGCGCGATAGGCTTCCAGGCTGCGATAGAACTGGGCGAACTGCGCGTCGCGACCGAACGCGTCGGCATACAGCGCCGACGCACGCGCGTCGCCTTCGCCCTTGAGCTTCTGCGAGTCGCGATAGGCCTCGGCGATGATCACCTCGCGCTGCTTGTCGGCCTCGGCACGGATGCGCTCGGCCTCGGCGGCGCCCTGCGAGCGCAGCTCGTTGGCCACCTGCTGGCGCTCGGACTGCATGCGCCGGTACACCGAGTCGGTGATGTCGGCGACGAAGTCCACGCGCTTGATGCGCACGTCGACCAGCTCGATGCCGAACGACTTGGCTTCGTCGGCCAGCCGGCTGCGCACGTCCTGCATCACGCGCTCGCGCTCGCCGGACAGCATGTTGCGCACCGTGCGCTTGGTGACCTCCTCGTTGAAGGCGGCCTGCACCACCTGGGTCAGGCGGCTTTCGAGATTGCGAATGTCGGTGCCGTTGTTGCGGATGAACTGCCGCGGCTCGGAGATGCGCCATTTGACCAGCCAGTCGATGACCAGGCTCTTCTTCTCGGCGGTGAAGATCGGGCGCGTCTCGGTGCTGTCGAGCGTCTGGATGCGCTTGTCGAGGAACACCACGTTCTGGAACGGCGGCGGCAGCTTGGCCTTGAGGCCAGGCTCGGTGATCACTTCCTTGATTTCGCCCAGCGCGTAGACCACACCCATCGACTTCTGGTCGACGATGAACAGCGTCGAGCTCGCGATCATCAGCAGGATCAGCGCGCCGGCGACGTAAAGACCGATTCGATTCATATTGTTGTTCTCCTCGCCTCTTCAGCGGCTCTCACGGTCGCGACTGCGGGCGCCGTCGCGCGAGCGCGAGTCGGCCGCCGCGGCGGCGGCCGGCGTGGTCGGCTGCGGTTCGGTGCCCGGCGTGACCGTACCCACGGCCGCGGCGCCTCCGGGGCCGCTGCCCTGCTGCAGCAGACGGTCCAGCGGCAGGTACAGCAGATTGGATCCGTTGCGGCTCTCGACCATCACCTTGCTGACGTTGGAATAGACCTGCTGCATCGTCTCGAGATAGAGCCGGTCGCGCGTCACCTGCGGCGCGCGCTGGTATTCGGTGAGGATCGAGCGGAAGCGCTGGGCATCACCGTCGGCCTGCGCGATCACGCGCTGGCGATAGCCCTCGGCCTCCTCGCGCAGCCGCGAGGCGGTGCCGCGCGCCTTGGGCACCACGTCGCTCGAGTAGGCCTGGCCTTCGTTCTTCAGGCGGTCGCGGTCGGCGCCGGCCTTCACCGCGTCGTTGAACGCGGCCTGCACCTGCTCGGGCACCTGCACGTGCTGCACGTTGACGTTGACGATCAGGATGCCGGCGTTCAGCCGGTCGAGCTGGGCCTGTACCGACTTGACCAGATCGGCCGACAGGGCCTCGCGCTGTTCGTACAGCACCGAGTCGACCTTGCTGCGGCCGACGATCTCGCGCACCGCGCTCTCAGCGGCCTGCTCGACCGCCGAATCGGGGTCGCGGTTCTCGAAGATGTAGGCCCGCGCGTCCTTCAGGCGGTACTGCACCGTGAAGCGGATGTCGACGATGTTCTCGTCCTGCGTCAGCATCGACGAGTCACGCAGACCGGTGACCTGCACCACGGTGTTGCGGCCGACGTCGCGTGAACGCAGCTGCGTCACCGGCACCGTCTCGTGGGCCTGGAACGGATACGGGAACCGCCACTGGAAGCCGGCGTCAGCGGTGTAGCTGTACTTGCCGAAGGTGCTCACCACAGCCTGGTGACCTTCCTGCACGATGAAGAAGCCGCTGCCGGCCCATACCACCAGCACCACCAGTGCAATCAGGCCGGCGCCGATGCCGGCGTTCTTGAAGTCGGGCGTGAAAGAGGGACCACCACCGCCGCCGCCGCCCGATTCGGGCTCGCTGCGCCGGTTGCCGCCGCCCTTGCCGCCGAACAGACCGCCCAGCTTGCGGTTGAAATCACGCCACAGCTCGTCCAGGTCTGGCGGACCGTCCTGCCGGCCGGCCATGGCCACGCCGGCCGCTCGTCGCCCGGTCAGAGCCGACCGGACGAGCGCGCCGGCCGCGCGTGCCAGCTCACGCCAGCGCCCCGCCGTCGAAGCGTCTTGATGGTGAGGAGTTGCCGCCGATTGGCCCATGCTCATGCTGTTCCCGTGGTTTGGGCGGATTGTCCGACACTCGGCGACCGCCCGGTCGCCGCAGCAGATGGAGTCGATTCGTCGGGGCTCAAGGCCTCGCCGGCCGCCGCCCGCGCGATCAGGCCACGCAAGGCATCGAGCCCCTCGCCGCGCAGGGCACTGACGAAGACCCGCGGCACCCGCTGGCCGGGTGTGCGCTCGATCCAGTCGTGCAGCACGCGCGGCGGCGGGTCGATGGCGTCGAGCTTGTTGTAGACGAGGATCTGCGGGATCTCGTGCGCGCCGATCTCGGCCAGCACGCGCTCGACCTCGTCGCGCTGCTCCTGCAGGTTGGGACTCGAGGCATCGACCACGTACAGCAGCAGGTCGGCCTCGGCGGCTTCCTGCAACGTGGCGCGAAACGCCTCGACCAGCTTGTGCGGCAGGTCGCGGATGAAGCCCACCGTGTCGGACAGCGACACGCTGGTCCCGATGCTGTCGAGATAGAGCGACCGCGTCGTGGTGTCCAGCGTCGCGAACAGCTGGTCGGCCGCATAGGCGCGCGCCTTGACCAGCGCATTGAACAAGGTCGACTTGCCGGCGTTGGTGTAGCCCACCAGCGAGACGCGGAACGAGCCGCTCTTCTCGCGGGCGCGCCGCTGCGTGTTGCGCTGGCGCTTCACCTTGTCCAGGCGCGCCTTCACCGACTTGATGCGCTCGCCGATCATGCGCCGGTCGAGCTCGATCTGCGCCTCGCCGGGGCCGCCGCGGTGGCCGACGCCGCCGCGCTGGCGCTCCAGGTGGCTCCAGCGGCGCACCAGTCGCGTGGACACGTATTGCAGCCGGGCCAGCTCGACCTGCAGCTTGCCCTCGTGGCTCTGCGCGCGGCGGGCGAAGATTTCCAGGATCAACGCAGTGCGGTCGGCCACCTGCACGCCGAGGTGGCGCTCGAGATTGCGCTGCTGAGCCGGGCTCAGCGCCTGGTCGAACAGCACGCCGTGCGCGCCGTGCTCGACCACCAGCGCCTTGATCTCGTCGGCCTTGCCCGAGCCGATGAACAGCGCCGCGTCAGGCGCCTTGCGTCGGGCGATGACACGCGCCACCGGCTGGTCGCCGGCCGACTCGGCCAGCAAGGCGAGTTCGTCGAGAGTCGGGTCGAACGACGAACCGCGGCCGAAATCGACACCGACCAGCACCGTCCGCGCGGGCTCGCCATCGGCCAGCGCAGGCAATTCGGGAGCGGCAATCAAGTTAGGGGGTCTACGGAGGACGTCGGGTGAGGAACGATCCGCGCGGCCTTCACGCCGCCGCTTCGCCGCTTTCGGCGGTATGGAAGCTCACCGGCCTGCCCGGCACGACCGTGGATATGGCGTGCTTGTAGACCATCTGCGTCACGGTATTGCGCAATAGCACGACGTACTGGTCGAACGACTCGATGTGCCCTTGCAGCTTGATGCCGTTGACCAGGTAGATCGAGACCGGGACATGCTCCTTGCGCAGCAGGTTCAGGAACGGGTCTTGTAGGAGTTGCCCTTTGTTGCTCACGATATTCTCCGTGTTGTAGGAACGAGTGATTGCCACGTTATCACACGTGGATGGACGGCACGCCCATTCCCGGGCCAAACCTGTGCCGATACTGTGGACCCGCCCGGCGCAAAAAGGTTCGCCCGGACTTCAGCGATCGTTGCCGAACGGATTGCGCGAGGTCTTCATCTCGATGCGCATCGGCGTGCCCACGAGCTTGAAGTGGGCCCGGATGCGGCCTTCGAGGTAGCGCTTGTACGAGTCGGACACATGGTCGAGGGCATTGCCGTGGATCACCACGATGGGCGGATTCATCCCACCTTGGTGCGCGTAGCGCAGCTTGGGCCTGAAATGGCCCGCCCGCGGCGGCGCCTGGTGCGTCACCGCGTCCTGCAGCAGACGTGTCAGCACCGGGGTCGGCAGCTTGGCATGGGCCGACGCATGCGCCTGCGCGACCGCCTTCCACAGCGGGGCCAGGCCCTGGCGCTTCTTCGCCGAGATGCGCAGCACCTCGGCATAACGCAGGAAGGCCAGGCGCTGCGCCAGCGCGCGCTCGACCATCTCGCGCTGGTAGGCGTCGACGGCGTCCCACTTGTTGACCGCGACCACCACGGCCCGGCCACTTTCCAGGATATAGCCGGCGACGTGCGCGTCCTGGTCGGTCACGCCCTGCGTCGCGTCGAGCAGCAGCACCACCACGTGGGCGTCGGCGATCGCCTGCAGCGTCTTGACCACCGAGAACTTCTCGATCGCCTCGAATACGCGGCCCTTGCGACGCAGGCCGGCGGTATCGATCAGTTCGTAGCGCTGGCCCTGGCGTTCGAACGGCACGTGGATCGCGTCGCGGGTCGTCCCCGGCTGGTCGAAAGCCACCAGGCGTTCCTCGCCGAGCCAGGTGTTGATCAGCGTGCTCTTGCCGACGTTGGGTCGGCCGGCGACCGCCAGCCGGATCGGCCTGTCGGGGCCGAGTGCATCGTCGTCCTCGGCCGGGGCGAATTCGAAGCCCTCGAGCGCGGCATCGACCAGGCCGCGGATGCCCTGCCCGTGCGCGGCCGACACGGCGTGCGGCTCGCCCATGCCGAGTTCGTGGAATTCGCCGAGTGCGGGTGACTCCGACATGCCCTCGGCCTTGTTGACCGCCAGCACGACGCGTTTGCCCATCTGGCGCAGGTAGCGCGCGATGTCATGGTCCTGGCCGGCGACGCCGGACCGCACGTCGACGACGAACACCACGGCGTCCGCCTCGGCCACCGCCTGCTGGGCCTGGCGCGCCATCTCCCGCACGATGCCGGTGGTGCTGTCGGGCTCGAAGCCGCCGGTGTCGATGACGATGAACTCGCGCCCGTCCGACGATGCGTCGCCGTAGTGGCGGTCGCGCGTCAGCCCGGCGAAGTCGGCCACGATGGCGTCGCGGCTCTTCGTCAGCCGATTGAACAGCGTGCTCTTGCCGACGTTGGGCCGGCCGACCAGCGCGATCACCGGCTTCATATCAGCACCCGCACTTCATTCTGCGCGAAACGCGTGCAGGCCGCCGTTGCGGGTGACCACCAGCAGCGTCGGGCCGGCCATCACGGGGCTGCCGACCACTGGCGAGCCGTCGGTGGGCAGCCGCTGAAGCGCCTGCCCCGAGTCGCGCGCCAGGAAGTGCACCTGGCCCTCGACATCACCGAACACCACCGCCGCCGGGCCGAAGGCCGCCGGGCCGCTCAGGCCGCGGTAGAGGTATGTCTCGTTCGTCCACGCGATGTCGCCGTTGGGTGTCTTCCAGGCGGTGATGCGATCGCTCGCGTCGGCGCCGAACAGCAAGTCGGCATCGCCGCCGATGGCCCGCACGCCACCGACGTTGCGGCTCCAGCGCAGCGTGCCGTTCTGCGCAGTCGCGCAGCCCACTGCCGACTGGAAC
>JBGAMU010000134.1:0-11459 GCA_044222685.1 Burkholderiaceae bacterium
AACGCCAGCAGGCCGCACGCCTGGCCGCCGCGCAACTCGAAGCGCAGCAGCAGGAGGCCGCGCGCCAGGCCGCAGCCCGCATCGAGGCTGCGCGGCTCGAAGCTGAACGCCAGCAGGGCGCACGGCTGGCCGCCGCGCAACTCGAAGCGCAGCAGCAGGAGGCCGCGCGCCAGGCCGCGGCCCGCATCGAGGCCGCGCGGCTCGAAGCCGAACGCCAGCAGGCCGCACGCCTGGCCGCCGCGCAACTCGAAGCGCAGCAGCAGGAGGCCGCGCGCCAGGCCGCAGCCCGCATCGAGGCCGCGCGGCTCGAAGCCGAACGCCAGCAGGCCGCGCGGCTCGAGGCCGAGCGTGTCGAAGCCGCCCGTCTGGCGGCGGCCCAGCTCGCGGCGCAGCAACTGGAGGCGGCCCGCCAGGCCGCGGCACGCGCCGAGGCGGCGCGCATCGCGGCCGAGCAGGAAGCCGAAGCCAGGCGCGACGCTGCGCGCCGCGCGTACGGCCGCCAGCTCGACGAGGAAGCCGACCGGCGCGAAGCAGCTGCCAAGTCCGCGCGCCCACCCAACACGCTGCCGCTGACCCTGAGCACCGCGCGCCGCGGCAGGATCTGGGGGCGCACCGATCCCAACGCGGAGCTGATCCAATACGCCGAGGCGTGGGCGCGCAAGATCCAGTTCAACACCATGGTCGACACCGTCCGCGAGATCGCCAGACGGCCCCACACCACGCCGATGGTGACGGTGGCGATCCGCAGCGACGGATCGGTCGAGTCGGTGACGTTCGTCGTGCCCAGCGGCGTGGCCGAAGTCGACGATGCGATCCGCCGCATCGTGCACAGCCACGCGCACTACCCGGCGTTTCCGCCTGGCCTGGCCAGCGAATACGACGTGATCGAGATCCGCCGGACCTGGACCTTCGACGTCGCGGTGCGGATGTACTGAGGCGACATCGCCAGGTTCAGCGGCCGCGGTTGGCCGCCCGCACCGCGCTACTTCGCGTACACCAGATCCCGCAGCGTCAGCGACAGCGCCGGCACGTAGGTGATCACCATCAGGCAGGCCAGCACCACCAGCACGAACGGCACCAGCTGGGTGACGATGCGGTCCAGCGAGATGCGCGCCACGGTGCAGGCGGCGAACAGGTTGACGCCGAACGGCGGCGTGATCATGCCCAGCGCCAGGTTCACCACCATCACCAGGCCGAAGTGCACCGGGTCGATGCCGAAGTGCAGCGCCACCGGCGCCAGGATGGGCGCCAGCACGATGATGGCCGCGCTGGTCTCGATGAACATGCCAATCAGGAACAGCGCGACGTTGATGCCGAGCAGGAACATGCCGGGCGACTTCAGCACCTCCTGCAGCCAGTGGCCGATGGCGTCGGGGATGCCCGCGCGCGTGATGAGGAACGCGAAGAGCCCGGCGTTGGCGATGATGAACATGATCACCGCACTCGACAGCACCGACTTGCGCAGGATGAGCGCCAGGTCCTGCAGCCGGATCTCGCGATGGATCACCATGCCCACCAGCAGCGCATAGAACACCGCCACCGCCGACGCCTCGGTGGGCGTGAAGATACCGCCGTAGATGCCGCCCAGGATGATCACCGGCATCAGCAGCGCCCACCCCGCCTTCAGCGTGGCGGTGGCCACCGGCAGGCGGCCGTCGCCGTCGTTCTTGCCCCAGCCCTTGATCTTGCAGTACACGTAGGCGAACGCCATCAGCGCCAGGCCGATGAAGATGCCGGGGCCGAAGCCGGCGATGAACAGCTCGCCGATCGAGATCTCGGCGCTCACGCCGTACAGGATCATCGGGATCGACGGCGGGATGATGACACCGAGCTCGGCGCTGCTCGCCTGCAGCGCGGCCGCGTAAGCCGTGGGATAGCCGTGCTTGATGAGCGCGGGAATCAGGATCGCGCCGATCGCGAAGGTGGTGGCCACCGACGAGCCCGACACCGCGGCGAAGATCATGCAGGTGAGCACGCAGGTCATCGGCAGGCCACCCTGCACGCCGCCGACCAGGCTCTTGGCGAACTCGACCAGCCGGCGCGAGATGCCGCCGGTTTCCATGATGTTGCCGGCCAGGATGAAGAACGGAATCGCGGCGAGCGGAAACTTGTTCAGCGAGTTGAACATCTCCTTCACCGAGATCAGCATGTTGGCGTTGTTGACCTGCATGCCCATCACCGCCGCCAGGCCGATCGACACCGCCACCGACACCGACAGCGCGAAGCACAGCACCATCGTGCCGAGCATCACGCCGCTCATGTGAGCCCGCGCCTCACTGCGCCGTCTCCAGCTCGAGCCGCTTGGGGTCGAGCAGGTTGCCGACCAGGCCCAGGATGCTGAACACGCCGCCCACCGGCAGCGCCAGGTAGGCCCAGAACATCGAGATGCTCTCCAGGCCGATCACGGTCTGCACCTTGCCGCGGTTGGCGTAGTCCCAGCCCCACCAGATGATCACCGCCACCAGCCCCATCGAGGCGGCGAACACCAGCCACTCGAGCACGCGCCGGGCCTTGACGGGGCTCCAGCGGTAGAGCACGTCCACGCTCACCATCGCGCCCTGGCGAAAGGCCATCGGGATACCCATGAACACCATCCAGATCAGGCTGAAGCGGATCAGCACCTCGGTCCACTCGGCCGGGCTCTCCAGCACGAAGCGCGTGATGATCTGGAAGAACGCCAGGCACGCCGCCACCGCCATCATGGCGCAGGCCAGCGTCATCGCGAACGCCGTGCAGACGCCCTCCAGGCGCAGGAAGGTGGCCTTCAAGGGCGCGCCGGGCTCAAGGCGGCTTCTTCTTCGATCAACGCACGTTGCGGATGCGGTCGATGGCGGCCTTGCCGAACTGCTTCTCGAATTCGGCATTCACCGGGGTCAACGCGGCCACGAACTTGGCCTTGTCGGGGTTCTCCACCACGTTCATGCCCTTGGCGCGCAGGTCGGCCACGCCCTTGGCATCGTCTTCGGCCACGCGCGCGCGGTTGGCCTTGGTGCCCTCCTTGGCGGCGTCGATGAAGGCCTGCTTGTCGGCCGCCGACAGCTTGTCGAACGCGGCCTTGTTCATCAGCCACACCGCCGGCGAATACACGTGGCCGGTGAGCGTGAGGTGCTTCTGCACCTGGTCGAACTTGGCGGCCATGATCACCGACAGCGGGTTCTCCTGGCCATCGACCGTGCCCTGCTGCAGCGCGGTGAACACTTCGGGAAACGCCATCGGCGTGGGCACGATGCCGAAGCCCTTGTAGGCGGCGATGTGGATCGGGTTCTCCATCGTGCGCAGCTTCAGGCCCTTGAGGTCTTCAGGCCCATTGACGGCGCGCTTGTTGTTGGTCATGTGGCGCACGCCGTTCTCGGCCCAGGCCAGCGCCTTGAAGCCCTTGGCCTCGAACAGCTTGAGCATCTCTTCGCCGATCGGGCCGTCGAGCACCGCGTGCGCGTGCGCCTTGTCGCGGAAGAGGAACGGGATGTCGAGGATCTTGGCCTCGGGCACGAAATTGGGCACCGGCCCGGTGGACGTGAGCGTGAGCTCCTGCGTGCCGAGCTGCACCGCCTCGATCGACTCGCGCTCGCCGCCCAGCGAGCCGGAGTAGAAGTTCTGGATCTTGTAGCGACCGTTGGTGCGCCTCTCGACCTCCTTGGCGAAGACGTCGATGCCGACGCCCTGGTGCGAGTTCTGGCCGATCGAGATGCTGTTGCGCATGCTCACCTGCGCCGACGCCGGCGCCAGCGCGGCCAGCGCCAGCAGCCCGCCCAGGCCCAGGGTTGCGGCGCTGCGCGCCCAGATCGGGTGCCGGAATGTCGTGCTCGTCCTGGGATCGATCTCCTCGTTGAAGTGACGCGCGACGAACCGATTGCGCGGCTCGTGCGTAGCGGCGCCAGTATGGAGGCGCCGAAGCCCGAGTGCGGCTCAGGGCAATCCCGCAGGCGTCAGCTGCTCGCGTAGCGCTCGAGTACGCGGCGGTCGATCTCCACGCCCAGGCCCGGGCCGTCGGGGATGCGCACCTTGCCGCCCTGCATCGTGATGGCGCCGAAGATCAGGTCCTGTCGGAACGGGTGGTCCGACTGGTCGTACTCGAGCATCGGCTCGATCGGCTTCAACGCCAGCGGCGCCGGCGGCAGCGTGGCCAGCCACTGCAGCGAGGCGGCGAGGCCGATGCCCGAGGCCCACACGTGCGGCACGATCGGCGTGTGCCAGGCCTGCGCCAGCGCGGCGATCTTGCGGCACTCGGTGAAACCGCCGGCCGAGCAGATGTCGGGCTGCAGGATGTCGACCGCGCGGCGCGACACCCACTCCCGGAAACCGATCTTGGTGAACTCGTTCTCGCCGGCGGCGAGGTAGATATCGGTCAGGCTCTTCAGCTCCTTGTAGCCGTCGATGTCTTCCGGCGAGATCGGTTCCTCGAACCAGTGGATCCTCGCCGGCTCGAAGGCCTTCAGCAGCCGCCGCGCCGCGCCCACGTGGTAGGCGTGGTTGGCGTCGACCATCAGCAGCGGCTCGGGGCCGATGGCGTCGCGCACCGCATGCACATAGGCGATGTCGTCTTCGATGCCGAAGCCGATCTTGAGCTTCATCGCGGTGAAGCCCTTGCTCAGGTGGCGGCGCGCCTCGTCGATCGCATCCTGTGGATACGCCACGCCGGGCCGGCGGTAGAAGCCGGTGGCATACGGCTGCACGTCGGTGCGGTAGGCGCCGCCGAGCAGCTTGTGGACCGGCTTGTTGAGCGCCCGGCCCAGGCAATCCCAGATGGCGATGTCGATCGCGCTGATCGCGTTGGGCACCGCGCCCTTCTGGCCGAACGGCCGCGTGCGGTTGTACATGCGCTCCCACAGCACGTCGACGTCGAACGGATCCTCGCCCACCACCAGCGGCTTGAGCGCGCTCTGCACGATGGTGGCCGCGATGTCGGGCGGCTGCAGCCCGTGGCACAGCGACTCGCCCCAGCCGGTGATGCCGTCGTCGGTGATCAGCTCGACGATCATCGTGCTGCGCCGCTTGACCCAGCCCATCGAAAATGCAAACTCGATGTCGAGCGGAGTCGACAACACGTGGGTCTTGATGTCGGTGATGCGCATGGGGCGGGCTTCCGGGGTGCGGCCGGCCATGCTACGCCCGCGTCGGCCTGCGCCTGCGCAAGGGCAGGCCGCTCGACGTCTGACATAGACTGAGACCATGATCCAGCTGGTCCGGTCCCATCCGCCCGATGACGCGGGCTCCTTCGGCGCGATGGCGCAGCAGCTCGCCCAGGCACTGCGCACGTCGCGGCTCACCATCGTGGTGGGTTTGCCGGGCGCCGGCAAGTCCACCTTGCTGTCCAGCGTGCTGCCGCTGCTGCGCCGGCGCGCCGTCGACGTGGCGCTCGCCGTCGACGCCGCGCCAGGCGTGGTGGTGCCGTTTCCCGATCGGCGCCTGCGCGAAGCCGACGGCGCGCAGCGCGAGCTGATCCACACCCTGGATCGCTGGGACGATGCGTCGCTGCAGGCGCTGCAGCACGCGCTCGACGAGGACGGCCCCGTGCGCGGGCGCCGCCCGGTGGCCGATGCCATGACGCCGGGCAACCTGGCGGACCGCATCGAGCGCCACGGCGGCGCGCGGCTGCTCTTCGTGTTCGATCACTTCGAGCAGCTGCTCCAGCCCGCGCGCAGCCGGGTCGGCCTGCGGCGCCTGACGGAAACCTGGGCTGCTGCGGTGCGATCGCCGCATCTGCGGGCGAACTTCCTGGTGGCGGTGGACGAGCGGTCGTGGCCCTGGCTGCATGCGATCTGCGTGGGCCTGCCCCAGAGCCACTGGAGCGCGCTGTGCCTGCACGCGCCGTTCGGCGTGCGCACGCTGGAGCCGGTGGTCCGACCGCAGGCCACTGCGCGGACCCTCACGCGTGCGCCGGTCGGCATCGCACCCCGGCCCGACAAGGACCCCACGGGCGCGGAGTTCCTGCGCTCGGTGAACGACCGTGTCCGCCGTGTCGCCGAGTCGGCGCGCGACGAGCACGCGCGCAAGGACGACTTTGCCGCGTCGGTGCCGCACTTCGCGCAGCGACTCGGACCCCGCGTGGCCACCGAACCGCCGGTGACGCCCAAGGCCGCAGTGGCAGCGGCCGCGCTGGCCACGCCCGCTGCCTCCGTCGCACCTGCCGCACCCGCTGCACCTGCCGCACCCGCTGCACCTGTCGCGCCTGCTGCACCCGCCACACCTGTCGCCTCCGCTGCGCCTGTCGCGTCCCCTGCACCGGCCGTGCTGCCGATCGCTCCAACGCCGGCGCTGGAGCCGGCGAACCACGTCACCAACCCGGCCCCCTCGATCGACGTGTCGAGCGAAGCCCAGGAATCCATTGCGGTCGACCTCGACACCGCCACCGAGCGGCGCGCCGCGGGCACGCTGCCGAACCGGTGGCCGGCGCCGATGCTGCGGGGGCTGGCGGTCCTGGTGGCCTGCGTGTGCTTCGCGGGCTGGCTGCTGCACTCGACGGCCGAGGCGCCCGCGGTCGCGGCAGCCGCACCTGCCGTCGCCACGGCGCCAGCAGCCACGCCCGCCGCCACTGTGACCACACCGGCGCCGACCGCACCTGCACCGCAGCCCGCCCTCGCGCCGCAGCCCGTGCCACCGACCATCGCCGCGGCGGCACCGGCACCCCTCGCCGCCTACGACGCGATCGGCGTCAGCGCGAACGGCGAACATGCCCGCATCGCACGCGAGCTCGCCGCCGCGCTGCCGGCCGACGCGACACCGCCGCGCATCGAAGCGCTGTCGCGCGAAGCCGATCCGGTGGCGTGGCTGCAGCGGGCCCCGGGCCGGCTGGGCATCGTGCACTGGGATGCGCTGCACGCCGCGCCGCACGGCGGTTCCGCTGTGCCGCTGCGCGTGCTGACGCCGCTGTTCGCCGAGCCGGTGCTGTTCGTCGTGCGTGCCGATTCACCGCTGCGCACGATCCGCCAGCTCCAGGGACAGCGCATCAGCGTGGGCCCGACGCACAGCGACGCGGCGCACACCGTGCGCGAGCTGCTGCGCCGGCTGCTGGGCAGCGCGCCGCCAAACACGGTCGCGCTGGCGCCGCAGGAGGCTTTGGCCGAGCTGGTGGCGTTTCGCTCGATCGACGCGATGGCGATCGTCGATGCGCAGCCGATGGCCTGGTGGAGCACGCTCGACCCCACCGTGGCGCGCCGCCTGCGCGTGCTGACGCTCGAGCGCAACCACCCGCGCGACCGGCGCTTGCTCGATTCGCTGGGCACGGCGCCGCTGCGCATCGCCGCGCCGGGCGGCCAGGGCAGCGCGGCCACCGTGCCCGCGGTGATGTCGTACCTGGTCGCCTCGGGCGAGGCCGATGCGGCCACCGATCAACGCCTGACGGCCATGGCGCAGGCGCTGTGCCGCGAGCTGCCGCAGCTGCAGCAGCAGGGCCATGGCGCCTGGCGCGATCTGCGGCCACGCGCGCAGACCGACACCGGCTGGCCGGTGATGGGTGCGTTTCGCAGCACGCTGAGCCGCTGCGTGCGCAGTTAGGCATCCAGTCCGACTGCGGCCGCGGCGCCAGTTGCCGCGCGCACAATGCGCGGCAATCGGCCAGGGAGAGGACCACGATGAGAAGACGCGCGTTGATCAGCACCGGCGGCTTGCTGCTGGCGGGGCGGGCTGCGTTCGCCCAGCCTGTGCGCAGGGTGCATCGCGTCGGCGTGCTCACCAGTTTCACGGGCGCGGACTATGCCGGGCCGCAGCCCACGAATGCCAACGCCAAGGCGCTGCTGCGCGGGCTCGGTGAACTCGGGTATGTGTATGGCCAGCACTACGTGACCGAGGTGCGCAGCGTCGAAGGCAAGATGGACCGCATGCCCGCCGTCGCGGCCGAACTGGCCGGGCTCGGGGTGGACGTGATCGTCGCCGCGGGTCCCACGCTGATCGCGCTCAAGTCGGCGACGACGACGGTACCGGTCGTCATGTCGGCCGGCATCGACCCCCTTGGCGATGGCCTGATCAAGAGCCTCAGTCGACCCGGCACCAACTTCACCGGGCTGAGCCACCAGTTTGCCGACGGGGCCGGGAAGCTGCTCGAGTTGCTCCACGAGCTCGTTCCGGGCACCGCGCCCATGGCGGTGTTGTGGGATCGCGGTGCGCGCTCGACCTGGCAGGCGGCACAGGCGGCTGCCAAATCGCGCGGCTGGAAGCTGCTGTCGCTCGAAATCAAGGACGCCGGCGAGATCGAGCCGGCCTTCAAAGCGGCCGCCGATGCGCAGGCCGGTGCGCTGCTCGTGCTCACCGGCCAACATGCCTATGCGAACCGTTCACGCATCACCGAACTGGCCACACGGCACCGGCTGCCGGCGATGTTCGACCTGCGGCCGTACGCCGATGCCGGCGGGTTGATCTCGTACGGCGCTGACCTGGTGGACATCTGGCGCCAGGCGGCGCGCTTCGTCGACAAGGTGTTGAAAGGAACAAAGCCCGCCGAGCTGCCGGTGGAGCAGCCGACCCGGTTCGAGCTGATCATCAACCTCAAGACGGCGAAGGCGATCGGCCTGACGATTCCCTCCGCGATGCGGCTGCGCGCCGACGAGTTGATCGAGTGAGCCGGGGCGACTTTAGTCAACCGACGCCACGCAGTCCCTGCGCCCCTGCTCGGACTTCTGTCGCTCGGCGTGCACGGCTGCCGACAAAGGCATCGTTCTTGCCCCATCGCTGGTTTGGCGAGTCAATCAAGGACTCTCACTCACTCACGACCAGGAGAGCCAGATGATCCGTGCCATGCAAGTTCGCCCGTTCCTGTCGGCCTTGCTGCTGGTGGGCGCTTCGGCCGTCCTTGCCAAGCCGCCGGCCGAGTGGCAGTTTCAAGACTGGAACGCGGCGACCGCCGCCGCGGAGAGAACCCGCAAGCCGCTGTTCGTGCTGTTCGGATTCGAGCAGTGTCCGTACTGCGAGTATCTCTACCGCCACGGCATGGACAACGCGCAGGCGCGGGCGCGATACCAATCGAGCGCGGTGCTCACCTACTACGACACTCGCGCTCACGCGCCGGATGACGTGATCCGGCTGCCGGGCGGAGCCACGCTGAGCCATGCCCAGTTCATCAAGACCTATCGTGCCTACCCCACGCCGTCGTGGGTGTTCCTGTCCAGCAAGGGCGCGGTGTTGCAGGCCAATCGAGGCAGCAAGGCCACCGCTCGCCAGCTGCTGAGCGACCTCGAAGCGGCGGTCGCTGCGCAGTAGTCTTGCGGCTCGAAGGCCACTCGCCACCCGCGGCGGCCCGTCGGCGCTACAGTGGCCCGATCATGGCCGAGACCGCCACCTGGACCGTCGTGCCCGACACGCCGCAAGACATTGCCGCGGTGGCGCGGCAGTGCCGTCGGCTCGTCACCAAGCGCGCGCTGCTGGCCGCCGGCGTGGCGGCAGTGCCGGTGCCGGGCATCGACTGGATCACCGACGTCGGCGTGCTGCTGAAGGTGATCCCCGAGATCAACGAGAAGTTCGGCCTCTCGCCTGCGCAGATCGAACGTCTGGCGCCCGACCGCAAGGTGGCGGTGCTCAAGGCCATCTCGGCCGGCGGCGGCATGCTGGTGGGCCGGCTCGTCACGCGCGAGGTGCTGCTCAAGGTGCTCAAGGTGGTGGGCGTTCGGCTGACCACCCAGCAGGCGACCAAGCTGGTGCCCATCGTCGGGCAGGCGGTGTCGGCCGCGCTGACCTTCTCGGCGCTGAAGTACGTGTGCGAGCAGCACATCGTGCAGTGCATTGCCGTATCGCGCCAGCTCGCGCTGCCGCCGCCCCGCAGCCGATGACCCTGCGGGCATGCGGCCATCGGCATCGGCGGGAGACTGTCGAAACGGCGGGCCGTCGATCGTCGAGAGATTGACCGCCTGCATCGCAGCGGCAAGCACAGGAGCCCACCGATGACCCCCAAGAACACCATCTGCCTCTGGTACGACGGCACCGCGCTGGAGGCCGCGCAGTTCTATGCCGAGACGTTCGCCGACAGCGCGGTGCGCGCGGTGCACCGCGCGCCGGGCGACTACCCCTCGGGCAAGCAGGGTGACGTGCTGACGGTGGAGTTCACCGTGCTCGGCATTCCCTGCCTCGGCCTCAACGGCGGACCGACGTTCAAGCACTCCGAGGCCTTCTCGTTCCAGGTGGCCACCGACGACCAGGCCGAGACCGACCGCCTGTGGAACGCCATCGTCAGCAACGGCGGCCAGGAAAGCCAGTGCGGCTGGTGCAAGGACAAGTGGGGCCTGTCGTGGCAGATCACGCCGCGCGCCCTGATCGACGCGATCAGCGACCGCGACCCCGCGGCCGCCAAGCGCGCCTTCAACGCGATGATGGAGATGGGCAAGATCGACATCGCCGCCATCGAGAAGGTGCGGCGCGGCTGACCGGATCTCGAGCCGGGAAGCGCGAACCCGCGGGTGGCGGGCCCGCTTCAAGCCCGCCCGGCGTGCGCAAACTCGAAGATCACGAGCCGCGCGGTCGCCCCGCTGTCGATCCGCAGCGGGCGCACGCCGGCGCGGTCGATCGCCAGCGCATCTCCGGCCGCAAGCGGGATCACCCGGTCCTCGTCGGCGGCGACCTGCACGCTGCCGTCGATCACGTGCAGGTACAGCAGCGAACGCTCGACGGGTTGCCAGGTCGCCGGCCGTTCGGGCAACACGCGGGTCGTGGCCATGCGACCGGCCTGGTGGATCGCGAAGCTGCCGTCCTGTCCGTCGGGTGAGATCACCGTGCACCATTGGCCGGCGTGGCCGAACAGATCGAAGTGGCGTGTCTCGACGCTCGATGTCCCGCCCATTTGCGCGGGTTTCAGCCAGATCTGCAGGTGATGGTCCGGTTCCGACGCCGACGCATTCATCTGGCTGTGCCGGATACCGCGTCCCGCCTGCATGCGCTGCACCTGCCCCGGTCTCACGAAGGCGTGGTGGCCGAGGCTGTCGCGGTGCTCCACCACGCCCACCAACGGCAGGATGAAGATGTCGAGGTCGCGGTGCGGATGCATGGCGAAACCGGTGCCCGGCTGCACGCGGTCTTCGTTGAGTGCGCGCAGCAATCCGAAACCGTCGCGCCCCGCCTGCTGATACGAGCCGAATGAAAAGCTGAAGCGTGCGTCCAGCCAGCTGTTGACGAACGCGCCGCGCTGGCGGCCCGGGCGCAGTTCGAGGGTGTCGCGGTTGTCGATGACTTGCATGTGTGCCTCCTACCAACCCGCTGCGCAGGCCATGCGCAGCAGCAGATCGTGTGATGCGTGCAGCCGCAGGACGAGCAGCCTCCAGCGGCTCGCGGCGCTCAGACGGGTTGCCACGAGCCGTCGCTGCGTTCTGTGCGGCGCTGGGTGTGCAGCGCCCAGGCGAACAGGGCCGCCATCAGCAGGTCACCCAGGCCGAACACCAGCACCAGCGGCCGGCCCGCGCCCGAGGCGACCAGCGCGGCGCTGGCCACGAAATACGCCGCCTTGCCGGCCGCCCCGGCGGCCAGCACGGCCGGACGCGAGC
>JBGAMU010000020.1:0-59698 GCA_044222685.1 Burkholderiaceae bacterium
GCCGAGGGTCGCGCCGCCCGAGCGGCGCGAACGCTCCACCAGGGCAGGCGACCAGGGCAGTCCGATGGCCCGTTGTGCGGCCGGGGACAGCCGACCCTGCAACACGTCGTCGATGTAGGCCGGATGATGGGCCAGCGCCAGTTCGCCATCGCTGGCCGCAACCGCCTGTCGCAGGTCGGCGTCCGGGCATTCCGCTCGGACCCGCTCGACCAGCCGGCCGTACTTGGGCATCGGAAAACGATGCCCGGCCGGCAGCGACAACACGAACCGGTCGGAGTGAAAAACCTGCATCGGCCGCATTGTGTCCGCAGGCAACTCGCGGGTCCGCCCGGATCCCTGACGGCCACCGGCCCGCAGGAAGTAGAACGGCACCCCTAGATTGTTGCGTTGCAGCAAAAAGGGCTTGCATTCGGGTTTACGCGACCTATACTTCGTTCCATGTTGCAGCGCAGCATGCTTGCAACAACAGCCCCGAACCCCTAGCAACCTGGAGATTGAACATGCTGACCGCCGAACAAGTCGTCGCCGCCAACAAGGCCAACGTCGAAACCCTCTTTGGCCTGACCAACAAGGCCTTCGAAGGCGTCGAAAAGCTGGTCGAACTGAACCTGCAAGTGGCCAAGGCCGCGCTCGGCGAAGCCGCCGAAGGCACCAAGGCCGCCCTGTCGGTCAAGGACGCACAGGAACTGCTGGCCCTGCAAGCCGGCCTGCTGCAGCCGAGTGCCGAGAAGGCCGTGGCCTATGGCCGCCACCTGTACGACATCGCCGCGTCGACCAACGCCGAAGTGGCCAAGGTCGCCGAGTCGCAAATGTCCGACATGCAGAAGAAGTTCATGGCCAGCGTGGATAGCGCGATCAAGAACGCGCCTGCCGGCACCGAGAACGCCGTGTCGCTGGTGAAGTCGGCCCTGGCCGCCGCCAACAACGCGTACGAGAGCGTGCAGAAGGCCGCCAAGCAGGCCGCCGACATCGCCGACGCGAACTTCCAGGCCGTCACCAACACGGCCGTCAAGGCCAGCCAAGGCGCGGCCAAGAGCAAGCGCGCTTAAAGCTTGAATTCGACGAACGCGAGACCCATCTGAGCGTCGTGCCGCGGAGGCTTCCGCGGCCGCGCTGCAAAGGTTGTCTCCTCGGTACCTTTCGAAGTCAGATTCAGGGTACCTTTGGCCCGGTGGCTTGCCACCGGGCCATTTTTCTTGCGCTTGCCTCGCCTCCCCGGCGCCGCCTCTTAGGTGGAAATAGGCATAAGCAACGAACAATTATGTAGTTCTCAAACATATGGGCGATTCGTAGAGTCGGCGCTCGGTCGGGCTCGAATGCCCGTCGTTTTCACGTGTCCGAAAGCGCGAGCCGCCATGTACCGCTACACCGACTTCGATCGCCAGTTCGTGCGCGCCCGCGCGGCGCAGTTTCGCGATCAGCTCGAGCGCCACCTGGCCGGCGAGCTGGGCGAAGAAGAGTTCCGACCCCTGCGCTTGCAGAACGGCTGGTACGTGCAGCGCCACGCGCCGATGCTGCGGATCGCGGTGCCCTACGGTGAGTTGTCGAGCCGGCAGCTGCGGCGACTGGCGCACATCGCCCGCACGTACGACCGCGGCTACGGCCACTTCACGACGCGGCAGAACCTGCAGTTCAACTGGATCCCGCTGGACCGCGCCGCCGATGTGATGGACGAGCTGTCCGACGTCGACATGCACGGCATCCAGACCAGCGGCAACTGCATTCGCAACATCACCAGCGATGCGCTGGCCGGTGTGGCCGCCGACGAGCTGATCGACCCGCGGCCGTACTGCGAGATCCTGCGTCAGTGGACCACGCTGCATCCGGAGTTCGCGTTCCTGCCGCGCAAGTTCAAGATCGCCGTCACCGGCGCGCGCGAGGATCGCGCTGCGATCGCCTGGCACGACATCGGCCTGCAGCTGCTGCGCAACGATGCCGGCGAAGTCGGCTTCAAGGTGCTGGTCGGCGGCGGCATGGGCCGCACGCCGGTGATCGCCAGCGTCGCGGCAGAGTTCGTGCCGTGGCAGCAGATCCTCGTGTTCATCGAAGCGATCGTGCGCGTCTACAACCTGTACGGCCGGCGCGACAACCTCTACAAGGCGCGCATCAAGATCCTCGTCAAGGCCGAGGGCGCCAAGTTCTTCGAAGCCGTGCAGCGTGAGTTCCGCGCCATCCTCGAGCAGGACGCCGGCGGCGCCGAGCACCTCATCCCGCAGGTCGAGTTCGACCGGGTCGCGTGCGTCTTCGCTACACCGGCCGGCGTCGAGGCGCCTGCGCCCGCCGCGCCTCGGCCCGCAGGCGACACGCCGCTCGCCTACACGCGCTGGCTCGCCCGCAACGTGCATGCGCATCGGCTGCCGCACCTGCGCACGGTGACGCTGTCGCTCAAGCGTGCCGGCCAGGCACCGGGCGACGCCACCGCCGAACAGATGGACCTCGCGGCCGACCTGGCCGAGCGCTTCAGCCAGGGCGAGCTGCGCGTCACGCACGACCAGAACCTGCTGCTGCCCTGGGTCCGTGAGGAAGAGCTGCACGCCCTGTGGCAATCGGCCCGCGAGGCCGGCTTCGCCACGCCGAACATCGGCCTGCTGACCGACATGATCGCCTGCCCCGGCGGCGACTTCTGCGGCCTGGCCAACGCACGCTCGATCCCGATCGCGGCCGCCATCGAGGAGCGTTTCCACGACCTCGACCTGGTGCACGACATCGGCGACATCGACCTGCACATGAGCGGGTGCATGAACTCGTGCGGCCACCACCACAGCGGCCACATCGGCATCCTCGGCGTCGACAAGGATGGCGCCGAGTGGTACCAGGTGAGCCTCGGCGGCTCCGACGGCTCCACGCTGTCGGGCCCGTCCACACCGGGCAAGGCGATCGGCCCTGCCTTCAGCGCCGACGAGGTGCCCGACGCGATCGAGGCCGTCGTCGACACCTACCTGGCGCAGCGCCAGGCCGGCGAGCGCTTCGTCGACGCTGTCCGGCGCCTGGGCATCCCGCCGTTCCGCGCTGCTGCCGATGCCGTGCGCCGCAGCACCGCCCGCGAGCCGGCCCTCGCCTGAACAACCCGGAGCACGACACCATGCGATTCATCGACCCATCGCGCGACGAGTGGACATCGACTGCCGATGCCGCCGTGACCCCAGGTCACGGTCCGGTGCTGCTCAGCTGGGCCCAATGGCAGGCCGTGCGACAGGATCGGCCCGCCGACCAGGGCCGGCTTGGCGTCGTCGTGCCCAATGCCGTCGACGTGACCAGCCTGCAGGCCGACCTGCCGCGGCTGGCGTTGCTGGTGCTCGAGTTTCCCAAGTGGACCGACGGACGCGCCTACAGCCAGGCCCGGCTGCTGCGCGCGCGGCTGCGCTTCGGCGGCGAGATTCGCGCCACCGGCCAGGTGCTGGTCGACATGCTGCCGCTGCTGCAACGCAGCGGTTTCGACGCGGTGCAACTGCGCGACGATCAGAGTCTCGAGTCGGCGCAGCGTGCGCTGCGCTTCTTCGCCAGCCACTACCAGGGTGACGTGCTCGAGCCACGGCCGCTGTTCGCGCGGCAGGCGGCATGAGCGCGAACGCATCGTCGGCCGTCACGCTCCACGCCCGCGAGAATCCCGAGTACGGCGCGCGCGTCGCGCAGGCCACGGCGCTGTTGCAGTCGGCCGCCAGCGAGCATGCCGGCCGCGTGGTGCTGTCGAGCAGCCTGGGCGCCGAGGACATGGTGCTCACCGACCTGATCGCACGGCACCGACTGCCGATTCCCGTCGCCACGCTCGACACGGGCCGCCTGCACGCGCAGACGCTGGCGCTGATCCCGCGCATCGAGCAGCACTACGGCCTGTCGATCGAGCGCTACCGGCCGGTCGACGAGGCGGTGATCGGCTTCGTCGCTCGCGAAGGGCTCGACGCGATGTACCGCTCGGTCGAGCTGCGCAAGGCCTGCTGCGCGCTGCGCAAGCTGGAGCCGTTGCAGCGGCTGCTGGCCGGCCGCCACGCCTGGATCACCGGCCTGCGCCGCGAGCAGTCGGGCACACGCACCGAAGTGCCGTTGCGCGCGCCCGACGGCGAGGGCCGGATCAAGCTCAACCCGCTGGCCGACTGGCGCTGGAGCGACGTGTGGCACTACATCGCGCAGCACCAGGTGCCCTACAACCCGCTGCACGACGCGCACATGCCCAGCATCGGCTGCGAGCCCTGCACGCGCGCCATCTCGCTCGGCGAGGACTTCCGCGCCGGTCGGTGGTGGTGGGAGCAGGAGAGCGCAAAGGAATGCGGCCTCCACGTCAGCAGCCGTTCTTCGCCTCGTGCCGACGAAGAACGCGTCGCCGTCTCGGTCACTCGCCGCCTGGCCCCTGCACCATGAACGCCCGCGTCGCACCCGACCAGTTGCTGCCCGAACTCGACCACGGCCACCTCGACTGGCTGGAAGAAGAAGCGATCTTCATCCTGCGCGAAGCGGTCGCGGCGTTCGAGCGGCCCGCCTTGTTGTTCTCCGGCGGCAAGGACTCCTGCGTCGTGCTGCGCCTGGCCGAGAAGGCGTTCAAGCAGCACCAGGGCGCGGGCCGCTACGCCGGGCGGCTGCCCTTCCCGCTGCTGCACGTGGACACCGGGCACAACTTTGCCGAGGTGATCGAGTTCCGCGACCGCCGCGTGGCCGAGATGGACGAGCGCCTGATCGTGACCCACCTCGAGGACTCGATGGCGCGCGGCACCGTGCGGCTGGCCCACCCGGGCGAGTCGCGCAACGGCCACCAGAGCGTGACGCTGCTCGAAGCGATCGAGCAGCACCGTTTCGACTGCCTGATCGGCGGCGCGCGACGCGACGAGGAAAAGGCACGCGCCAAGGAACGCATCTTCAGCCACCGCGACGCCTTCGGCCAGTGGCAGCCGAAGGAGCAGCGCCCCGAGTTGTGGACGCTGTTCAACACGCGCATCCGGCCGGGCGAGCATGTGCGCGCATTCCCGATCAGCAACTGGACCGAGCTCGACGTGTGGCTGTACATCGCGCGCGAGCAGATCCCGCTGCCGGCGATGTACTACGCGCACACGCGCGACGTGGTGCGCCGGCGCGGCCTGCTGGTCAGCGTCACCGACGTCACGCCCGCGCTGCCGGGCGAGGTGGTCGAGCCGGTCCAGGTGCGCTTTCGCACCGTCGGCGACATGACCTGCACCTGCCCGGTCGAGAGCGCAGCAGCATCTGCCGCCGAAGTCGTGGCCGAGACGCTGACCGTCAGCGTCAGCGAGCGCGGCGCCACGCGCATGGACGACCGCACGTCCGACGCGTCGATGGAGCGGCGCAAGAAGGAAGGTTACTTCTGATGTCCGCCGCCCTCGACGCCCTGCCCTCGCCGCACGCCGAGACGGCCGCTGGTACGACGCCGCTGCGCGCGCTGCGTTTCCTCACCGCCGGCAGCGTGGACGACGGCAAGAGCACGCTGATCGGGCGGCTGCTCTACGACAGCCGCGCGATCCTCGCCGACCAGCTCGACGCGCTGCAGGCGCGCGCCGGCGACGCACCGATCGACCTGTCGCTGCTGACCGACGGCCTCGAATCCGAGCGCGAGCAGGGCATCACCATCGACGTGGCGTTCCGCTACTTCGCGACGCGCCAGCGCAAGTTCATCATCGCCGACGCGCCGGGCCACGAGCAGTACACGCGCAACATGGTCACCGCGGCCGCCGGCAGCGACGCGGCCGTCGTGCTGGTCGACATCACCAAGATCCATTGGCGCGAAGCCAACGTCGCTCTGCTGCCGCAGACGCGCAGACACGCGCTGCTGGCGCAGCTGCTGCGGGTGCCGAGCATCGTGTTCGCGGTCAACAAGCTCGACGCCGTCGACGAGCCGCAGGCCGCGTTCGAGGCCGTGCGCACGGCGTTGCAGCGCTTCGCGGCCGATGCCGGGCTGCAGGGCCTGGCCGGCATCGTGCCGGTATCGGCGCTGCGCGGCGACAACGTGACGCAGCCGCTGCGATCGAGCTGGTACGACGGCCCCAGCCTGCTGCAGCTGCTCGAACGACTGCCCGCCGAGGCCGACACACCCGAGGGCGCCTTGCGCCTGCCGGTGCAGTACGTGGCGCGCGACGACACACAGGGCGTCGGGCATCAGGCGCGCACGCTGTGGGGCCGCATCGCGCAAGGCTGCGTGATACCGGGCGACACGGTGCAGCTGTTCCCGAGCCTGCAGACCGCGCAGGTGCGCGAGCTGCGTCGCGCCGGCCAGCGCGTCGAAAGCGCCCGCGCCGGCGAGTCGGCCGGCCTGGTGCTCGACCGCCAGCTCGACGTGTCGCGCGGCGACTGGATCGCCACGCCGGGCAGCCTGCAGGCGGCCACGCGCCTGTCGGCCACGCTGGCCTGGCTGGACACCGAGCCGGCACAGGTGGGCCGGCGTTACTGGGTGCGCCACGGCAACCGCTGGGTGCAGGCGCGCATCGTGTCGATCGACCACCGGCTCGACATCCACACGCTGCAGCCGACGTCGGCCCACGAACTGGCCGTCAACGAGATCGGCCGCGTCACGGTCGAGCTGCAGCAGGCGCTGCCGCTGCAGACCTTCGCGCAGGACCGCACCGCCGGCGCGCTGATCGTGGTCGACCCGAGCAGCCATCGCACCAGCGGTGCGCTGCTGGTGGACGCGCTACATTGAGGGCATGAAGGCACAGACGCCCGGTCGCGTGGTGTTCGTCGGCGCAGGCCCCGGGCCGGCCGACCTGATCACGCTGCGCGGCGCACGGGCGCTCGGCCAGGCCGACGTGGTGCTGCACGACGCCCTGACCGACTCCGCCCTGCGCACGCATGCGCCGCTGGCGCTGTGGATCAACGTCGGCAAGCGCGGCTACCGCGACTCGGCCGCGCAGACCGAGATCAACGCGCTGCTGGTGCGTCATGCCGGCCAGGGCGCCTGCGTGGTGCGTCTGAAGGGCGGCGACCCGAGCGTCTTTGCGCGCCTCGACGAAGAGCTCGAGGCGGTGCGCGGCGCCGGCCTCGCCGTCGAGGTGGTGCCCGGCGTCACGGCGGCGCTGGCAGCGGCGGCCGGCACGCTGCGGCCGCTGACGCGGCGCGGCAGCGGCCGCAGCGTGAGCCTGGCCACCGCCGTCACCCGCGAGGGCGACGTGGCCGCCGGCCGCCGCGCCGATACCGAGGTGTTCTACATGGGCAGCCGCCGGCTGGCCGAGCTGTCGCGCCGGCTGCTGGCCGCGGGCTGGCCGGCCGACACGCCGGTGCTGGTGGTGTCGCGCGCGCTGTGGCCCGACCAGATCGCCAGCGACCACACCTTGCACACGCTGTGCGCCGCCAGCGCGCTGCATGCCGGCCGGCCGGCGCTGGTGACGGTCGGCGCGGGCGCCACGCTAGTAGGCGGCAAGTCCCTTCACGTTGACCGACATCAATCGGCGCCGCGTGGCGTCGGGCCGTAAAATCGCGCGTTTGCCGCATCGCACGCCCGTGCAAAGAGTCTCCGGCGCCGCAGCATTTCCGGCACCCCGACAATCGCCCTCGCCACCTCCATCCTCGCGACCATGACCCACGTCGTCCTCGAATCGTGCATCCGCTGCAAGTACACCGACTGCGTGGACGTCTGTCCGGTCGACTGCTTTCGCGAAGGCCCCAACTTCCTGACCATCGACCCCGACGAGTGCATCGACTGCGCGGTGTGCATTCCCGAGTGCCCGGTGAATGCGATCCTGCCCGAAGAGGACGTGCCGGCCGACCAGCAGAAGTTCATCGCGCTCAATGCCGAGCTGGCCAAGCAGTGGCCGAGCATCACCAAGCGCAAGCCCGCGCTGCCCGACGCCGACGAGTGGAAGGACCGCAAGGACAAGCTCTCGCAGCTGGTCCGCTGAACGCACGGCGTCCCGTCTCCGACCCATGGATTCGAAAGTCACCGGCGAGATCGCCGAAGCCGCCGCACGCCGCGAACCGCCGATCGAGACCGATGCCGTGATCGTCGGCGCCGGACCGGTGGGCCTGTTCCAGGTCTTCGAGCTCGGCCTGCTGGAGATCAAGGCCCACATCATCGACTCGCTGGCCTACCCGGGCGGCCAGTGCATCGAGCTCTACCCCGACAAGCCGATCTACGACATTCCCGCGGTGCCGATATGCACCGGGCGTGAGCTGACCGACAACCTGCTCAAGCAGATCGAGCCGTTCGGCGCCATCTTTCACCTCGGCCAGGAAGTCAGCGGGGTGCGCCCGCGCGAGGACGGTCGCTTCGACGTCGAGACGTCGCGCGGCACGCGCTTCGTCACCAGGACGATCTTCATCGCCGGCGGCGTGGGCGCGTTTCAGCCGCGCACGCTGAAGGTCGACGGCATCGAGCGCTTCGACGGCACGCAGCTGCACTACCGAGTGCGCGATCCGGATCCCTTCGCCGGCAAGAACCTCGTCATCGTCGGCGGTGGCGACTCCGCGCTCGACTGGGCACTCAACTTCGCCGCCGACGGCCCGCACAAGGCCGAGAGCGTGATCCTGGTGCACCGGCGCGACGGCTTTCGCGCCGCACCAGCCAGCGTGGCCAGGATGCGCGAGCTGTGCGAGGCGCTCGAGATGCAGTTCATGGTCGGCCAGGTCACCGGCTTCGACGAGCGCGACGGCCGCCTGGTGGCGCTGAAGGTCACCGGCGGCGACGGCGTCACGCGTGTGGTGCCGACCGACATGCTGCTCGTCTTCTTCGGCCTGAGCCCCAAGCTCGGTCCGATCGCCGAATGGGGGCTGACGATCGACCGCAAGCAGATCGTCGTGGACACCGAGAAGTTCGAGACCAACGTGCCGGGCATCTTCGCCGTCGGCGACATCAACACCTACCCGGGCAAGAAGAAGCTGATCCTCAGCGGCTTCCACGAGGCCGCGCTCGCGGCCTTCGGCGCAGCGCCCTACGTGTTCCCCGAGAAGCGCATCCTGCTGCAATACACCACCACCAGCCCCAAGTTGCACAAGGTGCTCGGCGTCGAGACGCCGGTGTTCGACTGACGCGCACGCCCGCGGCCCCGCCGCACGCCACTCGCCAAAGGCCCGCTGCATGCGGGCCTTGTGCTTTCCTGCGTATCATGTCGGCGCTGCGCGCTTTGCTGCGCGCGGCCTTCGCTAGGGGTGCTGGGCCCGCCACCGCGGGCTCGGCTGAGAAAGTCCCTTTGAACCTGAATGAGGTAATCCTCGCGCAGGGAAGCATCTGTCGATGCGGCGTGCCGTCCTCGCCTGTGCTGGCGCGGACCGCGCAGTCCGTCGCCCGGTTTGCCGACCTGCCATCGCATGGAGTGCAAGACGATGGCAACCCGATCACTCACCACCCTCACGCTGGTGGCCGCGGCGTGTGCGGCGGCCAGCCACAGCAGCGCGCAGGACGGCACGCAGACCGTCGTCGTCGCCGGCCGCGCCGCCCCGACGGTCGGCGTGGCCGGCTTCGACGACGTGCCGCTGTCGCGCGCGCCGTTCTCCGCCACGACGCTCGGTGCCGACGCGCTGGGCGCCGGCGGCATCGGCCAGCTGGCGCAGGCCGCGCGCCTGGACGCGGGCCTGTCGGACGCCTACAACTCCGAGGGCTACTGGAGCAACTTCACGATCCGCGGCTACACGCTCGACCCGCGCGCCAACTACCGGCGCGACGGCCTGCCGATCAACGCCGAGACCGCGCTGTGGCTCGGCAACAAGCAGGCGCTCGAGGTGCTCAAGGGTGCCAGCGGCCTGCAGGCCGGCACCAGCGTGCCGGGTGGGCTGGTGAATCTGCTCGTCAAGCGGCCGCAGGCCAGCCGCGTGCGCAGCGCCACGCTCGACGTGCAGGGTGCCGGCACGTTGGGCGCCGCGGTCGACCTGGGTGATCGGGCAGACGACGGCGGTGCGTTCGGCTGGCGCCTCAATGCCAGCCACGAACGGCTCGACCCGATGCTGCGCGACGCGCGCGGCACGCGCAGCGGCGTGGCAGCCGCATTCGACTGGCGCGTCGCACCGGGCCGCCTGCTGGACGCCGAGTTCGAAGTCAACCGCCAGTCGCAGCCGAGCCAGGCCGCGTTCAGCCTGCTCGGCGGCGCGGTGCCCGATGCGCGAACGATCGACCCGCGGCTCAACCTGAACAACCAGCCGTGGAGCCTGCCGGTGGTGTTCAGCGGGCGTACGGCGTCGCTGCGCTACACGCAATTGTTGGCCGCCGACGTGCAGCTCAAGGTGCATGCGATGACGCAGCACCTGCGCACCGACGACCGCATCGCCTTCCCGTTCGGCTGCTCGGCCGAGGGCGCGTTCGACCGCTACTGCAGCGACGGCAGCTTCGACTTCTACGACTTTCGCAGCGAGGGCGAGCGCCGGCGCAGCGACGCACTCGATGTGGGCGTGTCGGGCAGCCTGGCCGCGCACCGCTACGCGCTCGGCGTGCTGGCCACGCGGCAACGCACGGTCAACCCGCTGCAGGCGTTCAACTTCGTCGGCACCGGCACCGTCGACGGCCTGAGCGTGGTGCCGGCCGACCCGACACCGACGACGCCGAACGCCGACCGCCACGAGCGCAGCCTGGAGCTCTACCTGCGCGACCGCTGGATGCTCACGCCGCAATGGAGCCTGTGGCTGGGTGCGCGCAGTACGCAGTTGCGTCGCAGCAGCGACCCCAAGGACGGCAACCCGACCATCACCTACGAGCAGAGCTTCACGACACCGTGGCTCGCGTTGTCGCACCGGATCGACGACACGCTGACGGCGTACGCCAGCTGGGGCCAGGGCATCGAAAGCGCGGTGGTACCCAACTTGCCGACCTATCAAAGCCCCGGGCAGGCGCTGCCCGCGCTGAAGAGCCGGCAGCTGGAGGCCGGCCTGAAGGCCGACGGCCGCGCCGTGGACTGGAGCGTGGTGGCGTTCGACATCAGCCGCCCGGCGACCACCGACGCCGGTGCCCCGCTGCTCAGCCGCACGATCGACGGCGAACAGCGCCACCGCGGCGTCGAGGCCGCCGCCGCCTGGCGCGCGGGCGCCTGGTCGCTGCAGGGCAGCGCCGCTGTTCTGCGCGCACGGCGCGAAGGCGCGGCCGACCCAGCCGTCAACGGGCAACGCCCGCCCAATGTGCCGCAGCGCAGCCTGCGTGCGCAAGTCAACTATCAACTGCCGCAATGGCCCGGTGCGCGGCTCGGCGCCGCAATGACGCACGAAGGTTCGCGCACGGTACTGCCCGACAGCAGCGCGCCGACCATCGGCGCCTGGACACGCGTGGACCTGAGCCTGCGCATCGACCAGCGCCTGGCAGATGCCACCACCCTGACCTGGCAGCTCGGCGTCGACAACGTGGCCGACCGGCGGGCCTGGAAGGAGGCCCCGTACCAGTTCAGTCACGCCTACTTGTTTCCGCTGGCGCCGCGCACCTGGCGCGCCGGCGTGCAGGCTGCGTTCTAGGGTGGCGAGCGAGCCGCGAAGGGCCGGCTGGCTATAATTCCGCGCTTGTTCCCCGATAGCTCAGTTGGTAGAGCGCCGGACTGTTAATCCGTAGGTCCCTGGTTCGAGCCCAGGTCGGGGAGCCAAAACCTCGCAGTGACAGGCCCTTGCGGGGCTCCGCGTGAAGTCCGCCGGTAGGGAAAAGGGCGTTTGTAGCACCTGCCCCGAATCGTCCTACGATCCAGGATCCGTCCTGCTTCCTGCCGAGTTGCCGATTGCGCGTCGCTCTGATCTGCCGTGGCCTGATCGCCCTGTGCGTCATCGGTGGTGTGCATGCCGGCGCCACCGCCAACGATACGGCATTGCTGCGGGAGCTGCGCAGCGGGGCGGTGCTGCTGATGCGCCACACCCAGACTACTGCTGGCGTGGGCGACCCCTCGGGCTGGCGCCTCGAGCGCTGTGAGAGCCAGCGCAATCTCGACGCCAGCGGTATCGCGCATGCCAAGCGCATTGGACAGTGGTTTGCTTCCCGCCAGTTGCGCGTGACGGTGGTGCGTAACTCGCCGTGGTGCCGCGCGCGCGATACCGCCATGCTGGCGTTCGGTCGCCAGGACGACTGGGCGCCGCTTTCCAACATCTTCGAAGACCGCAGTGGCGCCGACGCGCAGGCGACGGCGGTCAGGCAGTACGTCCATGCGCTGCCGCCCGGCGAGCTGGTGGTGCTGGTGTCTCACGGAGTCACGATCAGCCACATCGTCGGCGGCGCCGGCTTGGCCACCGGCGAATCGGTGGTCGTGCGCGCCGGCGCCGGCCCCACGGCGCCGCTACAGGTCATCGGCCGGCTGGTGGTGCCGTGACAACTGCGCCGGGATGCACCAGCCTGCGTGCGCTGACGGCGATGTGGCTGGCGCTGCTGGCGCCGCTGGCCTGTGCGCAGCCGCCAGCACCGAGTGGCTCGCCCAGCGCCGCGGCGCTGCGACTGATCGAGGCTACGCCGGCCGGCGAGCGCGGTGACCTGGTCTACCCCTTCAGCGAAGAGTCGCGCAGCGACTGGCACTACACGCCGCGGCGCCGCGACGGTCTGGCGTGGAAGCAGATGTCGCCGAACCAGCGCGCGGCCACCACCGCGCTGTTGCGTACGGCGCTCAACGAACGCGGCCACGACAAGGTGCGCGCGCTGATGTCGCTGGAGATCACACTGCGCGAGCTGGAAAGCTTCGGCCTGACGCGCGACCCCGACAACTACGCGCTGGCACTTTACGGCAAGCCAGGCGAAGGCGGTTGGGGCTGGCGGATCGAAGGACATCACCTGTCGCTGCACTTCAGCCTGGAGGCAGACCGCTACGTCGCCACCTTGCCGCAGTTCTTTGGCGCCAACCCGGCCGTGGTGCCGCGCGACGTGACCGGTGGTCCGCGCGCGGGCTTCCGGCTGCTCGGCATCGAAGAAGACACCGCGCGGCAGTGGCTGACGAGCCTGAGCGAAGTGCAACGCCAGGTGGCGGTCATCGACAAGCGGCCCTACGGGGACATCCTGTCCCGCAACGCCCCGCGCACCAAGCCGTTGGGCGATATTGGGCTGGCATTCGCGGAGATGAACGCCGCGCAACAGGCACTGCTGCTGAAACTGGTGACCACCTTCGCCGACCACCTGCAACCCGAGCTGACGCAGGCGCGGCTGGCGCGCGTGCAAGCCGCACCGCTCGATACCATCCGCATGGCGTGGGCCGGCTCCACCGTGCCGCGCGAGCCGCATTACTTCCGCATCCAGGGAAGCAGCTTCCTGATCGAGTTTGATAACTCGGGCGGCAACCACGTCCACTCGGTGTGGCGCGACTTGGAGGGTGACTTCGGTCGTGACGCGCTGCGCGAGCACTATCGGCGATCCCCCGCCGGGCACGGGCACGGGCAGCGCTAACCACAACGACGCCTTCGCTCCCAGCTTGAGTGTCGCTGGCCGAGCACGTTTCGGGCGCATGATCGTGGCTGGAGAAGCGGCCCATGGCAGACACCTCTTGCACCACCCGGCGGACCGCGTTGACCGCGCTGGCCACCGCTGCTTTCGTCACTGTCGCACGAAGCCAGCCCGCCTGGAACACCGAACGCATCCAGGCCCTGGAAGCGCAGTTGCGCGCCGCACCCCATGTGCGCGCCCTGCTGATGGAGCGCCGCGGCGCCAGCTTCGCGTACTACCAACAGGGCTTCACTGCCTCGAGCCGCACGAACGTCGCGTCGGTGACGAAATCGGTCGTGTCGCTGCTGGTCGGGATCGCCATTGAGCGCGGCGTGATCGCGAGCGTAGACGAGCCTCTGGCCGCTTTCTTTCCCGAGCACGCGCAAGGCCCGGGCGCCGCGGCGCTGCAACGCGTCACGCTGCGGCATCTGCTCACCATGTCCTCGGGATTCGACCGTGGCGGAGTCACGTACGACGACTACATAGAATTCTCGCGCCGGCTGTATGCGCCCGGCTTTCTCGCGTATGCGCTTGCTCGGCCACTGGCCTACGAGCCCGGCAGCCGCTTCCAGTACAACAGCGTCGATACGCACCTGCTCGCGCTGGCGCTCGCGCGCCGGCTCAAGGTGCCGCTGATGGAATTCGCGCAGGAAGCGTTGTTTCGGCCGCTCGGCCTGGAAGGCGCCGAATGGCCGCCGGGGCAGGACGGCGTCCCCAACGGCGCGGCGGAGTTGCGCCTGACTGCGCCGGAAATGCTGCGGATCGGCCAGATGATGCGCGCCGGCGGCAGCTGGGAGGGGCGCCAGGTGGTGTCGGCGGCGTTCGTGCGCGAGGCGACCACACGCAAGATCGCGAGCGACATCCCGCCGCGCGGCCGCCCGGAGCTATGGGGCTACGGTTACCTGTGGTGGCTGTCGTCCACGCCCGGCGACGAATTGCCGGCATACAACGCGTCGGGTTTCGGCGGGCAGTTCATTTACGTCGTGCCTGCGCTCGAGGTGGTCGTGGTGACGCTCACAGAGCCGATTTCCCGCGCAGTGGCGATCCAGACCGCGACGATCATTCGCGAAGCAGCGCTGCCAGCGGCGCGCTGACTAACGAGCGCATGCAATCGCAGCGCTGACCACAGCGGCAGCTCGACCGGTTTGGCGACGCCGCGCGCCGCGCGGTCGAACAGCTGCTCCCACGGCATCGCGAACAGATCGCCGCAATACGGCGCCGGGCCGGCAGAAGCGAGCGTGGGCAACATCTGGCGTGCCGCCGAGTTGCGGCCGGTGACGAAGCCTTCGTCGTCCACGCACACCAACCCCGCTGGCATCGTCGCCGCTAGCGCTGTCAGGCCAGGAAAGGCGCAACACCAGCGCGTGCCGCGTCGCCATGGCGAACGCGTTCTCGATGCTGTGCGCGGACTACGCCACCAGGTGCCGCAGCTCGGGCCGCCCATGGCGTCGATGCCGGCTCGCAGAAATCGAGCAATACGTCGGATGGCAGCGGAATGATCGAGGGGCACAACAACAGCCTGTCTGGTCACGCGAGATGCCCGTAAGCTGCCTGCCGCGAGCGGTGTTTGATGGCCGACATTAGCCGGGGTAGCCGTAGGAAGCAGACGGTCGAATCGCCAACGCGGTGACCGTCCGCTTCCACAAGGAGCGGTCATCAAGCGTTCGAGGACGATGGACCGCTTTCAGTCTAGAGCAGTACGTCGTCCTCGCCTGCCCTGCACCGCCGGATGACACGTCCGCCGGTCGTCCGACGGAGCTAGACCAGCACCCTCTGCGGCCGCCAGAGGACCGCAAAGGGCAAATGCTTGGGCGTCGGCATTCGGCCACTACCGGCCGGTCGGGCCGCGCGTCCAATCGTGGCTTCGGCGAGCAGATGAACGACATGTTTACGGCGACGAGTCTGCGGCTATCTTCGGCCGGGCCCGGCCAGGAGCGGACTTTGCAACACCTGCCGGAGAGCAGCCATTCGCCTGGGGGTGCGCAAGCAGATCAAGCGCCACTGCAGCGCCCGCACGGCGCCAGCGAGCGACTCCTCAGTCCAGTGAAGCACCCGTGAGCTTCACCAGCCCCTCATAGCGCGCTACTTCTGCCGCCCAGAATTGCGCGAACTCGGCCGGTGACCCACTGCGAACCTCGCCGCCAATGTCGTTCAGTCGTTTCGCAAGGTCACCTGACTTCAACGACTGATTGATGGCCGCATTGACGCGGGTGACCGCGGCGGCCGACGTGCCGGCAGGTGCGGCGACGCCGTACCAGGCGTTCATCACCATGCCCTTCATGCCTACCTCGCCAAAGGTAGGAACATCGGGCAGCAACGGACTGCGCTTGTCGGCAGCAATGGCGAGCGCCCGCACCTTGCCGCCCTTGACGTGCGGGAATGCGCCGGTGTCGAACATGAAGTCGAGCTGGCCGCCCATGACGTCGGTCAGCGCCGGGCCACTGCCCTTGTACGGAACGTGGGTGATGTCGGTCTTGGTGAGCGACTTGAACAACTCACCGGCAAGGTGCGCCGACGCGCCGACCCCGCCCGAGCCGTATGAAAGCTTCCCCGGATTGGCCTTGGCCGCGGACACGAGGTCTGCCGGCGTGCGGAACTTCGAGGCAGCGGGCACGACCAGAACACTCGGAATCACCGCCACCGCAGCCACCGGCACGAAGTCCTTGATCGCGTCAAAGCCGGTCTTCTTGTAGAGATGGGGATTGGCGGCGTTCGTGGAACTCGTGGCAAGCAGCAACGTGTAGCCATCCGGGGCCGTGCGAATGAACTGTTGGGTGCCGATGTTTCCGCCCGCACCCGCTACGTTCTCGACGAACACCGTCTTGCCAAGTTCGGCCGTCAGCGCCTGAGCAACGGCCCGTCCGACCGCATCAGCGGCACCACCAGCCGGCCAGGGCACGACGAGACGGATCGACTTGTCGGGGTAGGTCTGGGCATGGGCGGCACCCAGTGCGAAGGCAGATGCCAGCACGGCAGCTGCACAGGCGGGGAACAGTGGCTTCATGTCTCGTCTCCAGTGGTGTTGGTGGGTATGGCGGGAATCAAGTCAATCCGTAGCGGCGCAGCGTCTCCGTCAGGTCCAGCAGTTCTGCGGTAGTCGCTCCTTGCGAAATGGCCTGTCGCATCAACTCTTCCTTGACCTCGCGGCCCTCGGCGTACTCGACGACTTCGTTGACACGCTGTGCAGGCACGATGGCTATGCCGTCTCTATCGCCGACGACGTAGTCGCCGGGGCGGACGCAGACATCGCCGAAGTACAGCGGCACTTCGATCAAGCCGGGTTGGTTCTTCGCTGTTCCCTTGATCGACAGTCCGCGGCAGAAGACCGGGAACCCTTGCTTCACGATCGCCTCGGCGTCACGCACGGCGCCGTGGATGAGCAGTCCGGCCAGGCCGAGCTTCACCGCCTGAGCGGTCAGCACGTCGCCCCAGGGGCCGGCTTCTAGGAATCCTTTGCAGTCGACCACGAGCACCTGCCCGGGCTGGGCCTTCAGGAGGGCGTAGTGCAGCATCAGGTTGTCTGCTGGCCGCATGTCAACGGTGAACGCGGGGCCAGCCATCCGCATGCCGGGATCGATGGGCTTGATGCCGCTGTCCAGTGCACCCGTCGCGCCCTGGGCTTCGTAGACGGTGGCTGCGCCCAGGGCAATCAGCCGCTCGCAAACTTCGGTTCTGTTTTTCGCCATGGCGGCAGTCTCATCCATGTTTCTCGCGTACTCCAGTTCTGCTTTCTGACGATAAACTCTGAAAAAGTGAACTTCCGCCAACTGCGCTACTTCTGCGAAGTCGTCGATGCCGGCACGCTTGCACGCGCCGCCGAGCGCCTGTTCGTCGCGCCCACGGCCATCAGCATGCAGATCTCGCAGCTGGAGGGGTCGGTCGGCGGCATCCTGTTCGACCGATCGGCCAAGCCGATGGCACTGACCCCGCTGGGCCACTACTTCCTGCCGCGGGCTCGCGAACTGCTCCGAGACAGCCAACGCCTGGAAGAGGACACGCGGGATATGGCCAGTGGCCGTCGTGGCTGGCTGAGCATCGGCTTCGTGCGCTCGCTGCTCTACTCGGTGCTGCCGCTGGCCATCCGCAGCTTTCGAGAGCGCTTCCCCGACATCAAGCTGGAACTCGTCGAACTACTGTCTGAGCACCAGACTTCGGCTCTGCGCCAGCACCGGATCCACATCGGCCTGTCTCGCTTCGCTCGGGAAGCTGAACCGCCGACCGACCTGCGGCACACCCTCTTGTTCGACGATCCCTACGTCGCGGCCGTCCCATCGTCGAATCCGCTCGCCAAGGCACCCGCGACGACTCTGGCCGCACTTGCCGATCTCCCGTTCATCGCGTTTCCGAAGGACCCTGCGAGTTCGTATGCGAGTCAGGTCATGTCCATCCTGCATTCGGCTGACCTTCGTCCGCGGGTGGCCCACGAGGCTATAGAGATTCACACCGCACTGGGTCTGGTCTCGGCCGGCCTGGGCTTCACGATCGTCGGGGCGTCGGTGGCAACGCGGGGCCTAGCCGACGTGACTTTCCTGGAGCTACCAGAGGTGATCAAGACAACCCAGGTGGTCGCCGTCACGCGAGAAGACGAGGGCAGCGAACTCGTCACGTCGATGCTGGACACGCTGCGATCCGTGCGCATCCAAACTGCCCCGATGCTCAAAAGGCCAAGGCGCGCGGGGTCCTCCGCAAGGGCCATGCAAAGCGCGGGCGACCACACTCTCGACGTCGCGTTACGCCAAGCCCGATCGAAAGGGAGCCGGCGTTGACTGGGACCTACTGACCGGTCGCACAGCGGGCCGGAATGGCTGCTTTGTCATCGTTGGGCTGACAGTTCAGGGGCGAGTCCGTCTGCAGGCGATGGACCGCTTCTCGGCTCCCCACCCTCAACGGCTGCTTTGCGGCGGTGAACTCGGCGAGGTGTCGGTCAAGATCCGACCCGTTGCCGCCAGTCAGCGGATCGAAATGCTGGCGGCAAAGCCGACATTGCCGGATCTGGCCGCACGGCCTTTCCTCCCACCTTGCGGCGAGCCGTGCCGGGCGGTGAGCCTATGCTTAGACCGCTCAGCGCATCGCCCGCGCCACCAACTGCGTGTCGGTGAACTGCTCGAAACTTCGCACCAGGCCGCCTTCGACGCGCCACACGTGGGCAACGCGCGCGTCCATCGCCCGGCCGGTCTTGCGATAGACGCCGTGATAGTTGCCGACCCCCACGATGCAGTCACCCGCGTCGATCAGGGCTTCCAGCTGGAAGCGGTAGCCTTCCCATTCACTGCCAAGCACCTTGAAGACCTTCTCGATCACCTGCGCCGGGCCGACGTGGGTGCCGGCACAGGGAAAGCCGGCCATCTCGGTCCACTGCACGTCGGGTGCCACCTCGGCCATCATGTCGACGAGGTCGCCACGGGCAGACGCTTCGTAATGGTCGGAAACGATCTGGTAGGCGCTGCGCATCGTGATGTCCAGGGGCGTTGAAGCGAGTCAGGGGGTAGGTGGCAAGGCGGCCTCGAGGCTCTTCAGTTCTTCGGCCAGCGTCCCGCGGCTGCGGAAATGCCGGTTGGCCTTCCCGTACCAATACTCGGTGTCTTCCAGATCGCCCTCTTGAATGTGCAGGATGCCGTGCAGCCAGGCCGCCAAGGGCGAGTCGTCCTGCTGAACGAGGTTGTGCGCCTCGGTCCATTGCCCGGCCCGCAGGTGAACCAGAACCTGGTGAAGATGGGCGCGGTTCATAACACCAGCCGAGTTCAGGGCGCACAGCCCTCGAGGCCGCAGACCAGAGGCGTGTCGCCCGCCGCCACAGTGGCGCCACTCACCTGCTGCGTGAGCCAGCTGCGCCAGGCGTCCGGTTGGCCGACGAAGTTGCCGACGTCCACGATCGTGAAGCGTCCCTCGCGCTCCAACACGACGGTCGGGAAGCCGTGGCCCCCCACGCGCGCCAGCAACGCCCGGCTCTGTTCGATGTGAGCCTGCGTGGCTGAGCCCTGGAGTCGCTGGTACGCGCTGCCGAAGCCTTCGACGCCCAGCCCGAGCTCTGCGGCCAGATCCTCGAGCACAGCGAACTCGGCGATGCGACGACCCTCGACGTAGTGCGCCATCTGCAGGCGCGCCAGCATGTCCAGCCCGGCACCCGCTAGTTCGTCGGCGGCCAAGATCGCGGTGATGGGCGGCGCTGAATCCAGCACCGCGCCAGGATCACGCAGCAGGCCTTCGAAGTAGGCCTGCCCGAAGGGCTGCCCACTGGCCTGCGCGATGCGACGGTCGTGCGTCATCACGAACTGACGCAACTCGGGGCTGACGGCGCGGCGTGCGGCGCCCGCCATCATGCCGCCGCCGTGGGTCAGCACGCGAAGCGTGTCTCGGGCCACCCAAACCAGCGGCGCGGCGCCATAGCACCAGCCGCAGAGCGGGTCGTGGATGTAGTGCAGAGTCGTGGTGCTCATGGCGTGCTCAGTACATCGGTCGCTTGTTGGCGGCATCGGCAGACACGGCGTGCATCACGTCCCAGTGTTCAGCGATCTTGCCCTTCTGAATGCGAAACATGTCGACGATCACCATCTCCGTGGTGTGACATGAGGGGACGCGACGTGTGGCGCTCACCACTTCATCTCGCCCTTGTTGACCTTGGCGCCGATCTCCAGCGCAATACCCAGGCCGGCATCGGGATAGGCCTTCTTCATCGCCTCGATCAGAGCGCCGCTGTTGTCGGCCTTGGGCAGTTCCTGCTCGTAGCGCGCCAGGTAGGCCTGGCTCCAGGCGAGCTGCGAGGCGTCTTGCTTCTGGCCCGGCTGGCCGTGGCCCGGGATCACGGCCACGGGTCGCAGTGCGGCCATGGTGCCGAGCTTCTTCGCCCAGCCGGCGCGCTCCTGCACGCTTTGCGCGTCGGCCGTCCACAGGTGAAGCCCGGCGTACACGTTCACGCCGCCGGCGATCGTCTTGATCGAGGGGATCCACACGTAGCTGCGGTGCGGCAGGGTGTCGTCCAGCCCGCGGATCTCGAGGATCTGGTCTTCGAGTGCGATCATGTTGCCCGCCAGGACCTCAGGCAGCGGCACGCTCTTCGGTGCGTTGGCGCCCATGCGCGGGCCCCAGACCTGGAGTTTGTTCGCAAGCGTCGCCTCGATCTTCTTCAGCGTGGGGGCGGTGGTCACGACCTTTGCGTCGGGGAAGTACTGCTTGATCACTTCGATGCCGAAGTAGTAGTCGGGATCGGCCTGGCTGATGTAGATGGTTTTCAGCGTCTTCTTGCTGTCCAGCACCATCGCAGCAATGCGCAGCGCATCGGCACGCGTGAAGCCCGTGTCGAGCAGCACCGCATCGGTCTTGCCGGTGACCAGCACGGCATTGACGTGGAAGCTCGCGCCGTCCGCGTTGTAGACCTGCACGGTCAGCGGGGGAGCCGACTGCGCCGTGGCGTCGGCCGCGATGATGCCCAGCGTGATGGCTGCAGGCAGGAAGGCCAGGGACAAGCTCTTGAAGGTCTTCATCGGGTGCTCCATCGGGGCGGTTGTCGATGGGCGGACTCTATTGAATCGAAAGAAATGGATAAACTCCGCTTCGCTCAAGATATTGTCAATCAGATCGATTCAATCCATGGACCATCTGGGCGCCATCCGCACCTTCATCGAGATCGCCGATCAGGGCAGCCTGACACGTGCCGCCGAGGCGCTGGACCTGTCTCGCGCCATGGTCAGCCGCCATCTGGAAGGCTTGGAGCGGTGGCTGGGCGCGCGGCTGCTGCATCGCACGACACGCCGCGTGAGTCTGAGCGAGGCGGGCGTGGAGGCGCTGCCCCGCCTGCGCCAGATGCTCGAACTTGCCGCCGACCTGCAGGCAGTGTCGGGTGCGCGCAGAGCCGAACCCAAAGGCAAGCTGCGCATCACCACCAGCCTGTCGTTCGCGATCTCTTGCCTCACCCAAGCCATCGTGGACTTTCAGGGTCGGCACCCGCACATCGAGGTCGAACTCTTGACCGTGGACCGCGCGGTCGACCTGGTTGGCGAACGGATCGACCTGGCCGTACGCATCACCAATCGCCTTGACGATGGCATGGTGGCGCGCAGGCTCGCGAGTTGCCGCTCGGTGCTCTGCGCGTCACCGACCTACCTGAAGCGGAGGGGCCACCCGCAGCGACCAGAAGACCTCAAGGCGCACAACTGCATCACGCACGCCTTCGGCAGCCGCGCCGAGTACCGCCTTGGTCAAGCCGGCCGATTGACGACCCTGGGCGTCACAGGCTCATTGTCAGGCAACGAAACCGCGGTACTTCGGCAGGCAGCGCTGGCCGCCGCCGGCATCGCGATGCTGCCGACCTACTTCGTCGGCGACGAACTCGACCAGGGCACCCTGGTGCGCGTGCTGCCGGATCACGAGCCCGAACCGCTGGGCATCCACGCCGTGTACCTTTCGCGCCAACACCAGCCGCTGCCACTCAAGCTGCTGATTGAGTTTCTGGCCGAACGCTTTGGCGGTGAGGTCGCGCCTTGGGACAGGCAGCCGACAGTGCCGGCAACACGGCGCAGCGCCGGTCGGGGCGCCCGACGCTGACCTATCGGGGCCATTGATCTACGTCTTCGTAGAGAACTCACTCTGATTGCGCGCGCAGTTCGAACATCCGAAGAGCTGCCATTCAGTAGCGCCCGCTTGTGGCCGTCCGCCGGAGACCATGAACGGCTGCTTCGTAGATGCGGAGCGCAAAGGATCCGGGCTTGTCGTCTGGCGGCTTTGGAGCGAACCGACGGGCGCCTATCGGTCGACTACGGCCGGTCACCGATGGCGATAGCAGTCGTTCGTGGATTTCCGACTTGCTGCGATCGCGCCGGTGGCCGGTAGCGGAGGTCAAGCAGTCGTACGAAGGATAGGTGATCGAACGACCGTAGACGGTCGATGCTGACGTTCAAGGTATCAGCCTCGACCGACTCAGATCAGTCTTAAGCGGTCGCAGCGAATGCATCAGAACTGGATCAATAGCACCACGTCCGCCGGCAGGTGCCTGTTTGGCTCTGTGGATTCCGGTGTATCTTTGAGACTCGTGGAGTCCTGATCGGGCCTGTCAATCCGTAGGTCCCTGGTTCGAGCCCAGGTCGGGGAGCCAATCAGATCAAAGGCTTGCACGCGAGTGCAGGCCTTTTCGATTTGGAGTGCCGCTGGGTCATCATGCTGAAGCTGAATCACGGGTTGTCGATCGCCGACCTCTATCGACAGCCGGCCCTGGCGCGCCTGGACGGCCTCTTTCTCGAGCGGCTCGAGCGCTCCGCCGGCGCGCTGCAGGCCCGGCTGGTCGCCGCCCGCGCGGCGCCGCAGACCGTCGATGCGGCCGCTGAATCGGCGCTGATCATCGAGCTGGCGCCGCATCTCGAAGCCTTCGTGATCGACCTGTTCGGCATCGCGCCGGCCGCCCAGGTGCTGGCGCAGCAGCACACCGAACTCGACGTGCTCTACGAGGTGAAGCGCAAGTTCGTGCAGCGCCAGGCGGCCAAGGCGATCACGCCGGAAGACGCCGAGCGCATCGACGGCCCGGCGCTGTTTGCCCTCCTGGCGCCGCACCTGGGCGAGCCCTTCGACGAGCTGGTGTTCGCACGCCGGGTCGTCGCCTGGCAGGCCGAAGGCGCCGGCGCGGCCGATCTGCTGGAGGCGGCGCGCCAGTACGCCGCCTGGGCCGTGCACACGCCGCAGGGCAGGCAGCGGCATCACGGCGGCGTGTTGTTCAAGAGGCCCTCGCCGGTGGACCCGATGGACCTCGTGCCCGCCGCCGACCAGGTGGAGCGCGACGGCGTGACCAGCTACCGCATCGATCCGGCGCACCTGCGGCGGCGCGAGGGCTTCGCGCTCACCGACCCCGGCACTGATTTGCGCGGTGCGCTGGACGAGTCGAACTACTGCATCCTGTGCCACACGCAGAAGCGCGACTCCTGCTCCACCGGCCTGCGCGAAAAGCCCTCACCCGACGCGCCGGCACGCGTGACGTTCAAGAAGAGCCCGTTCGGCGTGCCGCTCGCCGGCTGCCCGCTGGAAGAGAAGATCTCCGAGTTCCACACGCTGAAGAACCTGGGCCACGCGATCGGCGCGCTGGCGGTGATCGTGGTCGACAACCCGATGCTCGCGGCCACTGGCCACCGCATCTGCAACGACTGCATGAAGTCGTGCATCTACCAGAAGCAGGAGCCGGTCAACATTCCCGAGGTCGAGTCGCGCACGCTCAAGGACGTGCTGGCGCTGCCCTGGGGCTTCGAGATCTACAGTCTGCTGACGCGCTGGAACCCGCTCAACATCCGCCGCCCGCTGCCGCTCGCGTCGAGCGGTCGCAAGGTGCTGGTGGTCGGCATGGGGCCGGCCGGCTTCACGCTGGCGCACCACTTGTTGAACGAAGGCCATGGCGTGGTGGGCATCGACGGCTTGAAGATCGAGCCGCTGCCGCCGCAGCTCAGCGGCGTACAGCCCGACGGCACGCGCGCGCCCTTCGAGCCGGTGCACGACGTGCGCACGCTGTACGAGCCGCTGGGCCAGCGCGTGATGGCCGGCTTCGGCGGCGTGGCCGAATACGGCATCACGGTGCGCTGGAACAAGAACTTCCTCAAGGTCGTGCGCCTGCTGCTCGTGCGCCGCGCCGAGTTCGCGATGTTCGGCGGCGTGCGCTTCGGCGGCACGCTCAGTGTCGACGATGCGTGGGCACGCGGCTTCGACCACATCGCGCTGTGCCTGGGCGCCGGCAAGCCGACCGTGCTCGACATCCCCAACGGCCTGGCGCGCGGCGTGCGCACGGCGTCGGACTTCTTGATGGCGCTGCAGCTCACCGGCGCGGCCAAGCAGGACTCGCTGGCCAACATGCAGCTGCGCCTGCCGGTCGTCGTGATCGGCGGCGGACTGACCGCGATCGACACCGCGACCGAGTCGCTCGCCTACTACTGCGTGCAGGTGGACAAGTTCCTGCAGCGCTACGAGGCGCTGGCCGCCGACATCGGCGAAGGCGCCATCCGCGCCTCGTGGGACGACCTCGACCGCGAGATCGCCGAGGAGTTTCTCGCCCACGCCCGCGCCATCCGCGGCGAGCGCGTGGCCGCGCAGCGCGAGCAGCGACCGGCGCGCGTGGTCGAGCTGCTGCGCGAATGGGGTGGCGCCACCATCGCCTACCGGCGCCGGCTGATCGACAGCCCGTCGTACACCCTCAACCACGAAGAGGTCGAAAAGGCGCTCGAGGAAGGCATCACCTTCGCCGAATGCCTGTCGCCGCTGGCCATCGACGTCGACAACTACGGCGCCGCGCGTGCCATCCGGTTTGCCCGGCAGCAGCGCGGCGAAGACGGCGCCTGGACGAGTGCTGGCCCCCACGAACTGCCTGCGCACACGATCTTCGTGGCGGCGGGCACGCAGCCCAACACGGTGCTGGCGCGCGAGGACGCACCGCACTTCAGGCTCGACGGCAAGTACTTCGCCGCCTGCGACGAAACCGGCGCGCCGGCCAAACCCGACCGCGGCAACTGCAAGCCCGCGCGTGCCGACGTGCTGCTGTCGCGCGCCGACGATGGCCGCTTCATCAGCTTCTTCGGCGACCTGCACCCCTCGTACTTCGGCAACGTGGTCAAGGCCATGGCCTCGGCCCGCCAGGGCTACCCCGCGGTGTCGCGCGTGCTGGCACAGCAGCCACCCCGCTCGGCGCAGGACACGGCGGCGTTCTTCGACGGGTTGGCCGGCGACCTACTGGCCTCGGTGCACAAGGTCGAGCGGCTGACGCCGACCATCGTCGAGGTCGTCATCAAGGCACCGATGGCCGCGCGCAATTTCCAGCCCGGCCAGTTCTACCGCCTGCAGAACTTCGAGACGCTGTCGCCCAAGGCCTCCGGCACACGCCTGCAGATGGAAGGCATCGCGCTCACCGGCGCGTGGGTCGACCCCGCACGCGGCCTGGTCTCCACCATCGTGCTCGAGATGGGCGGGTCGGCCAACCTGTGCGCGGCGCTGCAGCCGGGCGAGCCGGTCATCCTGATGGGCCCGACCGGCATGCCCACGCACATCGAGGCTGGCGAGACGGTCATCCTGTGCGGCGGCGGCCTCGGCAACGCCGTGCTGTTCTCGATCGGCCAGGCCTTCCGGGCCAAAGGCTCGAAGGTGCTGTACTTCGCCGGCTACAAGAAGGTCATCGACCGCTACAAGGTGGCCGACATCGAGGCCGCGGCCGACGTGGTGGTCTGGTGCAGCGACGAGGCCCCCGGCTTCACGCCCGGCCGGCCGCAGGACCGCTCGTTCGTCGGCAACATCGTGCAGGCGATGGAGGCCTATGCCGCGGGGCGGCTGGGCACGCCGACGCTGCGCACCGAAGACGCCGATCGCATCATCGCGATCGGCTCCGACCGCATGATGGCCGGCGTGGGCAAGGCGCGCCACGAGGGGCTGAAGGCCCATCTGAAACCCCATCACTTCGCGATCGGCTCGATCAACTCGCCGATGCAGTGCATGATGAAGGAGATCTGCGCCCAGTGCCTGCAGCTGCACCGCGACCCGAAGACCGGCGAGGTGACGCACGTGTTCTCCTGCTTCAACCAGGACCAGCCGCTCGACAGCGTGGACTTTCACCTGCTCAACGAGCGCCTGAAGCAGAACTCCCTGCAAGAGAAGCTGTCGGCACGCTGGCTCGCGCACTGCACCCGGCAGCTGGGGCCGCAGCACGCGGCGGTCTGAGGCGAGCTGCCGCGTCCTCGACCAGCCGGCCGGCGCTCAGAACACCGCGTGCTCGCCGCGCTCCGCCGCGGCCGTGCCGCTGACCAGGCGCGCGTAGTAGTCGAACAGCGTCTCGCGCCCTGTCGACGGCGTGGCCGCGGCGCTGTAGCGGCCCGTCAGCGGATCGAGCACCAGCATCGATTCGGTCGCGTAGTAGCGGCCGATGCGCGCCAGCTCCGCCTTGGCGGCGAGCGCGGGCACCACGCGGCCGGCCGTGCCGAGCACGCCGACGATGGCGTCGAGCAGCGCCACCGGCACCTGCCGGAAGCGCGGCGCACGCCCGAGCAACGCGAACAGGTGTTCGCCCTGCTGCCGCGGCGTGATCGCGTCGCCCGGCCCGCCGATCGGCAGCACGCGGTTGCGGCGCGCTTCGTCGTCCAGGCAGCCGGCCAGGTAGTCGGCGAGGTCATCGTCGCTGATCGGTTTGCACGCGGTCAGCGTGCCGTCGCCGAACACCAGGAAGGGCTTGCCGCGCCTGACCCGCTCGACCTGCCCCGACAGCGATTTGAAGAACGCCGTCGGCCGCACGATCGAGTAGGCGATGCCGGATTCGACGAGCACCTTCTCGAACGCCAGCTTGGCATGCTGGAACGCGAGCACCGGTTTCTGCACGCAGATCGCCGACAGCAACACCACCTGAGCGACGCCTGCTCGTTGCGCCGCCTCGAGCGCATGCACGTGCGCCTGGTGATCGATGGCCCATGCGTCCTTCGGCGCGCCGGTGCGCGAGGCCAGGCACGACACGAGCGCGTCGAAACGCTCGCCGCGAAAGCCATCGCGGCTCAGCGAGCCCGGATCGGTGACGTCACCGATTCGCACCATCGCGCCGGCGATCTGCGGCAGCTCGCCGCGCTTGCGCGCGCGCACGAAGCAGACCACCTCGTGCCCGCGCCGCACGAGTGCGCGCACGGTCGCGCGGCCGATCGTGCCGGTGGCGCCGAGCACGAACACACGCCGCGGCTGGGTCGGCACTTCTTCCACTGTGCGGTCACGCGTGTCGGCGCCCCGGATCGGGCGTCGCCATCTTAGTGACCCGCGTGCCCGATCACCTCGGCGCCGCCACCGAGCCGGCGTAGAACACGTCGCAGCTTCCGCCGGTCAGCAGGTCGGTTCCCTTCTTGAGCAGCCTGAGCGCCGGCCCGGCCAATGCGGCGACGAGGGCCGGCTTTTCGACCACCGGATCCTGGAAGGACCCGCGGATCTTCTGCTGCACCTTGACGCAGCCCTTCGCGTCGACCAGCGCCATCGTCACGTCGTCGAACCGGTCGTTGACGAGATCGAGCCGGCCCTTCAGAGCGATCCGGTTCTCGCGGGTCGCCATGGCCACGTCCTGCGCCTGCGCCAGGCCGCGTTCGACCTTCCAGTCGGAGACCAGGGCACGGATCTCACTGCTGCCGCCTTGCGTCTGCGCGACGCGCGCAAAGTCGTAGCCCTTGGTGACCATCAGGCCGAGCGGACCGGCAAAGAAGAACGCGCCCACATCCACGAGGTTGAAATTCTGGCTGGACTCGAACCGTTCGAACGCGCGATCCAGGTCGCTGCCGCTCAACGTGAGGTTGCTGCCACGCAAGGAGATCTGTCCCTGGATGCCCTGACGCAGCTCCTTCACGGTCGACCCTTGCGTCGACAGGTTGGCAGAGAAGTCCATCCGCCCCGACGCCACCTGCCGTTGCGACATCGTCTTGAAGAGCGCCTCGATGGGAAACTGCGAGAGCGTGTAGTCCATCCGGTACAGCGGTACTGCCGCCGAGAAGTCCGCGTGCAGCGTTCCGGAGCCTTGGGTGCCGAAGACACGCGTTGTGACCGGATCGAGATCGATCACGCCATCCTTCATGTCGGCCGTGAACGCCACGTCGGACAAGGTGACGCTGTCCTTGCGGATCTCCGCGCAGGCGGCTTGCGCCGTGAACGAGATGCCCTTCGCCAACTGGGCGCGTGGCCCGCCCGACAGCCGCAGGTGCCGCAGCTCCAGGCGGCAGTCGCGGCCTTCGAAACCCTTGCCGAATCGTCTGTCGACGTAGACGATCGATCCGTCGGTGACCGACACCTTGGGCCAGTCCACCGCCGGCAATGTGTCCGCACGGTCCCCTGGCCCCTCGATGTTGAATCGGCCGTCGAGGTCGCGCTCGATGGCGATCACCGGGTTCGTCAAGGCGATGCTCTCGATCCGGAGTTCCCTGGCGAACACCGACATGAGCGCGATGGCGATCGTCGCTTGCTTCCCCGACACCACGTCGGTGGCCTGCCGGCGAAAGTGCACGTCGTCGAGGGTCACGCGCAATGCCGGGAGGAAATCGATCTTCAGACGGCCGGCGATGTGGACCTCCATGCCCGTGGCCGCAGAAACGGCTGCTTCCAGACGCGCCTTGTAGACGTTGGGGTCGACGAAACGCACCAGTGCCACCGCCACCAGCAACAGCAGACCGACGAATCCGACGAAGGCGAGAACGAGCTTGCGTCCCAGCGAACCCCCGGCGCCGGCGCGACGCGGTGTCATGACAAGAACTCGACACTCAGGTTTGCCACACTGCCCTTGAAGTAGGCGCTGCGCCCTTGCGGCCGCAGCCATGCCGCCTCCCCTGCCATGGGCAGCAGCATGCCGTGCCGCAGTTGGTAGTTCGACAGCGAGCAGACCCAGGGAAGCATGACCATGTCCTTGCCCACGCCCGCGCCCCGCGCGGCCGCGCGCACCGAAGCGATCAAGCCGGCGTCGTCGAAGTCGAACATCAGGCTCACCGTCAGTGTGCCATCGGCGATAGTGGCGTTGGCCGACGTGTCGTCGACGGCCTGCCAGCGCACGCCCTGGCTCGGCAGCAGCGCGGTCGGATACCAGGCCGCCTCGGCCAGCCAGCGCATCAGCTCGCCGCGGGCGATCTCGCCGCCACCACTCACGTCGGCCATCGTGAACAGGCCCAGCACGGCGGCACGCAGGTGGCCCACGCCGGCAGCGTAGCTGTCGACCACCCGCAACGGCACACCGGGGAACATCGCCACCTGGGCATCCCACACGAAGCCGGGGCGACGGGTGACGACCCGCTGCGTCGACGTGAACGGCTTCCACTGCTCACCGGTGGCAGACATATTGAAGGTGCCCACGAGATCGATCGTGGCAGCGGCGATGACGGGTTGGCCATTCTTCAGCACTGCACGGAAATATCGTTGCACGGGCGCAGGCAGGCCCTCCAGTTCATGAGGGTCATAGCGCACGGCGGCGGCTGGCGACAGCGCCGTGCGGTCGACACGGCCAGCGTCCAGCAGGCGGTTCAGGGACAGCGCCGCCTGCTGCCACCGGTGGGACCCATAGATCGACAGGCCGATCGCAGCGCCGCCCAGCACGCACGCCAGCAAGGCGAGCCACATCGGCCACGTCATTCCGCGGCGGCGTACCGTTTCACCGGCGCCGCGCAAACGGTCCCAGCATGAGCTTCTCCAGCGCGTCGAGCGCTCGCTCCAGTCGTCCCGATGCAACGATGGATCGCTGAAACGCGCCTGCCATCACGGCGCAGGCGTACTGGAACCGGATGGCGTCGAACGGCGCAGCCAGGATGGCCAATCCCGCATGGGCGGCGGTGGTTCCGTCAGCGGACCGATTGACCTCCAAGGCCTGAGGGCCCACCCGGAACGGAATGGCCGGTCGTGCGCGTGCAGTCTGGACGAACATGATTCATCGTCGCGGCGCCGCGATGACGCGGACCGCGCTCCACTGTAAGGATCAAGTCGCCATGGTCCCAGGTCGCAGGATCAGCCGTCTGTCCGGTGCCGCACACTGCGAGCGCTTGTCCCCTGGCCTCGAAGGCGGAGGCCTTTCTCGACCCGCTTGCCCGCCGGCGCCCGTGACTAGACCTCTCCCGTCAGTTCGTGGCGCCGCGGCAGGTCGGCACCACGGCGCGAGCAGGTGATCGCTGCGGCCTGTGCAGCAAAGCGCAGCACGGACGCCAGCTGCTCCGACGACAGGCCCTGCAGCGACCCGGGCGACAAGAGCGAACGTTCGGCCAGCGCAGCAAGCAACGCGGCCTGGAACGTGTCGCCGGCACCCACGGTGTCGACCACGGTCACCGGCGACGGCGCGACGACCACGTGGTGCGCGCCCGTCCACGCTTCGGCGCCACGTGCACCGCGCGTCAACACCACGAGCGATACACCGGCACGCAACCACGCCGCGGCCAGCTGTGCCGGATCGGCGCCCGGGAACAGCAGCTCGAGGTCTTCGTCGCTGATCTTCAGCACGTGGGTGCGTGGCAGCATCCAGGCCAGGGCGTCGCGCCAGCGCTGCACCTGCGGCTCCACGCGCAAGCGCACGTTGGGGTCGTAGGCGATCACGCTGCGCGCGTGTTCGCGCTCGACCAGCGCGCGCTGGGTGCCTGCCACCGGCTCGACCACCATGGCGTACGAGCCGAAGTGATAGGCGCTCGCCGCCGGCACCTGCGCGAGGGCCTCCAGCGGCAGCAGCCGATCGGCGGCGCCCTCGCCGTAGAACGCATACGACGCGACGCCGCGTGCGTCCAGACCCACCAGGCCCAGCGTGGTCGGCGCGTCGAGCCGGCAGACGCAGCCGGTGTCGACGCCCTCTTCGCTCAGCGCCCGCGCGAGCCGATCGCCGAGAAAGCCGCTCGACAGCGCGCCGAAGAACACCACCGGCTGGCGCATGCGCGCCAGGCCGATCGCCACGTTGAGCGGCGAGCCGCCGATGCGGGCGTCGAGCGTGAGGCCGGTGGGCGTCTGGCCGCCGGCAAACACATCCATCAGCGCCTCGCCGCTGACCACGATCATGTCCTGTTGCCCCTCGGTGTGTGCACGAGTCGCCAGCATCGCCCAAGGCCAGGCGGGCGGCTCTCAGTGAAAACCATTAATCACTCTACTTGATTTATTAAACGACCCGCACCAGAATCTGTGCTGCCGGTCGCCTTGGCGCGTGGCACACACATTCACAGACACCAGGAGACATCCGATGCTCAAGACCACCTTGCTGGCTGCGGCCGCCGTGCTGGCCGTCGCCGGCGCCCACGCGCAGAACCAGCCCGTGATCGGCCTGATCACCAAGACCGAGACCAACCCCTTCTTCGTGAAGATGAAGGAAGGCGCCGCCGAGGCGGCCAAGGCCAAGGGCGCCAAGCTGCTCACCGGCGCCGGCAAGGCCGACGGCGACAACGCCGGCCAGGTGACCGCGATGGAGAACATGATCGCCGCCGGCGCCAAGACGATCCTGATCACGCCGAGCGACAGCAAAGCCATCATCCCGAGCATCAAGAAGGCGCGCGACAAGGGCGTGCTGGTGATCGCGCTCGACAGCCCCACCGACCCGGCCGACGGCACCGACGCCCTCTTCGCCACCGACAACTACAAGGCCGGCGTGCTGATCGGCCAGTACGCCAAGGCCGCCCTCGGCGGCAAGCCGGCGAAGATCGTGACGCTCGATCTGTTCCCCGGCCATCCGGTGGGTGCGCAGCGGCACAACGGCTTCCTCAAGGGCTTCGGCCTGCCGGCGCCCGATGCCAAGAGCAACGAGCTCGGCAAGGACGCGTCGGTGGCCTGCATGGCCGACAGCTTCGGCGACCAGGCCAAGGGCCAGACCGCGATGGAGAACTGCCTGCAGAAGGTGCCCGACGTGAACCTCGTGTACACGATCAACGAGCCCGCCGCCGCCGGTGCGTACAACGCGCTCAAGAAGGCCGGCAAGGAAAAGAACGTGGTCATCGTCAGCGTCGACGGCGGCTGCCAGGGCATCAAGGATGTGGGCAACGGCGTCATTGCCGCGACCAGCCAGCAATACCCGTTGAAGATGGCGGCCATGGGCGTGGAGGCCGGCGTCGAATACGCCAAGAGCGGCAAGAAGCCAAGCGGCTACACCGACACCGGCGTCACGCTGATCGCCGCCAAGGCCCAGGCCGGCGTCGACAGCAAGGATGTCAAGACAGGCACGGATCTCTGCTGGGGCAAAAGGTAGAGCCGCCCAAGGAAGCGCGATCGCCATGAAGCTGCCTCCGATCGGCACCCTCGGCCCGTTCCTCGCGCTGTTGGCGGCGTGCGCCTTCTTCGCGTCGCAGAGCGACCGCTTTCTCACCGGCGGCAACCTGTCGTTGATCCTGCAGCAGGTGATGGTGGTCGGCGTCATTGCGATCGGGCAGACGCTGGTGATCCTCACCGCCGGCATCGACCTGTCGTGCGGCATGGTGATGGCGCTCGGCGGCATCGTGATGACCAAGTTCGCCACCGACCTCGGGCTGCCGCCGCTGCTGGCGGTGGCCTGCGGCATCGGCGTCACCACGCTGTTCGGCCTGGCCAACGGGCTGCTCGTCACCCGGGTCAAGCTGCCGTCGTTCATCGTCACGCTCGGCACGCTGAACATCGCGTTCGCGATCACGCAGCTGTACTCGAACTCGCAGACGGTGACCGACCTGCCGCCGCTGATGACGGCGCTGGGCAACACCTTCGCCATCGGTGGCAAAGACGGCGGCACCGAGGTCGCGCTCGGCACCGTGCTGATGCTCGCGCTGTACGCGCTCGCCTGGTTCGTGCTGCGCGAGACGGCCGCCGGCCGCCACGTCTATGCGGTGGGCAACAACGCCGAGGCGACGCGCCTGGTCGGCATCCCGACGCAGCGCGTGCTGCTGATGGTCTACGTGATCGCCGGCTTCTTCTACGGCATCGCGTCACTGCTGTCGGTGGCGCGCACCGGCGTCGGCGACCCCAATGCCGGCCAGACCGAGAACCTGGATGCCATCACCGCGGTCGTGCTCGGCGGCACCAGCCTGTTCGGCGGCCGCGGCATCATCCTCGGCTCGCTGGTCGGCGCTCTGATCGTCGGCGTGTTCCGCAACGGCCTCACGCTGATGGGCGTGTCGTCGATCTACCAGGTGCTGGTCACCGGCATCCTGGTCATCCTGGCCGTCGCCACCGACCAGCTGTCGCGCAAGGGAGCACGCGGATGAGCGCACCCCTCGTCATGCAGGCCAAGGGCCTGGTCAAGCGCTACGGCCAGGTGACGGCCATCGCCGGCGCCGACTTCGAGTTGCGCGCCGGCGAGATCCTGGCGGTCATCGGCGACAACGGTGCCGGCAAGTCGAGCCTGATCAAGTGCCTGTCGGGTGCCACCGTGCCCGACGAGGGCGAGATCCTGCTCGACGGCAAGCCGGTGCACTTCAAGACCCCGATCGACGCGCGCCGCGCCGGCATCGAGACGGTCTACCAGGACCTCGCCGTCGCGCCGGCGATGAGCATCTCGGAGAACCTGTTCCTCGGCCGCGAGCTGCGGCGCCCGGGTTTCCTCGGCAGCGTGCTGCGCATGCTCGACAAGAAACGCATGCTCGACGAGAGCATCGCGCGCATGCAGGACCTCAAGGTCGGCATCCGCTCGATGACGCAGGCGGTCGAGACGCTGTCCGGCGGCCAGCGCCAGTGCGTGGCGGTGGCGCGCGCGGCGGCGTTCGCGCGACACGTGGTGATCATGGACGAGCCGACCGCGGCGCTTGGCGTCAAGGAAGGCAACATGGTGCTCGAGCTGATCCGCCGCGTGCGCGACCAAGGCCTGCCGGTGGTGCTGATCTCGCACAACATGCCGCATGTGTTCGAGGTGGCCGACCGCATCCACGTGGCGCGCCTGGGCAAGCGCGCCGCGGTGCTCGACCCGAAGAAGATCTCGATGAGCGACACGGTGGCGGTGATGACCGGCGCGATGCCGGCGGAGTCGATTCCCGCAGAGTGCCTGGCATGAGCGGCACCCACGAGGCGTCGCCGTGAACGCGCGCGACGTCTCGAGCGCGGTCGCACCGCACCTGCAGCCGCGCGGCTCCAGCCAGGGGGGCTTGAGGCAGTACAACGAGCGTGTGGTGCTGCAGGCGATCCGGCTGCACGGGGCCTTGCCGGCCGCCGAGGTGGCGCGCGTGACCAAGCTCACCGCGCAGACCGTCTCGCTGATCACCAAGCGGCTGCTCGACGACGACCTGCTGCTCAAGGGCGAACCGCAGCGCGGCAAGGTGGGCCAGCCCTCGGTGCCGTTGCGGCTGAACCCCGACGGGGCATTCGCCATCGGCATCAAGGTCGGCCGGCGCAGCCTCGACGTGCTGCTGGTCGACTTCACGGGTCAGGCCCGTCAACGCTGGACGCTCGAGTACCGCTTCGCCGACCCCGACACGGTGCTGGCCGAGATCACCCAGCGCCTGAAGGACATCCGCCGCAAGCTGAGCGGCCCGCTGCGCGAGCGCATCCAGGGCATCGGCATCGCCGCGCCGCTGTCGCTCGGTGGCTGGCAGCAGCTACTGGGGTTTCCGGCGCGGGTGGCCGACAAGTGGAACCGCATCGACCTGCGCGCCGAGGTACAGGGGCTCACCGAACTGCCGGTGGAGCTGGTCAAGGACACGGCGGCCGCCTGCGTGGCCGAGCTGGTGGCCGGCCGCGGGCGCAGCATGAAGAGTTTTCTGTACGTGTTCGTCGACACCTTCATCGGTGGCGGCCTGGTGCTCGACAGCCATCTGCGCGGCGGCGTCAACGGCAACGCCGGCGCGATCGGCTCACTGCCGCTGTGGCTGGCCAGGAGCGACCGCGACAACCCGCCTGCGCAGCTGCTCAGCGTGGCCTCGCTGCTGAACCTGGAGCAGCTCTATGGCGCGGCGGGCCTGGATGCCGGCGCGGCGCAGGACGAGCGCGCGCTGCAGGCGAAGTGGCTGCCGTTCACCACGCAGTGGCTCGAACAATCGGGCGCCGCCATCGCGCAGGCGATGAACACCGCGGCCTGCCTGCTCGACCTGGAAGGCGTGATCCTCGACGGCTCGTTCAGCCGCGAACTGCTGGCGGCGCTGCTGGCGCACACCGAGCGTGCGCTGGCGCGCTACAGCTGGGAGGGTGTGTCGCGCCCGCAGTTGCTGGCCGGCACGATCGGCAGCGACGCACGCGCACTCGGCGGCGCGCTGCTGCCGCTGTATGCCAACTTCGCACCCGACCGCGACCTGTTCCTCAAGGTCGAGGCCTGAGCCGCCGCGCGCGACGAAGATCCTCAGTCGAAGTCGAGCAGCACCTTCATCGCCTGCGAGCGGTCGGCCGCCAGCGCAAAGGCCCGGCCAGCATCACGGTACGACAGCGTGGCCGAGATCAGCGGCTTCAGGTCGACCAGGCGCTGGTTGATCAGCTGGACGGCGACGCCGAACTCCTCGTGAAAGCGGAAGGTGCCGCGCAGGTCGAACTCCTTGGCCACCACGGTGTTGAGGGGCAGCGTCATCTCGCTGCCGGCCAGGCCCAGCTGCACGACCACGCCGCGTGGACGCAGCACGTCGAACGCCGAGCGCAGTGCGCGCTCGTTGCCGCTGGCCTCGAACAGCACGTCGAACTGGCCCTTGTCGACCGCGTAGCGCGCCAGTGCCTCGGGCTGGGTGGCGACGTTGATCGTCTCGTCGGCGCCCACCTTGGCCGCCTTGCGCAGCGGATGGTCGACCACGTCGGTGGCCACGATCTTCGTCGCGCCTGCGCGGCGCGCCGCGATGATCGCCAGCGCGCCGATCGGCCCGCAGCCGGTGACGAGCACCGTGCGGCCGAGCAGCGGCCCCGCGCGGTTGACGCCATGCAGCGCCACCGCCAGCGGCTCGGCCATCGCCCCCTCGGCATCGCTGATGCCCTCGGCCAGCCGATGCGCCTGGCCGATGTCGATGACGATCTCCTTGCGGAAGGCGCCCTGCACGTGCGGCATGCGCATCGCGCTGCCGTAGTAGCGCATGTCCAGGCAGTGGTTCTGCAGGCCGAGCTGGCAGAAGCGGCACACGCTGCACGGCCGGCTCGGGCTGATCGCCACGTGTTCGCCGACGGCAATCGTCGTCACGCCCGCGCCGACCTGCTCGATCACGCCGGCCACCTCGTGGCCCAGCACCATCGGTTGCTGGATGCGGATGGTGCCGAAGCCGCCGTGCTGGTAGTAGTGCAGGTCGGAGCCGCAGATGCCGCCGGCGCGCACGCGCACCCGCGCCTGGCCCGCGCCGACGGCCGGTGTGGGAACGTCTTCGACCCGCAGGTCGCCGGGGGCGTGGATGACGAGTGCGTCCATGGTGTGTGAATCTCTTCTTCGAAGTTGAGGGTCAGGGCACCTGCAGGCTGCCGTCGATCAGCCGGGTCTGCGTCCAGCGCGTCACGCCGGCGTCGCAGGGGTACCTGGCTGCTTCGGTTTCGTTCAGGTCGACGCCGAGCCCCGGCTTGTCGTTGGCGTAGACATAACCCTGGCGCAGCTCGGGCAGCCCGGGAAAGACGTCGAGCAACGCGCCGCGCGGCCCCTTGAGCGGCTGGAGGATGAAGTTCGGCGGCTCGGTGCCCGACCACTCCTGGATGCCGAAGTTGCGCGCCGCCAGGTCGATGTGGATGTTGGCAGCGTGCGCCAGCGGCGTCATGTCGCCGGGGCCGTGCCACGCGGTCCGCACACCGAACTGCTCGGCGAAGACCTGCAGCTTGCGCGCCGGCGTGATGCCGCCGATCTGCGAGATGTGTACGCGGATGAAGTCGATCAGCCGGTCGGTGATCAGCGTGCGCCACTCCAGCGGATGGTTGAACAGCTCGCCCTGCGCGATCGGGATCGTCGACTTCTCGCGCAGCTGCCGCATCCACTCGCCCTCCTCGATCGGAAGCGGATCCTCGAGGAAGAACAGGTCGTACGGCTCGAGCTGGCGGGCAAAGCGGATCGCGTCCACCGGCTTCAGCCGCTCGTGCACGTCGTGGCACAGCGCCACCTCGAAGCCGACGCGGCTGCGGATGTCGTCGAACATCTTCACCGTGTCGCGCATGTAGCGCCGCGGGTCGAGGTAGATGCCCGGCGCTGAACGTTCCGGCGCGCCGGCCGGCGCCGGCCCGAAGCTGCCGCCGCCATAGCCGCCGCTCTGGCAGCGGATGTGGCTGATGCCCTGGTCACGGTACTGCTGGATGCGGTCGCACAACTCGTCCAGGCTGCGCCCCTCGGCATGGCGATAGACCGGCACGCCCTCGCGCACCTTGCCGCCGAACAGCTGGTACAGCGGCATGTTCGCGAGCTTGCCCAGGATGTCCCACAACGCCATGTCGACGCCCGAGATCGCGTTGTTCTCGATGCCGCCGTGCCGCCAGTAGGCGTTTTGGTGCATCAGCTGCCACAGCTCTTCGATCGCCTGCGCGTCGCGGCCGACCAGCAGTGGCTTCAGATACTCCTCGACCAGGCATTTCACGGCGAGGTGGCGGTAGGCCAAGGTCGCACAGCCCAGGCCGACCAGGCCCGGCTGGTTGGTCTCGACCTTCACCACCACGAGGTTGATGCCCTCGGGCGCAGTCAGGATGACCTTGATGTCGTGGATCTTGGTGGTCATGGCGTCACCGCACGGCGGGCCGTTCGATCGCAGCTTCGCATCCTAGCTGTCCAGCAGCGCGACCGGGATGCGCACCGTCTGCGTCGCCAGCCGCACCTCGCGCAGGAACGAGCCGAGGCCCACCGTCAGCGCCACCGTCGAGCCGGTGAACAGCACGCCGGCCAGCCACTGCAGCGGCAGCTCGAGCAAGGCTTCGACGAAGATCGTCGCGATCACCGTGCACACCAGCAGCGCCGCCAGCGTGCAGGCGTTGATCGCCCAGCTGGCGAGGTGGCGCCGCCGCTCCAGGCTGACCAGCTCGGCGCGCAGCGCGTCGCGCGCCGATGCGTCCAGCCGCAGCGGTCCCTCGGCGACCTGGCGGCCGCGGTCGATGATGCGCGCCAGCCGGCCGGTCATCACGTTCAGGATGCCGGCGATGCCGGTCAGCAGGAACACCGGAGCCAGTGCGAGCTGGATGGCGTGGGCGATGTCGCCGATGTTGGCGCTGGAGGTGATCATGATGGCGGGGCGGCGGCGGGCCGCCGGTGGTGGACACTGGCGGGCATTGTCCGAGCGTCCGGCCCGTCGCGGCTGCCACGAAAGCCCCCTTGCCGACTTCACCCCCTGCCGCCCTCACCGCCGCCTCGGCACCGGTCCAGGTGTCGCCCGAGATGCAGCGCCTGCGGCACGGACCGATCCTGCCGACGCTGCTGCGCCTGTCGGCGCCCAACGTGCTGGCGATGCTCAGCACGGTGGGCGTCGGCGTCGCCGAGACCTACTACGTGGGCCGCCTGGGCACCACCCCGCTGGCGGCGATGGCGCTGGTGTTCCCGTTCGCCATGCTGACCGGCATGTTGTCGGCTGGCGCCATGGGCGGTGGCGTCTCGTCGGCGGTGAGCCGTGCGCTCGGCTCCGGCGACGCGGCGCGCGCGCAGGCGCTGGCGGTGCACGCGCTGGCCATCGGCACCGGGGCCGGCGTGCTGTATTCGCTGCTGGTCCTCGCCGGCGGGCCGGCGCTGTACCGCCTGCTCGGCGGCGCCGGCGCGGTGCTCGACGAGGCGATCCGTTTCTCCAACGTGCTGTTCTGCGGCGCGGTGCTGGTCTGGCTCGGCAACACGCTGGCCTCCACGCTGCGCGGCACCGGCAATATGCGCGTGCCGTCGATCGCCATCGTCGCCACGGCGCTGCTGCAGATCGTGCTCGGTGGCGTGCTGTCGCTCGGCGCCGGACCGGTGCCGTCGCTCGGCCTGGCCGGCGTGGCGATCGGCCACATCGTGGCCACCGCCGCAGGCGTGGTGTTCTTCGTCTGGTTCCTGCTCAGCGGCCGCGGGCGGCTCTCGCTCGCCTGGCGCGGCGTGGCGCTGGAGCGCGAACTGTTCGCCGACATCCTGAAGGTCGGCGCGGTGTCGTGCATCTCGCCGCTGCAATCGGTGCTGGCGACGCTGATCGTCACCGGCCTCGTCGCCCACCTGGGCGTGCTGCCGCTGGCCGGCTACTCGATCGGCCAGCGCCTGGAGTTCCTGCTGATCCCGATCGCGTTCGGCATCGGCGTGGCGGCGGTGCCGATGGTCGGCATGGCCATCGGCGCCGGCGACGTGGCGCGCGCCCGCCGCGTGGCCTGGACGGCCGGCGGCGTGTCGGCGGTGAACCTGGGATTGGTCGGCTTGATCGTCGCGGTCGCGCCCGACCTCTGGGCCGCACGCTTCACCAGCGACGCGGCCGTGCTCGAGCACGCGCGGCAGTACCTGCGCATCGCCGGACCGGCGTTCCCGTTCTTCGGCCTCGGGCTCACGCTGTACTTCGCGGCGCAGGGATCGGGGCGCGTGCTCGGCCCGGTGCTGGCCGGCACCTTGCGGCTGCTGCTGGTGGCCGGCGTCGGCGCCTGGCTGGCCGCCGGACAGGCCGAGCCGTCGCGTTACTTCGCGCTGGTGGCCGTCGCGATGGTGGCCTACGGACTGGCCACCGCGGCCGCGGTCAAGCTGACCCGTTGGCGGCCGCCGCCCCGGCGGGCAGGCTGAACAGGCGAAACGGCGGCCGGTCGGCGAAGGTGCGCTGCAGCAGCGGCCTGGCCACGTTGTAGACGGCGATGCCGTTGACGGTGCGCCCTTCGAGCGAGCCGCGGTGCGCGTGGCCGTGCACCACCACGTCGACCGGATAACGCAACAACGGGTCCTCGAGCCGGCTGCTGCCGAGGAAGGCGTAGATCTCGCTCGGCTCGCCCTGCACGGTGCCGGCGATCGGCGCGTAGTGCAGCATCGCGATGCGGTGCTCGGTGCGCAGCTTGGCCAGCGCCGACTCGAGCTTCATCGCCTCGGCCTGCGCTTCGTGGACGAACTGCTTGATGGCGGTCTCGCCCCAGGCGCCGAGCGACGCGCGGCCGAAGCCGCCGGCGAAACCCTTGGCGCCGGCGATGCCGATGCCCAGCACCTCGACCGCCTCGCCGTCGAGCACCTGCACGCCGGCCCGCTGCAGCGCGGCACGCACCTGGTCGGGCGTGCCCGACTCGTAGTCGTGGTTGCCGAGCACGGCCACCACCGGGATCGAGACGATGGCCAGTTCGTCGGCCAGCACCTTGGCCTCCGCCGGCGTGCCGTAGTCGGTGAGGTCGCCGCACAGCAGCAGCACGTCGGCCGCCTCGGCCGCCTGCGCGAAGAAGCCGCGCAGTGCGCCGGCGGACCCCTCGGTGCAGTGCAGGTCGCCGACGGCGGCGAAGCGCACGGGCTGGGCAGCAGGGTCTTTCGCGGGCGGTGCCATCGGCGCCGTTGCAGCAAACCACGCTCCTTGCCGGCGCCCACGGGCCGCCACCCGGCGGCACGCGTCTTGCCCTCGCCCTCCGGCCATGACTCTGGTCGACGCGCCCGTGGACGACGATGCCGGCGACGCCGCGTGTTTTTACCGGCGCCTGCTGCGCCTGTTGCTGCAGCACGAGCTGCCGTTCCTGATCGGCGGCGCCTACGGCTTCGCCCACTTCACCGGCATCCGGCGGCCGACCAAGGACCTCGACATCTTCGTGCGCCAGCACGACTGGGAGCAGCTGGCGCGGCTGGCCGCCGACGCCGGTTACCAGGCCGAGCTGACCTACACGCACTGGCTGGGCAAGATCGTCGACGGCAGCGCCTTCGTCGACGTGATCTTCAATTCGGGCAACGGCCTGTCGCCGGTGGACGACGCGTGGTTCGCGCATGCCACCGAGGCGCAGGTGCTCGGCCTGCCGGTGAAGCTGTGCCCGGCCGAGGAGAGCCTGTGGACCAAGGCCTTCATCATGGAGCGCGAGCGCTACGACGGCGCCGACGTCGTGCACCTGCTGCACGCCTGTGGCTCGCGCATGGACTGGCCGCGGCTGCTGCAGCGCTTCGGGCCGCACTGGCGCGTGCTGCTGTCGCACCTGGTGCTGTTCGGCTTCGTCTACCCGGGCGAGCGGCAGCGGGTGCCGACGGCGGTGATGAACGAGCTGCTGAACCGCCTGCGCGACGAGACGCACAGCCCGCCGCCGCGCAGCGACCACTGCGCCGGCACTCTGCTGTCGCGTGAGCAGTACCTGCCCGACGTGGCGCACCACGGCTACGAGGACCCGCGCCTCACCGAGCAAAGCACGATGACGACGGCCGAAGTGGCGCAGTGGACCGCGGCGATCGCCGAGCCGGCGGTGGGCGCGGCCGAACCTGCAGATCCTGCGGTTGCCGCCGAGATTTCCCCCCAACCAGGCGCCGACACGGCGCGGAGACCGACATGATGCCGACAGCAGCCAGCACCACCGAACTGTCGTTGACGCCGCGCGCCGTCGCCCGCACGCTGGCCGCGGTGGCCGCGCTGGTGGTCGCCGCCAGCACGCTGGCGTTGTTCGTCACCCATCAGATGGGCAGCAACCCGCACGACGTGCGGCTGGCGCAGTTCTTCTACGTCGACGGCGAGCGCAACATCCCGACCGCGTTCTCGACGCTGCTGCTGCTGACGGCCTCGCTGCTGCTGGCCGTGATCACGCGGCTCGAGCAGCGCAGCGGCCGGCGCTTCGTCGGCCACTGGGCCGTGCTGTCCGCCGGCTTCGCGCTGATGGCGGTCGACGAGGCCTGGTCGTTCCACGAGAAGCTGAACGGTCCGATGCGCGCCTTGCTGGGCCACAATGAGCTCGGTGTGTACTACTACGCCTGGGTGCTGCCGGCGATCGTGCTGGTGGCTGCGCTGACGCTCTTCTTCCTGCGCTTCCTGCTGCAGCTGCCCGCGCGCACGCGACTCGCCTTCGTGGTGGCCGCGTTCTTCTTCGTCGGCGGCGCCGTCGGCATCGAGCTGCTCGAGGGCCGGTTCGACGAGGTGCATGGCGACCGCAACCTCGTGTCGGGGTTGATGGCCACGGTGCAGGAGACGGGCGAGATGGCCGGCGTCATCATCTTCATCTGGGCGCTGCTGCGTTATCTGGGCGACCGCCATGGCGACCTGCGCCTGCGCCTGGCGGCGGCGCCCGTGGCCGAAGCGGCGCCGCAGCGCCCGGTCGTGAGCCCGGTTGAAGCCTCGCCGATCTGACCCGTCGATGGCCACTCTTGAGATCGAACCCGAACTGCCGGCCACGATCACGCCGGAGCTCAGCCTGTCGGGCTGGCGCCGCGAGTTCTGCGTCGAGCTGCTCGGCGACGGCCGGGCGCGCGTGTTCCTGCGCAACGTCGAGGGCATCTCGCTGAAGGCGGCCGAGCTGCAGCGCGCCACCCTCTTCCACCGGCTCGACCCGCGGCTGGCCGACGTGGCCGGCTGCGTCGACGCGGTGCGGGCCGACCTCGAGCGGCTGGTCGACGGCGCACGCCGCACGCTACCCTCGCGCGACAACCTGTACAGCACGGTCGAGTACGACCGCGCGCTGTGGGACCGCGTGCAGCAGGGCATCGACCGCTGGGCGCGGCGCGCCATCGCGCGCGGCTGAACGCCAAGCGCGGCTCACGCCGCCTGCATCGCCGCGGTGAGCATCACGGGCAGAGCGGCCGTCACGGCGACGAATGGCGGCAGCGGCTGCGCCTTCAAGGCGAATTGACGGGCGAAACCCCGTTATTCCTCGCGCTGCGCGCCCGCGCCGCACGCGACGATGGGAACCCTGGAACCACCGTGCGCGCCCGAGCCCTGGAACCCCGTGCTGATCTCCGACGCAACTAGCTATCTGCCCGTGGCGCTGGTCGTCGGCGGCGCGCTGCTCGGCGCCGCCGCCGTCTGGGCGACGCGCGCGCGCTCGCGCGGTCGCGGCGGCAAGTCCGACGCCGCCGTGAAGGCGGCTGCCGCCGAGCGGACGCCGGACGCGGTGACCGGTCTGATGTCGCGCGCCGACTTCGAGGATGCGCTGGCGCGCACGCTCGACGTCAGCGGCGGCCCCGAACGCACCGGTGCCGTGCTGTATGCCGGCCTCGACGGCTTTCGCCTCGTCAACGAAGGCGAGGGCCACACGCAGGGCGACAAGGTGCTGGCCGGTGCCGCGCAGCTGCTGCGCGAGGTGTGCGCCGGCCGCACGCCGATGTGCCGCATCGCCGGCGACGAGTTCGCGCTCTGGATCAACGCCGACGCACCCACCTGCGAGCTGATGGCGCGGCGCATCGCCGAGGCCTTTGCCGGCGGCGTGGATCTCGGCGGCAACCGCTTCGGCGCCGGCATCTCGGTGGGTGTGGCGCTGTTCCCGGAACACGGCACCAGCGCCCAGCTGATCAACCGCGCGGCCGCGGCGATGCGCTCGGTCAAGCGTGCCGGCGGCGGCAGCCACGCGGTGTTCGACCCGCGCATCGAGACCGAGCAGCGCGAGGAGGCCAAGATCGCGCACGAGCTGCGCCAGGCCATCACGCGGCGCGAGCTCGAACTCTTCTACCAGCCGAAGATCGACGCCGCCAGCCTGCAGGTGACCGCGGTCGAGGCGCTGCTGCGCTGGAAGCACCCGACGCTCGGCATGGTGAGCCCGGCGCGCTTCATTCCGATCGCCGAGAAGCACGGGCTGATCGAATCGGTCGGCAACTGGGTGCTCGAGTCGGCGCTCAAGCAGGCCGCCGAGTGGCGCAAGGCCGGCATGCGCATGCGGGTGGCGATCAACGTGTCGGGCTACCAGATGCGGCAGGACGACTTCGCCCGCCGGCTGGAGAGCGGCCTCAAGACCTTCAGCCTGCAGCCCAACCGCTTCACCTGCGAGATCACCGAATCGGTGGCGATGGAGGACACGCAGGTCACGCGGCGCGCCTTCGCCCGCCTGAGCAAGATCGGCGTGCACGTGTCGATCGACGACTTCGGCACCGGCCACTCGAGCCTGGCCACGCTGCGCCGGCTGCCGGCCAAGGAGCTGAAGATCGATCGCGCCTTCGTCGTCGACATGGTCAGCGACAGCGAGGCGCGCGCCATCGTCGAGGCGGTGCTGACGATGGCACGCGCACTCGGCATGCGGGTCGTCGCCGAGGGCGTCGAGACCAACGCCCAGCGCGACCTGCTGGTCGAGCTCGGCTGCGACGAGCTGCAGGGTTACCTGTTCGCCAAGCCGATGAGCGCACGCGCGATCGCGTTGTGGGCGATGGACGCGCCGACCTCGCTGGCGCAGACCTTCCGGCCCTCGCTGTTCAAGGACACCCAGGTCAACGCGACCGCGCCGACCGAGTTCCAGCCGCGCTGAGGCCGGTGGGCGGGTCGCTCACGCGATCGCCCGCGCCAACGCCTGGTGTAGCGCCGGCAGCTCCGGCGGCTTCACCAGGTAGCCGTCGAAGCGTTCGTCGCGCCCCGCGTCGGCGCCGGGCTGCTGCCGGCCGTAGCCGGTGAGCGCGAGCAGGCGGATGCGCGACGTGTCGGGCGCGCTGCGCAACAGGCCCGCCAGCTGGTAGCCGTCCATCTCCGGCAGCCCGATGTCGACCAGCGCCACGTCGGGCTGGAACGAGCGGGCCAGCGCGATCGCCTCGCGCGCCGCGTACGCGCAGCGCACCTGGTGTCCGTCGAGCGAGAGGATCATCGCCAGCGAGTCGGCGGCGTCGACGTTGTCGTCGACCACCAGGATGCGCCCCGGCCGCACGCGCACGGCCGGCAGCACCGCGTCGCGCGCCGCTCCGTTCTTCAGCAGCGGCAGGCGGACTTCGAACACCGACCCGCCGCCGAAGCCGGGGCTCGACACCGACACGCTGCCACCGTGCATCTCGACCAGGCGCTTCACCACCGACAGGCCGATGCCCAGGCCGCCGAGCGCACGGTCGAGCGTGCGGTCGCCCTGCACGAAGAGGTCGAACACGCTGTCCTGCAGCTCCTTCGGGATTCCCATGCCGTTGTCGGCGACCACCAGCACGGCGACGTCGCCCTGCTCGCGCACCTCTAGCGCGATCCTGCCGCCGGCGTCGGTGTACTTGGCCGCGTTGTTGAGCAGGTTGGACACGCACTGCACCAGCCGCGCCGGGTCGCCCAGCACGCGCACCGCGCCATGCGTCGTGATCGACAGGTCGTGCCGCTTGTCGCGCAGCAGATGCTCCACCGTCTCCACCGCCTGCGCCACCACGTCGGCCAGCGGCACCGGGCCGATCTGCAGCTCGACGCGGCCGCGCGTGATGCGCGACACGTCGAGCAGGTCGTCGACCAGCCGCGTCAGATTGGCCACCTGACGCTGCACGATGCCCACCGCCTGCAGCGCACGCTGATTGCCGTCGCACACACGCGACAGGATCTCGCCGGCGTTGCGGATCGGCGCCAGCGGGTTGCGCAGCTCGTGCGCCAGCATGGCGAGGAACTCGTCCTTCTGCCGGTCGGCCGCCTGCAGCAGCGTGCGCGCGCGCACCTGCGGCGACACGTCGCGAAAATAGCTGACCACGCCGAGTCCCCCGTCGGGCAGCGGAATGCGATTGATCTGCCACTCGTAGTGCTCGGTCTGCCCGCGGGTCAACCGCGTACCGGACCATTCGGGGGTGTGGTACGACTCGCCGGTCGCCAGCGTGCCGCGCACGCGCTCGACCGCCTCGTCGGCCAGCGGCGCCGGCCACAGCCGTCGCACGGCCTCGCCGAAGTCCATGCCGATCAGTCCCGGCATGCCGTCGAAGGTCGCCACGGCGGTCGGATTGGCCTCGCGAAAACGCAGCTGCGCATCGAGCACGAAGACACCGAGCGGTGCCTCGTTGAGCAGCGTCTCGAACTGCGCGGTGCGCAGGCGGAACGCCTCGTCGGCGTCGCGCCGCATGCGCCGCAGCTCGAGCAGCGAGCCCAGCCGCGCGAGCAGCTCGCGCGCCGAGAACGGCTTGATCACGTAGTCGTCGGCACCCGAATCCAGGCCCTCGATGCGCGCCTCCTGGCCGGCACGGGCCGACAGCAGCACCACCGGCACGCTGCGCAGCGCCTCGTCGGCGCGCACGGCCGCCAGCAGGCCGAAACCGTCCAGCCGCGGCATCATCACGTCGCTGACGATCAGCTCGGGTATCTCGCGCCGCGCGGCGGCGAGCGCCTGCACCCCGTCGGCCACCGCCTCGACCACGTAGTACGGCGCCAGCAGCTCGCGCACGTAGATGCGCATGTCGGCGTTGTCGTCGGCCAGCAGCACGCGGGCGCCGAACGCGGTGGCAAAGCGCCGGTCCGTCGGCGCCAGCAGATCGCCGGCGAGCAGCTGCACCGGCGCCGCGCCGGCGCCGTCGGCGTCGGGCAACCAGCGCAGTGCCTCGTCGACGTAGCTGCGGGCGGCCGCCAGGTTCGGTGCCGATTCGACGGAGCCACCGCGGATGCGATCGGCGGCCAGGTGAGCCGAGCCGAGCGGAATGCACACACGAAAGCAGCTGCCCTGCCCGATCACGCTGTCGACCTCGATGCGGCCACCGTGCAGCTTGACCAGTTCGGTCACCAGCGCCAGGCCGATGCCCGAGCCCTCGTGCGTGCGCGAGCGCGTGCCCTCGACGCGGTGGAAGCGCTCGAACAGCCGCGGCAGCTCGTGCGCGGGAATGCCGCTGCCGCTGTCGCGCACCTCGAGCAGCGCGTGGCCGTCGTCCGCGTGCAGTCGCACCGCGACATGGCCCTCGAGCGTGAACTTGAACGCGTTGGACAGCAGGTTGAGGACGATCTTCTCCCACATCTCGCGGTCGACGAAGGCCGGCTCGGCCAGCGGCGGGCAATCCACCGTGAAGTCGAGGCCGGCGCGCTCCATCGCCGAGCGGAAGGTGCTCGCCAGATCCCGCGTCAACGCAGCCAGATCGGTGCTCTCGTAGTAGGCGTTGGCACGACCGGCTTCGATGCGCGAGAAGTCGAGCAGCGAGCTGACCAGCCGCTGCAGGCGCACGGCGTTGCGCTGCGCCAGTTCGAGCCGCTCGCGCACCGCGTCGGGCACCCGATCGTTGACGATCGCCTCCTCGAGCGGGCCGAGCAGCAGCGTCAGCGGGGTGCGGAACTCGTGGCTCACGTTGGAGAAGAACGTCGTCTTGGCACGGTCGAGCTCGGCCAGCGCCTCGGCGCGGCGGCGTTCGGCCTCGTAGGCCTGCGCGTCGGCGATCGCCGCATCGATCTGCCCGGCGACGAGCTCGAAGAACGAGTGCGACTTGTCGTCGAAGCGCTGACGCGGGCTGCAGCCCGCCACCAGGAAGCCCGCCAGCCCGGCACCGCCGGCCTTCAGCGGCAGCAGCAGGGCCTGCTGCACGACGTCGGGCCATGGCCCGGCGGCGACCTGGATGCCGTGCTTCGGCAGGCCGTGCAGCGTCTGCGTCGTCTGCGTGTCGAGCAGCGCTCGCACCGGCCACGGCGAGTCGGCGGCAGCACCGTCGAGCGAGATCGCCAGCGATTGCGCGTGCGCGGTGGCCGCCGCCCGGCGCAAGGGCGTGCCGTCGGAGCCGCCGAGATAGAGGGCGGCGAACGGCACGTCGACGCCATGGTCCTCGAGCACCTGGCAGGCCAGGCGACAGGTCTCGTCGATGCCGATCGATCCGGTGGCGCGCGCCGCCAGGTCGTGCAGCATGCGCAGTCGCCGCTCGCCGATCACGCGTTCGGTCACCTCGGTAACGACGCACAACATGCCGGCGATGCGGTTCTCGTCGTCGTAGACCGGGCTGTACGAGAACGTGTGGTACGACTCCTCGGTGAAGCCGCTGCGCTCGAGAAACAGCAGCAATGCCTCGTCCCAGGTGGCCTGGCCGTGCTGCAGCACCTGCTCGATGCGCGGGCCGATGTCGGGCCAGATCTCGGCCCACACGTCGTCGGCAGGCGAACCGAGCACCCAGTCGCGCTTGAGGCCGACGGTCGGCAGGTAGGCGTCGTTGCAGAAGAAGGTCTTCTGCGGACCCCACAGCATCCACATCGCATAACGCGAGTCGAGCATCACACGGACGATGGTCTTCAGCGACTGCGGCCACGACGCCGGCGCGCCGATCGTGCAACGGCTCCAGTCGAAGGCGCGCATGCGCGCGCCCATCTCACCGCCGCCTTGCAGGAATGCGTTGGCGTGACCGTCCGTGCCGGACGCCGGAGGCGGCATGACGGGCAGCGACGGTGCGGCGTGGGAATCGAACATCGTCGGCGGCAGGCTCCGGCGCACAGCTGCCAACCGGCAGGACGCGAACGATCACAGATTCGCAGACCGGTTGGGCACAAGTCCCGAACGCTTCCAGGGTCAAGCGCCGGACGAAGGCACCCGGGGGCAAACAGCGTGCCCGAGCGGACAGCCCGTCGCGCGCGACCGAGCGCGCTGGCTCAGTGCCGTCGCCCGCGGCGGCCGGCCTTGCGCAGCAGCGCGGTGGCGAGCAGGCGCGCCAACGCGGCGTCTTCACCCGGCATCACGCCATGCACGTCGAAGTGGCGCTGCTCGAGCGCGTGCTTCACGGCGCCATGCTGGCCGCTGAGCTCGGCGGCCAGCTGCGCCTCCGGGTAGCCGGCCATCGCGGCGACCAGGCGGCGGGCAAACAGGCGATAGGCCACCGCCCTCACCGGCGCAGCGCCGCTGTCCATCGCGTCGAGCTGCGCCGCGAGGTGGGCGATGTACATGCGCCGTGCCTCCAGCGGATCGGACAGGTCGCTCATCGCAGCCTCAGGCCACCAGCCGTGCGGCCGGCGGTGCATCGGTCAGCAGCCGCAGCAGCGCCTCGCCGGCGAGCACCTCGGGGCACGGCGCACGGCGAGCACCGCGTGGCAGGCGGCCCGCGCCTGCTCGAGACACACGCGGGCCTCGTTCAGCACGGCGGCCTGCACGTCGGGGCCGAGCAGTTCCCTCGGCACGCCGTCGACGCTGAGCAGGCCGAACGACGGCGAGAAGCCGAGCGCGCCCACCATCTTGATCGCCAGCTCCGACGCGCGCTTCAGGTCGTCGGCCGCGCCGCTGGACACGCTGTGCAGCACCATCAGCTCGGCCTCGCGGCCGGCCAGCATCATGGCCAGGCGGTGCTCGAGCTCGGCCTCGTGGTACAGCGGATCCTCGCTGTCGCGGTGGATGTGGGTGACGCCCAGCGCCAGCCCGCGCGGCTCGATGGTGACGCGCTCGACCGTGCCCACGCGCAGCACGTGGCCGACGAGGGCGTGGCCGGCTTCGTGATAGGCCAGCCGCCGGCGCGTGTCGGCGCTGAGCAGCGACTTGATCGTCGACACCTCGCCGCCGAGCTGCTGCGTCTCGATCGCGCGCAGGATGTGCTCGGCACCGACCGATTCCGAGCGCGCCTCGGCGGCGCACGACGCCGCCTTGTTCACGGTGTTGGCGATCTCGGCCGGCGTCATGCCGGCGCTCATGCGCGCGAGCGCGCCGGCGTCGGCGCTGCCATCGTGGGCGACCTTGCCGACGTACAGCTCGAACAGGCGCGCCCGCTCGGGCAGCGTGGGCAGCGCCAGGCGCACCACCATGTCGAAGCGGCCCGGCCGGCGCATCGCCTCGTCGATGTTGTCCTCGTGGTTGGTCGCGCCGACGACGATCACGTTGTCCATCGGCTCGAAGCCGTCCATCTCGACCAGCACGCGGTTGATGATGCGGTTGAGCTCCGACTCGCCGCCGCCGCCGGGGCCGCCCTGGCTGCGCCGGCCGATGCCGTCGATCTCGTCGATGAACAGCACGCACGGCGCGTGGCGACGCGCCAGCCGGAACAGCTCGCGCACCTTGGTCACGCCGGCGCCGTAGAACATCGCGGTGAAGTACGAGCCGTCGACCGCGATGAAGTTGGCCTGGCATTCGCCGGCCAGCGCCTTGGCCAGCAGCGTCTTGCCGGTGCCCGGCGGGCCCACCAGCAGCACGCCGCGCGGCGGCGTGGCGCCCAGACGCACGTAGTGCGCCGGGTCGCGCATGAAGGCCGTCACGCGCTGCAGCGCGGCCTTGGCCTCGTCGGCGCCGATGACGTCGGCGAAGCGCGTGCGCGGCCGCACGCTCAGTCGCGTGGCAGCGCCGCCGGCCAGCCGCGGCTGCAGCTTCAGCACGGCGAACAACGCGGCGCCGAGCAGGCCCAGCAGCAGCAGTGGCGCGAGCCCGGCCTGCAGGCCATCGAGCAGGCGCCGGCTGCGGCTGCGCGGATCGATGTCGATGCTCACCAGCGCGAAGCCGGCTTCGACGCTGCGCTCGCTCAGCCGGTCGAGCACGCTGGCATTGCACGCCAGCGCGCTGCAGCCGGGCACGACGGTGCTCGCCTTGTCGCCGTTCTTCAGCGTGTACAGCACCAGGCCCGGGTGCGCACTCGGCAGGCCCACCGCCGCCAGGTTGCCGCTGGCCAGCGCACGGCTGAAGTGCGACACGCCCTGCTCGTGGCGCAGCCACTCGTCGCTGGCCGATTCGAAGGCGCGTGCCTCGGCGCTCTTGCGCGCAAGCTCTTCCGTGGTCGTTTGCCGGACCAGCGCGGTGCCGCCGGCGAGCAGCAGGGCCGCGCCGGCGAGCAGCAGCAGCATGCGGGGCCGCTCCCACACGCGTTGCAGCGGGTGGCGGGGCGGATTCATCGTGGTGGTGCGGGTCATGTGGCGGGGATTCTGCGGGGGCGATACTCTGAACGACATGATGATTGTCAAGCCGAGGTGCCGGCGCGGCCGCGCCGACGCCAGCGGATGTGTGAGCAAATTTGGCGATGCGGCGAATGCGAGCGGTACCATCTCCAGCCCCTGCCCCTGAAGCGCCGGCCTTGAGCCCCGAATCCCTGCGCATCGACGTCGACGGCGACCCGGTGTCGGCGCTGTTGCTGACGCCGCCTGCCGCACGCGCCGGCTACGTGTTCGCCCACGGCGCCGGTGCCGGCATGACGCACGCCTTCATGGCGGCCTGTGCCGACGAACTGGCCGATCGCGGCGTGGCGACCTTGCGTTACCAGTTCCCGTACATGGAGCGCGGCTCGCGCAGGCCCGACGCGCCCGCGCTGGCGCATGCGGCGGTGCGCGCCGCGGTCGCCGAGGCCGCGCGGCGCTGGCCCGAACTGCCGCTCTTTGCCGGCGGCAAGTCGTTCGGCGGCCGCATGACGTCGCAGGCGCAGGCGCTGGCGCCGCTGCCTGGCGTGCGCGGCATCGCCTTCGTCGGCTTTCCGCTGCATCCGCAGGGCAAGCCGGGCGACAACCGCGCGCAGCACCTGGCCGACGTGCGGCTGCCGATGCTGTTCCTGCAGGGCACGCGCGACGAGCTGGCCGAGCTGACGCGCCTGCAGGCCGTGGTGCAGCGGCTCGGCGCGCGCGCGACGCTGCATCTGCTGACGGACGCCGACCATGCGTTCCACGTGCCCGCGCGCAGCGGCCGGCGCGACGCCGACGTGCGCCGCGAGTTGCTCGACGCGATGGCGCGCTGGTTCGACGCCGTCGTCGCCGGCGACGCGCCGGCACGCTGACCGGCGATGGCGAGCCGAAAGACGCCATCGCCGAAGCCCCCGGTGCGGGCCACGAAGGCGGTCGCCAAGCCGCTGCAGCGCTACGCGGCCAAGCGCGACTTCGAGCGCACGCCGGAGCCGAAGGCGGCACGCGGCCGGCCGTCGAAGACGCTCAGCTTCGTGATCCAGAAGCACTGGGCCTCGCGGCTGCACTACGACCTGCGCCTCGAATTCGGCGGCGTGATGCACAGCTGGGCGGTGCCCAAGGGGCCCTGCTTCGACCCGAAGGAAAAGCGCGTCGCGATCCATGTCGAGGAGCATCCCGTCTCCTACAACACCTTCGAGGGCACGATCCCGCCGAAGCAGTACGGTGCCGGCACCGTGATCGTGTGGGACCGCGGCAGCTGGGAGCCGGTGGGTGACCCGCGCCAGGGCCTGGCCGACGGCAAGCTGCTGCTCCAGCTACACGGCGAGAAGCTCGCCGGTGCCTGGGAGCTGGTGCGCATCGCCAAGCCGGGCGACAAGCAGGATCCGTGGATCCTGTTCAAGAAGCGCGACGCGTGGGCGCGGCCGCTGGCGGAATACGACGTCATCAGCGCGCTGCCCGACAGCGTGGTCGACAAGCCGCTCGGCCTGCTCGAGCAACGTGCCCCGCGCGACTTCGTGCGGCCACCGGCGCCTGCGCCCGACACGCTGCACGCGGCCGAGCTGCCGGGCGCCGTGCCGGCGGCGCTGCCGGCCACGCTGGCGCCGCAACTGGCCACGCTGGCCGCCAGCGTGCCGGCGCAGGGGCCGTGGCACTACGAACTCAAGTTCGACGGCTACCGGTTGCTCGCGCGCCTTGACGAGGACGGCCATGCGCGCTTGTACACGCGCAATGCCAACGACTGGACGCACAAGCTCGTGCCGCTGGCGCGCGCGATCGAGGCGCTCGGGCTGCGCTCGGCCTGGCTCGACGGCGAGATCGTCGTGCTCGGGCCGAAGGGCACACCCGACTTCCACCTGCTGCAGACGGCGTTCGACGCGGCCGGCACCGAGCAGATTCATTACTTCGTGTTCGACCTGCCCTTCATCGACGCCATCGACCTGCGCGCGGTGCCGCTGCAGTCGCGCCGCGACCTGCTGCGCCGGCTGGTCGACGCCCACGACGGCGACCGCATCCGCTTCAGCGCCGACTTCGTGGCCGATCCGCACAGCATCCTGAACTCGGCGCGCGAGCTCGGACTCGAAGGCATCGTGGCCAAACGAGCCGATGCCCCCTACGTGTCGCAGCGCACGACGACCTGGCTGAAGGTGAAGGTCCACGCCAGCCAGGAGTTCGTGATCGGCGGCTACGTGCCGCGCGAGGGCTCCAGCACCGAGATCGGCAGCCTGCTGCTCGGCGTGCACGACGACGCCGGCGCGCTGCAGTACGTCGGCAACGTGGGCACCGGCTGGAGCGCGCAGACGGCGACCGACCTGCGCCGCCGGCTGAAGAAGATCGAGGCGACGGCAAGCCCGTTCGCCGCGCCGGTGGCCCCCGGCCGCTGGACGCGCCGCCCGGCCGGCCAGGAGCACTGGGTCGCGCCGCAGCTCGTGGCGCAGGTGCGCTTCGCCGACTGGACGCCGCAGGGCCATATCCGGCATGCCACCTTCCTGGGCCTGCGCGACGACAAGCCGGCGCAGGCGATATCGCGCGAAGTGGCCGCGCCGGCCGAACGCAAGGCGGCGAAAGCCACCACGCGGGTGGTGCCGGTGAAGGTGACCCACCCCGAGCGCGTGATCGATGCATCGACCGGGCTGACCAAGCTCGACCTCGTGCGCTACTACGAGAGCGTGGCCGACTGGATGATGCCGCACCTGCGCGGCCGGCCGGTGTCGCTGGTGCGCGGGCCGCAGGGCATAGGCGGACAGCTCTTCTTCCAGAAGCACGACGACAAGACCACGATCCCCGGCGTGCGCGAGCTCGATCCGGCGTTGTGGCCGGAGCATGCCGCGCTGCTCGAGGTGGCCACGCCGCAGGCGCTGGTGGCCGCCGCGCAGATGAACGTGATCGAGTTCCACACCTGGAACTCCACCGTGAAGGCGATCGACAAGCCCGACCGCATGGTGTTCGACCTCGACCCTGGCGACGGCGTGCCGTGGCCGCGCATGCAGGAGGCGGCCACGCTGACGCGCGCGCTGCTGGACGAGCTGGGCCTGAAGAGCTGGCTCAAGACCAGCGGCGGCAAGGGCCTGCACGTGGTGGTGCCGATCGCGCCGCGCCTGGACTACGACAACGTGAAGGGCTTCTCGCAGGCGGTGGTGCAGCACCTGGCGCAGACCATTCCGTCGCGCTTCGTGGCCAAGAGCGGCGGCAGCAATCGCGTCGGCCGCATCTTCGTCGACTACCTGCGCAACGGGCACGGCGCCACCACCGCAGCGGCGTTCTCGGCGCGGGCCCGGCCGGGCCTGGGTGTGTCGATGCCGGTGGCCTGGGAGCAGCTGGCGGCGCTGAAGGGCGGCGCGCAGTGGACCATCGCGACTGCGCGTGAACACCTGTCGTTCCAGAAGGCCGACCCGTGGGCCGACTACACGGGCACGCGGCAGACGCTGACGGCGGCGATGAAGGCCATTGGCTTCAAGCCAACAAAGTCGCCCGGATGAGACACGGTTGTGCTGCAGTGCGGGGCAATTCGCAGTAATCTGCCTCCCCCGTCCCTTGTCCGCAGGTGCTTCATGGCCGCTCGTTCCATCGCATCGCTGTCGCTCAGCTTCGGCCTGGTGTCGATCCCGGTGAAGGTCTACCCGGCGACCGAGAGCTCGTCGAGCGTGAGCTTCAACCTGCTGCACAAGTGCGGCTCGCGGGTCAAGCAGCAGTACCTGTGCATCAAGGAGAACATCCCGGTCGAGCGCGCCGACATGGTGAAGGGCTACGAGTTCGAGAAGGACCGCTACGTGATGTTCGAGCCCGCCGAGCTGAAGGCGCTCGAGGAAGCGCCGCGCGCGACGATCGACATCGTCTCGTTCATCCCGCTCGCGTCGGTCGACCCGATCTACTACGACAAGGCCTACTACCTGGCGCCCGACAAGCGCGGCGGCAAGCCCTACCGGCTGCTGATGGAGGCCATGCGCGAGAGCGGTCGCTGCGCGCTGGCGCGCTGGGCCTGGAAGGGCAAGCAGCTGGTGGTGCAGGTGCGCGTCGGCGAGGACGGCCTGATCCTGCAGCAGCTGCTCTATGCGCAGGAAGTGCGCTCGATGCGCGACCTCGACATCGAGAAGGCCGACATCGCCAAGCCCGAGCTGCAGCTGGCGCTGCAGCTGATCGAGCAGATCTCCGAGGACAGCTATGACCCCGCCGAGTTCGAGGACGAGGAGAAGAAGCGCGTCCTCGCCGCCATCGACGACAAGATCGCCGGCAAGCAGATCGTCGTCACCGAAGGCCAGGAGCCGGCCGCCGGCGCCCAGGTGATCGACCTCGTCGCGGCGTTGAAGGCGAGCCTCGGCCCGCGGCGCGGTGCCGCCAAGGCGCCGGCTGCCGCAGCGGCGGCTCCCGAGCCGGCCGCCGCGGCCGAGCCGGCCAAGGAACGCAAGGGCGCCAAGCGCGCGACGGCGGCAGCGCCGGCCGCCGAGCCGCCGGCACGCGTGCGCGCGAGAAAGTGACGCCGCTGCCGCCCGGATGCAGACCTATACGCTGAGCAGCATCCAGTCGATGCTGGGTCTGTCGCGCGCCGTCGTCACCGGTCTGGTCGCAGCAGGGTTCGTCACGCCGAGCCGCGGCCCGCGACGCGAATACCGCTTCAGCTTCCAGGACGTGGTGCTGCTGCGCACCGCCTACAGCCTGCAGGCGGCCCGCGTGCCAGCCAGCCGCATCGTGCGCGCGCTGAAGAAGCTCAAGTCCTCGCTGCCCGACGAACTGCCGCTGACCGGCTTGCGCATCACCGCCGTGGGCAGCGAGGTGGCGGTGCGCGAGGGCGAGCGGCAGTGGGATGCCGAGTCCGGTCAGCTGCTGATGGACTTCGAGGTCAAGCCCGCACGCGGACAGGTGCAGGTGCTGGCCGAGCCGGCGCCGGCCATGCCCCCCGCGGCCGGCCCGTCGCGGCCGGTCGATACCGGGGCGGATGCGCGCGCGGCGTTCGAGCTCGGCGTGTCGCTCGAGGCGACGGCGCCGGTCGAGGCCGAGCAGGCCTACCGCGAGGCGATCCGCCTGGCGCCGGACGTCGTCGACCCGTACCTGAACCTCGGCGTGCTGCTGATCGATGCCGGCCGCGCCGCCGACGCGGTGGCGCTGTACCGTCGCGCCATCCAGCGTGGCCACGACGACGCGCTGCTGTACTTCAACCTCGGCGTCGCCTACGAGGACCTCGGCCAGCCCGGCCAGGCACTCGACTGTTACGAGACCAGCATCCACCTGGCGCCCGAGATGGCCGACGCGCACTACAACGCGGCCCGCCTGCACGAGCTGCGCGGCGACGCCCGACAGGCGATCCGCCTGTACAGCGAATACCGGCGTCTGCAGCGCTGACGTGGGCGTGCCGGCCACGCCACACCCCCCTACAACGAAGCCCGGTTACACCCCGTGGAGGGATGGCCGGGCGCGCCGATCGGCCCGATCATCCAGGCCTGCCGCTTGCCACAGAGCGTCGGGGCAGTTCAGGAGTCAGGCGATGTCGAGCTTTCTGCGTTGGTTCTCGCGTATTCCGTTCGCCGGGCAGGCAACCGCCGGCGACGCCCGCGCGGTGTTCGACCATGTCGACGCCGAGGGGCTGCCGGTGGGCGAATTCCGCGCGTCGGGCTCGATGCTGTTCGACGAAGCACCGCGCCTGGACTTTTCCGACACGCTGCCGTCCTGGTCGCGCAGCGGCATCACGCCGCGCGCCAGCCAGACGGCCGCGCGCTGACAACCGCCTGCGGCTACAGCGCGAAGCGCACCGCCCCCTTCGGATCGACCGCCACCAGGCCTCTGTCGGTCAGTTGCGCCAGCACGGCCAGCACCGTGGCCTCGTCGGCCGACGCGCCGAGCAGTGACCGTATCGTGGTCAGCAGCCGCGCCTGACGCGTCGGCTTGTCGCGCGTCTTGCGCAGGCTGGCCACCACGTGTTCGACCGCCTCCGCGAAGCCGACGCTGGGCCGACGGCCTCGCCCGTCGCTTGCGGCCGGTGCGCCACCACCTGCGCGCCGGCCCGCGGAGCTTGCGGCGCGGGGCGCGGCAGGGCTCGGCGCCTCGGCTGGATCTGCCCGCCTCTTGCGGGCTGCCGGCTTGCGAGCGACGGGCGGCTCGTCCGGCAATGGGGCGCTCGGCTCGGCTTGCGCGGCCGCCTTCTTGACCGCGACCGGCCTCTTGCGCGGCACGTTGCGGGCAGGCGTCGCCTTCTTCGCAGTGGTCTTCTTCACCGCGACGACAGCCGATGGCGCTGTCTCCGCCTGCGTGGCGACGGCTCGTTTGCTCGGCGACCTCTTCGCCGCGGTGGTCTTCGCCGCGGTGCCGCTGCCGCCGCGGCGGCTGGGCGAGCGCGCCGCCACGGCCCGCGCGCCGAAGCCGAGCTGGCGTGTCGCGAAGCCGAGCTCGGCGGCGTGTTCGATCATCGGTGCGTAGCCCTTGTCGTTGCTCAGCACGACGAAGCGTGCATCCGGATGGCGCGCCGCGATGTAACCCATGTAGAACGACAGGTGGAAGTCGAGCGCGTTCTTGCCCGCGCGTGCGATCTTCACCGGCGTCACGCGGTCGCCGAAGCTGCCGTGCTGCGTGCCCACGTGCTTCTGCGACGGCCCGTGGAAGAGCCACAGGTCGGTCACGTCGGGCACCAGCGCGCGGATGTCGTCGTCACCGGGCTGCACGTTCTCCCAGTCGACCAGCACGTGCGTCTCCACCACCGGCGTCGCCAGCGCGGCGCCGACCGGTAGCCCGGGACGTGCAGGTGGATGCCGGCTCGCGTGGCGCGCCAGCTTGCGCTCGGTGGCGTGCTCGAGGTCGATGCCGGTGTGGTCGGCCAGCTGCACCAGGTACAGCAGCACGTCGGCCAGCTCGTCGGCCACCCGCGTCTGCAGCACGGTGTCGCGCTGCACCGCGAGCGACTGCTCGGGCGTCAGCCACTGGAACACGCCGGCCAGCTCGGCCGACTCGACCATCAGCGCCATCGCCAGGTTCTTCGGCGTGTGCAACGGTTGCCAGTCGCGCTCGGCGGCAAACTGGCGCAGGGTCAACTGCAGGGCGGTGAGGTTCAGGCGATTCTCCTGTCTTAGGCGCGCAACGGCAGCGCGGCGCCGATGGCGACGAACACGCCGCCGCAGGCCTGGTTGAAGCGCCGGCCCACGCGCTGCAGCCACGGGCTGATGCGGTGCGCCAGGCTGGCGATGAACAGCTCGGTGGTGATCTCGATCGCGGCGAAGGTGCCGGCCATGACGGCGAACTGCAGCAGCAGGCTGCGCGCCGGGTCGATGAACTGCGGCAGGAACGCGGCGAAGAACAGCACGCCCTTCGGATTGGTCAACGCCGACAACGCACCCTGGCGAAACAGCGACCACGACGCACGCGGCTCGGCGTGGCCCTGGATGGCGCCGCCGATCGGCGGCGAGCGCCAGACCTGGATGCCCAGCCACACGAGATAGGCGCCGCCCAGCCACTTGAGCACCGTGAGCCAGACCAGCGAGGTCTGCAGCAGCGCGCCGATGCCGAACATCGACAGTGCGATCACCACCACGAAGCCGAGCGCGCCGCCGAAGATCGTGTACAGCGCCTGGCGGCGGCCGTGCAGCGCACCATGCGTCAGCGCCAGCAGTCCGTTAGGCCCGGGCGACAGCGACAAGCCGGTGGCCGCCAGCGTGTAGATGAGCCAGATCTGCAGCTCCATCAGCGCTCCATGTCCTTGAACACCTCGCGCGCGACACGAAAGCTGTCCATCGCGGCCGGCACGCCGCAGTAGATGGCCGACTGGAGAAAGACCTCCTTGATCTCCTCCTTCGTGACGCCGTTGCGCATCGCGCCGCGCACGTGCAGCTTCAGTTCGTGCGGGCGGTTCAGCGCCGTCAGCATCGCCAGGTTGATCAGGCTGCGGTCGCGCTTGGCCAGCCCCGGGCGTTGCCAGACGTCGCCCCAGCAGTACTCGGTGATCAGCTCCTGCAACGGGCGGTTGAAGTCGTCGGCGTTGGCGATCGACGCGTCGACGTAGTCGGCGCCCAGCACTTCGCGGCGGGTCTTCAGTCCCTTGTCGAACAGATCCTTGTTCACTTGTCTCTCCTTGAGTTGGTGGCCGTGGTGCCGTGCGCCGTTCAGGCGGGCAGCCAGCCGTTGACATGGTCGGCGTCGGCGAGCGACCAGATGCGCGCGATCACGCCGCGCATCTCGGCCTCGCCCGCGCCGCCGCGATAGGCGGCCAGGCGGTGCGCCTTGGCCTCGAGCTCGGCGCGCGACAGGGTGTTGCCGGGGTCGCCCTTGGGTTCGTCGACGCGGCCTGCGAGCACGCGGCCGTCGCGCGTGGTGACCTCGACCTTGCCGATCCAGCGCGCCGGATACGCCGCGTCGACCTCGGCATCGAGCACCATCTGCACCTTGTCGCGAAAGGCCTGCACGCGCGCCGCCCGGTAGTCGGCATCGAACTCGGCCAGCCCCGCCTGGCCGTGCAGCGCGGCCAACGCGAGCACGGTGCCCATCGAGAACTTGGCCTGGTGCACCGTCTGCGGGTCGGTCACCGGGCCCAGCACGTCGATCGCGCCCTGGTGCACGCGGGCGGTGACGCGGGCGATGTCGCTCTCGGCGAGGCGATGCGTGTGCATCACCTGCAGCAGCGCGTCGGCCGCCGGATGGGTGTGCCGACAGGCGGCGTGGAACTTGAACGACGTCTCCGCGGTGGCCCAGCGCGTGCCCAGGCCCGCTGTCAGCCGCGCGGCGTCGGCGTCGCTCGACATGCCGGCCGCCAGCCCCTGCGGACCTTCGAGGATGTGCGTGGCGCCAGTCAATCCGTCGGCGGCCAGGTAGGCCGCGGCCAGGCCGGTGGTGGCGGCGTGCGCGCAGTGCAGTTGCTTGGAGTCCGCCGCGTCGCGCAGGAACTCCCACAAGCCGGCGGCCTGCGTGCCGGCGGAGCCGAAGGCATGCAGCATCGCCTCGGGGTTCAGGCCCAGCAGCCGGCCGGTGGCCGCTGCGGCGGCCAGCGAGCCGGCGGTGCCGGTGGTGTGGAACACCTTGTAGTGCGAGCGACCGAGGAACTCGCCGACCCGAATGCCGACCTCGTAGCCGGCGACGGCGGCGACCAGCAGGTCGCGCCCGCTCGCGCCGAGCGCCTGCGCCACCGCCAGCGCCGGCGGGAACACCACCGCGGCGGGATGGAACACCGAGCCGTTGTGCACGTCGTCCTGCTCGGCGAAGTGCGACGCGGCGGCGTTGATCGCGGCGGCCACCAGCGGACTCGAGCCGCGGCGGTGGATCAGGATCTCGCTCGGCCCGCTGGCTGGCCCCTGCGACGACCAGAAGCGCGCGATCGCCTCGACCGGCCGCGCGCCCTTGCCGGCCAGCACCGAGCCGAACCAGTCGAGGAAGAGATCCTCGGTGCGCCGCAGCACCGGCGCGGGAACGTCGGCCGCCTGCAGCGTCGCGGCGAAGGCGGCCAGCGTGCGGCTCGGGTGCAGGTCGGTGCTCGTCATCAGAAGCTCCGCGGCAGGCCGAGCACGTGTTCGGCGATGTAGCTCAGGATCAGGTTGGTCGAGATCGGCGCCACCTGGTACAGCCGCGTCTCGCGGAACTTGCGCTCGACGTCGTATTCGCAGGC